>CALUMT010000019.1 GCA_944321845.1 uncultured Butyricimonas sp.
GACGCGAGAATTAAAAGGTGCTTCTAGCGGCGGTGATCCACCTCTTCCCATCCCGAACAGAGAAGTTAAGCCCGCCCGCGCCGATGGTACTGCCTTTTGGTGGGAGAGTAGGTAGGTGCCGAATTTCGAGAGAGGTTGTCTGAATGACAGCCTCTCTTTTTTTATTTGAACATTTTGGCTGAAGCTGGTTTATCGTATCCTCCCGGGTTCATCCTTGAACTTACTTGCGAACAAAAGGGTCCATTTTCGGGGATGCGTGGTGATATGTAGCCACGGCATCATTTCCAGGCTTTCAGGACGTCTTTCATGATAAGAAAAGGTTGCTAATGATATAAAAAGTGAAGAGCGTCTCAGATCCTAATAACTGTGGGATTTTCTCTCGTAGTTTTGTCTACTACCTTCATTTAATAAGATTAGTGTAGAGAATATTCAAGCCGCTAATTCTTATCCTGGTATGCCGTTTGAGTATGGTTGATAGTGCTTAGTCGGTTTTTGAATGAATTATGGACTTCTATTTCCTATAGAGTTTAAGTAAATGATCATAATGGATCTCTAGAGAAAAAGGAGATAGGAAAGAGGAGATCGAATAAGGGGAGAATGTATGAGAAAGCGGAGATAACTTCGTGTGTTAATCTCCGCTTCATGTGTTTTATTTTATGTTGTTAAATGCGTTTCTCCAACTAAATACGTATACCCAACGTGATTCGGAATTCATTATTCTTGAGGTTGGATTGAACCTCGGGAGAGGTAAGGGGTTGTGGCATGGATGAATTCTGGTAGTTGTAGAAATATTTGTTCTCTTTATCCCATTTATGCATGTATGAAGCATCAATATAGAAGTAACTGAAGTTTAAGCCAAAGCCTCCGGAGACGGTTTGAAGGTCATTTTTCCCGTTCAGATCCGTTGTTTTGTAGGGAGAAGCCCAATAGGAATATCCTCCCCGCAGACTGAATATGCTACTGAATCGATACTCTCCTCCAACCCTGAAGTTGTGAGTACTTCTGTATGTTTCTTTTATCATGTCGTTGGTCCCGAGGACGTAGGTGTCTTTATCAAGCATGTATCCATCATAGTCGTTCCCGTCTCCGACATTATAGAATTTGGCATTCGTGTAGTCCACGTATTCATAGTCAAAACTGATGATGGCCCGCTGACCGAGAACTGTTGCGGCACTCGCGATAAATCTCCACGGTGTTCTAAGTTTGTAGCTATAGTCCGTGTAGGCCTCATTTCCAAATTCGGTGCCTTTGGCTGTTTCATCAGGAGCCTCAAAATAGAAGGCTGATACATTGTTTAGGGCGTGAGCATCCAGGCGGTAAATCGTCGGTGTATGTATAGCGAAGCCTAAGCGGAGCAATGGGGTAGGCCTGTATATAACTCCGGTTTTGAAATTTACACCGACGCCTTCCGTGTTGAAGATTTGATGGAAATTGAAATAATTGAGTTTACTGGTCGTTTCGGTTCCTTTAGGAAAACCTTCCGCGTAAATGGAATGTGAACGGTAGTGTATGCTTTGGATTCCCAAGGTAGCTCCAAGGTATAATTTGTCGTTGTAGTTCGTTCCAATTGAAAGCGCGTATTCTCCTTGATAGCCTCTGTTCCGGATGTATTCTTTTTGTTCGAGTTTGTCCCCGTCCACGAGGGGAATATCATACATGGTCTCGTTATTCGGGTTTTTCTTCAGTAGGTAGGCATCGTAGGCAAGGCTTGTCGTGAACGGGTCTAAATCGGCTCTTTTATGCCCATCGGCCTCCATTTTCCAAACATCAATCAGCGAACTGTTTTCAGAGATATGTCCACCAAGGACTCCGTCTCGATTAAAATTGTTGAGATTAATGTAATTGAAACCGAAATTTATACTTTTCCACTTTTTGTTACCCGTGGTAAATGAGGCCACGAATCCTAAAGAACCAATCAGGTAGCGGTTTTTGCTCCGTTCGAATATTCCTGATTCAACTTTGTTGAAATCAAGCATTGAGGTAAAACTGATTTCTGATTTCCGGAAAACTCCAATTCCCCCGGGATTGACAGACAGGGAGGATATGTCTCCGCCTAAGGCTCCGAAGGCTCCACCCATGGCTGTAGACCGCGCTGAACCATAGGGGTAGATTCTGGAGAACCGAAGAGCGTCAATCTCGGTTTGTGCTGAACCAATCAGGTGGCACAGGAGTAATATTGATGTAATATAAAATGTTTTCATGTTGTCTGTTTTTTTAGTTTAATCCCGACGTCCCGTGTTGACTCTTCCGCTTGATTTGGCTCCGCTGCCGGTATGGGTTCCGGAACTTCTACCGTAGGAACTATTCGAACTTGAGCCCCTGGAGTAGCTGCCGGATGAGTAACTTGGGTGATAGTTCGAGCGTTCATTGGTGCGGTTATACGTATTGTTGTTCGTGTTGTTGTTTCTCACGGTACGGTAACGGTTCACGTTAGAATACGAGTTGTAGGTGCGGGCATTGCGGTTAGTCGTGTATTTGGTCCGCGGTACGTATTTTTCAGGTTTCTTGTTGACAACAATGTTGCCATGTGAATGTCCCCAGCCCGGTCGGTGATATCCATTATGCCAGTATGGATAGTATCCCCCGAAAGGAGGGTAATACCCGTAGTAGCCGTACCACCCGTAATCCCAGCCCCACCACGGATTGTAGAATCCGTAGCCGTAATTCCAGGGGGAATGTCTCCAATAAAATCCGGAATAATAGCCATTGTAGAATCCATTTCCCCACAAGTAGTGATAATTCCAGTAAGAACCGATTCCATAGAACGGGTCAAAGAAATCTTGGGCGGCGAAGGTGTCGAAGCGGATATCGTTCCAGATGACAGTCCACACGTACTTGGGATATGTACCAAACACGAGTTCGTGATACAAGTTGTAGTTGGAAGGGGTGGGGAACCACCAGTAACGTCCCTTGTAGGTAAATATATTCCAATCACTGCTAAATGTCAGGTTTCTGGCAATCTCTTCCGCATTCCCGAAGGCCGCGAATCCTTCCGGATAGCGATGGATGATTTGTTCGCAAATCTTCAGGTCGTTACTACTGCCATCGAATCCGTTGAGCCAGTATCCTTCATCGTACTCGGGATCCGTCACAACACGTTCAACAATACCGTTTCTGGCGGAGTTCTCTTCTTCCCGGCTGATTTCCGTTATCCCGGAATTGGATTTCGTTGTATCGCTCCCGTAACGGTTCATCCCGATTTTGTAGGAAATCGGATTTTCGCTGTAATCTCTTTCCTTCGGGTAATCTTTATAGGATGTAGATGCCTTTTCAGGAGCAGTGGTTGTCACTCGATCGGCCTGGATGGTTAGTCCTGTTTTTCTTTCTACTTCGCGGGCGAAAAGAGATCTTTCTCCCGGGATGTAGTAGATGTCGTCCTCCACGACATGTGATAATTGTCGTGTTGAAGTGCACGCGCTAATCAGCACTGCAATTAATGGTGAGATGTAGATCAATATTTTCATACGTCAAAGTTTTTTTGTGTACAGTATCAAAAAATATACCACGTTTCAGTGATATTGTGGCACTTAATTCGTCCTTAAAAGCTAAAAATACAAAATTGTAAATGAATATACTAGTTTTTCTTGTAAATTTGCTGCTGTTTTATCAAAAAATAATGAGATGGCAAAGTTTTTAACTTCAAGAGCAGAGAATTACTCTCAATGGTACAATGATTTAGTTGTAAAAGCAGGATTAGCGGAAGGGTCTGTAGTGAGGGGTTGTATGGTGATAAAACCGTATGGATACGCGATATGGGAGAAAATGCAGCAACAGCTGGATAAGATGTTTAAGGAGACGGGACATGTGAATGCCTATTTCCCGTTACTGATACCGAAGTCCTTTTTCTCGAAAGAGGCAGACCACGTGAAAGGTTTTGCTAAAGAATGTGCTGTCGTTACTCATTATCGCTTGAAAAATGACCCGGATGGCAATGGTGTGATTGTTGACCCGGCAGCCAAGCTGGAAGAAGAATATATTATTCGTCCGACATCAGAGACGATTATCTGGAACACGTACAAGAACTGGATTCAGTCTTATCGGGATCTCCCCATTTTGTGTAATCAATGGGCAAACGTGATGCGTTGGGAGATGCGTACCCGGATGTTTTTGCGGACGGCAGAATTCCTGTGGCAAGAGGGACACACGGCTCACGCCACGAAAGAAGAGGCTCTTGAAGAAGCCAACAAGATGATTCGGGTATATGCCGAGTTTGCCGAGAAATGGATGGCTATGCCCGTGATCATGGGACACAAGAGTGAGACGGAACGTTTTGCCGGGGCTCTTGACACCCTGACGATCGAGGCGATGATGCAGGATGGAAAGGCTTTGCAGGCTGGAACCTCTCATTTCCTTGGACAAAACTTCGCGAAAGCCTTTGACGTGATGTTTGCCACTAAAGACGGAAAGCAAGAGTACGTGTGGGCAACTTCCTGGGGTGTTTCTACCCGTCTGATGGGAGCTTTGATTATGTCGCATTCGGATGATAACGGGTTGGTGTTGCCGCCGAAATTAGCTCCGTTGCAGGTAGTCATCGTGCCGATATATAAAGGTTTGGAAGGATTGGAGAAAATCCGGCAGACTGTTGCGCCATTGATGGCAAAATTGCAGGCTAAAGGTATCAGCGTGAAATTTGATGACCGCGATACGCAAAAGCCGGGTTGGAAGTTTGCCGATTACGAATTGAAGGGTGTACCCGTGCGTTTGGCCATGGGAGAACGGGATTTGGAAAACGGTACTATCGAGATTGCCCGTCGTGATACATTGACCAAGGAGACCTTACCTTTAGAAGGAATAGAACAGCATATCGAGAATCTGCTGGAAGAAATCCAGGAGAATATCTATAAATTAGCCTTAGAACGGCGGAGTAAGTTGATCACGAAGGTTGATTCTTATGACGAGTTCAAACAGTTGATCGAGACGAAAGGTGGTTTCTTCTTGTGCCACTGGGATGGAACTCCCGAGACGGAGGCTCGTATAAAAGAAGAGACAAAAGCCACCATCCGTTGTATCCCATTCGATTCCGTGGAAGAGGAGGGAAAATGTATGGTGACTGGGAAACCTTCCAACCGTCGTGTATTGATAGCTCGTGCTTATTAAAAAAGAGATACTTGTATGACTCCAGTTGTTGAGCGATTCCTTAAGTATGCCCAGGTTCATACCCAATCTGACAGGGAAACGGGGTTGAACCCGAGTACTCCCGGGCAATTGAAATTTGCCTATATGTTGCAGGAGGAAATGGTAGCCATGGGAATGGACGATGTGACGGTGAGTGATTATGGTTATGTCATGGGATTCCTTCCCTCTAACGCAGAGAAGGAATGTCCTTCTATTGGTTTCATCGCTCACATGGACACCAGTCCGGACATGAGCGGAAAACACGTGAAACCTCAATTGATTGAAAATTATCGGGGAAATGATGTCCTATTGAGCAAGGAAAGGCCATATACCTTATCCCCGGATGATTTCCCGGAATTAAAGAATTATGTCGGTGATACGCTCATCGTAACGGATGGGGCAACCTTGTTGGGAGCCGATGATAAAGCCGGTATCGCGGAGATATTGACGGCAATGGAATACCTGATTCAGCATCCGGAGATTAAACACGGTCGGATTGCCGTATGTTTTACCCCGGACGAGGAGATTGGAGAAGGGGTGGAGCATTTTGACCTGAAACACTTCGGGGCTGATTTTGCCTACACGTTGGATGGGGGAGAGATTGGGGAGATCGCTTGTGAGAATTTTAATGCGGCACGGGCAGTCCTGACATTCAAGGGACGGAATTTCCATCCCGGTTATGCCAAGGATAAAATGGTGAACTCGATAAAAGTCGCCAATGAATTTATAGCCAATCTTCCCGCTAAGGATGCTCCGGAAACGACTTCCGGGTATGAGGGCTTTTTCCATATCTATTCGATCCGGGGAACGGTGGAGGAAACCGTTTTGGACATTTTGATTCGGGACTTTGATAAAGAACATTTCGAGTGGAGGAAAAGAATTGTCGAAAACGGGGCCCGGGAATTTTCCCGTAAATATGATTTGCCGGTGAAGTTGGAGATGAAGGATCAATATGCGAACATGAAGGATCAACTGGAACCTGTGCGCTATATCGTGGATATCGCCAAGCAGGCAATGGTAGAACTGGAAATAAAACCGCGAATTGTTCCCATCAGAGGTGGTACGAATGGATCCCGTCTGTCTTTCATGAATCTGCCCACGCCCAATTTATCCAATGGCGGACATAATTCCCACGGTCGGTACGAGTATATTCCGACAAGTTCAATGGAGAAACTGGTTGGCTTGATTGTGCGGATCGCTGAACTTTGTACAGAGATTTGATCGTGTTTGATAAATCCGGTACACGAGGAGGCTGTTGTTGTTATTTCTCTTTTGAATAGTGAAATTTCAATACTTTACTTTATCTTTGTTCTGTAACGAATTAGAATAAATATGGAAAATAGACTGAATGCGGGGATTACTCACGGAGATGTGAATGGAGTTTCTTATGAACTTATTATAAAATTATTGGCGGAGAATCGGATGTGTGACTTGTGTACCCCGATTCTGTACGGTTCATCGAAAGTGGCCGCTTATTACAAGAAGGCTTTTAACGCGGAAACCTTTAACCTGAATGGGGTGAAGGATCCCTCGGAAGCTAACGGGAAACGTTCGAATATCGTGAATTGCGTGGATGACGAGGTGAAGGTTGAAATCGGTAAGGAAACGGAGGATTCGGATAAGGCTGCCATGAAGGCCTTGAAATGCGCCCTGGATCATTTGGACAATCAAATGCTGGATATCCTGACCTTGGCTCCACAAGGCGTGAATAGTTTTGCCACGGAGGAAGCGGATTGCTTCATTGATTTTCTGGCAAAACGTTACAATACCCTCGATTTGATGACGATTGCCGTAAACGAGAAATTGAAAATAGGCTTTGTTACAGAAAATGTGAAATTCCGGGATGTTCCCCGTTTTGTTACGGCAAAGAATGTTTACCGGAAGTTGACGTTGTTGGACAATTCGTTGAGAATGGATTTCACGATACAGCGTCCTAAGATAGCTGTCCTGGCCTTGAATCCGTCCGTGAAGGGAATGGGACAGGACGAGGAAAAGAATGTGTTGGAACCGGTTATTGAACGGGCCCGTCAGAACGGGATTATGGCTATCGGACCTTTCGGGGCGGAAGAATTTTTTGCAGCGAAATTGTACGAGAAATTTGATGCGGTGTTGGCCATGTATTACGACCAGGGAATGGTTCCTTTTAAGGCCATGGATGTGGAAGGAAATGCCGCTTATATTGCGGGGCTTCCTGTCGTGTGCACGACTTCGCTGGAAGAACCGAAATACAACATCGCGGGGCAAAATGTGGCAGATGAACAGGGATTACGTGATGCCATGTACTTGGGTATGGATATCTTTGTCCATCGGGTACAGAATCTGGAATTGAGGAAGAATCCTTTACCTCATTATGACATCGCCTCGAACAGTAATGAAAGCGATCTGAACGTGGAACAAATAGAAGGAGTGAAAGAAGAAATAGAGGATTAATTTTAATCCTCTATTTCTTTGTCAGGATGCGGCCACGATTTCCGCAATATCTTTTACCGGCACGGAAGTGGAAGTCTTGCCTAGTGTTTTCTTGCACAAGGGGCAGGCAGTCACAATTACATCCGGTTGATAAGCCGAATAAGCCTTAACGGTATCCGTGCTGATTTTCGTCTTTTGTTGGGAATCTATGACGGTGTTGGCTAAACTGCCTCCGCAACAGAGGGAGTTCTTGCCATCGTATCGGGTCGGGATTCGTTGACTTACCTGTTCGAGAACGTGATTCGGGGCATCAACAACTCCACATCCCCGGCCAAGCTCGCACGGGTTATGGAACACGGTTTTCAAATCATTTTTATGTAGTGGCAGTTTACCTTCCTGCAACAGCATATCGATGTATTCCGTGTGGTGCATGATTTTTATTTTCAGCGTGTAGTCTTCCTTGAATGTCTTGTAACAGATTGGACAGGAGGTAACCAGTATCTCTGCCCCGGAGGATTCGATTCTCTCTTGATTCCGATCCATGAGTACTTTGGCCGCTTTCCAGTTGCCACAAATGGCTTGCGGTCGTCCGCAGCAGACACCTTCCTCTTCGTCAATGAAGGTGTAATTGACCTTGGCCTTGTCGAATATTTCTT
Source organism: uncultured Butyricimonas sp. (assembly GCA_944321845.1). Taxonomy (GTDB): domain Bacteria; phylum Bacteroidota; class Bacteroidia; order Bacteroidales; family Marinifilaceae; genus CALUMT01. The sequence continues at coordinate 8,181 of CALUMT010000019.1, forward strand.
GCATTGATCGGATAATGCCTGGTGTCAGGTGACTCATGCACCCGGCGAAATAGGCAACCTTGGCGGGAGTTTCTGCTTGTGCTTTGGGTTTGATATAAGCGTAGGTCTCTTTTGTGACCCGTGTCAAGTCCGGGCGGGTACTCAGACGAATGGCATTCAGGTTAATACCCACGGGACAAGCTGCTTCACATCGACCGCACAGCAGACAATTCTCGGACTGCACGCTGAAATCCTCGTGATTTCTTAAGCGACGGAGGAAATACACGGGTTGCGTATCCTTGATGTCACACGAATTGTTCAACTGGCAGGTGTTGATACAAATTCCGCAACGGGAGCAGGCGTTCGTTTGGATTTCGCTGAATCCGTTATATTGTTTCCGTTGTTCCACTCCCCAGTTTTTCAGGAATATATACACTATTTCCGTGGGAATGTGCATGTAACGGGAGAAGGGAAGCAACAGGAAAAATAATCCCAGCAGCGAGGAATAGGTCCACCATGCCCCGTATGATAAATTTCTTAGCGGCAGGAATGTCGCGAAAAATTCACCCGCGCTATGGGTGAGAAAACTCCCCCCCCCGTTTATTCCGCTGGAAAAACTTTCCGCGATGAAACGGGCAGGGAAAATAAGCCATAGTACCGTGAGAACAAGCAAGTCATAGGGTCGTTGCTTCGTGGTACGTTTCATCCCGAACATCTTCGAGTAAAATCTTTTGATTACCGCCAGCAGAATGCCCAACAGCAAAAACGAGAGGATCAAGTCCATGATGAAGGCGAAGGTCTCGCTTCCCGGGAACGTTTCTTTGGCCGGGTGAAAGTAGCGGAAAAATATGGCGAAATAGGGTGGGTTAAAAGCGCTGGTGTGGTATACCATCGACTCAATTTTTCCGAATATGATAAGCAGAAACCATCCGAAGGCGAACGTCATGTGCATGTATCCCAGGACGGGGTTCGTTTTGAATATCTTGTGATGGAGGAGACTCTCCATGAATATCTCCTTGATGGAAACGAGCGTTTTCCTGGAAAACAATCCCCGGCGTATTTTTATCCGGTCAATTTTAGGGAAGCTCCGTATCCACTTGTAGTAGCGGACACATAAATACACGAGCAACGTGATTAACCCAATCGTGAACGGAAGAACAAAATTATCGTAATACATGATTTTTCTATTTCTGGTTATTCTTTATGTATTTCATCATGGAGAGAATCATTTTCCGTGTATCCACTCCCCGGGGGCAAACAAGAATACATTTCCCGCACAACATGCATTTGTGCAACTCTTCGCGGATTTCCTTGTTTTCCCCGCGTTTCATGAACATTTGCAGTTTGCGGATATTGAAACTTGTCAATCGGCCTGCCGTGCAACCGGCCGTACATCCCCCGCATTCGATACATAATTTACAACTGGGCACCTCTTGCAGGACATGAATCAACATATCCTTGTCATTCGTGTCGTAGTTTATGCTTCTTGTCTCCGATATATTAAATCCCCAAAAATTCACGCTATTCTTTCTTTAGGTTATGCTATTTCATGTTCAGGTAACGGGTAATACACACTGCCGCTGAACGGGCATCATTGAGCGTGTCCGTCAGGTTCATGGGAGCACTGCAGCATCCGGTGATGAATACCCCTTTCTCTCCGGTTAGATTATTCCCGTAATGCGGGTCAAGCGGAAGAATAAAACCGCTGGGAGCCAATTTTACTCCCAATTCTCGGGCCATCCCCTGGGTCTCGTTGGAGGCTTCCATTCCGACAAGCAGTACCATCAAGTCAAGGGTCACGCGTAAAGGTCTCCCCAGCAATGTGTCCTCAACCTTCACTTGTACCTGGTGTTCCCTGTTCTCCGCGGCTTCGGACAGTCTTCCCCGGATGAACTTGATGTTATACTTTTCCTGGGCTTCCCGGTACATTTCCTCGTACCCGGGTCCGAACATCCGCATGTCCATGTAGAAACAGAAAATCTCGCTTTCCGGTAACATTTCCCGAAGCTCGATGGCCTGCTTGACCCCGGTGATACAACATAATTTGGAGCAATGGAAATTGCACACCTTCTCGTCGCGGGAACCCACGCAATGGATAATCCCGATACGACGGGGTACGTCCCCTTTCGACGTGCGGATGGCATGATTGCGGAACATATTTTCCAGGTCAACGGAAGTGACCACGTTTTCATAAATCCCGTAACCGTATTCTTCCTTCCGCTTCGCGTCAAACGTCTTGAATCCCGTGGCCACCAGCAGGGCATCCCCTTCCAGCAGGCTGCCGTCCGACAGCGATACGCTGAATCGTCCTTGTCCGTCTTTTTCCACCCGGGACGGTTCCATCCCCAGGTGAAGCGTAATTCCCGGGTGATTCAATTGCTCCTGGAGGCGTTTGTTCAAATCCTGAGCGTTCTTCCGGTCAGGAAATAGTTGATACCAGTTATTTAGATTACCCCCCGTTTCATTGTTTTTCTCGATCAAATGGACCTGAATGCCGTCGCTCGCCAATTGATAGGCGGCTTCACATCCCGCGGGGCCTCCACCGATAATGATAACTGTATGCATATACCTGTTTTTGACTGTTAGACTTTTAAATATGTCGGACATTTAGGACGTCCGATATCCTTTCCTTCTTTCGTGCGGTACTTCATCTCCGGGTCGTAGGCTATGCCCATCTTGTCCAGTAGAGGCTCTACCGCTACCTGGTGCATCTGCAACCCAAGTTCCCACGGGTCGTACCCCAGTACCAATCCGGCCAGTTCCTCGTACGTCAGCACCGGGATGCCATAACCGTCTTGCCCGTAAGTCGTGCCCTCCATCTCGCTGATGGTATACTGCCACTTGTCCAGGAACATGGCGCATCCCGGGCAATTGGCCACGATAAAGTCCGGCTCGTAAGGACGCATTGACTCGAATTTCTTCTTCGAGTTAGCCACCGAGTATCCCCGGTTTGCCATCACCAGGTATTGCCGGAACCCGAACCCGCAGCAGTGACGCCGTTCCGGGTAATCGACAACATCTCCTCCCCACGAGGAAATCATTCCCGACAATACGGCGGGGAATTCCGCTCCCCCGATACCCTTCGAGGGGAACATCTTGGCGTAATGACAACCGATATGGTCTACTCCCCGTAACTGCCGTCCCGTGTGTACATCGACAAGTTTATACCGGGCCTGTGCTGCGATATCTTCCCGGAATTTGTAGATGATATCAGATGTGTGTGCCAGGTTTTTCGGCTTCTTGAATTCCCTTCCTGTTGCTTTCCACAGGTATTCCCGTATTTGTTCCTCTATTTCCGGGTGATGTGCCCATGTCTCCAGGATTTCCGTGTAAATACCGAATGACGTGATGCACGAGGGGGTAATGTTCTCGTACCCGGCTTCCGTCATCAACGCGAAATGCCGCGCTACCACCGTCATGATCGTCTGCACCGGCACCACGTCCGAGTGATACCCGATACCCGTGCATGTCGTGTGCCGGGGGTCATCCAGCACGTCCTTCCCTAGCTTATTCTTCAATATATCCAGGTAGGCCCATTCCGACCCCGGGAAAAAAGTTTGACGGATACAACTGCGGGCATAATAATACCTGTCATCCGCTATTTCTTTCTGGTAATCTTTCCAGACCTGCTGTTTCCCTTCCAAATTCATAATCCTTGATTTAAGACCGATTATTGATGATTACCGCTATTCTCCATGTAGGTCCTCAGGAAATACCCTTCCTCCAGGTCCGTCCCTTCCTCCTCGGCCTTCTCCCGGGAATAACTCTCGATTTGGTTTAAAAATTCCGTTCCTCCCGTCACGTCAAAGATCCGGTGCAACTCATCCATGCTTTCCGCGTCAACGGCACGCAGCGCACCGGCTCCCGGTTTGCGCAGGTTCCCGTGTACCCGGTCGTAGAAGTCGTCCATGTGCTCGTAAATCCATTCCCACACAGGTCCCTGTTCCGGGTGCATCTCCGGTTTCACCAGATCCGGTGTCACGCAATACCCTCGTTTCAGAACCGACTCCCCGATCACGTGCTTCAGCGCGTATTGTTGCCGTCCCTTTTCCGAGTGCACGAAATATCCCAGCTCCTGCGACACTTTCCTCAACCCCATGATGACCAATCCCGGGGTATTACACCTCGGGCAACGGGTTTTGCACGACATGCACTCCCCGCAATACCAGATCGTGTCGCTCTTCAGCAATTCCTCGATTTCCCCCTCGTCCCCTCGTTGTACCGTCTCCACGATCACCCGCGGGTCATAATTGTAAAACTCAGCAGCCGGGCAAATGGCCGTGCAGACACCGCAGTTCATGCAACTGTTGAAGCCTTCCATGAAGTGAATGTCTTCCCGTAACCTTTTCAATATGTCTCCCATAATTTTTCGATAAAACCGATTTTACTACCTGCAAAAGTATTTTCACCTATCCATACCCCCAAGGAGTCAAATACCTAAATCGAATGTGTATTTATACCACTCGTTTCAGATATATCCTCTATTTTTACTAACTTCGCTGCCGACAAATACGCTGGTTTTATGGAATATCAACTGGGAGAATTCACAATCAGGGAGCACGAGCAACTCGATTCCACGAACTCGGAGGCCTCCCGTCTTTCCTTCGACGAGATGAAGGACAAAATGGTCATCCTCACTTATTGCCAGACGCGGGGTAGGGGACAAATCGGCAATCATTGGGAGAGTGCTCCCCAGAAGAATATCTCCATGACCGTCATCCTTAAGCCGGAAGATTTGCTGGCCACGGACCAGTTTGCCATTTCCATCATCGCGGCTCTTGGGGTCAGGGACCTTGTTGCCCGCCACGTGTCCGGGGTTTCCATCAAATGGCCTAATGACATCTATGTCGGGGACCGTAAAATTGCCGGTATCCTTATCGAGCACACGATTATGGGTAATCGTGTCGGTTGCTCCTTCTGTGGCATCGGCTTGAACGTTAACCAGGAGCGATTTCTTTCCGATGCCCCGAATCCCGTTTCCCTCTATCAGCTGTTGGGCCGGGAACTCTCACTTCCCGTGGTCCTCGAGGAACTTTTGGATTGCATCGCCAGCCGTTACCGTCAATTGAATGACCTTCCCGCCTTGAAAGCGGAATACCTGCGCCATCTTTACCGCCGCTCCGGCACTTACCGTTGGCAAGACACCGCCGGCGAAGAATTCCAAGCCTCCATCCAGGGCATTGACGAATACGGCCGCCTTCTCCTCTCGGATACAACCGGCCACACCCGTGTTTTCGGCTTCAAAGAAGTAAAATACCTTTAATGATATTTTATTTGAGTAGGAATTTTGTTCTCTATAATTATCCCCTTGAATTGTAATTTCTGGATTGATTCTGTATTTCCCAGTGATTCTTCCTGTACTGACTTGTGTCTACTTATAGATCATTATAGTTTATTCATAGATTATTTCCTGACTATTTGCGTGTATTTCAGAAATTAGTTAGGAATTAATCAGGAGATGATCAGGAATTGTTTGCTGTAATACACGGATTAATAATGAATTAAATAGGGATGAGAATAGAGCGTGTCTTAAGTTTGTAACGAGGAATATGAAAATGGCTGGTATCTTGTTTGCTTATAGTTAGTTATGAATGTATTAGAGAGGCTTGGAGAGAAGATGGGCTTAGGGAAATGTTGTTGGGGAAGGAGGGAGATGGGGATAAGGGATGTTGCCATGAAAAAATAGGGCAAGCCGGGAAATGGGTTCCGGGCTTGCCCTGTTATTTTTGTTTCACGCGATTGGGCGTGTCGGGATTATCGTGTCTTTTGAGGCTCGTTGAAATAGTCGTCGAGCAGGCGGAATGCGGCGGCGAAAGAACTCTCCCGGTTGTTCAGCACGTTCTCCTCGGCCTCGTGGATTTGTTCCTTCTGGGCCTGGTAGAAGCGGTTACGAAGCTGCTCGTTGATGGTTTCGTACATCCAGTATTTTGCCTGTTCGCTCCGGTGTGCCTCGAAGTAACCGTTTTGCTGGGTTTCGCTGCAATAGTGCAGGATGTTTTCCCATATTTCCTTGATACCCGTTTTCTCGTAGGCGGAGCAGGTCATCACCTTGGGTTCCACGCCGGATTCATGAGGCGGGAAGAAGTGGAGGGCGCTTTGCAGTTGTCCCTTGGCCAATTCGGCCCGGGTGATATTGTTTCCGTCGGCCTTGTTGATGATGATGGAGTCGGCCATTTCCATGATGCCTCGCTTGATACCTTGCAGTTCGTCTCCAGCCCCGGCAATCTGGACGAGCAGGAAGAAGTCGACCATCGAGTGGACGGCCGTTTCGCTTTGTCCGACACCTACCGTTTCGATGAGAATGATGTCATAGCCGGCGGCCTCGCACAGCAACATGGCTTCCCGTGTTTTACGGGCAACTCCACCGAGGGAGCCTGCCGAGGGGGAAGGGCGGATGTAGGCGTGAGGGTCGCAGGAAAGCTCTTCCATGCGGGTCTTGTCCCCGAGGATACTTCCCTTGGAACGTTCGCTACTCGGGTCTATGGCAAGGACGGCGATTTTGTGTCCTTCTCCCGTGAGGTATTTCCCGAAAGCCTCAATGAAGGTACTCTTACCGGCACCGGGTACTCCCGTGATGCCGATGCGTACCGATTTCCCAGTGGAGGGAAGGCAACGTTTGATGACTTCCTGGGCCATGAGCTGATGGTCGTCCCGGGAACTTTCGACCAGGGTTATTGCCTGGCTCAAGATGTTAATGTTCCCGCGCAGGATGCCGTTGACGTAGTCGTCCGTGGTCAGTACCTGTTTCCGCAGGCGTTTCAGTCTTTCGGCGATATTCGGGTTCATCGGGTCCGGTTGCTCGATACCTTTGTTTACCGTTAATCCCTCGTAACAACTGGCGTTCTCGGGATGTTCTATATTGTATTGCATAGTGTTTTTGTTTTAGTTTTGGACAAAGATAAGGTTTAAGTTTTTTCTTTCCGTGTCCATCTGGTTATTTTTTATTCTCCCGTGTCCCATCCACCGCCGAGTGCCATGTAGAGGTTGACGAAGGAGATGAGTTCGTCCCGGACGGCGTTATTGAAGCTGATTTGCGCATCGAAGTAGCCACGTTGGGCGTCAAGCACGTCCAGGTAGCTGATGACTCCGTTGATGTATTGCAGGTTGGCCAGTTCCTTGTAGGAGTATGCCGCTTTTTCCAGTCGCTTGCGGGTGGTTTTGATTTCCCGGGTTTTGGTGAAGCTGACGAGGGCGTTGTTTACTTCCTTGAAGGCCGTGAGTACGCTTTTCTCGTAGCTGTATACCTCTTGTTCGTAGGCAGCTTGGGCGGCTTTGTATTTTGCCCGTACTTTACCCATTTGGAATATGGGACCCAAGAGTTTGCCGCTGATGTAGAAGTAGGGACTATTCAGAAAATCTTTCAATTCGCTGCTTTCCAGCCCGTACGTTCCTGTCAGGGTGAGGGAAGGGAACATGCTCGTGTAGGCGATGCCGACACGGGCGTTGGCCGCACGCAGGTTGTACTCGGCTTGCCGGATGTCCGGACGTCGCTCGAGCAACGAAGAGGGGAGCCCTACGGGCAGGCTGTCCGGCATGGTCTGGGAATTAATGTTTTTTCCCCGGGGAATGTCGCCGGGATATTGTCCCGTGAGCAGGGAAATATCATTTTCTTTTAATTTGATTTTTTGTTCGAGATCCGGGATGAGGGTTTTGGTTTTTGCCAATTCAACCTGAGCCTGACGGAAAGCGGTTTCGGAGGTTAGTCCTCCCTCGAACCGTAGTTTGGCCAAGCGGACACTTTCCCTTCTGGCCTCATGGGTCTGCTTGACAATGCTCAGTTCCATGTCGAGTGCGCATAGTTCAAAATAGGCTCGGGCCACTTGGGCAACGAGAGACATTTGAAGGGCCCGTTGTCCTTCCTTGGTTTGGAGATAGGCGGCGAGACTTTCCTGGTTGGCCCAGCGCAGTTTTCCCCACAGGTCGATTTCCCAGGTCGTCGTGGTTATTTTTCCCTCGAAGGTGTTTCCCGGTTTTTCATCGTATTCCCTTTCTGCGTTGGTCGCCAGGTTGATTTTTGGGTATAGATCCGCTCTTGTTATCCGGCGGGCCAGTTCGCTTTCTTTCACCCTGGCTGCCGCGATTTGCAGGTCTTTGTTATAGGTCAGGGTTTGGCGGATTAATTTTTGCAACACGGTGTCCGTGTAGATATCCCACCAACGGATGTCCTGGACGGATAGCGTGTCATGTATATCGGTCCCGTTGAAATTTTCAGGCAGATGCAGGTCTGGTCGGGTATATTTTTGACCCAACTTGCAGGAACTGGTGAAAATTCCGACGAGAAGCGACAGAACAAGTAATATGTATCGAGTCATGCGCATATAAACTATTTTTTTAATTTATAGATTAGAACGAAGAAGAAGGGAACCAGTACGATGCCGACAAGTATGGCGGCGATCATCCCGAAAAAGATACCGGTTCCGATGGAGTGACGGCTGGCAGATCCGGGACCGCTGGCCAGTACCATGGGAAGCATACCCAGCACGAAGGCGAGCGATGTCATCAATATTGGCCGGAAACGAGCCTGAGAGGCTGTTAGGGCAGCCTTTACCGCCGAGACGCCTTTGTCCACTTCAATTTTCGCGAATTCAACAACAAGGATAGCATTTTTAGCCGCCAACCCGATGAGGGTTACCAGTCCGATCTGGAAATACACGTCGTTTTCAAGTCCGAATGCCCACACGCCGAGGTATGCACCGAATGCCGCGATAGGTAGGGACAATAACACGGCGATGGGAACCAGCCAGCTTTCGTATAGTGCGGCCAGGAAAAGGAACACGAAGGTGAATACCAGTACCAGAATCAATCCGGTTTGTCCTTCTGCTTGTTTTTCCTGGAAGGATAGACCACTCCATTCAACCCCGATATTGTCGGGTAAGTGCTCCTTGGCAATTTTCTCTATGGCGTCCATGGCTTGACCGGAGCTGTGTCCCGGGGCAGCCTCACCCTGGATGACGGATGTTGAGAACATGTTAAAGCGTTTGATACTTCCCGGACCTGTCGTGTAGCTGGCTGTGCCGAGGGCGGTTAAGGGAACCATGTTGCCTTTGGCCGTTTTCACGAAGAACAGGTTCAAGTCATCCTTTTGCATACGGAAGGGAGCTTCTGCCTGCACGTATACCTTGTATACGCGGTTGAACATGTTGAAGTCGTTCACGTACACGGAACCCGTGTAGGCTTTCATCGTGGAGAATATGTCGGCCAAGGGGATGCCCAACAGTTGTGCTTTATCCCGATCCACGTCGAAATAGAGTTGGGGTATTTCTGCCTGTAAGGATGAAGATACACCGGTGAGACTCTTTTCCAGGGCTGCATATTTTAATAAGGTGTCGGATGCCGCGGCCAGGTTTTCAAATGTAGCCCCGTTGCGGGCTTCCAGTTGGAGCTCGAAACCTCCGGATGTCCCCAAGCCGGGAATAACGGGTGGGGTGGAGAGGAAGGCCTGGGCCTCGGGGTATTTGAAGAATTCTTCCCGGACGTCGTTCATGACTTTCTCCATGGACATGTCGCCGCCTTTACGTTCCTTCCATGATTTTAGTATCACGGTCAGTTCGGCCCGCGATTGGGCTGTCCCGATGCGGGAGCTGCTACCCGTCACGTTTTGCACGTGGGCCACGGCCGGGTGTTCTTTCAGGTAGTTTATGGCTCTTTCAGTCACGACACGGGTGCGTTCCAATGAGGCTCCTTCCGGCAGGGCCAGTTCCACTTTGAAATATCCCTGGTCTTCTTCCGGCAAGAAACTTCCCGGGATGGCTCGGTTCAGTACGAATATGAAGATGATGACCATACCGAATCCGGCAAGCACCCTGCGTGGATTATTGATGGCTTTACTGATGAGGTTAAGGTATTTGTGATTACCTGTATGTAACCATTGATTGATTTTACGGAAGAAGTAGTTTTTCTCGCCATGTTGGGGACGCAGTAGAATGGCGCACATGGCCGGACTTAGCGTTAAGGCCACCACGGTAGAGATCAAAACGGAAACGGAAATCGTGATCGCGAATTGGCGATAAAGCATACCTGTGATTCCCGGCAAGAAGCTTACGGGAACGAATACTGCGGTCAGCACCAGAGAGGTAGCGATCAAGGCTCCGGTCAATTCCTTCATGGCTTTTCCCGTGGCTTCGTAGGCGGATAGTTTTTCCTGTTCCATGATGCGTTCGACGCCTTCGACAACCACGATGGCGTCATCGACCACGATACCGATAGCCAAAACTAAGCCGAGCAGGGTCAACAGGTTTAAAGAGAACCCGAACATGAGCATGAAACCGAATGTTCCGATCAATGACACGGGTACGGCGATCAATGGAATGAGCGAGGCTCTCCAACTCTGTAAGGAGAGGAATACCACTATGATTACCAGAAATAATGCTTCGAACAGGGTTTTGTACACCTCGTGTATGGATTCCGCGATGTAGGTGGTGATGTCAAACGGGATACTGTAGCTCATGCCTTCAGGAAAGTTTTTTTCGATTTCCTTCATGGCTTTTTTCACGTTGTCAGCCACTTCGATGGCATTGGCTCCCGGTAACATATATATGCCGAGTACGGCTGCATTTTCTCCGTCAAGGCCACTTTCCGTGGAGTAGGAACTGGCTTCAAGGGATACTCTTGCCACGTCGCGCAGGCGAATGATTGACCCATCCTGGTTCGCGCGGACGACGATTTCTTCAAATTCGTTTACTGAAGAAAGACGTCCTGGGGCCGTGATGGGGATGGTGATGTCGGCGCCCGTCATGGGTTGTTGCCCGAGCACTCCGGCGGCTGATTCCCGGTTCTGGTCCTTGAGCACGTTTTGCAAGTCTTTTATGGTCAAGCCGAAATTGGCCATCCGATCCGGTTGAACCCAAATGCACATGGCATAGTAACGGCTTCCGATGTTGGAAACGCGGCCAACGCCTGGAATACGTTTCAATAGGTCGACAACGTTCAGGGTGGCAAAGTTACTCAGGTATATTTCATCGAAACGCGGGTCATTGGATGTTAAACACAAGGTCATTAACTGGCTTGAGGATTGTTTTTCCACGGAAATGCCGTTTTGGATGACTTCCGCTGGAAGACGTGATTCCGCCTGTTTTACCCGGTTCTGCAAGTCTACTGCAGCCAATTCCGCATCAGTATCGATGTTGAAGGTGACGGTGATGCTCAATCCCCCCGTGTTGGAACTGCTTGATTCCATGTATAACATACCCGGGGTTCCGTTTAATTCCTGCTCGATAGGAGTAGCCACAGCTTGTGATACAGTCATTGCACTGGCTCCGGGATACGATGCTGAAATTTTAACCACGGGAGGGGTAATTTGCGGGTATTGGTCGACCGGCAATAGGAATAGACCGATGAAACCAACTATTACAATGAGAATGGACAGAACTGCGGAGAAAATGGGCCTGTCTATAAAAAATCCTGCTTTCATATTTTATTCCTCTTCCTTTTTAGGGGTAACGTAAGTCGGGTTAACCAATGCCCCGGGAGTTAATTTGTGATATCCTTCCGTGACGATAGTCTCGTAAGGTCCTAAACCGCGTTCTACAACAACTTTGTTATCCACTTCGGGGCCTAATTCGATGAAACGTTTTTCCGCGGTACTGTCCGTCCGAACGACATAGATATAGCTTCCTCCTTTTTCCGTGATAATGGCTTTGGAGGGTACGACGACAGCATTTTCCCGGACATCAAGTAATAGTTTTACTTTTGTGAATTGTCCCGGGAGTAGTTTACGTTCCGGGTTGGGTAATTCAGCACGCACGCCGAAAGTTCCGGTTTGGGGATCTACCTGCGGTTCCGCGAAATCCACAATACCTTTTTGGGCATAAACAGAGTTGTCCGCCAACGTGATTGTCACGTAAGGTTGCCAGGAACGATTGGCGTCCTTTTCCCCGAGTGTCACATTACGCTGTTGGCTCTTCAGGTAATCCAATGCGGTAAGGCTAAAATCCACAAGTACTTCGTCACTTTCCACTATAGTGGCTAATAGTGATTTGGAGCCGGGACCTACAAGGGTTCCTATGTCGACGTGACGTTCGCTGATGTATCCGTCAATGGGAGAACGTAGTTCCGTGTAACTTAATTCCAGTTCGGCTTGGGCAAGGTCCGCCTTGCTCATGGCCACATTGGCTTTTGCGCTTTCGTAAGCGGCAATGGCATTGTCTAAATCCAATTGGCTGGCAGCATTCTGTTCGTAAAGAGGCTTTAAACGTTCCACGTCGCGTTGTGATTTCGCTTCTTGAGCCTCGTCCTTCTTCAACTGAGCCTGAGCTTTGTCAACCCGAGCTTTATACTGGTCACTATTAATGCGGAAAAGGGGTTGGTTCTTTTTTACTCTTTTTCCTTCTTCAAATAACATTTCTTCCAGGTAGCCTTCCACTCTGGCCCGGACTTCCACGAATGTTTTGGCTCTGATTTTTCCAACGTATTCTCCGTAAATCTTTACATTTTCTACACCCACCTTTTCTGCTGTGACAACTTGTCTTTCTGGTTCAACCTTTTTTTTACATCCGTGTAAAACTAAAACCAGTCCAGCGAGGGCAAGTATTCCATAAAACCTACTCATGTCTTGCTTCTTTAAATTTTGTTTTTATACCGTGTTACTTTATGAAAATTTCATGCTAAATTTTTCTGTAAATACAATGTCTTTTATAAGCATTGATACATAGATATTTACGATTGTTTCTTATTCTTGTTGTTGAGTGAATAATTGGGGAATGTGTGGAATTATACCACGCCTTCTGTTTTTTCTTCGCTCAAACCGCTTCTTTCAAGTAGCGCATCAACAGTCGGTTCCTGACCGCGGAAACGCTTGTAAAGTTCCATCGGGTCCTCGGAGTTTCCTTTTTCCAGGATATTATGACGGAAAGATGAGGCTGTTTCCGGGTTAAAAATACCTTGTTTCTTGAATACGGAGAAGGCATCGGCATCGAGAACTTCTGCCCATTTGTATCCGTAATATCCGGCCGCGTATCCTCCGGCGAATATATGTCCGAAAGCCGTGGAAAAGGCACTTCCTTCCACGGTTGGCATAATTTCAGTTCTGCTCATGACTCGTCGTTCAAACTCGATCAACGGTTCAGATACAGGCTGGGTGATACTGTGCCAGGCCATGTCTATCATGCCGTAACATAACTGGCGATCACTCGCGTAACCGCTTTGGAAATTGGCTGATTTCCGAATCTTATCAATAAATTCCTGGGGGATCTTTTCTCCTGTTTGATAATGAACTGCCCATGTGTCTAGCCATTCTTTTTCCAGGGCATAGTTTTCCATGAATTGCGAGGGTAATTCCACGAAATCCCGGTAAACACTGTCCATGGAAGTGCCATCGTACCGGCAGCGGCTCAGCATGCCATGCAAAGCATGCCCGAATTCATGCAGGAAGGTGGTTACTTCGTTAAATGTCAGTAGTGAAGGTTTGCTGGGTGTCGGTTTCGTGAAATTCATCACGAGCGAAACCAGCGGGCGTATGTCTTTTCCGTTACGTTGGCGTTGGCCCCGGAACTGGGTCATCCATGCCCCGGTTGTTTTGCTTTCACGAGGGAAAAAGTCCAGGTAAAGGATGGCCAGGAAATTTCCGTCTCTGTCGTTTACCTTAAAGGTTGTGACATCTTCGTGGTAAACGGGGATATTGCTTATTTTTTCGAAGGTAATTCCGTACAATTTGGTGGCTAACCCGAAAATACCTTGTTGCACGTTTTCTAATTGGAAATAGGGGCGGAGCATTTCGTCATCGAAGGCGTATTTTTCCTGTTTTAATTTATTGGAATAATATGGCCAGTCCCAACGTTGCAGTTCTCCTTCCAGCCCATGTTTTTGGGCGAAGGCCTCTACTTCTTCTTTTTCGTGGCAGGAAGCCTTGTAGGAGGGACCATGTAACTGTTCGATGAAGCGGTTTACATTTTCCGGATTTTTTGCCATACGTTTGGTCAAAGCATATTCCGCATAGGTGTTGTATCCCATGATGCGAGCCTTTTCGAGTCGTAAGGCTGTAATCCGTTTTACTATTTCTTCGTTGTTGTATTCGTTTGCCTGGAAGCCTCGCCTGGAATAGGCTTTGTAGATTTTCTCTCTTAATTGACGGTTGTCGGCATAGCGAAGGAATGGGATGTAGCTTGGCGCTTGCAGATTGAATATCCAACCTTCTTTTCCTTTTTCCCGGGCCACAATGGCTGCAGCTTCGCAGACGCCTTCGGGTAAACCGGCTAAATCGGCTTCGTCGGTCAGGTGAAGTTCGAAATTGTTCGTTTCCGCCAATTCATTCTTGTCAAATGTCAAGCTAAGTTTGGAAAGCTCGATGGAAATTTCCTTGAAGCGTTCTTTCGCTTCTCCTTCCAGGTTTGCACCTCCGTCGATGAAAGCCTTCCACGTGCTTTCCAATAGACGGGAATCTTCCGGATCCAGATTCCGACAGTTTTCCCGTACCTTTTGGACACGGTGGAACAGGGCGGTGTTTATGTATATGGAATGCCCGTACTCGGTTAATTTGGGAGATACCCGTTGGGCTATTTCCTGTATTTCCTCGTTGGTCAAGCAAGAATTTAAATTAAAGAAAATCTCCGCGATCCGGTTTAAGCGTTCTCCCGCGGCATCCAATGCTACAATAGTATTTTCAAAGGTAGCTTCGGTTGGAGAGGTGGCTATGGCTTCTATTTCAGCCTTGGCTTCCTCGATGGCCGTGTTGAAAGCCGGTTCGTAATCCTCTGTCTTAATGAGGTTAAACGGAGGAGTTTCGTATGGGGTCGTAAAATCCTTGAGTAAGGGGTTTTGTTTCGTATCTTCGTGTAATGTTAGAAGTAGAATAAGTGCATTCATTCCAAATATATTGATTTACTAACTCTGCGAGAACCGTTATGGTTTTGCGCAGCGAAGATACGGAAAAATTTAATTCTCTTTTTGTCCCTTGAATACTATTTGTGGTTCAACCAACATGGGAATAATTGGAATGGTAATAGTCAGTTGCATTTTACCTTTCTCAATGGAGCCTTCATGCGTGTAGTCAATAGAGTTCTTTTTATATTTTACAGAGCCTTCCCCGTTTAAAAAGAAGGTTTCGTTGTCTTGAGTGACATGACAGGGGGCTGCTGCTATTTCAACTCCTTTTACAGGCATTTTGAATTCTTCAATTTCGATCGTGATGTTTTTTTGTTGATTTTCCTTTACCCGTAATTTACATTTTACCGGTCCATCTGGTATTAATTTTTTTCCGTTGGAATCTGCTTTTACCATGGCTTTCAGTTGTTCCGGTAAAATCAGTGTTGCTTCTCCCGTGTATACGCCGGGTAAAGTCGATACGTCGTCTGCTTTTTCTCCGTTGCAACCGGAACATCCGATTAGGCATGAGATGACAAATAGGATAGATATCATCCATATCGTTGCTTGTTTTTTCTTCTTCATAGATTCATCAATTTATTTTTGTACATTCGAGCCGTTAAATTAGAAATAATCCATGATTTAAACTATTTATTATGATGAAATTTGTTAGAAATATCTCCATGCTGCTCGTCGGTGTTTGGGTCGTTTGTGCGGCAGAGAGGGTTAATGGCGGGACGGATTCAAAGCCGGCAATGGCTGTCGCTGGGGTGTATGAGGGAGAAAGTGCCATTGAAATTTTGCAGATGAAGTTGAAACTGAAGCTGGAGTTGAAGCCTGTTCATAAGGACAGTGTCGTGGTTGTTGTCAAAGATTTTGTTTTACCCACGGGGCAAAAGTTTAATTATCGCTCACAGCCTATTGCCGTCAAAGGGTTGCGGAAGGATGGTAAAACCTTGTATGATTTGAATACTTCTTTCAATTATGATTACAACGGCATGCCTATGGCCGTGACAGCTCATGGTGAAATCGAGGGGGATTCTTTACGCTCGGAGGTGAAGGCGACAATAATGGGGGCAATGGAAACGAAAGTTCAATATAAGGCCAAACGGCTATCTCGGTAAAATAAAAAAACTTCTCTTGAAAAAGAGAAGTTTTTTATTTGTGATTCCTGTTGTCATTATAAGGCATTGGCATCAACTACAACGTCTTTGCTGTATTCCCCTCTAGCCAGTTTTTCTGCAACAGCCTTGAATGCCTTTACAGTGTAATCTACATCTTCCAGCGTGTGCATAGCCGTCGGGATAAGACGAAGTAATAATTGTCCTTTCGGGATTACCGGGTAAACCACGATGGAGCAGAACAGGTTGTAGTTCTCTCTCAAATCCATGGCAACTTGGGTACCTTCGGCAACACTACCGGACAAGTATACCGGAGTAACAGGGGAGTTGGTACGTCCGATGTTCAATCCGTCGGCTTTTAATCCGGCTTGTAAAGCCCGAACAATGGTCCATAATTTTTCACGCAGTTCCGGTTTGCTGCGAAGTAATTCCAATCGCTTGATGGCCCCTTCAACCATAGGCATCGGGAGTGATTTGGCGAATGTTTGTGAACGCATGTTATAACGTAAGTACATGCAGATTTCTTCATCACAAGCAACGAATGCTCCAATTCCGGCCATAGCTTTGGCAAAGGTGGCGAAATAAAGGTCAATGCCATCCATTACTCCGAAATGGTCTCCGGTTCCGGCACCGTGAGGTCCCATGGTTCCAAAACCGTGCGCATCATCCACGAGTAGACGGAAATTGAAATCTTTCTTCATGGCTACGATCTCATCCAGTTTTCCGAGGTCTCCTGCCATTCCGAATAATCCTTCCGTGATAACGAGAATACCACCACCGGTGTTTTCAACCCATTTAGTGGCACGCTCCAATTGTTTGCGGAGGCTGTCCATGTCATTGTGCAGGTATACGTATCTTTTAGCTGGAGACAGACGAAGACCGTCCATGATACAAGCATGGTCCTCAGCATCGTATACGATACAATCGTGACGGCAAGTCATGGCATCGATGATGGATAACATTCCTTGATAACCGAAGTTCAGAAGGAATGCGTCCGGTTTGCCCACGAATTCAGCTAATTGGGCTTCCAGGTATTCATGACGGGAAGTCTGTCCACTCATCATGCGGGCACCCATGGGATAAGCCATTCCGTACTTGGCTGCGGCTTCCGCATCGGCTTTCCGTACTTCGGGGTGGTTGGCCAATCCGATATAGTTATTTAAACTCCAGTTTAAAACCTCTTTACCGCGAAATTTCATGCGGGGGCCGATTTCGCCCTCTAATTTAGGGAATGCGAAGTAACCATGGGCTTGTTTGGCATATTGCCCGATGTTTCCCTTTTGTTTTTTTACTCGTTCAAAAATATCCACGTCAGTATTATTTTGAAGATTAATCTATTGGTTGTAAAATACGAAGCAAAAGTATATAAAAAATGAGGGTTTGGAATACGTGTAAATACTTATTGTGCCTTCGAGGCTTGACTTTTGTTGTCTTTTGAATCTTTAAAGGAAGAAATTTTGCTAAAATTTGGAAGGGGTGTTTGTTGTTTTGCTTTTTAAGTATATCTTTGCGTGATGCAAAAAAGGCACTTTATATGATGAAGAATTTTATAGGATTTCTGCTTGTGATACTGGTAATGACTTCTTGCAGCGAATACCAGAAACTCTTGAAAAGTGGTGATTATCAAGCCATGTACAAGAAAGCTATAGAGTATTATAATAGTGGAGATTACACGAAGGCATCGAGCGTTTTTGATGGGATTCGGATGGTGTTTACCGGTACCAGCAAGGCGCAGACGATAGCTTATTATCGGGCTTTCTGCGCTTACAACCAGAAGGATTACGAGTATGCGGCAGAATTGTTCAAGCAGTTTGTCGCTACTTATCCGGAAACTTCTTACGTGGAAGAGTGCCTTTACATGATAGGTTATTGTAATTATTTAGCCTCACCGAAACCTCGCCTGGACCAGTCTGTCACGGAGAAGGCCATGAATGATTTTCAGTTGTACTTGAGCCGTTACCCGAATAGTGAACGGAAGGAACAGATTAACGAGTATATGGATGCCATGCGGGATAAATTGTCTTATAAGGATTACCTGAGTGCAAAGAATTATTATTTGCGGGAGAAGTATAAGGCAGCGGTAGTGAGCTTGGAAAATTGCTTGAAAGATTATCCGGGTACCAAATACCGGGAGGAAATCATGTATATGTTGTTTGCCTCGAAATATGAAATGGCAGTGAATAGCGTGGAAGACAAAAAGTATGAACGTTATAATGCTGCTGCCGAGGAATATTACTATTTCTTGGAGGAATACCCGGAAAGTCGTTATATCGAGGAAATGACTTCTAAAAATGAGCATATTACCGCTTATTTGCGGCAATATGATGTAGATGAGGAGGAATAATCAGATAACAATAATATTCAAATTAACCATGGTAGATTTTAAGAAAGTAAAAGCGCCGAATAATACGATCACGAGAAATCCGGCTGTTTTGGCGGCTAAAGCTGATAATATATATGAGGCTGTCGCTATTATCGGTAAGAGAGCCAACCAGATTTCGGTTGAAATGAAAGAGGAGTTGAGCCGGAAGTTGCAAGAGTTTGCTTCGTACGCGGATAATTTGGAAGAAATATTTGAAAATCGCGAACAAATTGAGATTTCCAAGTATTATGAGCGTTTACCGAAACCGGTGTTGATTGCCACGCAGGAGTTCTTGGATGACCAGATTTATTTCCGTAATCCGGCCAAAGATAAAGGTGACGTGGTAGAGAACGAGGAAGAGGAGTAATTTCATTAAGATTAAGATACGGGAGAGGTTGTCTGTTTCAAGGGAGGCAGCCTCTTTTTAATTTCAAACAGGAAAGTCATGTTAGCGGGAAAACATATTATTTTGGGAGTCACTGGTAGTATTGCGGCTTATAAGGCAGCCTCGCTGGTGCGTCTGCTGGTGAAGGAAGGTGCGGAGGTAAAGGTCGTGATGACCCCTTTGGCCAAAGAGTTCATCACGCCATTGACGATGGCCACATTGTCTAAAAATCCCATCTTGGTCGATTTCTATAATCCGGAGAATGGGGATTGGAATTCTCATGTATCTTTAGGATTGTGGGCTGATTTGTATTTGATTGCTCCGGCTTCGGCAAACACCATAGGAAAGATGATTGCCGGTGTGGCGGATAATTTACTGTTGACTACTTATCTGTCTGCAAAATGTCCGGTGATGCTGGCTCCGGCAATGGACCTGGATATGTATCGTCATCCGGCAACCCAACGAAATCTGGAAGTGCTGCGTTCATGGGGAAATTGGATTGTGGAACCGGAAAGCGGAGAGTTGGCGAGTGGGTTGATCGGGAAAGGAAGAATGGAAGAACCGGAGAATATCGTGGCTCGTGTGAAAGAATTTTTTGCCTCTTCCAGGGATTTGTCGGGAAAGAAGGTGCTGGTGACAGCCGGTCCTACTTATGAGAAAATTGATCCGGTGCGTTTTATTGGTAACTATTCTTCTGGAAAGATGGGATTTGCTTTGGCTGAGGAGTTGGCTAATCGGGGAGCAGAGGTTGTGCTGGTAGCCGGACCGGTTTCTTTGAAGATGGAGCATCCAGCCGTGCGTAGGGTAGATGTGGAGTCTGCCGGGCAAATGTATGAAGCGGTCGTGGCGGAATTCCCGACATGTGATGCAGCTATATTGAGTGCCGCTGTGGCGGATTTTACCCCGTTGAACAGGGCAGATCATAAAATAAAGCGTGGCGAGGAGGCGATGCGTGTCGATTTGATGCCGACGCGGGATATTGCGGCAGAACTAGGTAAGGAGAAAAAGAAGGGGCAGGTATTGGTCGGTTTTGCCTTAGAGACGAATGATGAGGAAAATAATGCTCTTTCCAAGTTGAAACGGAAGAATTTTGATTTTATTGTATTGAATAGTTTGAATGATGCAGGGGCAGGCTTCGGAGTTGACACGAATAAGGTGACGATGATAGATAGGGAAGGAGGGAAGCGGGAATTCGGATTGAAATCCAAGAAAGCTGTCGCTAAAGATATCGTGGATCGGTTGAAAGAATTTTTATGATCTAGTAGGTTGTTTGCTAGTCTTTTCCTGTCTAGAATGGACTTGTTGCAGGAAAAATGTGCTGAGAAAATTTTGTCGGATGGAGAATTCTATATAATTTTGTACTCCGATATGAAGATACTAGATCAAAATATTCGGCGAAGATTGATGTTGTGCCTCGAGTTTAGGCAGAAACAGCATCCTCGTTTTATTAAAATACAGGAACCAACATTGTCGTGAGTGGCATTGTTGGTTTTTTTTTGATCGGTACCAGTGAAGAACGATAAACACATTTAATATAAACAGTATGAACAAACGTAGTTTAGTATCCATTACCGATTACTCGAAAGAGGAGATTCTGGAAGTATTGAAAATAGCTTCCGAATTCGAGAAAAACCCGAATCGCAATTTGTTGGAGGGGAAAGTGGTTGCTTCCCTGTTTTTTGAACCTTCAACGCGTACGCGGTTGAGCTTTGAAACTGCAATCAGCAGAATGGGAGGTAGAATCGTTGGATTTTCAGACGCTTCATCTTCCAGCACCACGAAGGGAGAATCGTTGAAAGATACCACGAAAATGGTGGATAACTACTGCGATTTGATCGTGATGCGTCACCCGCTGGAGGGAGCTGCCCGTTTTGCCAGTGAAGTTGCCAGTGTACCGGTTATTAACGCTGGAGATGGGGCTAACCAACATCCTACTCAGACAATGTTGGATTTGTATTCTATATACAAGACCCAAGGAACGCTGGAGAATCTGAATATTTTTATGGTCGGTGATTTGAAATACGGCCGTACGGTACACTCTCTTTTGCAGGCCATGAGCCATTTTAATCCGACCTTCCATTTCATTTCACCGAAAGAGTTAGAAATGCCGGATGCCTATAAATTATTCTTGGATAATCTGCACATACCTTATTACGAACACCGCGAGTTGGATGAGGTGATTAATGATGCAGATATTTTGTACATGACACGGGTACAACGGGAACGTTTTGCCGATCCTCTGGAATACGAGAAAGTGAAAAACGTGTATATCCTGAAAAATTCCATGCTGGCCGGAACGAAGCCCAATATGCGTATTCTCCACCCGCTACCCCGTGTGAACGAAATTGATGAGGACGTGGATGAGAACGAGAAGGCATATTACTTCCAGCAAGCCTTGAATGGTGTGTACACACGTCAAGCAATTATTTTTAAAGCGTTAGATTTGAAATGGTAATTTAAAGAATAAAAAGATATGGCAGCAAAGAAAGAATTGCAAGTGAGCGCCGTTGAGAACGGTACCGTGATAGACCACATTCCTGCTAACAAGTTATTTGATGTTATTAATATACTGGGTATCCAGAGTTCTGAAAATACGGTTACTTTCGGGTATAATCTTAATAGTGCCAAATTGGGCAAGAAAGCAATTATCAAAATTTCAGAGAAATTCTTGTGTGATGAGGAGATTAATAAATTAGCCTTGGTAGCACCCACTGCCAAAATTAATATCATCAAGGATTTCGAGGTTGTTGAAAAGAAAACCGTACAGGTTCCGGAACACGTGGAAGGTATTGTACGGTGCGTGAACCCGAAATGTATCACCAATCATCAAAAGGTTCGTACCAAGTTTGAGGTTGTTGGAGCTTCTCCGATCGTGTTGAAATGTCACTACTGCGAGAAATTGACGGACCAAGAACATATTCAGATTATCTAATAGTTTGTGAAGTTTGTGTGAAAGAGGTCCAGGATTAATTCCTGGGCCTTTTTTATGTCAACTCGGGACTAGTGTGGGTTTTAGCGTGGAGTGATGGAATAAGTTTCGTATATTTGTCCCGGAATAAGTTACAATTCATTAGATATATGATTTCGGTTAATAATATTAGTGTTGCGTTTGGAGGGTTCACGTTGTTGGATTCTATTTCGTTTCTCGTGAATAAGCGGGATCGGATTGGGTTGACAGGAAGGAATGGAGCGGGGAAGTCTACCTTGCTGAAAATTTTGGCCGGGGTACAGGAACCTACTGCTGGGAATGTGTCTATGCCTTCGGGAATAAAGATCGGTTATTTGCCTCAAACGAAAGTGTATGCGGAAGGAAAGACAGTGCGGGAGGAAGCTAAAGTCGCTTTTAATGACGTGTTGGAGCTTCAGGAAAAGTTGGAAAAGATGCATCAGGAACTGGCTGATCGTACGGATTACGAGTCGGATGGTTATGCTAAGTTATTGGATCGGATCAATGAACTCACGGAATTATTGAGATTGCGGGGAATAGATAATATGGACGGGGAGGTGGAGGTCGTTTTAAAAGGTTTGGGTTTCCGACAGGAGGATATGGATCGGCGTTGTGAGGAATTCAGTGGAGGATGGCGGATGCGGATCGAGCTGGCGAAAATATTGTTGGCCCGTCCTGATGTATTTCTGTTGGATGAGCCCACTAATCATCTCGATATAGAATCAATTTCCTGGTTGGAGTCTTTTTTGCAGGTTTACGCGGGAGCTGTGGTGCTGGTGTCGCATGACCGGGCATTCTTGGATAATATCACAACCCGTACGATAGAGATATCTCTGGGCAAGGTGTATGACTATAAGGTCCCGTATACCCGTTTCACGGAATTGCGCAAGGAGCGGATAGAACAGCAGTTGAGGGCTTATGAAAATCAACAGAAGCAGATAAAGGATACGGAAGATTTTATTGAGCGTTTCCGTTACAAGGCCACGAAGGCTGTGCAGGTACAATCCCGAATCAAGCAGTTGGAGAAGATTGAGCGTATAGAAGTTGAACGGGAGGATACAGCCCGTATCTGTGTGCGTTTCCAGCCCGCGGTGCGTTCCGGGGATGTCGTGGTCAGCGGTAGGTCGCTTTCCAAAACTTACGGGACGCATCAGGTTTTGCAGGATGTGAATATTGATGTGTTGCGAGGGGAGAAGGTGGCTTTCGTGGGACGTAATGGAGAAGGGAAAACGACCCTTGTCCGGATGATTATGGATCAGATTCCTTACGAGGGGAATCTGAAAATCGGGCATAATGTAACTATCGGTTATTTCGCGCAAAACCAAGCGGATATGCTTGATCCGGAACTTACTATTCTGGATACGGTGGACCGTGTGGCAGTAGGGGAAATTAGAAAGAAAATCCGGGATATTCTTGGAGATTTTCTTTTCTCGGGAGAAGATGTGGAAAAGAAGGTCAAAGTGCTTTCAGGAGGGGAACGTACCCGTTTGGCGATGGTTCGTCTTTTATTGGAGCCTTATAATTTGCTTATTCTCGATGAGCCGACCAATCATCTTGATCTCCGTACGAAAGATATTTTGAAGGATGCCCTTAAGCAATTCGAGGGGACGGTTATCGTTGTTTCCCATGACCGCGATTTCTTGACGGGATTGGCCGATAAGGTTTATGAATTTGCGAATAAAGGAATAAAAGAATATTTGGGGGGAGTGGAGCATTTCTTGGAAGCGAAGAAAATAGAATGTTTCCGGGAGTATGAGCAGATGCATCCCAGGAAACCATCCGAAACGGTGATTCCCGAGGACGAACCAATCTCCGAGAATAAAATGGCTTTCGAGGAGCGGAAACAATTGAACAGAATTATCAAACGCTCTGAGAAAAAAATTGAGAGTCTGGAGCAGGAAATAGCCGATTTGGAGGCAGCGATTGCAGATGCAGAGCGTCAAATGTCGGAAGGGGTCGTGAATGATGAAATGCTGAAATCCTATAATGCTTCGAAGGAGCGCCTGGAATCTTGTATGGCGGAATGGGAATCGGAGAATATGTCGTTGGAAGAATTGAAAAATAAAAGGTAATATATATTATGGCAAAATTTAAACAAGAGTGTATATTCGGTATTCGTGCTATTATCGAAGCCATTCATCAGGAAAAAGAGATTGACAAAGTGATGCTGCGTAAAGGTAATAACGGTGAGTTGTTCCAGCAGTTGTTTTCTTTGATTCGGGAACGGGAAATTCCATTTCAGTATGTTCCGGAGGAAGTGTTTAAGCCTTTTTCCGGGAAGAATCATCAGGGAGTTTTAGCGGAGGTTTCGCCAATTGCTTATCAAAATATTCTGGATATTGTAGATGAGGTGATTGCCCGGGGAGAAAATCCTCTAGTGTTGGTGTTGGATCGTATTACGGATGTCCGTAATTTAGGAGGTATTACCCGGACCGCAGAATGTGCCGGTGTGCATGCGATATTATTGCCCAACAAGAATTCCGCAAAAATCTCATCCGACGCAATAAAGACCTCCGCGGGAGCCTTGTATCATTTGCCGGTTTGTCGGGAGAAAAATCTGAAAAAGACCGTTCGCGAATTGAAGCGTCGGGGGCTTATGATTTATGCCGCGACGGAGAAGGCAGAACAATTCTACACGGCGGTGGATATGAAAGGTGCCTGTGCCATAGTTCTTGGTTCCGAGGATACGGGGATTGACGAGGATTTGCTTGTTCTGGCAAACGAGAAAATAAAGATTCCTCAGTTCGGTAAAATAGAATCTTTAAACGTGTCTGCAGCAGCAGCGGTTATTGTTTACGAGGCAGTTCGTCAACGCAACTGATACATGTATATAATTGGAATCTTGGTATTTTACATTAACAGGCTCTTGCTTAAAGGTCATACCAAGATTCCCGTTTCGTTAATTTCAAGTCACGCAACATACTGGACAATACGTGAATTTCGAAATTGTAGGATTGGTGACTTCCGAAAGGAATACAATTGAAGGTCATTTCCCAACAGTGCAGGTCTCGCGTGATACTGAAGTTACTGGATGAAACTTGATTTGCCCCAAAGTCATATCCCGTACTGAAGGAGAATTTCCATTTCGGGGTTAGAGAAAAGTTTCCGTTAATACGTACATTCTGGTTAATCGTTGTACTTTTTTGCGGTCTGGAATAGGAGAAGGTATAATCAATGTTCAATGACCATGGAATATTAAATTCCGTATATTGAGCGAATAAACCTCCACCGGTACTTTCATTTTCAGAATCTTCTGTATTCTTGTTTTTATTGAGTTTGTCGGATGAGAAATTGAAGCTGGTAGAGAAGCTTACATTGGTCAATCGGCCAATACCCCCCGCGTATTTTTCCACTCTGTTCCAGGAACCGTTCTCATCTTGTTCTATGGCATAAGGATCTAGGGTTCCGGAGAAATTTAAATCCAGTTTCTCGTTGAATACTTTTGTACGTAAGGTGAGGGCAATGGTTGAGAATTTGAATTCCTCTGCAAATGGGTTATAACTAATCGATGCGCGGAGGCTTTCAATGATTTTGACTTTCTTCAATTCTTCATCACTGGTTGTATCCTTGTCATTACGAACTTTCATCTCGATGTTATTGTCCAAAGAGAAGGAAATGGATCCTGACTGCTCCCTCGACGTGATGCTGGGACCGTAGGTCATTCCATCGTATATGGAATATTTTTCTTCCTCCTTACCGTTGAAATACGTGCGGGAGTAGTTGCCTAATGGACTTAATGGCGGTGTGTACGAGGCGCTGAGGGAGGGTGTGATGACGTGGCGTATCGCTTGAACCTTACACCCTTCTTTGAAGGTGAACATTCCGTATATGGTCGGAGTGTAACCTAGAGAGGCGCTTGCCGTGTATTCGTGTGAGTAATTTAAACCGGGGACAGAACGTGTGACGACTTCTCCTCCTTCTTTGGTCGTATCGGGAATCCATATTTTTTCAATGGTCTTTAGATTCAGGTAACCGGTATAGCTGATCGATGGAGTAAAGGTCAAGTCTCTGGCTAGTTTGAATGATAAACTGATCGGGAGGTAGTGTTTAAAACCGTTGTTCCAGTTTTTGGTGAAAGAGGAATTCATCAGGTCTTTTTCCTTACAGTTGATGTTGTTCCTTAATTCTGCGGAATAAGTGATCCCGATATTGTCGTACCATTTCATTTCTCCGACTTTCCCTTTTTTACGTAACGGGTATATTTGTGTCATACGTAAACTCAGGTTGGGGAGGGTAAGGGAAATGGTTGAGTCCGAACTGTTCTGACTATGATTGAATGATCCGCTTACGCTGAACGGACTTTCCGGCCATTTTTTACTCCACGTGATACTTGATTGTTTCCGTTGGTTCACGATGTCATTATAATCGGATGGATTGTAACGGTTGTTCGTGGAAGATGACATGTCGACAGAGGCTGAAAACGTGGCGTATGGATTCGCTTTCCCGTCTTGAGAGTGAGTCCAGCGTACTGACCAGTCTTGCGATTCCTCGTAGTCGGGCAACCCTTTCTCGCTAATATAGTTCTTACTGATGTTTCCTTGGAATTGTCCACTGAATTTGTATCTTTTTTTGTAAGTGGAGGCGGCGCCCAAAGCCCAAGAACCGTTGGAGTAAATATCTCCGGTAAGGGTCAGGTCGACGTGATCGTTGATATAGAAATAGTATCCTCCGTTACGTAAATTGAATCCCCTTGCGCGCTCTTCTCCATAGCTTGGGATGATGATACCTGATGTTCCCTTCTTGGAGATAGGGAAAAAACCGAAAGGAATGGCAATCGGAAGAGGTATACCTTCAAACTCGAGATAGGCGGGTCCGGTTACTACTTTTTTATCTTTGATCATTTTGGCTTTTGTCATCCGGATACCAAAGTGAGGATGGTCGTGTTGGTCACAGGTGGTGTACATCCCACTTTTTACGCAATAGATGGAGTCGTTTTGTTTTTTGGTGATTTTCCCTTGTAGGTATCCTTCTCCCTGTTGCGTGACAATGTCCGTGACAATACCTTTTTTCGTGTCGAAGTTATATCGCATTTCTTGTCCCACGAACGATTGTCCGTTGTCTTTGAAGTCCGGGGTTCCGACGAGTTTACCCGTGGAATCCGGAGTCCCGGTCGCGTAGGCTAATTTTTTTTCCATATCGAGCTCGATGTAGTTGGCTTTGAGCTCTGTCGTGATGTATTTTACATAGGCTTCCCCGTAAAGGAACATTTTTTTTCCATTAATGGAGAAGCGGATAGAATCCTTTGCGTTGTATGTGATAAGGTCTTCAAAAAGAGGTTTGGCGGAAGAGGCCGAGTCATTTCTGATGGTGTCGATAGGCATTCCCAGCGAGTCGTATACAATACGCACGCTATCGCCTGGCTGTCCGGAGGTGTCGCGATTCCAGACGAAAGAATCATGACCGAAAATGTGTTCGGACGCGATTCCGTTGGACGAGAATATAATGGGGAGGGCGATTGCCATAAAAAAGATGCAATTCTTTATAAAAAGCCCTCTGTATAATTTAATTTGCAATTTATATTACTATTTTTGTGACTAATTCATGACTTACGCCTCACACGTTAATCGCGCAAATGTAAAAAAATAATAGAGGTTAATGCTCATGTTTCATTATAAAAAGTTTTAATTGCATGGTAAATCGATTTGTTTTGTGCGGGTGTTTCTGGATGATGGTGTTGTTTTGTTTACCGATCATATCAGAAGGGCAGGAAAGCCTGGGAAAAATTTCCTGTATTTGTATAGATGCCGGACATGGAGGATCCGACCCCGGGGCAATACAAGGGGCATATAAGGAAAAGAATATTACTCTGGCGGTGGCGTTGAAATTGGGCAAATTGATAGAGAAGGCATACCCGGATATAAAAATCGTCTATACTCGAAAGACGGATGTAGCGGTGGATTTGTGGGAACGTGGTAAAATTGCCAATAATGCAAAGGCTCAATTGTTTATTTCCATACACGTGAATAAATTTTCAAAGTCAAGTGTGCGGGGTGTGGAAACCTATGTGTTGGGTTTGCACAAGTCGGAGGCGAGTCTGCAGGTAGCCATGCAGGAGAATGAGGCCATTCATTACGAGAAAGATTATTCCGTGAAGTATGATGGTTTTGACCCGAAGAAGGCGGAATCCTATATCATGTTTAATTTCATGAAGAATAGCTATCTCGTGAATAGTATGAGGTTGGCTTCTTCTGTACAGAAGGAGTTGGTGGCAAATACCCGTATGCCGGATCGAGAAGTTCGGCAGGCGGGATTCGTGGTATTGATGAATGTCGGGATGCCATCTATCCTAGTGGAGACGGGCTTTATATCGAATCCCAGTGATCGGGCTTTGCTCATTTCCTCTTCCGGGCAAGATAAACTGGCCAGATCTATTTTTAATGCTTTTAAAGCATATAAGAACGTGATGGAAAAGAATAGCGTGATGTTGACGAAGGTGGAATCTTCCTCCACGGAGGAAGTTGCCGGAAATGAGGATTATTTTTATGCGATACAGGTGGCTTCTTCCACGAAACCGATTAAAGATGCAAGATACTTGAAGTTGAGGGAGAAAGTGAAAGAACTGAAGGGGGATGGTCGTTATCGGTATTATATCGGGGTGACTAAAAAATACAGCGAGGCATTGGAATTTCAGGCAAATGTGCGGAGAAAGATAAAAGATTGTTTTATTATTGCAGTTTCTAACGGGAAAATTATCCCCGTGTCGGAGGCACGAAAATTGGAAGCGAAGAATTAATAATAGATTAGATTATAGAGGGTATGAAAATAAATAGAGAAGTAAAATTGGCTCTTGCTGCAATCGCTGCGGTTTGTATATTGATATGGGGAATAAACTTTTTGAAAGGCTCATCATTGTTTGACTCCAAAACCACTTATTATGGTGTTTATGACAATGTCGGCGGATTGAAGGTGTCGAGTGGCGTGATATATCGTGGTTATCAGGTTGGGCAGGTGTCTAATATTGTCTTTACAGGGGAGCGGATGGATAAGGTGTTGGTAGAATTTTTTTTGAAGGATAACTTGTCTTTGCCTAAAGATACAAGAGCGGTGATTCAAAGTGCGGATTTGATGGGCTCCAAGGTCATTAATCTTTTACCGGGAACAGCGGATGCTACCTTGCAGGATGGCGACACGTTAATCGCTGAAGTGGAACAGGGAATGATGGAACAGGTCGGACAACAGATCGCTCCATTTAAAGTGAGGTTGGAACGGTTGATGACCTCCTTGGATTCAACTTTATTGACTATCCGTGAGGTGCTGGATGAACGTACCGTGAATGGATTGAAGAATAGTTTCCAGAGCGTGGAACAAATGTTGGATAACTTGGAAGGTGTATCCGGTAAGTTGAACGTGATGTTGGATGAGAATGGTCGTGTGGACAATATTTTGGAAAACGTGGAAGGTATAACCGAAAACTTGAAGAATAACGATGAACGTGTATCCAGAATTATGGACAATATGTCCGTATTAAGTGATTCTTTGCGGCGTGTTCCCGTGAATCAGACCGTGAGGGATTTGAATAATATGACGTTGCGTATAGATTCCATACTGATGAAAATGAATCGGGGAAAAGGAACGGCGGGAGCTTTCCTGAACGATAATAATTTATATTACAGTTTGAATGATGTAGCTGAAAATCTGAATCGTTTATTGGTGGAGTTCCGTTACAATCCGAAGAAGTTTATACGTCTGTCTCTGGTTGATTTTTCTGCCGCAAACAAGGAGGTCGGGGAATATGCCGTGGTTATTTACGAATCTTCCGACCGTTTGGCTGCAGATAGCGACTTGTATAAAAAATATTCCGGCCTGAAGGAGGTAAAGTATCGGGATAAATATTTGTATGTTGTTGGAACTTACAAGAATTTGAAAAGAGCACAACGGGAGTTGGTCTCTTTGGGAGAAGAGTATAAGGATGCCTATATTGCCCGGATAGATTTCTATTGATTTAAATAGAATGAATTTAAATATTCACTTTTGAGGTGTTTGTTTTTGCACCTCAAAATGGGGTTTGCCGAAAATTGGTTGTAAGGATTTCTGACCCAAGAAAGAACGCAGGAATCGACGGTATGGGAAGGGGATTATTATTCGTTTTTTGAGGAAATTTGTGTGTTTAATGTATTGATTATTAGTGGTTTTAATTTAATCTCCTGAAATATAAACACTAAGCGTGATTTGTAAATTTTCAAGAGAAAACTCATTTTTTTTTCTAGTTTTTTTTTCAGACTTTAGCGTTCCATTTCTGGAGAGATGGGCAATAAAAAAAAGAGAAGTTAATGGAAAAAGATTATCAACGTGTGTGGTCCGAATGTTTGGACTTGATTAAGGAGCGGGTTACGCCGAGAACATTTGCAACTTGGTTTCAACCGATACAGGCGGTTGGCCTTCAAAATGATGTATTGACCATTCAGGTAAAAAGTCAATATGTCTACGAGTGTTTGGAAGAACATTACGTTGATATTTTGCGAATGGCTATCCGTACGGTCATCGGAGTGGGGGCGAGATTGGAATATTCCGTTGTCGTGGAGGAAAGTCAAAAAGGTCAGCCATCTTCCGTAACGATATCCTCCATACCTCAGAAGAAGGTGAAGGAGAACGTGGTTCGTGTGGAGAAAGTGGCGCCAAAGAATCCGTTTGATTTGAACCATAATAGATTGGAGATAGATCCTCAATTGAATCCCTCTTACACGTTGGATTGTTTTGTTGAAGGAAGTTGCAATCGGTTGGCCAAATCTGCGGCAATGGCAATCGCCCAGAATCCTGGAAAGACTGCTTTTAATCCATTATTGATATATGGAGGTTCTGGTTTGGGAAAGACCCATCTGGCACAGGCTATCGGATGGGAAGTCAAACAGAATTTCCCGGACAAGGTCGTATTGTACGTGACAACCAATGTTTTTCAGACGCAGTTTACAGAGGCGCAATTGAAAAACGAGATAAATGATTTCTTGCACTTCTATCGTTTGATCGATGTATTGATATTGGATGATATCCAGGAGCTTGCAGGTAAAAAAGGAACACAGAATACCTTCTTTCATATCTTTAATGATTTACATCAGTCTGGAAAACAATTGGTGTTGACTTCGGATCGTTCACCTGCTGAATTGACGGATATGGAGGAACGTTTGTTGTCGCGTTTTCGCTGGGGATTGTCGGCCGAGATGAAGATTCCGGATTTTGACACGCGTTTGCAGATTGCCCGCTTTAAAGCCCGTAAGGAAGGAATTGATTTCTCGGAGGAGATTCTGGAAAGTATTTGCAAGTACGTGAATAGTAACGTGAGAGAGTTGGAGGGAGCGATGGTTTCCTTATTGGCTCAAGCGACATTCAATCACCGTGATTTAACGCCGGAGGTTGTGCAGGAGATCCTGGGCAAGATGGTGAAAAATGGCATGTCTGAATTGACGGTAGATAAAATACAGGATATTGTTTGCCAGTATTATCATATAGCTCCTGATGTGTTGTTGTCGAAAAGTCGTAAACGGGAGATTGTCCAGGCGCGTCAGCTGACAATGTATTTTTGCAAGAATTACACGAATGCTTCCTTGACCACCATTGGGCGGCAAATCGGACGTAAGGACCATACTACGGTTCTCTATGCCTGTCGGGCGATTGCGGACTTGATGGCTACGGACCGGACCTTCCGTGGACAAGTGGAGGAATTACAACAGAAATTGCGAGGTTGACTGTAAATGCCATGGAAGAAGACGAGTACAGGACAGTAAAGCAAGTAGCAGAGGGACTTTATAAGGAGAAGGGGAGTCGTTTTATTTCTTTTATATATCCCGTTAAGACGGAGGAGGAGATAAAGACTATTCTTGCGGAAATAAAATTGAAATATTTTGATGCTCGTCACCATTGTTATGCTTATGGATTGGGGGTGAGACGGGAGGCATTTCGAATGAATGATGATGGGGAACCCTCATCAACAGCCGGAAAACCTATTTTTGGACAGATAGTTTCCCATGATTTATCGAATGTGTTGATTGTAGTTATTCGCTATTTTGGCGGAACTAAATTAGGTGTGTCCGGTCTTATACAGGCTTACAAGGAAGCGGCGGCAGATGCGATTCGGAATGCGGAAATTGTGTTGGAGACAGAAAATATTTCTTTGGATATCCGTTTTTCTTATGCCGTGATGAATGATGTGATGAAAGTATTGAAAGATATGGATCTGGAGGTGTTGGATCGGAATTTTGAACTGGAGTGTAGTATGCGACTTTCGATTCGTCGTAAATATAGTACATTGTTGAAAGATAGGTTGATGCAAATAGAATCCCTTGTGATTGAAGAATGATGTATTTCTTTATAAAGAAAATGTCGAAACTATTTGTGTTTTTGATTTAAAATATATACTTTCGCACCGCAATCACGAAGATGTTTGCCGATTCAGTAGCTCAGCAGGTAGAGCACAACACTTTTAATGTTGGGGTCCTGGGTTCGAATCCCAGCTGGATCACAAAAATCAAATTTTGGAGGAAAAGACAAGAGCGATCTGATGATTCAGGTCGCTTTTTTCGTTGTATGATAAAATTTTTGGATAGTTGTACAATCTGTTATTTATGAGAGATTTGTGTCGATAAGTCTCGCTAAATGTTTTTAGGGTAAGAAAAAAAATCTTGTTTCCATTTTAACTTTTACATTTCTCGGGGGTCTAATCAGGTGAAAAGACGAAAGAGAAATATGGCAATTGATGATAATGAGATATACGAGGTTTTTGCTGTGGATCCCAATAGAGGATTTAGGATGCTGATGACGGCCTATGGCAAACCGATTTATGCTTACGTGCGGCGTTTGGTCGTGGGGCATGATGATGCGGAGGATGTTTGTCAGGAGATATTTATCCGGGTGTTTAGAAATTGGAAAAAGTTCAAGAGGGAGAGTGCATTGAGTACCTGGATTTATAAAATAGCCACCCGGGAGGCTGTGCGTTTTCTGCACAAACAGGCCGAGAAAGGTAGGTTGGAGGCATCATCGGCTGAAGAAGTACAGCGCCTGGAGGCTCCGGAGTACGTGGACTATGACGATGTACTTGCCGTGAAATTTCAGCGGGCGATACAGACATTGACGGAAAAGCAGCGTTTGGTATTTAACCTGCGTTATTATGATGAACTGGAATATGCCGAGATTAGTCGGATTCTGGAGTGCCCGGAAAATACCCTGAAAGTACATTATCATCATGCTAAGGAGAAAATTAAGGAGTATATTATTAAAAATTAAAGGAATATGAATGATGAGGTTGATTTTTTAGAAGTAGGTAAACGGGTACCCTACAAGGTCCCGGAATCTTTTTTCGAGACCTTCCCGGATGGTGTATTCAAGAAAATGGAACGACAGGCTCGTCGACGGAAACGCTTGAGCATATTGGGTATGGCTGCGGCGGTATTGTGGATTGGGGTTCTGGTAGCCGTGTTGTATTATCCACAACAAGAGGCGGCTTATCGTGGGGAGGAATCGCTGGAAGCTTGTATTGAGCAATTGTCAGACCAGGAATTGAATGTGCTGGTAGAACTTTACGAGAATGATATTTTCTTAACTAATAATTAAATACTATGAGAACATTGAAATTGTTTTGTTTGGTAACTTTTTTATTCCTGTCTCAAGGAATGCTATGGGCTCAGGCCGAGAAAGAGACAGGTAGGAAAGATTTTCAGGAAGCTGTTTGTCGCCAGATGGTGGAAGCCTTGGTGTTGGATGATGAGACTGCCGCAAAATTCATACCCGTGTACAAGGCTTATCTGGAGGAACTGAGAGCTTGTCGGGGACCTAAAATGCGACCTGAGGGTAGAAAGCCGGGAGAAAAAAAGGAATTGACGGATGAAGAGGTGGAAAAAAGAATCTTGAATAGCTTTGCTCAGATGCGGAAGATTTTGGATGTGAAGGAAAAATATTACCAGGAATTCCGTAAAATTTTGTCTCCAAAACAGATTCAGAAGATTTATAACCGGGAACGGATGAATGGAGCCCGCTTGCAACATGAGAAGGAGCGCCGCGGAATGGAACGCCCCATGCCTGGAGAACGTAGAAGACCGATGGGTGGACCGGAAGAAGGGGATCCTATGCCGGAACGCTGAAAATGAGAATAGATAAATGGCTAATAAGTAGTTATAGAAAAAGTCGTTTCCTTTAGCAGGGAAACGACTTTTTCGTATTAATTTATTGTTTACTTATCGGTTAACTACATTCGTGGGAGTCCCGTTGAAGAAATTCAGTATGTTGTCAACGGCTTCCTGTCCGGTAGCAATTCGGGTATCGATAGTACCGGTGGCATTATGGGGTGCGAGTACCACGTTATCCAGCTTGTAGAGGATTTCCGTGATATGTGGTTCTGCCTCAAATACGTCCAGGGCGGCACCGGCGATGCGGCGATTCTGCAGGCATTCGGCCAAGGCGGCTTCGTCTACCACGGGACCGCGGGCCGTGTTGATCAGGATGGCCGTGGGTTTCATCAGTTCCAGTTCCCGTTTCCCGATCAGGTGGCGGGTAGATTCCGTCAGCGGGGTATGAAGGGAGATATAGTCGGAACGGCGGAGTAAGGTATCCAGATCCACTTTCTCGTATCCTTCCACGGTGCTGTGCTGATTGTGGTAAATGACGTGCATGCGGAATACCTTGGCCATTTCGGCAACAGTCTTACCGATATTCCCCATGCCGATAATCCCGAGAGTGCGGCCTTCCAGGGTGAAACCGAGATTCTTCATGACGCCCCACATGCTTTCCTTTTCCACGCGGAGACGGCGGTCGCATTCCGTGATGCGGCGTGCGGCACTCAGCATAAGTCCCATCGTCATCTCGGCAGTTGGGAAGCAGACTGCCTTCGGGGTATTGCATACGGCAACCCCCTTGGAACGGGCGTATTTTATATCGATATTGTTGAAACCGACACCGAAGTTACTGATGAGTTTCAGGTTCTTGCCGGCATCTATAACGGAATTCTCTATCGGGCGGGTGAATATACCCAGAATGACATCATAATCGGGTACGAGGCGGATTAGCTCCTCCGTGGTGAAGTACTCACCCTCTGGCATGGTGACCGTGTGTTCCGGTCCAAGCTTGGCGAAAGATTCGGTCGGAATCTTGTAAGTAACCAATATTTTCATAATACTATCGTGTTATAAGTTTCTATTCTTTACATGTGCATCCGGGCGTCAGCCGGGGCTTCCAGGCCGATAAACTGGCCGGCGAGGTATTTATAGTATCCCGTCACGGCAACCATCCCGGCATTGTCCAGGGAAAATCCCAAGCGGGGAATGAACACCTCCCAGCCGGAACGGGCGGCTTCGGCATGGACGGCTTTCTGGAGACCGGAATTGGCGGAGACACCGCCTCCGATGGCGATTTGCTTGATGCCGGTTTGCTTGGCGGCCTTTTTCAATTTGGACATGAGAATGTCGATAATCGTTTTCTGGAGCGATGCGCAGAGGTCTTTCAGGTTATGCTCGATGAAATCCGGATCATTTTTCAGTTCATCCCGGATGAAATACAGGAACGAGGTTTTCAGTCCACTGAAACTGTAATCCAGCCCCGGGATGCTGGGCTTGTTGAAGGTAAATCGGTTCGGATCCCCTTCCTGGGCCAGCCGGTCAATCACGGGACCGCCGGGATATCCCAATCCCATAACCTTGGCACATTTGTCATAGGCTTCGCCGGCTGCGTCGTCAATGGTTTGCCCGATCATTTCCATGTCGAGATAATCTTTCACGACGATAAGCTGGGAATTACCTCCGGATACAAGCAGGGTAAGGAACGGGAATTTCGGGTGACGGGCTTCCACCCCCGGTTCCTTGATGAAATTAGCCAAGATATGCGCCTGCAGGTGATTTACTTCAATCATGGGGATATTCCGCGCGATGGCGAATCCCTTGGCGAAAGAGGTTCCTACCAGCAAAGAGCCCAACAGTCCGGGACCGCGGGTGAAGGCGATGGCGTTTATCTCGTCCATGGAGACCCCCGCTTTCTTGATGGCCTGATCCACTACCGGGATGATATTCTGCTGGTGGGCCCGCGAAGCCAGTTCGGGAACGACACCACCGTAGGCTTCATGCACTTTCTGGCTGGCAATGATATTGGACAACACAACCCCGTCTTTCAGGATGGCGGCGGAGGTGTCGTCGCAAGAAGATTCGATTCCTAAGATTACTACGCTCATGTTAATAAATTTGGGGTGGGGTATAAAAATTGAATCACCCCTACCGTGAAATGTCCTGCAATATTAATAAATTTGCCTGCAATCTAAAATGGAGTATTATAAAAAAAGTAGTAACCATATTATCCCGGACCGTGGCGGGAATCCTGTTACTGGGATTTCTGTTCTACTTGGCGCTCATGACCCCGTTCGTGCAGACGAGGTTGGTACGCTATTTCACGACCTTACTGGAGGAACGGACGGGAACCACGATTACGATTGGAAAAGTCGATTTCCGACCCATCGAGTCGCTCATTTTGAATGATGTTTACGTGAAAGGTTTCTATAATGACACCCTTCTCTATTGTCGCCAGTTGGAAATGCGTGTGGATTCCGTTTCTTTTGTCAAGAGAAGTTTTACGGTCACGGAGTTGAACTTCAAGGAAACTCTGTTCAACCTGTGGATTCGTCGGGATGAACAGGGTGGGGTGACGAATGTGGAGATGCTGGCCGAATCTTTTTCCAAATTATCGGATACGGAGTCTTCGTCCCTTTCTCCCGTGAGTTGGAAGGTGAATCTTTCCAAGGTGAGCCTGGAGAATTGCCGATTCCGTTACATGGAGAATCTGTATGAGCCGGTGGATTACGGGATAAACTGGACGGATGTGGATTGTCGGGAATTGAATGCCGTGATATCGGGAATCTCGGTAAATGACGAGGTGTATGCTTTATCGGTGAGCGGCTTGAGTTTTCTGGAAAAATCCGGATTCCGGGTGTTGCGGATGGGAGGGGATGTGGCTATCCGGGAAGACAATATGCTGATCACGGGAACTACCATAAAGACGGCCAAGAGTGAGATCCATCTGGATACCTTGGAGTATAACTGGGTGCCGGATCGCAAATATTGGAAGAACTTCACCACGAAAATGCAGCAGTATTACGTGTTCTCGAATTCCAGCGTGAATTTTGATGACCTGGCTTATTTCAACGGCCGTCTTCTGGGCATGCACAACACCGTGTCCGGGAGCGGTGTCGTGAGCAACACGGTCAATCATTTGGAAGGAAAGAATCTGGATTTGCATTTCGGGGATAACAGTTATCTGCGAGGCTCATTCCGTTCCGAGGGATTGCCCAGTTTCTTCGAGACGGATTTTTCCATATTTTTGGACGAGTGTCAGGTGATGCCCGGGGAACTGGAGCAGATTTATATGCCGTGGTTGGACGATCATTATCTGAAATTCCCGGCGGCAGTCCACGAGGCGGGAGCCTATCGTTTTCTGGGAGAATTTCACGGAAAGATTGAGGATTTTATTGTGAATGCCCAAAGCATTACCCCTGCGGTACGGGGAGGGGTGCGGTTGGCTTATAAGGCGGATTCTACGGCTTATTATTATTCCGGTCGGTTGAATCTGCACCACGTGGATTATCGGCTTTTTTCCGGTCTTACCTTTTTTGGAAATGGCAGCTTGTGGGGAAGGTTTAACGGGATGGAGGCCGATACGCTTTCGGTCTTCAACCTGAAAAGTCGGATAGGTTACCTGGATGCGCTGGATGCCCGTTTTCGGGATATTCAGGTGAGTCTGGGGATGGAGAATGATCACCTTTTCCTGCTTTCCTCCATGGATAACGACTACGCGAAGGCGGAAGTTATGGTGGATGGCCGGTTGTCGGATACATTGACCACATCCCGGGTACAGGGATTCGTGGATGTTCGGGAATGGAACAGGATAGGGAAGGACTTGCTGGGGAAAAACGAATCTTTCAGCCTGATGTTGACGGGAGATTACACGTCCTCTTTCGAGGATAGCCGGCTGAAATTACGGTTGGACAGCTTGAAATACCGGAACGACCGGGGAAGATTTGAATTGGATTCAGTCTCGATTGACAATAAAGTATTCGGAACTTACGACTATTTGTCATTGCGTTCGGATGTCCTGGATATGTCCTTGGAAGGCTTTTGGGATTTGGAGTATTATACCGATTTGTTGAATCACCTGGGATATAACTATTTTCCGGCCTACAAGCATGCTCGCCACACGATTTTGCCCCCGGAAACCAGTGTGCAGGTGCGGGCGGAATTGAAACGGGTGAATCCCTTGTTGAAGGTGGTGTATCCTGATTTGCAGGTAGGGGGAGGAGCTTTAGTCGCCGGGGAATATGATTACAGTAACGAGAAAATCCGTCTGCAGGTGGAGGCGGATTCACTTGTCTATGACGACTGGAAATTCCGGAATTCGGTTTTGCACCTGGAGGGGGAAGGCAAAGATGCGCGGTGTATTTACTGGGCAGACAAATTGGCCTACGGTAATTTCGGATGCTTGTACAACGTGAAGAACGTGATGCGGATAGGGGAGAATCGCTGGGATAATAATCTGTCCTGGTCGAACTGGCACAAGGAGACCTATAGCGGGAGTCTGTCCGCGAGTCTGCGTTTGTTGAAATACCGGGATCGTTACCTGACCCAGGTTCATATATTTCCGACCATGATGATGCTTGCCGACAGCGTGTGGCACGTGGAGCGTTCCATGATCTTGTGGGAGGACAAGAATATGTATGTTGACAACTTTGCCATTCATCGGGGCAATCAGCGCTTTTGCCTGCACGGGCGGATGAGCGAGAACGAGCGGGACGTGTTGACCGTTCAATTCGACCATTTCAATCTGTCGGAATTCAATAAGATATTGTTTGATAATCGCCTGGAGTTGTTCGGGGTGATAGATGGACAAGTCAATATCCGGGACTTCTACCACGATCGCCTGATTTATGCCGATATGGGAGTAAATGACTGGGGAATAAACCGTGACACCCTGGGGACTTTACAACTCCGTTCATATTGGGATTCCCCCTCCAAAGCCTTGTTGATAAACGTGGCCAACCAGATGAACGACCATGTCCCTCTCGTGGTCTCGGGTTACTACCGTCCTGTGTCGGATAGCCTGAATCTTTCCATGCGGCTGGATGCCATCGAGGTCCGCCATTTGACGGCCTATTTCCCCGATATGGTGAAAGACAGTCGGGGAACATTCTCCGGAAACCTGCATTGGCTGAATGTTGGGGAAACTTCCCGTCTGAACGGTTCGTTGAGCCTGGACTCCGTGTCCATGATGCTCACGGGAGTGAACACATCCTTCATGATCAACGACACGCTGGTGGTGAAGGATAGCCGAGTGGAAATGGATAAATTCCGCTTGCAGGATGCCCGGGGCAAATCGGCCGAATGTTCCGGTTTTTATGACATGGGGAACAACCGCTATGATATGAACGTGCAGTTTTCCAATTTTAAGGTACTTGATACCAAGCGGGGACAGGACGATTCTTTCTATGGTCAGTTGTTTGTCAGCGGCATCGTGCGTTTCAACAACCGAGCGGGCAAGGATGCCTTGTCGTTGACCCTGCGACCGGAGGCCCATTCCGTGTTGTATATTCCCCTGACTTCGGTGGTCGAGGAGAACGAGGGTGATTTCCTGCATTTCATCAATACACGTCGGGGAAGACCCGACCGTCTGCCGGAGGAAGAAGGGGAAACTTTCGTTACCGGACTTGATTTCAATGCCAATCTTGAGATAAACAATAACCTGGAGGTACAGTTGATATTTGATCCCACGATTGGCGACGTGTTGAAAACCGTGGGGGCGGGGGATATAAAAGTTTCCCTGGATAAGGACGAACAGCTGAGTGTCTTCGGGGAATACCGTATAGAGAAAGGGGATTACCTCTTCACCTTGAGCAACCTGATAAACAAGAAATTTGTCCTGAACCCGGGAGGAACCATCACCTGGAACGGTTCGCCCTACGATGCCTTGATCAACGTGAGTGCCGCCTATAATCTGCGGACCTCCTTGAACGATTTGTTGACGGGAACGACAAGCACCCTGGAGAAGAACGTGAAAGTACCCGTGGAATGCGTGCTGCACCTGAGCGAGAATCTCTCGAACCCGAATGTGCAGTTTGCGATAGAATTCCCTTCCCTGGATGGGCAGATGAAGGGGTTGCTGCAGAGTATGTTCTCGAGCCAGGACGACGTGAACAAGCAGGTCTTTGCCCTGATGATGATGAATAAGTTCTACACGCCGGACTACGTGGAGAAGGATCCTACCCAGGAGGAGCGTAATGCCGGCTACCAGATGGGCGTTACCACGGCGAGCGAGCTCTTGTCGAACCAGCTCTCCCGTTGGCTCTCCCAGATCAGCGGTAACGTGGACATCGGCTTTGCCTATCGTCCCGGTGACGAGTTGACGGCCAACGAATTCGAGCTGGCCTTGTCCACCCAGTTGTTTGACGATCGGGTGACCATATCCGCCAACGGTAACATGGTGGAGAAAGCCAAAACCAATTCCAACACTGCCATAACGGGAGATTTCGACGTGGACGTGAAACTGAATCCGCAGGGTACGCTGAAACTGAAAGCCTATTCCCACACCGACGAGAAACTCATATACAATGCCACGGAGACGGTTCAGGGAATCGGTATCTCTTACCAGGAGACCTTCGACACCTTCCGGGAATTATGGCACAAGTATTTCGGCTTCCTGACCCGTAAAAAACGGGCAGCCAAGGAAAAATCCGCGAAATGATCAGACTCTGGAGATACTTCCGCGTGCTCTGTTTTGACGCCCGCGAGCTCCATTGCATCCGTTACCTCATGCAACGTTCCACCTGGACGAGGGCAGCAACCTTTCCACCACCCTCAATAAGGCCGTCCTCACCACCAACCAGCTCCGCTTTTTCGAGAATTTCCTTGCCGAGTTCGATA
Source organism: uncultured Butyricimonas sp. (assembly GCA_944321845.1). Classification (GTDB taxonomy): domain Bacteria; phylum Bacteroidota; class Bacteroidia; order Bacteroidales; family Marinifilaceae; genus CALUMT01. The sequence goes on from CALUMT010000019.1 coordinate 48,643, forward strand.
AACGCCTCCTCCGGGATACCCGTTAAGTTTACCAGAGGAATTTCCCATGTACACCTCCCTTTCTATCCCGAGATTACCCCGCTGTTTACCTGTATTTTATATTGAGTATCTCCGTATCAATTCCGTATCAATTCCGTATCATAAGCGTAAAAATACGCAAATGATATGCAGATAATACGGAATTTTATTACAAATTATAAATTGCGAGTAGCCGTTTGCCATGGATAAGATTGGGAGGAACCCTCCAAAGAACAAATTATACTCGAAGTTATGTATTGCGTTATTTTTGTTTCAATTTTTCGTTTAAAAAATTACCTTTGGGGGCGTTAATATTTAATCGCGGAAATAATTTTTAATTTATATGTGATGGATCAGGAAAATAAACAGTTGAATGCGCTCCCGGATAACGCGTACCGGGAACTTGCTCCGGGCGAGGAGTATAAGCCGATGATGCCGGCGGACTCGAAACCGAAGGAGGTGACACCCTATTCGGTGACATTTGGTATTATTATGGCAATCGTTTTCTCTGCCGCTGCCGCCTACCTGGGATTGAAGGTGGGGCAGGTATTCGAGGCGGCTATCCCTATCGCCATTATTGCCGTTGGGGTGGGAAATATGCTGGGTAAGAAGAATATGCTGGGACAAAACGTGATTATCCAGTCTATCGGGGCCAGCTCCGGGGTGATTGTTGCCGGTGCCATTTTTACGCTTCCGGCCTTGTACATTCTCGGGTTGGATGCTCAATTCTACCAGGTCTTCCTGTCTTCCTTGCTGGGAGGTTTTCTGGGTATTTTGTTGTTGATTCCTTTCCGTAAATATTTCGTGAAGGACATGCACGGGAAGTATCCTTTCCCGGAGGCTACCGCCACGACGGAAGTGCTGGTGTCCGGGGAGAAGAAGGGCAATCAGGCGAAGTTGTTGGCCGTGAGTGGTCTGATTGGAGGTTTGTATGATTTCTGCGTGAGCACGTTCGGCTGGTGGGCCGAGGGTATCTCTACCCGTCTGATGGGCTGGGGTGAGGTGTTGGCCGATAAGATGAAGGTGGTGTTCAAGGTGAACACGGGTGCTGCCGTCTTGGGATTGGGTTATATTATCGGGTTGAAGTACGCGGCGATTATCTGTGCCGGTTCTTTCACCGTTTGGTTCGTGCTGATTCCTTTCATCAGTCATTTTGCCGGTGGACAAACGTTGGCGGTTGGTGAAGGTATTTCCATGCTGTTGAAGGATATGACTCCCGAGCAGATTTTCACGAATTATGCCCGTCATATCGGTATCGGGGGTATCGCTATGGCCGGTGTGATCGGTATTATCCGTCAGGCCGGTATTATCAAGCAGGCTTTGGGATTGGCCGTGAAAGAATTGGGCGGCAAGAAAGCCGATGGCGAGAAAGTGGAGCGTACGCAACGGGATATGTCCATGCGGTTGATTCTCTCCGGGGTGATTGCCGTATTGATTACCACGTTCGCTTTCTTCCAGTTTGGTGTGTTGGGTAATTGGTTCCACACGATTGTGGCCACGTTGATCGTGTTTATCATATCTTTCCTGTTCACGACGGTGGCCGCTAACGCTATCGCTATCGTGGGTTCCAACCCGGTATCGGGAATGACCTTGATGACGTTGATATTGAGTTCCCTGGTATTGGTAAGTGCCGGTTTGAGCGGAACGAGCGGTATGACGGCTGCCATGATTATCGGTGGTGTGGTTTGTACGGCGTTGTCCATGGCCGGTGGTTTTATCACGGACTTGAAGATCGGTTACTGGCTGGGAACGACTCCCGCGCGGCAGGAAGGTTGGAAATTCCTGGGTACGGCAGTTTCTGCCGCCACGATTGCCGGGGTGATGATGGTGTTGAACCAGACTTACGGTTTCGTGGGTGAAGACGCCTTGGTAGCTCCACAGGCTAATGCCATGGCTGCCGTTATCAAGCCTTTGATGGAAGGTGGTTCCACGCCTTGGCTGTTGTATTTTGCCGGGGCTGCCTTGGCCTTGATATTGACGATGATCGGGGTACCTGCCTTGGCATTTGCCCTGGGTATGTTTATCCCGCTGGATTTGAATACGCCGTTGTTGATCGGTGGTCTCGTTAGCTGGTACGTGGGTTCCCGCAGCAAGGATGAGGGTGTGAACAAGGCTCGTCGTGAACGGGGTACATTGATCGCTTCCGGGTTTATCGCCGGTGGTGCGTTGATGGGTGTGATTAGTGCGATTCTGAAGTATTGCGGTGCCGACTGGTTCATGGAATGGAGTGGTGCCGAGATGTTGGCCGTGGTGATGTACGTGCTGATTATCCTGTACTTTATCTATGATTCTTTGAAAGCGAAAAAAGCATAATGTTGAAAATCTAAATACATGAAGATATGGAATTGAAAGAACGTTTCTTGAAATACGTGAGTTTCGACACGCAGAGTGACGAGGCGAGCGAGACTTTCCCTTCCACGGAAAAACAGAAGGTGCTGTTGCAATACCTGGTGGACGAGATGAAATCCCTGGGATTGACCGAAGTGGAAATGGATGAACACGGTTATGCCATGGGGACGATTCCGGCAACCCCGGGATTCGAGCATTGCCCGGTTATCGGGTTTATTGCCCACGTGGACACGAGTCCCGATATGAGCGGGGCTAACGTGAAACCGCAAATTATCGAGAATTATGACGGTAAGGATATACGCCTGAACGAGAACCTGATGATGACCGTGAAGGATTTCCCGGAACTGAGCGAGTTCAAGGGGCATACCCTGATTACCACGGACGGAACGACCCTGCTGGGTGCCGATGACAAGGCCGGTGTGGCCGAGATTATGACGGCTGCCGAGTACCTGATGGCACATCCCGAGGTGAAACACGGTAAGATCCGCCTGGGCTTTACCCCGGACGAGGAAGTGGGACGTGGCGTGGATTTCTTCAACGTGGAGAAATTTGGAGCCAAGTTCGCTTATACCATTGACGGCGGTTTCGAGGGCGAGTTGGAGTACGAAAATTTCAACGCTGCCGGCGTGAAGATTGCCATCCAGGGACGTAACGTGCACCCGGGATACGCGAAGGACAAGATGATCAATGCCCTGCAGGTGGCTGCCGATATCAACAGCCTGCTGCCGGCTTGGGAACGTCCGGAGCATACCGAAGGATACGAGGGATTCTATCATCTGGTAGGCTGGAGCGGTTCCGTGGAAAACGCGGAAATCAGTTATATTATCCGTGACCACAACCGGGAGAAATTCGAGGCCAAGAAACAATTCATGCAGCATGTGGTGGATTTGTTGACCCGGAAGTACGGGGAAGGGGTTATCACTCTGACGATGAAAGACCAATACTATAACATGCGGGAGATGGTGGAACCGCATCCGGAAGTTATCGACAAGGCTTTCGAGGCCATGAAGCAGGCCGGGGTGACTCCCATCGTGCGTCCCATCCGCGGCGGTACCGACGGTGCCCGACTGTCCTACATGGGGCTGCCTTGCCCGAACCTCTTCACGGGCGGTATGAATTTCCACGGCAAATTCGAGTATTGCTCGCTTGACACCATGCGCCGTGCCCAACAGACGATCCTGAACCTGATTCAACTGTGGGCTAAGTAATATTGGTAGATGATAAAATAAAAAGCCTCCCGTGCGGGAGGCTTTTTATTTTATTAGTAGATTTTACAGGCCGAGTTTTTTGCGGATGGCCTTGGGGATGGCGTTTTTGTGTACCATGATGGCAACGGTCTGCAGGCGGCAGTAGGGCTCGGACATGTAGAGGTAACCTCCGAAGGTGTTGCTGTCCTCGGCCCAGGAGTTCTTCGTCTTGTAGTAGTAGGTGCCGTTCTGGTCCTTCAACAGGCCGGTGATGTGCATCAGATGGTCGTCCGTGGTTTGGCGGCTGTTGAATGTGGCCTGACGTTTGGCATCGTCTACTTTCATTTCCGGAACAGGAGCTTCAAAGGAATTCAATCTGCTTTTTCTTTCCTTGTCGCTGAGGGTGGTCCATTTGGAGATCTCGGAATTGATCATTTCCTCGGGGTTGTCTGTCGGCAGGATGGCCAAACCACTGCCATGGCTGAAGCCGTTGTGGCTGACATCTCCGTCCCAGCAAACCGTGTAGCCGTTTTCCAGGGCATAACGCATGATTTCCATCAGTTCATCAAGGGGAACGTTGTAGTAACGACCGTGCATCCAGTTGTCGGGGATGGGAAGCTCGATTTCCTCGTGGAAGGGGAAGGCCTCGTAGGAGGTGATTTCCACGTAATCGTCCAGGTTCAATCCCAGAGATTCAGCGAAGCTCTTGGGGGTGTATTCCTTGCCCTGGTAGGTGAATTTCTCGGGAGCGGTACCCAGGTAGGATTCGATGTAGGCACGGAAGCCTTCTGTCCAGGTTGGGGTAATCCGCTTGTTGGGATTGGCATTGACTCCGTCGAGAATGCCCTTGAGGGCAGCTACCAGTTCGGCATGGATGTGAAAATCACGGCCGTAGTTCAAGCCGATGTAGGCTTCTTCGGGGACGATGCCGTATTTTTTGATCATGGCGATAACGTCGTGAGCCTGGCCTCCCTCGCTGAAGTTGTTGTTGCCGTGGAATTGGATGTAGCGGACGCCTTTCTCGTAATAGGCATTCTTGGCCACGAATATCTCCGCCAGGTTGTATTCCGGCTTACCCATTCGCAGCAACTCGGACTCGAGGAAGGAGATGGTGGCATAATCCCAGCAGGTACCCACGCTTTGCTGGTCTTTTACAGGAGTGGTTTTCAGGTCTGCAACGGTTTGAAACTTATAACCGGACCGGGGACCTTTGTCTTGAGCCCAGAGGCTCGTGCTCGTGATGAAAACGAACAGTGTCAGTAAAAGGATATTTTTAGTCATATAAAAAGTTATTTTGTTTTCCGCTCCGAAGGTAATAATTTTTTATCTTTACCCGTTGTTTAAATATTGAAAAGAGTTTTTAGAATCTATGAGAAAGACTGCTATTGTACTGCTGTGCTTGGCGACTTTTGCCACGGCTTGCAAGGATGGAGCAAAGAAGAACGAGAACGTGTTGTTGCAACCTTTCGCGACACCTTTTCAGACTCCTCCTTTTGAACAGATTAAGATGTCGGACTATAAACCGGCCTTTGTCGAGGGTATTCGGCAACAGGAAGCTGAAATCGAGGCTATTGTCAATAATCCGGAGGAACCGACTTTTGAGAATACCGTTGCCGCTTTGGATCGTTCCGGGGAGTTGCTGAACCGGGTGGCAAGTATATTTTTTAATTTACAAGGCGCCAACACGAGCGATGAGATGCAACAGTTGGCCATGGAAATCAGCCCGCTGGTGACGGCTCATTCGGATGCCATCAATATGAACCCGAAATTGTTTGCTCGTATTAAGGCGCTGTATGACAAGAAAGAGTCTCTCGGGTTGGATTCCCTGGAAGCGAGAACGCTGGAATTGTATTACAAGGATTTCGTGCGTGGCGGGGCTAACCTGAACGATACGGATAAAGCTGCTTTGGCTGCCATCAACAAGGAGTTGGCCACGTTGGGTCTGCAGTTCGGCAATAATCTGCTGGCCGAGACGAACGCTTTTATTCTCACGATAGACAAGGAGGAGGACCTGGCCGGGATTCCTGAATCGCTTCGGGCTGCTGCCGCTGCAGAGGCCGAGAAACGGGGAATGAAAGGGAAATGGGTGTTCACGGTACAGTCGCCGAGTATTTTCCCCTTCCTGCAATACGCCCAGAACCGGGAATTGAGAGAGAAGTTACTGATGGGCTATTATATGCGCGGCAATAATAATAACGCTAATGACAACAAGAAAATCGTGAGCCGGATGTCGAACTTGCGCCTGCAGAAGGCCAAGTTGCTGGGATTTGACACCTATGCTGATTACGTGATTGACGTGAATATGGCGAAGACTTCCAAGGCCGTGTTTGATTTCCTGGGTCGGGTGTGGGAACCTGCCCTGAAGGTGGCTAAACAGGAGTTGGCCGAGATGCAGGCTATCGCTGATAAGGAAGGTTTGGGCGACAAGCTCCAGTGCTGGGACTGGTGGTATTATGCCGAGAAGTTGCGGAAACAGAAATATGACCTGGACGAGAACGAGATGAAACCTTATCTCAGTCTGGAGAACGTGCGGGAAGGTATGTTCCATGTGGCAAATAAGTTGTATGGTATAACCTTGCAGCAGCGGACGGATGTTCCGGTGTATTACCCGGGTGTAGAGGTGTACGAGGTGAAGGAAGCTGACGGTTCATCCCTGGGCTTGCTTTACATGGATTATTTCACCCGGGCCAGCAAATCCGGTGGTGCCTGGATGACTGAATTCCGTAGCTACACGGAGAAGAATGGTAAGGTGGAATTGCCGCTGGTATCTTTGGTATATAATATTTCTCCGGCCGCAAAGGGAGAGCCGGTTCTGTTGAGCTGGGATAACACGGAGACAATGTTCCACGAGTTCGGTCATGCTCTTCACGGTTTCTTTACCCGGGGTAAATATCACCGGATTGCGGGAACCATTCCTCGTGACATGGTGGAATTGCCTTCGCAGGTGATGGAGAATTGGGCCAGTGAACCCGAGGTGTTGAAGATGTACGCCAAGCATTACCAGACGGGCGAGACCATGCCGGATGAATTGATCGCCAAGATTCAGGAGAGCGGTCATTTCAACCAGGGATTTGCCACGGTAGAGTATATTGCTGCTTCCTTGCTGGATATGGAATGGAATTCCATCACGACCGAGGGAGATCAGGATGTGGAGGCTTTCGAGAAGGCTGCCATGGATAAATACGGTTTGATTCCGGAAATCAAACCCCGTTATCGGACGACGTATTTCTCCCACGTTTTTGACGGGGGATATGCTGCCGGTTATTACGTGTATCTCTGGGCTGAGGTGTTGGATGCCGATACCTTCAACGCTTTCAAGGCTTCCGGTGATATTTACAACCAGGAGTTGGCCACGAAGTTCCGGAAATACGTGCTTTCCGAGGGTGGCTATGCAGACCCGATGTCACAGTATATCAAGTTCCGTGGAGAGACCCCGACGGAGGATGCTCTCTTGCAGAAACGCGGATTGAAATAATTTTGTAGGATATGATATGAATTCGGGCATGGGAACATGCCCGAATTTTTTATTTTCGCGGGTTATGGGAAGTAAAGATATGGATGATAACCGGTTTATTAGTGACAGGTTGATTCGCTGGTACGAGGCGAATCGCCGTGATTTGCCCTGGCGGGAGACTTCAGACCCATACCTGATCTGGATCTCGGAAGTGATATTGCAGCAGACCCGGGTGAATCAGGGGTTGGAGTATTATTACCGTTTCACGGCTCGTTTCCCTTCCGTGCGGGTGTTGGCCGAGGCCGGGGAGGATGAGGTGATGAAGTATTGGCAGGGATTGGGCTATTACAGCCGGGCCCGTAATCTTCATGCGGCGGCGAAGCAGGTGATGGAACGTTACGATGGCCGTTTCCCTTCCACCCGGGAAGAGGTGTTGTCGCTGAAGGGGATAGGGGAGTATACGGCTGCGGCTATCTGTTCCTTTGCGTTCGGATTGCCTTACGCTGCCGTGGATGGCAACGTGTACCGGGTCCTGTCCCGGGTGTTCGGGGTCGATTTGCCGATAGACAGCGGGGAAGGGAAGAAGTATTTTTCCCGATTGGCCCAGGATTTACTGGATGAACGACAACCGGGGCTTTTCAATCAGGCCATGATGGAATTCGGGGCCTTGCAATGCGTGCCCCGTTCGCCGGATTGCGGTTGTTGTCCCTTGGCGGACAAGTGCCGGGCCCTGGCAGAGAAACGAGTGGACTCGCTTCCCGTGAAAGCGGGTAAGACGGTAGTCAAGCCCCGTTATTTCAATTACCTGGATATCCGCCATGGGAATACCCTTTTGTTGAAGAAGCGTTCGGGGCAGGATATCTGGCAGAATCTTTATGAATTTCCGTTGATAGAGACGGACAGGCCATTCTCGTGGGAAGAATTGCAAGAGACGGCGGATTTCCGGGCGTTGTTTGACGGCATACGGGAGGTCCGTTTTCTGCGGGTACGGGAATTCAAGAAACATGTTCTTTCCCATCGGGTCATTTATCCCGTGTTTTACCGATTGGAAGTATCGGAATACTCGTCGGGTATGGCTGCTTACCTGCAGGTGTCGGATGATTCTCTGGAGACGTATGCCGTTTCCCGCCTGATGCAGGTTTACCTGGAGAAGGAGTTATGAATTATTTTTCGGTAGTCTGTAAATTTTTCGGAAACTTCCCTATATTTGCCTTCCAAATGAGAGCAATTGTTAAGTATGGCATATTGTTGATAGCCGTGTTTTGCATGATGTCACGGTCTGATGCTTCTGGACAGGAAAAGGAGAGAGGCGTCAAGGAATATGTCATGGCCGCTGAAGATGACAATTTCCGGCAGTTGGCGGAATTGACAGCCATGAATGCCAATGCCGTTCTGGTTAGCACTATACACGAGACGGTGAATGTGTTGTCGGTGGCCCGTTATTTGCCCCGTCATATATTTCATCATCAGTTGGAGGAGAAAAACCGCTTCTTTGCTCCTTATTTCAAGTATGTCGAAAATTATTATCTGGCTTCTTTCGCGCTAAAGCAGGACAGGGGATATTACGTGTTCGCCTTGCGCGAGATTTTAGTATGATTCATTTTTCTTTTTGAGGGAGGGAATGATCGAGTGAATGACACTGGAACCGGTGTATCCGGTCGGGTGTTCGTGTAATTAACCATAAAATGAATTTACTAAAATATTATTACCATGGAAAATAAATTTGAATATCTTGATAATGTTGTATTGGCTGCTGATAGTGATATCGTGAAGAAACAAAAATCACCCTTGAAGGGAATCCTGATCCTGCTTGTCGGTGCGGGAGTGTTGTACTGGGGAGCTGTTCATGTGTCTTCTTCTTCCAGCGATGTGCTGTCTTCATTTTTGATTATTGTCGGGTTGATTCTTATCGTGTGGGGAATCATTGCTTTCTTTATGAAGGGAGAGCGTTATGTGGTTAAGTCCACGGGGAAGGTACTGAAGAAGCATAAGGTATATATCGCCCCGAATTATTCCACGAAACTGTACCAGCTGGTGGAAGACGAGAAATACGAGGATCTGCATAATATTTCCCGAACCAATCAGTCTAATCTAAGCATGGAAATCTTATGCGAAGACGATGGCCAGTATGCCTTGTTGCAGGTGATGGAATTTGTTCCCTATAACGATATTCCCATGAGTCCCGTGAAGGTCTGCCGGGGTGCACAGGCACAATACGTGGCCGATTTCCTGAAATAAAAGAGTACGGTTGCCGTGGGGAAAATAATCAGGGGTTAATGCCCATTTCCCCGGCAATCTTGAACATGTATTCTCTTGCTTCACTTATATTGTTGTTAATGATGCCGTCGAGGATAGCTTCCTTGATGGCATTTTTTATGTCTCCAATGGCCTTACAGGGGGGAAGATTGAAGGTTTGCATGATTTCCTCCCCGCTTACCGGCGGTTGGAAATTGCGGATGGCATCCTTTTCCTCCACTTCCTTCAGTTTCTGGCGTACCAGTTGAAAATTACTCAGGAATCGTTTTACCTTTTCCTCGTTTTTGGAGGTGATATCGGCTTCGGCCAGGCACATCAGGTCTTCGATGTCATCCCCCGCGTCAAATAGCAACCGGCGCACGGCGGAATCGGTCACTTCCTCTTCCACCAGGGCAATGGGACGCATGTGCAGCAATACCATCTTTTGCACGTATTTCATTTTTTCGTTCTGGGGCATTTTCAACCGGTTGAAAATGCGGGCGGTCATCCGTTCTCCCACGTGGTTATGCCCATAGAATGTCCATCCCTGTCCCGGCACGAAGCGTTTGGTGACGGGTTTGGCAATATCGTGCAGCAGAGCGGCCCAACGGAGCCATAAATTATCGGAAGATTGCGCCACTTTATCCAGCACGGCCAGCGTGTGGTTGAAGTTGTCTTTATGGCCGATGCCTTCCATCACTTCGACACCTTTCAGCGCGGTAAGTTCCGGGAAAAACACGTCCAACAGCCCGGATTTTTCCAGTAGCCTGATTCCCGTGGAGGGGCGGGGAGAAGCCATGATTTTATTGAATTCCTCCATGATTCGTTCTTTCGACACGATCTTCAGACGTTCTTTGTTGGCCACGATACCCTCGAACGTTATGGCGTCAATAGTGAAGTTCAGTTGTGAGGCGAAACGCACGGCACGCATCATCCGGAGCGGGTCATCGGAGAACGTGACTACCGGGTCCAAGGGGGTACGCAGAATCCCGTCATTCAGGTCCTGCAGGCCGTTGAATGGATCCACGAGTAACCCGTAATTGTCTTTATTCAGCGAAATGGCAAGGGCGTTCACGGTAAAATCCCGGCGTTTCTGGTCGTCATCAATTGTTCCGGCCTCCACTTCCGGTTTGCGGGAATCCCGGTGATAGGATTCCTTGCGGGCACCCACGAATTCGATTTCCATGCCTTTATAGCGGAACATGGCCGTGCCGAAATTCTTGAAGACGGATACGGTCAGTCCTCCCAGGCGTTTTGCCGTGGTCTCGGCCAGTTCAATGCCATTCCCGAGCACAACGATGTCAATATCTTTCGAGGGGCGGTGCAGGAGAAGGTCTCGCACGTATCCCCCGATGACGTATATTTCCATGTTTTTTTCGCTGGCGATATCGGACAATATTTTAAAAATCGGGTGTTTCAAATGTTCTTCCATAACTCGGCTCTGAGATTTATACTCGTTGCAAAAATAGGCAGTAATCCGTTTCCGCCCAAATAAAATACCTGAATTCCCGGGCTGCTGACGGGAAATAAAAACACCCCGGGAAATCTCCCGGGATGCAATAAACACAACACAACAATATGAAGAATTATTTTATCGCTTGTAGTAGTTCGGGTTAATGCAGATCGTGGCCAGTGAATCCAGTTTGTGAGCCATCTTTTTATTGCCTTGATATTGCCAGATCTCGCTTTCCAAACGTAGGAAATAGGCTTTTACACCCAGGTCTGTGGCTTGGTTTGCCAGGCTGTCTGCAAATTGTATACAGTTTTTTTGTTCTTTTTGCGATGAGTTGAGGTAGATTTTGGTGATAAAAGGGATAATGAAGTCACGTCTTTTCTCTTCTGTCCAGTTTTTTTGCCATACCTGCCGGAGTTGTTTGAATACTTCCTGAAACTTTCCGTCCCTTGCCAGTCGTTCCGTGTCCATGGACAGGAGATATTCTTCTTTGTCGGGTAACTCACTGGCAGCAATCCAGGAATACATTTTCTGGAATGATGCTTCGTCAAATTGTTCTCGCCTTGTTCTCCAGTACAGTTCGTGAAGCAATTGGGTGTAGGTCGTTTGGTTAAACCATTGCATGACCTCCTCTTCCCCGTACAGGTCCATTAATAGTTGGCGATGGTTCCAGATCTTTTGGAATAAGGGTTGCGTGATGTCCTTTAATTCCTTTTTACATAATAGCCAGTTGGCTTTTTCGCTTAATGATTTCGGGGAAAGGGTATCCAAGTATTGTGGCAGGTAATTGAAATATTCTGTTTTATATCCCCCGGCTGATAAGTCTGTCAGGAAAGCCAGCATCTTTTCTTTGGGTAGTTGGTTTGTTTGTAGTAATTTTCGGCGAGCGGCTATATTTTCCCCGAGAGCGGTCCGTGCGATATGCAATATGTTGGAAAGGGTTAATCCCCCGATTTTGGCATGAACAACTTCCATTTTTTCCGCATCGATGAATAGGATAGAGGGAATAACCGCGATACGGGGTTTACAACCCACGTCGGGCAAGGTGTCTTTGTCGATGTCCATGTAGACATTGATGAATTGTTCATTGAAAAAATCTGCTACAGAGTCCTTGGTTAATACTTCCGATGCAAATTGTTTGCAGGGCATGCACCACGATGCTCCACAGTCCACGAAGATCATTTTCTTTTCTTCCCTGGCTTGCTGGATAATCTGGTTCCATTGTGGATTTTTGATGCAATTGACGGAACGGTGTTGAGCCCCGAGAATCCCGGGGACACAACATAACAGTATGTATAAAATAATTTTCATAACCGATGTTTGACAATTTTTATAACGCCTTCTCCTTCTTTCATTAATACCACGTATATCCATTTTTCCTGGAAATATCCGGTAATCCATTCATCAAATCCGTTGTGCGTGTACTGTGCGGCACTGTGCGTGTGACCGGCGAAGAACACGGGATTCTTTGTCTTGTTGATCATTTTTTCCATTTGGGCTTTTTTGTCCTCAAAACTGGGCCACAGTACACTTTGGTTGGCATTGGGATCATTGGCTTCAGTCCCGAATCCTTGGCGGTTATGCCACCACATGTAGGCTTCCGCGTCATTCATCGGGTAGTGTTGTATCCATACGGCAGGATCTTTACCCCAGCCTTCATCAATACGTCTTTCCAGTTCTTCCACGATTGCATCCGTGTTGTAGAAGGTTGCGGGAGATGTATTAAGCAGACTGCTTCTTGCCTTGTACCATTGTTGGAACCAATAGGTTTGACCGCAATAGAAGCGTACTCCCCGGAACGTGAACACGAAGGGTTGTACTTCCCGGTAATTATATCCGAAATCCGTACTCAGGAACTTATACACGTTCTCGATACCTGCTTTCTCGGATTCTTCGATGGATTTATTGACCACTTTCAGTGTTCGGTCATTATTGGAGGAGCCGTTGCTTGAGTAGCCATAGTCCTTGGGGTCTAACGTGATATTAGTCCCTTCCCCGTACCACCAGTTATAGGGTTGCCAGTCATGGTTACCATATATGGTTACGAATGGTATATGGTTGGTGTAGAATGCTCCAAATACATTCATGAATTTTTCTCCCTCGTCCGTACTATTATCCTTATCGATGTCTCCCAAACACAGGACGATTTCTGGCCCATAATCGATTTTCAAACCTTCCTCCGGTTCAAAATAGAGGTTTTTATTGTTTTTCAGGTCAATGATTTGCTCCACCATGGTCCTGATTTCGTTCCCGTCAGAATTACTGAAATTTCTCATGTCGTATTCCGGGTCTCCAAACACAACCATCGTGAAGTAATTGTTCCGCATCCATTTATATTTGTTTGTTGTCTGATGCCCTTGTGCATCCGTGATGGTGTATTCTTTAAATGTGTTTTCCGGCCAGTTGCTTAAGTCTGGTAGGGGTGAGATGCTTCCTCCTTCCGGTGCAAGGTATTCAACTTGAAGTTTTTCTTCTTCCGTGTTGCCGGGTATGATAATAATCTGTTCTCCCTTTTCGGATGTTGTCGGGTAATATTTTTCCTCTCCATTGCTAAGCCAAATGCCGTAATAGGGAAGGTCGTTGCTCACGGAAACCTGTATGACAAATGAATCTCCGTTCGCGTTGGAGAGTGTGAATTCAACCGGATTCGTGTAATCGGTTTGCAGGTTGGGATTCGGTTGAATGAAAACCCCTTCCTCTAGTTCATATTTTCCGTACAAGTATCTGTCTGTGGCAGAATAGGGTAAACTGACATTCCACGTGGTCGCGTTTATTTTTTCGGCATAGTAGTATGTCCCGTTATATAATAGGCTGAATGAAAGTAGGGAAGACTCCGTTAACGGGGAGTCTTCCTTATCTTTATTGCTCTGGCATGCCCAGATGACAGATAACATGCATAATAATGATATGATTATTTTCATGTTTTCTTTAGTTTCTATTTAGTGTATTGTCCATGCATGATGATTTCCGAGAAGGCGATACCATCGCTATATCCGCTGATGATGCTTAAACGGACTGCATTACATTGTACCGGTTCATCCAGTTCGATGGAATAGGTCGTATTTCCGGAAAGTTGGGGTGCGGTATATCTCTTTATTTCATTCCAGGATGCACCACCGTCCGTTGAAATCTGTACAATCATGTCTTTCGCTCCAAGCCAACCTGGATTTGCCCCTTGATAAGCGTATACCTCAATCTTGTTTATGGTTGCTTGGGCGTCCGATTCCAATAAGGTGAATGTAATATTTTCTGGATTGTTTTCAGACAGGTTTCCGAAATTCGTCCAATTCCATAACCAGTAATCAGTAAGATTATCATTATTCAATAATGGACCATCACCGTCTGCTTTTGAGGTAACCTCAACTTTCCAATAGCTCTGAGGAATTGTTGTGAGCTGAGGAGGATTAGGATTGTCGGTTAACTCTCCTGAAGCATATATTTCGCTAAACCAAACACCATTATCGTCGATTTCGGTAATGCTTAATTTGATGGCAACACATTTTACCGGTTGTTCGAGTTTAAGTTCATAAGACTCTAAAGGTTCCCCGTTGTCCTTTTTAGGAACGGCAAATGTTCCTGCTTCATTCCAGGTTTGCAAATCTTGGGTATAGTATATCTTAATCGTTTTGGGTCCTAGTTTGCCATAATTATCTAAACGGGTGAATACTTCCAGTTTTTCTATAACAGCTAATTGGTTTAGATCTTTGAGTCTAAGTGTGATTTCTTCGGGAAGTGCTTTTTTGTAATAATCCCAGATCCAGTAGGAACTACTGCTAACCTCTCCGTCAATTAATGCACTGGCAGAACCTTCAATGGTACTGCTGGCTGTTGCTGTCCAAATATCTTGAGGAAGTCTTGAGTTGTAGAACAGAAAATAACGGATACTATTTTCCGGATCAATCTGACACTTGGTTGATGTAACGTTATCTAATTGAATGGCTAATAAATATTTCTTCTGTGGTTCAAGATGTGCCATGTCTGCATAGAATGCGTTGGAATCAACATTTACCTCTCGTTCCAGTTCAAAGTCACTGGCAATATAGGTTATATCTTCCTTGGGGAAAGGTAAATATTCGGTTCCATGGGTTGCGTTATAATCATCAACTAATTGACCTCCGATGTTGAAACCAAGGTTAATCCATTCCAGATTATCATAATTGGTTTGGTATGATATCATGATTTCTTGAGACCGTGTAGTATCAATCGTGTAAGTTACTTCTTGTTCATTCAAAAGAGAAATCAAGGCTTTGTTTACTCGGAAACCGACAACCACAGAGCCGTATCTTTCCTCCATGCTGACTCCGTCAACGTAAATACGGACGGGAAGGGCGTATTCAACCATGTCGTATTGGCCTCCTTCCGCGATAATTTGTTCAGGAGAATACATGATTTTGAATTTGGCGAATTTGGATTCGTCATCCACGAAGAATGAGTCTTGCACCATTCGGTAACAAGATTCCGGCAACAATTTGTAGGATGTGTTCTCGGATGCATTATAATCATCTAGCACCGTGGGATCAACCCGGTATTCTACAAGCGATGTTTTGGTATCGGCCCAGTTTTTGGAAGCCCATAAATACAAGGCTTGTTCCTCTCCGAAGGTGTAACATTCTTCTTCGGCATAACCTCTTACCTCCAGGGTAAACGTGGAGTCTGTGATCTCTTTATCGGTACAAGAGATGAACAGCAGGAGTAGCAGGTATATATTTTTAATTAAATGTTTCATGAGTATAAGTTTTTATTGTTCTTCTTCATCAAAATCACTAGCACTGCAAACCAAACGGATAGGACAAGCCATCCCTAAAATGGAGTATTGTACCACCGAAGCTTTGATTGTTTCTCTGGAAACCTCGACTTGCAGGCACCATGCTTTTTGTGTGGCAGGATCGTAATCGGAAGACCATAATAGGCAATATCCAAGACCGTACCAGTTATATTCATAGTTATACGATTCTCCTCGGTCATAGTCAACGGCTCCTGTAGGAGTAAATCCTAATTGGGCAAAAAGCAATTTAGCTTCTCCTTTTTCTTGGGCTGTCTTGAAATTATCAGGGTTTATATAATAGGCCAGTTTTTCCAACTCTTCTTTGGTCGGCAAACGCCAGCCGTCCATTCCTCCCGGTAAGTTCTCGGGATTTGACCAATCTTTGAATGCACTGTTTTGATCGGACCAGTCAGGATCGTATCCGGCTAAACCTGCTTGCAAGTGTCTGCCGTTTGGATAGTTGTATAGTTCCGGATATCCGTTCCCGTTGTCTCCACCTGTTGCCATGTTTGCTGCAGGATCGTTATGCCCCCATTGGTAACAATTGCCGATGACATTGTTATAGAAACTCCATTGCCAAGCGGCATCTTCGGGCAAATTTTCAGTGGCCCCGATGTTTTTGTCCAATATCCATAGTCCCAGATATTTTCTGGCATCCACGAATTTGTAGAGGTTTCTTGAATTATGTACGGTAACTACGCATTTCCCGCTGATCTGGTTGTTACTGTTGCTGGTTGCGGTTATGATAACTTCGCTGTTGGCAATTGTTCCCCAGGATAAGGCTCCGGTATTGGGATCTACGTTTAAGATTTCCGGATGATCGGAACTCCAGGTAACAGATGTATCGGCGGCATGAATGGGACTCACGTAGTGTGTTAATGTCGGTAATTCACTATCCACGTATAAGGTGAGTGTACTTGGTGATACAATAACTTGCTGAACAGCTCCTCCAATTAAATCTTCCTTGTAATTATCGATGCCGTCATCTAAATCACAAGAGAATAATCCTAAGAAAAGGATGCTATAAATAATATAAGAAAGTCGTTTCATAGGTAATCTAAATTATTCAATGGTTATTTGACAAGTGGATAATCTGGGTTCTCCGACTTTCGTGGTTGCCGTTTCAACCAGTCGGATTTCCAGGGTCAACGTTTTGGTGGTGTTCTCGTCCTTCATCATCACGACAGGTATCTGTGTGCGGAATGAATTGGCGGGCATCACCATAAAGCGTTTCAATCCTTCGTTATCCAGGGGTACGAAATGAGTTCCTGCTACTGCCTGGTTGGGGATGATGTAAGATACCGAATCAACAAGGTTTCCTGCCAGGTCGTATACATAGTTCCAACCGATAGCCGTATCTTGAACAATTTTTAATTCCCGGTCATAGTCTACGGCATTACCAACCGTGGCGACATCTATCCAGCAGGTGTCGTATTTTGAATTGGGATTAAGAGCCGCTGCCCAGTAAAATTCTTTCGTGATCTGGGAAACTTCTTCCGGTTTGCTGTTATAGAAAACAATCGTGTTTTCCCCGGAATAAGATGTTGGTTTTTCTTCCTCGCATGCGGTAATAAGAGCTAAGATTCCGATGATATATAATATAGTTTTCATGTTTTAATAGTTTAATATAAATCAGATTCACGTTCTGGTATGGAAAGTACGTATTGGGCTTCTTGCATATCTCCGCTTAACCACATCAGAGTTTTTACAGCCATTCGCTTGTTGGCGAAGAACGTCTGGCCTTCCGCGAAGAATTCCCGGTAGTATTCCATCAAAACCGTATTCTTCCTGTTGTTTTCATTCAATTCGGTAAATGCACATCCTCTTGAATTGCAGAATTCCTGATATAAAGTATTGGCTCTGTCTAATGAACCGCATTCCATGATGATGAAATACATCTCGGACAAACGGATGAGAGGAATCCAGATATCATTTGTACACAAGTATTTCGTGACGGTGACATTCTCGGGATCCGAAGCTAAAGGAACGAATAGTTTCAAACGGAAATCGTTGGGATCCGTGAAAAGACTATTTATTTGACTTTCTGGACAATAGTAGTATCCTCCGTTGGCTCCATTCCAGTCTTGTTCCCAGTTATAATAGCTTTGCCAGTAACTGAACAGGTGTTCCGTGTGTAATGTATTGGTATTGGTCACGTAATTGCTGGATACATCATTGGCAGAACCTAAAGTGAACTTCAGGCTTCCGTTTGGATTTTTTGCCGTGATGACTGTGTCCGCGTAAGCTACGGCCGTTTCAGCATCATTCATCCATAAGGCGATTCTCGCGTGTAAGGCGCAAGCCCCGTAGTAATTCATGTGATTCTGGCGATAGTAGAATTCCATCCGGTTGTAATCCTCGATGAACGAATCCGTGGAATTCATATCTTCGCAGGAATGATTCATCAACGGGTCAGATTCTTTTAGCAATCTTTCGCTTTCTTTCAAATCGGCCAGCAAGAACTCCATGTATTGCTCGTAGGTGTGATATTGGTGACTGGCTTTGGATACCGTAGTCACGTAAGGAAGATACGTGTAATTGGGGTCAACATTGGTTGGCATGGGTCCCCATATACGTATCAGGTCAAAATGCGTGAACGCTCTGATCGCCAAACATTCCCCTTTGATTAGATTATAGCTTCTGCTCGGCAGAAAATCTACCTTATCCACGTATTCCAGAATGGTATTGCAATTGGCGATAATTTTGTATAGCATGAGGAATATGCTTTGCATTTCGCTTTGTACTTTACTGTCCTTGTATGAATGCTTCCCCCATTTTGCTCCCACGGAGGTTGAACCTACAGTCCAGGTTCCAATCATGTATTCCAATTGTGCCACCTGCATGGAAGTACTCGGTCCATAAAGGGTCTGGAAACCGTTTTCCGTGTTTGTTGCCAACAGGGAATATACCCCGTTCAATGCTTGCCAGAAGCCTTCTTCCGTTTCGAATAATTTTGTCTTTTCGATCTCATTCTGTGGTTGGATAGTCAACCATTTCTCGCAGGAAGTTGTGAGTAGTGAGATGAATAAAATGATGTATATATAATTCTTTCTCATATCTTTTTTTGTTTAGAATGAACATGACAAACCAAATGTCGGCTGTATCGCGTAAGGATAGCCGGTTCCTCGTTCTTGTTCTACCGTTGATATATAGAACAGGTTACTGATACTGGCGTTTAATTCCAGACGATTTAAACCGACACGTCTGATCCATTTGTTCGGGAATGTGTAGGTAATATTCAAGTTCGTGCACGTGCACGTGTTCTCGTCTTGTACGTACCGGTCTGTCATGTAATTGTTGTATTCCATCAATCCGTAGAATACGGTATTGTCTCCCGGTTGTTTCCAGCGCTCGGTCAGCACTCTCTTGTCTGCGTTGTTGGTCAACGTGATGTTTTCGATTTTGCGTGCATAGGTCTCGTTGTATTTTTGTCCGCCCAAACGTAAAGTGAATCCGGCATACAGGGAGAAATTCTTGTATTGGAACATGGTACTGATACGTCCGTCAAACTTTGGCATCCGGTCTCCACATACAACACGTTGACTCACGTCATACTTGTAACTTTGGGTACCGTCCTTGTACACGTAAATGATTTTTCCGGTACTGGGATCAACACCCACGGTCTTTACTGCATATATCGCATCAACACTTTCCCCTTCCTGGTAAACATAGTACAGGGATGTTGATTGCCTGGAGGATAGAGAAGCCATTTTTTCTTTCACGGCATCCGACAGCGTGAGCAACGTGTTCTTGTTGTGAGAAGTTCCCACGGTAAAGTTCAAGTTGATGTTTTTCTTCGTGTTTCGGATAACGTAGAAAGATAAGTTGAGGTCAAATCCGGTATTCAATATTTCTCCTGAGTTTCCGGTATAGCTGTCAAATCCGTTGGACAGGGGCAGAGCCATGTCCGTGATGGCGTTCTTGGTCAACTTGCGGTAGTAGTTGGCGCTTATGGAGAAATTGCCCTCGAAGATAGAGAAATCAAGACCGAAATTGTGTTGGTATGTACTTTGCCATTTCAGGTCCGGGTTCTCGAGTCCGCGGATAATAGCAATGATTCCACCGTGATAAGTGCCGTAGTTGTTAATCGTGTACGTTCCTAATGATTGCCAGGGAGAGAAATTCTGTGATCCGGATACCCCGTAAGAATATCTTAAACGCAGTAATGTCAGGAAACTCCAGTTGTCCATGATGAATTTCTCCCGGTTAATGTTCCAACCTCCACCGACAGACCAGAACGGTGCCCAACGGGAATTAGAACCGAAGGAAGAGGCTCCGTCTGCCCGGTAGGACAGGTCAAGGAAATAGCGGTTGTCGAAATTGTAGTTCACGGAGGCGGAAATACCTAATGAACGCGATTTGCTGTTACTGGAGGTCGGTTTATCCTTGTAGTAAGTTTGGGCATTGGCCAAATCGTTCATTTCTTCATTCACGAATCCCCGTACTTTCATTCCGCGGGAGTCACTTACTGATTCGCGCAGATTGTAGTTGATACCGGCATTGAGGATATGTCTGCCCCAGGTATTATAATACGTGATCAATGCTGAAAAATCAATATTGTGCGTATCGGTACTGCTGTAAGTACGGTAACCTTTCTTCAATAACTCGTATCCGGCTTGATTCGTATGTTTGGGTGAAACATAGGTTTCAGCTTTGGAGAAGTTCTTGGAGTAAGAGAAACTGGCAGTTGCCTGTAACGTCTTGGTCGGGTTATAGGTCAATTGGAAGTTGTTGGTTAATGTCGTGTAGTCAGAACGGTCAAATCCGTTGGTCTTGGCATCGTATAACGGGTTGACAATGGAGTTCGTGAAGGCAGCGTTCGTTTCGGTCTCAAATTCTTTCACCACATTGCCTTCTGAATCATAAGGTTCATAATACGGATTCAGGGCAGCCCACGTGCTGAAACTTCCATAGGTTCCGTTATTGGATTCGTTAAAGGCCAGAGTTGTGTTGTTATTGAAACTGATTTTATCCGTTAAGTAGGACAAACGGAGATTTCCGTTTATGGTTTGTCTGTCTGATCCTTTCATGGCTCCGTTTGTACGGTTGTAGGAAAGACCGAGGCTGAAACGGAAATGTTGGTCTCCACCGCTGAGGCTCACGTAGTGGTTCCATCCTGTACCTACACGTACCGGAATGGACAACCAGTCTGTATTGACACCTGCCAATACCCGGGATAATTTTTCCGCGTAAGACTTTTTCAATATGGCGTCTTGATTCAGATCACTATTGTTGTAGATGCCGGCTTCATATTCCAGTTGCAGTTTCTCTGCAGCATTCATCAGGTTATAACTGCTTAAATCAGGAATTTCCATGTTTAAGCTACCGTTATAGCTGACTTTCAGACGTCCGGCCTGTGGTTTCACGCTGGTGATGACAACAACACCGTTGGCACCGCGGCTTCCGTACATGGCGGTTGAACTGGCATCTTTCAATATGGTGATGGATTCAATCTCGTCATTATTCAAGTCCATCATTTGTTCGAGCGTGATTTCAAATCCATCCAGAATAAATAGGGGAGTACACAATTCTGCCCGGGTTGAGTTTTGCAGATCGTCAACATTGGGAATGGTGGAAACTCCACGTAAACGTACTTCCGGCAAAGCATTCGGGTTTGAACCAGCCGCGTTGTTTTCTACAATAACGAATGACGGGTCAAGATTTGAAAGGGATTGTAACAGATTCCGGTTACCTGCCATTTTCAAATCTTCATTGGAGAATTTCGTGGCTGCTCCGGTAAAACTTTCCTTGGGTTTATTGAAGATACCGGTTACGACAACCTCGTCAATGTTTTTCACGTCTTCTTCCAATACGATGGACAAGGGTTTGGAATCTTTGATTTCAATGATTTGGGTCTTCATTCCCACGAAAGAAACCAACAATTTGATCCCGTCCATCTGGGGAATATCCAGCGTGAATTTACCCTCGATATTGGTAGCCACACCGATAGTTGTTCCTTCTACCGCAACGGTTACCCCGGGTAATGGATTCCCTGTATTATCCTTGACAACCCCCGTGCAGGTGATATGTCCGGAAGGACTTTGGGTTTTTAGTTTCGGTGAAATAATAATGTGCATGTCTTCGATCTTGAAGCCTAATTCAGTCTTGGCAAGCACGATTTCCAGTGCCTTTTCCAATGTTTCATTAGTTACATTCACGGAAACTTTTCCCGCTTTTTCCAGGATAGGCTTGCTGTAGACAAAGTCGTACTTGGTTTGGCGGATGATCTCGTTAAACACCTCCAGCAGTGTTGCGTCTTTCATGTTTAACGTAACTCTTGCTTTTTCCTGTGCAAATACTGCCGAAGGAACGATGGTCGTCCATAAAGCCAATAGACAATAGATGGCTATTCGCTTGGAACATTTTCTCCACCTTGCATTGAAATCTTCTTTTTTCTTCATGTTTTAATTGTTTATTCCACGTTATCGTTGGAGATTGTTTAAATTAATTATAGTGTTAATAGATTGTTTATTCATTGTCTGCATATACCGTGAGGGTTTTATTGTTGATCTTGCATTTGACACAGGATGCCAGTTCGATGATGCTCACTACCTTGTTGAACTCTCCGTAGCGAGGGAAGATTCCCGTGAACGGTAATTCTTCGACACCGGAGTTTCCATAGAATACATGGATGTTGTACCAGCGTTCCAGTTCCCGGAATACATCTTTCAGCATGCAGTCTTTGAAGACGAATGCCCCTTCCTTCCATCTGCAGATAGAGTGTGCATCCACTTGCTGGACATGTACGCCTTCTTCATCCTTGATCCATTGTTCTCCGGGATTTATGCTCATGATTTGTCCTTGATGTTCAACGAGAACTTTCCCTTCTGCCAGGGTTATGCGATGTGCCTCTTCCGGGTAATTGCGCACATTGAATGATGTGCCTACAACCGTGATAACGGCTTCTCCCGTGTGTACCTTGAACGGGTGCAGGCTGTCCTTGGCTACCTCGAAATAGACTTCTCCTTCCACAGTCACTTCCCGTTCCCTGCCTTTGAATACTGTCGGGAAATTGATCCTTGATTCCGCGTTCAGCCATACTTTGGTCCCGTCCGCGAGAGTCAGCTTGTATTCTCCGCCTTGCGGGGTGTATACCGTGTTCACGATACTTTTCCTTATGCTGTCCTCCTTGGCTCGTTGGTAGCTTACCTGTCCGTTCTCGATATTGATGTTTGCCGTCTCCTCGGTGAACTGGATGGAGGTGGAGTCTTTCAGGGCCATTTTTATCCCATTCCCCAGTACGAGTACAGCTTTACTGCTTCCGGGTTTTATTTCGCTAAGCAGGTTTTGCTGCCGCGGGATGGAATTGGAATCCTTTTGTCCGGTGAAGAAACTGATGCCGATTATTATGACAATAGCCGCTGCTGCCGCCCACCAGTATGCCAGTTTTCGTTGACGTTGCTTTCGTTTCATGGCTAAGAATCTATGGAATGCTTTGTCGGAATCTATCTGCTGGTGTTCGCTCTTTTCTTTTTGCCAGTAGGCATCCTCCTGGAATGCTTCTATCATTTGCCGGTGCCGTTCGCTTTCCGCAATCCATTTCTCCACGTGTTGTTTTTCCTCCTCGTTGGCTTTCCCCGTGATATAGTGTTGAATGAACTTGCTGATTTTGTATATGTTATCCATTGTATGCTTTCTTTTTTTTCGATTGTATTTACTAGTAGAACAGGAAGGGTAGGGAAAAGTGTCATGGGAAAATGCAAAAAATGGCGAATATTTTTTGTTTGTTTTTCTTGTACTATATTTGTCTCTGTTAAACAGATGTATTATGGTCGAGGAAGAGTATAGTTACAATGAATGGTTTCGACGGTTTTGTGCTGGAGATGAAGGGGCTTATAAATTCTTCTTCGAGGAATATTACCCGATATTTGTTCATTTTGCCATGAAATATCTTCACGATATGGAGGTGTGTGAGGATATTGTCCATGATGTGGTTTATGAATTTTACAGCAAGAAGCGGGTTTTCGAGAACATCAACATGATGAAATCTTTCTTCTACCTTGCCGTGAAGAACAAGTGTTTGAACTACCTGGAGCATAAAAAGGCGGAACAGAACTATCTGGAGGAATTGTCCCGGCATCAGCAAAAGGATTTTTTCCAGGATTCAATGATCGAGGAGGAAGTGTATTTGCTCATGCACCGCACGATTCATGAATTTCCCGGCATGATGCGTTCCGTGTACGAGTTGAGCCTGGAGGGGAAATCCAACGATGAGATAGCCGAGGCCCTGGGCTTGTCCCTGGATTCCGTGAAGGGGTATAAAAAACGGGGAAAATCCATATTGAAGGATAAATTACGTCGGCTGATGCCTTGCATTTCTCCCCATCAGGAACATCTTTTCCTGGATATATTGGGCGGAAAGCTGCATTTCCCCGGGGAAATGCTGGTATGGGAACAGGCATAAAAAAAGCGTCTCCGGGAGACGCTTTTTTTGTATCGTGGCGAACGTGTGTCACACGATACCGGAGAATCCCATGAAGGCCATGGCCAGCAATCCGGCCGTGATGAGGGCGATAGGGGTTCCTTTCATACCCTTGGGGATGGAGGTCAGGGCCAATTGCTCCCGGATACCCGCGAATATCGTCAGTGCCAATCCGAAACCGATGGCCGTGGAGGCAGCGAAAACCAAAGACTCCAGCAGATTGTAATCTTTCTGGATGACCATGATGGCCACACCCAGCACCGTACAGTTCGTGGTGATCAACGGCAGGAAGACTCCCAATGCCTGGTAAAGCGAGGGGCTCACTTTCTTCAGGATGATTTCCACCATCTGCACGAGGGCGGCGATAATCAGGATAAAGGTGATGGTCTGCATAAAACCGATCTGGAGCGGGTCCAGCACGGTCTTCTGCACGATGAAGGTCACCAGCGTGGCCAGAATCATCACGAAAGTCACCGCTCCGGTCATACCCAGGGCCGTCGGTACGCTTTTCGACACGCCGAGGAAGGGACAGATTCCCAGAAACTGCGCCAACACGATATTGTTGACGAACACGGCGGCTATAAATATAAATACGTATTCCATACTGTTTCCTTTTTATGATGAATGCACTTGTTTAATTGGTTCTTCTGAGATGATTGATCAGGGCGATCAGGTATCCCAGCACGATGAAGGCTCCCGGGGCGAGCACGAAGGCCAGCATCCCGTAATTGTCGCTGTATATCGGGATATTGAAGAATTTCCCGCTCCCGAGCAATTCCCGGATACCCCCGAGGAGAGTCAGGGCCATCGAGAATCCCAGGCCGATACCCAGTCCGTCCAGCATGGAGGGAATGGCCTTGTTCTTGGAGGCGAAAGCTTCCGCGCGTCCCAGCACGATACAGTTCACCACGATCAAGGGAATGAACAGTCCCAGCGACTCGTGCAGCGGGGCCATATAAGCGGCCATACTCATATCCACCACGGTAACGAAGGCGGCGATGATAACGATAAATCCCGGGATACGTATCTTGTCAGGAATCAGATTTGCCACGAGCGAAATCGCCAGGTTCGATAGCGTCAGCACGAAAGTCGTCGCCAGTCCCATTCCCAGGCCGTTGATAGCGGAGGTCGTTACCCCCAGCGTGGGACACATACCCAGCAACAGCACGAAAGTCGGGTTTTCCTTGAAGAAACCTTTGCTGAAATTTTGCCAATTATTCATATTGTCGAATTTTCCGTTTGTTCTACTTCTGTTTGTCTGCTAAAGCCTTGGCGGCCCGGTTCACGGCATCCAGGAATGCCCTCGAGGAAATGGTGGCTGCCGTGATGGCATCCACGTCCCCTCCGTCCTTGCTCACGCTCAGTCCTGTTGTTCCGGGGGTCTTTCCGGTGATGTCGCCCTTGCTTCCCTTCGTGAACCAGACATCCATCTTGGAGCCTAGTCCCGGGGTTTCCTTGTGCTCGAGCACGGAATAATTGTACACGCTTCCGTCCGGGTTGAAACCGACCATGATGGACACGAATCCGCTGAAGCCGTTATTCGTGTAGGTCTTCACGGCCGTCCCCACCGGCTGTCCGTTCTTCGTGGCGGGGAAGAACACCAGCTCTCCGCCGTCGGGCATACGCACCGTATCGGCTTCCGCCATCGGGTCATTGTCGAATTCTGCCACCACCTGACGGATGGCTTCTACCTGCTTGTTCTGTTTGGCCAGCGCTATTTTGTCTGCCGTGAAGGCGTTCACCACGCCCACGGCTGCCGAGGCCACGAAGGTCACCGCGAACAGCACCAGCACCATATTCTTGAAATTGGATTCTAATTTCTTTCCCATTGCTACATGTTTTAGAGTGGTGACTTAAAAGCGTTTCGGTTTGCAGTACCGGTTGATCAGCGGCGTGAAGCCGTTCATGATCAGGATGGCGAAGGACATTCCCTCCGGGTAAGCCCCGAACACGCGGATAATCACGGTCAGCAACCCGATACCCACACCGTAGATCCACATACCCTTGTGACTCATGGGCGAGGTCACGTAATCCGTGGCCATGAAGATGGCTCCCAGCATCAATCCGCCCGAGAACAGGTGGAAAAGCGGTCCGGCGAACTGTTCCGGATCAGCCAGGTTCAGGATACCGCTGAACACGATAACCGTTGCGAAAATCGCCACGGGAATATGCCAGGTGATAATCCGGCGGATAAGCATATAGGCGAATCCAAGCAGCAGGGCGATGGCGGCCACCTCCCCGAGGCTTCCCCCGATGTTACCGTAAATCATGTCCGACATGGAAATCCCCTGCGAGGAGAGAATCTCGCTCATCGTCCGCGGGGCCTGTTCGGCCATGGCGGTGGCGCTGGAAGCGGCATCCGCTTCACTTTCGGCCATGGCGGCCTTCAATATGGCCAACGGGGTGGCTCCCGTCACGGCATCCGTCGTGGCGAATCCCTGCGGGGTAGGCCATGTGGTCATTTGCACGGGGAAGGAAATCAACAGGAATACCCGTCCGACCAGGGCCGGGTTGAAGATGTTGTTCCCCAGTCCGCCGAAACTCATCTTGGCAACCCCGATGGCAACCAGGGCACCGATGACTACAATCCACAGGGGAATGCTCACCGGCAGGTTGAATGCCAGCAATACTCCCGTGATCATGGCGGAACCGTCCCATATCGTGGGCTTTTGCCGCAGCAGGTATTTCTGGATGAGGTACTCGAAAATCAGGCAGGCTGCCACCGAGACGGCAGTCACGGTAATGGCTCCCCAGCCGAAGAACACGACGGAACAGATAAAGGCCGGCACGAGGGCAATCAGCACCCCGTACATGTTCTTTTCTATCGAATCCCCGCCGTGCACGTGGGGAGAAAGTGATATGGTTAATTTGCTCATACAACAATCTGTTTTTAGCGGTTAGTTTTTGGCGGCCTTACGGGCGCGTATCATTTGTCCGGTTCTGTTCTTGCCCAGGCGTATCAGGTCCAGCAGCGGACGATGGGCGGGGCAGGTATACATGCACGAGCCGCACTCGATGCAGTCCATCACGTGTTCCTCCTCGAGGGCTTCCAGCATGTTCTCCCCGGCCAGTAGCATCAGGTGGTAGGGTTCCAGGCCCATGGGGCATACGTCCACGCACTTCCCGCAGCGGATACAGTTCCGGTAGGGGAGACGTTGCGACTCGCTTTCCGGCATCAGCAGCACCCCGCTCGTGCCTTTCGTCACGGCGATATCGGTACTTGTCACGGCCTTACCCATCATGGGACCGCCGCTGATCACCTTGCCCGTGTCCTCCGGCATACCCCCGGCGGCCTCGATCAGTCTGGCAATGGGAGTCCCGATACGGCACAGGTAATTCCCCGGTTTCTTCACCGACTTTCCGGTCACGGTCACCACCCGTTCCACGAGCGGTTTATGCTTCATCACGGCCTCGTACACGGCGTACACCGTACCCACGTTCTGCACCACCGCCCCGACGGCGATAGGCAGTCCTCCCGATGGTACGGACTTCCCGGTAACGGCCTTGATCAATTGTTTTTCACCTCCTTGCGGGTATTTCACCTTCAGCGGGCATACTTCCACCCCGGGAATCCCGGCGGCCAGTTGCTTCAGGTGGGTGATGGCATCCGGCTTGTTGTTCTCGATGCCGATAACGGCCCGTTCCACCCCGAGCGCCCGTTTGATGAGCTGTATTCCGGTCATCAGTTCCTCGCCGTGTTCCAGCATCAGGCGGTGGTCAGCCGTCAGGTAAGGTTCGCATTCCACGCCGTTCACGATCAGCACCTCGGCCTTGTTTCCCGGAGGGGGAGACAGTTTTACCTGCGTGGGGAAGGTGGCCCCACCCATACCGACAATACCGGCCGCGTTGATGGCCTTGATGATTTCCTCCTTCGTGTAGTCGGACGGTTGTTTCTTCTCGGCTTCTTGCAGAATGGATTCCTCCCATTCGTCTCCTTCCACCTGGATGATCACCGATGGCCGGGGATAACCGCTGGCGTCCGTCACCGCCTCGATATTCACCACCGTTCCCGAAACGGAACTATGAATGTTGGCAGAAATAAAACCGGCTGCCTGTCCGATGACCTGTCCGGCCTTCACGTGGTCACCCTTCTTCACGGTGGGGACAGCGGGGGCCCCTATATGTTGGGACAGCGGAATAATCACTTGCTCCGGCAACGGCAGCGTGACGATCGCTTCTCCCGCCGACAGCTTATTCTCTGGTGGATGCACACCCCCTATTTTGAAAGTCTTGAGCACTGTATTAAAGTTTTAAGGTTTATATGTTACTATCTCGTAAAGTATCTCGTTAAGCCTTTTCCGTGGCTGGGGCAGTTTCCTCTTCCGTGATTTTCCGCGGCGGGAAATTCACCTCGTGTATGGCATGCGTCGGGCACGCGCTCACACACTTCCGGCACAACCGGCATTGGTTGTAGTTGATGTAGGCGAGGTTGTTCTCCACCGTGATGGCCCCGAACGGGCATTCCTTGGCGCATTTCCCGCATCCGATACAGGCTGCGCTGCATGCTTTGCGGGCCACGGCCCCCTTGTCCTTGTTCACGCAGGAAACGAACACCCTCCGGTTCTTCGGTCCCTTGTTGCGCATCTCGATGATACCCCGTGGGCAAGCTTTCGCGCAGGCTCCGCAGGCCACGCACTTGTCCTCGTCCACCACCGGCAGCCCGTTCTCGTCCATGTGTATGGCGTCGAACTGACAGGCCTTCACGCAGTCCCCGCAACCGAGACAACCGTACGCGCAATCCGTTTCACCGCGGTAGAGCGAATGCTCGATGGCGCATGACGGGTATCCGTCGTAATGGTTGGTGCGCTGGCGGTGTTCGCAGGTTCCGTTGCAACGAACCACGGCGACCTTCGGCGTTTGTGCCGTGGCCTCCAACCCCAGTGCCGAGGCGACCTTTGCCATCGTTTCCGCACCCCCTACCGGGCAGAACAATCCCTCCAGCGAGGGAGCCTTCACCGTGGCCTCCGCGAATCCCCGGCATCCCGGTTTTCCGCATCCGCCGCAATTTGCCCCGGGCAACAGCCCTTCCACGATATCAATGCGCGGGTCTTCCTCCACTTTGAATTTTTGTGCCACGAGATACAGGATCACGGCCGAAACCACACCGATGGCACATAATGAAATGATTGTGAGAAGAATGGTTGTACTCATAAATAGCCTATTTGTTTTGTCTGTTTGTTATAAAAACTGCTCGTAAAGTTATATTTTTTTCTAAAATTGTGGTATTTTGATTTCAAATTTTATTTTTTTCGAAAAAAAACTTCGAAATTGATATAGTGTGAAGAAATAAACAGCCGTGATAACCAGTGCCCCGCATGCCGCGGCGAGTTCCCCGGCCCCGCTCACCAGCAACGCGGCCACGCTTCCCAGCAGCACCACTGACGGTATCACGTAGGCCATCATCACGGACAGCATCGCGTTCCGCATCCCGGCCACCACCCGCACCCGGTCCCCCGTCTTCACGGGAAAATCCGGCACGGCTGTCCTGATTTCCTTGTTTTTCATTTCCGAAATTCCGCATGCTCCCTTGGCATGGCAGGCCGAGCATGCCGACCGGCTCACGATCATCACGCTCACTTCATCTCCCTCGACCCGGGTCACCACCCCCTCATGTTCAATCGTCTTGCTTTCCATAGATTACAGGTACATAAATTCGATCAGTATCCCCAAATATAAGAGTTTAATTTTTTTCTTCTTTCGGATGGGTGTTTGAAATTGCACAATTTAGTTCAATTCTAAATAAAGAAAGGCTAAAGAGAGCCTCCCCTGTTAGCGGTGGGGGCAAGACAAAAAGAGAGCGGCCGAAAACTTCTGGCCGCCCTCTCCAGCTATATGCTGTAGCGATTATTATGTCATTTCTTGCGCATGAAAATCTGTATCGGGGTCCCCCGGAAATCCCAGTGTTCGCGGATTTTGTTCTCCAGGAACCGCTTGTAGGGCTCCTTCACGTACTGCGGCAGATTGCAGTAGAAAGCGAAACAGGGTATAGCCGTCGGCAACTGGGTCACGTACTTGATGCGCACGTACTTTCCTTTCAGGCTGGGTGGGGGATAGTTCTCGATTTCCTCCAGCATCACGTTGTTCAGTTCCGAGGTCTTCACCTTGCGGTTCCGGTTCTCGTACGCCTGTATGGCGGCTTCCAGCGCCTTCAGCAGGCGTTGTTTCGTGAGTGCCGAGGTGAACACGATTTCCACGTCGTTGAACGGGGCGATTTTCGCCCGCAATTCCTTTTCATAATTGATGAGCGTCTTGTTGTCCTTCTCCACCAGGTCCCACTTGTTCACCAGGATCACCACACCTTTATTATTCCGCTCGATAAGGTGGAAAATGGACAGGTCCTGGGCTTCCATGCCCCGGGTGGCGTCGATCAGCAGCATGCACACGTCGCAATCCTCGATGGCACGCACGGAACGCATCACGGAATAGAACTCCACGTCCTCGTTCACCTTCGCCTTCTTGCGCAGTCCGGCGGTATCCACCAGCATGAAATCATGCCCGAAGCGGTTGTAGCGGGTGGTCAGGCTGTCGCGGGTTGTCCCGGCGATATCCGTCACGATATTGCGTTCCTCCCCGATAAGGGCGTTGATGGTGGAGGATTTCCCCACGTTGGGTCGTCCCACGATGGCGATTCTCGGCAGGTGGTCCGTGTTCTCCACGGTATCCGTCGTGAAATGGCTCACCACCTTGTCCAGCAAGTCCCCGGTTCCCGAGCCGTTGATGGAGGAAATCGGGAAAATCTCCTCGCCCACGCCCAGCCGGTAAAACTCGTGCGAGTCGTACAGGCGTTGCGAGTTGTCCACCTTGTTCACCACCACGTACACGGGCTTCGTCACCCGCCGCAGCACCTTGGCGAAATTCTGGTCCAGGTCAGTGATACCCAGTTCCACGTCGCACACGAACAGGATTACGTCTGCCTCGTCCATGGCCAGCAGCACCTGCTTATTGATCTCCTCCTCGAAAATATCATCGCTGTTCGACACGTATCCTCCCGTGTCGATCACCGAAAACTCCTTCCCGTTCCAGAACGATTTCCCGTAATTCCGGTCGCGCGTCACCCCGCTTTCCTCGTTCACGATGGCCTGTCTTCCCCCGACCAGTCGGTTGAACAGCGTGGACTTTCCCACGTTCGGCCGTCCTACAATTGCCACTATATTACTCATCCGTTGAATACATTTTAAAAATTATCAATAGAATCACATTACACGGGTTTATACCCGAACTGCTTCAGGTCGCTCTCCTTGTTGCGCCAATCCTTCAGCACCTTCACGTACAGGCTGAGGAACACCTTCTTCCCGAAGAACGCCTCGATATCCTTGCGGGCCTCCGTGCCCACCTTCTTGAGCGAAGCCCCCTGTTTGCCGATAATGATACCCTTCTGCGAATCCCGCTCCACGTTGATCACCGCGCTGATATTAATACGGTGGTCATCCTCCTTGAACTCCTCCACGACGACTTCCACGGAATAGGGGACCTCCTTCTCGTAATTGAGCAGGATTTTCTCCCGGATAATCTCGTTCACGAAGAAACGGGCGGGCATGTCCGTCAGGTCCTCCTTGTCGAAATAAGGCTCACCCGCGGGCAACAGCTCCAGGATGCGCTTGTACAGGTTGTCCACGTTGAAATTCTCCGTGGCCGAGATGGGAAACACCTCCGCCTTCGGCATCAGCTCCTTCCAGCGGTCGAACAGGGCATCCAGCTTCTCCGGGTTCGACAGGTCCACCTTGTTGATCACCAACAGGATGGGCACCTCGCTGGCCTTCACCTTCTCGATAAAGTCCATATTCTTGTCGATACTCTCCACGGTATCCGTCACGTACAGGATAATATCCGCGTCCACGATAGCCGATTTCGAGAAATCCAGCATGTACTCCTGCATCTTGTAGCTGGGTTTCACCACTCCCGGCGTGTCCGAGAACACGATCTGGTAATTCTCCCCGTTCACGATACCCTTGATCCGGTGGCGTGTCGTCTGCGACTTGTTGGTAATGATCGAGAGCCGTTCACCCACCAACCGGTTCATCAACGTGGACTTACCCACGTTCGGGTTGCCTAAAATGCTAACAAAACCTGCTTTATGCTCCATTTTCTCCAAAATTAATTAACCGCGAAAATACGACAACTGCTTGGTTTAATAAAATTTTAGTGTTATAAAGTTTGTGAAGGGGAAGAAAAAAAGCGGTAGCCATCCGCTGCCGCTTTAAAATACCCTGGTCGGGGGTGTAACATGTTGAAATATTAAACAGTGACCGACTGTAATTCTTTTGCCAGACGATGTAAGCCATCCGCAATTTTTGCCGCTTGTTTCGGACGAGGCTTAGAGATTCCGGATGCGTAGTGGCATAATTGTCGTTGATTAATTCCCGTGATAGTCTGTAGGGCGGAGAATGAGAAAATTCCCCGGTAATATTCCAGTAGCGATTGTACGTCAAACTTGTATACGATTTCGTACTCATCGTCAAACACCGAGGCGTACTTCATCCCGTCTTCTCTGGCACATTCCAGGTAAAAATCCAGACTTTCCTCTACGTATTTTCTGAACTCTTCAAAATCCCCCGTGTGGGCCGTTATCCATCCGGGAAGCAGATCGCAGGAACAGCTATATCCGCTCTCTGTCCGTGCCGTGTTCATGACCACTTTTTCCATATCCTTTCGTGTTTAGATTCTTTTATTTCCGTTGAAACAAAAAACAATGTCTGTGACCGTAGTAAATACGGGGAGGAGTTAAAACTCCAGCCCCGATAAAAGTAGTAATTTTAATATTAATAGGCAAGATTTTTCCGGTTTTCTAAGAAAAAGAGGTTATTCCCGGGTGATGTTCAGGTAGACCGAGTTGGAAGCCCGCTTCCGGTCGGCCGACAGCGCGAAGGCGTACACGTGGCATTGGTCGGCATCCCACCATTCGGGCAGCGTGAAGGAACCGATGCCGCTCTCCTCGCGGGTCTTCAGCGGCACGACCACGCTCTGGTTGGCCACCGTCTCCAGGAACACGGCGAATACCTGGTCGTCCGGGTTTCCCCCGATCACCTCTCCCTGTCCTTGCGAGAGGGTAAACGTCTTCCCGTCGCTGGTATAGGTAACTGTCACGGCTGGCGGGAACAGATTCCCCTTGGCCACCAGCAGGTCGTTCAGCTTCATGCTCGCCTCCAGGTTTTCCTCCACGGTCACGGCCGCCTTGTTCGCCTGCACGAAAGCGTTGGAATGCGTCTGCGTGCCGGGGCGTTGCGGGAACCCGACGCGGGTGGCGTCCACCAGGGCCTGGCTCATCTGGATCAACAGGCGGAACGCTGCCCGCTGTTTCAACTGCTTCTCGGTACCGGCGTCCTTGTACTGCGCGGCTTTCGAACGCACGTAGGTTTCCCCGCCTTTCATGTAATACACTACGTTACCGACACTCTTTCTCAAGTTCTCTGTCATAGGTGCTAAATACTTTCCCATGTTGTAAAAATTTAAGGATTAATACTCGGGCCTGAGGCCCCTTGTCACTTACATGTAGAAAACAGCCCCCGGTTTGTAAACCCTTGAAACGTTAAAAAAATAAAATCATCGGGATGGCGGGGTATCTTTTTTCTTATTGTCGCCATAAATTCCTGTCAAACATACCACTTAGCTCTCTTTGGAACGGTTCAGCAACGGTTCAGTAACGGTTCAGTAACCGGAAACGCGGGTCACAAAACCGTTCCGGAAGGTTTACAAAACGGCCTTTCTTTCTACTTACAGGTGAAGGGGAGAAGAATCGGGAGGGGGACAACACTCGTGAAAAACTAAAAAACGGACGAAATGGCAACAGCATTAAACTTCATCAACAGATCCTTGAACGGCCGCCTGGGCAACGTCATCTACTACGAGCGGGGCGGGCAGGTCTTCGTGCGGCGCCGGCCTGTCGGTCGGCGGAAACGGCCCACGGAAAGCCAGCAGTTGTGGCGCGAGCGCTTCCGGGCCTGCGTCATGTTCTACAACGCGATGGACGAGCGCACCCTGCGCGCCATCTGGAAAAAACGGGGCACGGACAACCGGTGCGGGCTCAACGCCTTCGTGGCAAGCAGCATCCGGGCCTTCGACCGGGGCATGTCCGTGGGGGATTTCGGCGCATTGCACTGTAGCACGGGCGACCTGTGGCTGCCGGCCGGTCTGTCGGCCCGGGAGGAATCGGCCGGCCGGTGGACTCTCTGCTGGGACACCGCCTGCCGGGGAGCCCATGACCGGGAGACCGACCGCCTGATGGCGGCTCTCGTCCTTGCCGGCGACCCCTTCTGTCCCCGTTTGCTGGAGGGCGTCACGGGAACCCGGGCCGACGGTCGCGGGGAAATACGCCTTCCCGGGAGCCTGACGGACGACTACCATCTCTACTGCTTTTTCGCCTCGGCGGACGGCGGCAACTATTCCGATGACCGGCATATCCGAAAAAATCCGGACTTGTGCCATATATAATAAACCTTAAAACACGAGAATCATGAACACGACAGTTGTAAACTACCTTCAAAAACACTATGACGAACTATCGCGGGTGGCGGCACGATGCTGCCGTCGGGCGGGCATCCCGGCCGAGGCGGGGGACGTGCTGCACGAGGTGCTGCTGGTCACCCTCCTGGACCCGGGGAAACAGCTCGACTATGCCGAGCGGGTGGAGACCGACCCGGAACTCCTCCTGCGCTACCTCAAGCGGATCATCAAGCTCAACGCCTGCTCGTCCCGGGCACCCTACCGTCAGGAGCGGGACCGCCTGGAGGCGCTTCTCGACCGGGCCGCGGAAATCAACGCCCTGCCGGTGGCGGACACGGTCGGGGAGGATCGGGCCTCCCGGGTTTGGGACGTGTTCGACCGCCTGCCGCTGACCCCTCTCGAGCGGGAACTCTTCCTCTTCTGCTACCGGGACAACCGTTCCCCGGCGGAATGGAGCCATCCTTCCTCGCCCGGGCATGACCGCCCGCTTTCCCGCACGGCCATCTACGGCCACCTCCGGAAAGTCGTCACCCTCATCCGCGAAACCCTCGCCTTTGAAGCTTGAGAATTTTTTCATTTCATGGATTTTTGTACTTTTGTATTTCCAGCCATCATTGTTCATAGTCATCTATGTCCCTATTGATGGATAAAGAAATGGAAACTGAATAACCAATTAAAAGCAGATGTAAAACATGAACGAATATTTGAGAATCCAGAATTTCGGTCCGGTTGTAGATATAGAATTAGACAACATCGTCCCGTTGACAGTCCTTATAGGGGAATCTGGTAGTGGCAAGAGTACGG
Source organism: uncultured Butyricimonas sp. (assembly GCA_944321845.1). Classification (GTDB taxonomy): domain Bacteria; phylum Bacteroidota; class Bacteroidia; order Bacteroidales; family Marinifilaceae; genus CALUMT01. The sequence goes on from CALUMT010000019.1 coordinate 83,770, forward strand.
TTATGAAGGTTCTCTCTATGTTCAGGTGGATATATAAGCGAGTCGTACTTCGTTCGTACGTCAGACAGGCAAAGATAAAAAAAACAGGCATAGGCATTCAGATGAAAACACTGTTGAAAACATCGCAGTTGAATGAATATCTGAAGGATGATACTGAAATTATCTATTGTAGAGACAATTATACCATTTCCTATGTGAATGGCAAATTGAATGCACAGGCAGACATACCTGCAGATGATCTCAGCTTGGAAAAAATATGCTACATATCGGACAAGCGTTCCATGATACCGGACTTTTTGGAGAATAAGATTGAGAGGAAGAATGCTAATTATCATTTACAGGATACATTGGAAAACTTTCTGCTTGCTGCCGATTCTATTCGCCAATTGCCATTGGATTATCTGAATGTGGAATTGAAGATTGAAAAAAGTAACAAAGGCGACAAATATATGATTAAGAGTACTGATGGAACTCCGTGTTCTATTCAGTTACGAAACTCATCATCGGGTATGCAAACGGTAACCCCCCTAAGCCTGATAGTGGAGTATTATGCCAAGAAGTTCGATTCGCAAAAATCGATGAACTCTTCATTATTCAGCTATTTGCAAGATAATGATAAACTTGATGCATTCAATACTGCGAAGAATATCGGTGAAATCAGGAAAAAAAATGTGCATTTGTTTATCGAAGAGCCCGAATTGAGCCTTTATCCTGAGAGCCAGAGACACTTGATGGATTTCTTGGTTAACCGTTGTTTCATGTTTGAGCATCCATATAGTATGACGCTGATGGTGGCCACTCATAGCCCGTATATAGTTAATTATTTGAATGTCTTGATTCGCAGATCCGAGGAACAGGGAAAGGCTTTCATTCGTCCGGAAGACGTTAATGTATATGAAATTTTTGAAGGGACTGCAGGTCAATTGAAAACGCTCAATGACAGACCTATCATTGATACGCGTTCGATGTCGGAACCTATAACGGAAATGTATACTGAATTTAATTCATTGTGACCATGGAGCATATATTGAAAAGCGAAATAGTCCGCATTTTGAACGCGATACAAAGAGGTGATGCACCTGTGTTGGTTGAGAATGAGATAATTCCCAAATGTGTGGAGACATCGGAGCATAAGTTTGACCTGGTTGATTCAAAAGACGGTATTCCCATAAGAGAGTTTGAAACGGGTACTGCACATTATATAAATGGAGTGGAAAATGACACGTATAGTCTGAAAATTATTTGTTATGACGACTTTATTCATCAATTCACATTCGATGATGGTAAGGGGCATACTCGTGTCAGTAGACTGAAAGACGGTGTTCGAGTGGCAGACTTTCTGATTTACGAACAGTCAGAATCAAAGGCTATTTTTATAGTTCATGAATTGTCAGGTGAAGCATCAGATAAAAAGATTAAAGTGGCTAGAAAGCAACTTTCGGATACATTGAATCAGCTCTATAAGTCGGAGGAAATTGGCAGATACATTGATGGTTTTGAGCAGAAATTGTGCTATCTGTCGGCAAAGGATAGCAGAAGATTTGTTGAATCAGAGGGAATGGCAGATGGCTTTAATGAAATATACAAGGTTTTGCCAGAACCCATTCAGTTCAATTGGGGGCAAATCGGCACGCATAAATTCGCTGCTTTTGAAACAAGTTTTGTGCAATTGATGAAATAGTAATATCATTTTTTCTTTCAAGAATATTGCGGGGATAGGGATAGTTCCGTATGAGGTTGTTGAACGTGCAGGAGTCCGTGTGACATGCGGATTTGTATTTGTTTGTTTTTAGATTACGGGGATGTGGCGGCCGTGAACCGTTATGAACCGGATTTTAGTGGGGGAAAATTTTGGCGGTAAGGAAAATGGCCTTTATCTTTGCGGTGAGAGAGTGGGAAGATTTTGTGCAAAAATTTCTCCTTTCTCGGACAGTATTCAATTGTCGTTGCTGTGAATTTTTAAGCAAGCGATTGATACGCATGGTATTAACTCGAGACCGGTGACAGGGTCATTGCGCGAAGCGTGCCCGGACGGTTCAAAAGTACAGGAATGATGGAAACCACGGGAAAGCAGCACTGGTATGTCGCCCGCACGCGGACGAACCAGGAATACATCATCAAGGCCAAGCTGGAGGCATTGGGAGTGGAGCACTTCCTGCCGGAGGGATTTCGTACCCGGGAAACCGCCACGGGGCGTGAGCGGGTGCGTGTACCTTTAATCCGGGGCATGATTTTCATCCGCACGGACAAGTCGACCAGTTTCTCGCTGCTCAACGACCATTTCCTGCGGATGTCCTACGTGAAGGACATCGAGGGGCGTCACTCGCTGGTAGTCCCGGACAACCAGATGGCGGCCTTCATGCGGGTCGTGGAGGTAGCGGCCACGGGCATCGAGGTGCTGAACCAGGACCTGCGCCGGGGCGACCGTGTCCGGGTCATCGAGGGACCGCTGGCCGGCCTGGAAGGGGAACTTATCCGCATCCGGGGGCACAAGCGGGTCGTTATCCGTCTCGAGGGGGTGGCTTCCATTGCCACGTCCTATATTCCGGGGGCTTTCCTGGAGAAGATACAATAACCGATATTATCAGATTAATTCATTAATAATAAAAAACGAAACACATGAAAGGAATCGTCCTTGCCGGAGGATCGGGTACCCGTTTGTACCCGATAACCAAGGGAGTCAGCAAGCAAATGCTCCCCATCTACGATAAACCCATGATTTATTACCCGGTATCCGTGCTCATGCTGGCGGGCATCCGGGAGATATTGATTATCTCCACGCCCCAGGATTTGCCCGGGTTCAAGCGGTTGCTGGGTGACGGCAGCGATTTCGGGGTGCGTTTCGAGTACGCCGAGCAGCCCAGCCCGGACGGGTTGGCACAGGCCTTCATCATCGGGGAGGAGTTCATCGGGAACGATAGTGCCTGTCTCGTGCTCGGGGACAATATATTCTATGGAAGTTTCTTCACCCCCATGCTGAAAGAGGGTGTTCGCGCGGCCGAGGAGGACGGCAAGGCCACGGTATTCGGTTACCGGGTGAGCGACCCGGAACGTTACGGGGTGGCGGAGATGGACAAGGAGGGTAACGTGATCTCGCTGGAGGAGAAGCCGGCACACCCGAAATCCAATTACGCGGTGGTGGGGTTATACTTTTACCCGAACAAGGTGGTGGAAGTGGCCAAGACCATCAAGCCGTCGGCCCGGGGAGAGTTGGAAATCACGACGGTGAACCAACGCTTCATGGAAGACGGAGAACTGAAATTGCAGGTGCTCGGGCGGGGATTCGCTTGGCTGGACACGGGAACGCACGACTCGCTGAGTGAGGCCTCCACCTTCATCGAGGTCATCGAGAAAAGGCAGGGATTGAAAGTGGCCTGCCTGGAAGGTATCGCCTTGAGGCAGGGATGGATAACCCCAGACAAGTTGCGGGAGATCGCCCAACCGATGGTCAAGAACCAGTACGGCCAATACCTGGTGAAACTGGCCGACGAATTTTCAAACCGGTAAAAACAGAACACATGAAAAACATACTAGTAACGGGCGGTGCCGGTTTTATCGGCTCGCACGTGGTACGGTTGCTTGTCAACAAGTACCCGGGATACCACATCATCAACCTGGATAAACTGACATACGCGGGTAACCTGTCCAACCTGAAAGACATCGAGGACAGGCCGAACTACACCTTCGTCAAGGCGGATATCTGCGATTTCGAGCGGATCATGGAGGTATTTGCCGAGTATCAAGTAGACGGGGTCATTCACCTGGCAGCGGAGAGCCACGTGGACCGGAGCATTAAGGACCCCTTCACCTTTGCCCGAACCAACGTGATGGGGACGTTGAGCTTGCTACAAGCTGCCAAGCTGACGTGGGAGGCGTTGCCCGAGAGATACGAGGGCAAGCGGTTCTACCACATCTCCACGGACGAGGTGTACGGGGCGTTGGAATTGACACACCCGGAAGGGATCAAACCGCCTTTCTCCACGGTAGCTTCCTCCTCGGAGCATCACTTGGCTTACGGCAAGGACTTCTTCTATGAAGACACGAGGTACAATCCCCATAGCCCGTACTCGGCCGCCAAGGCCTCTTCGGATCACTTCGTGCGGGCGTATCATGACACCTACGGCCTGCCGACCATCGTGACCAACTGCTCGAACAACTACGGTCCTTACCAGTTCCCGGAGAAACTCATCCCGTTGTTCATCAACAATATCCGTCACCGCAAGCCGTTGCCGGTTTATGGCAAGGGAGAGAATGTGCGGGACTGGCTGTACGTGGAGGACCATGCCCGGGCGATAGACCTGATTTTCCACGAGGGCAAGATTGCCGAGACCTACAACATCGGCGGTTTCAACGAGTGGAAAAACATTGACCTGATCAAGGTGGTTATCAAGACGGTCGACCGGTTATTAGGTCGGCAGGAAGGGGAAGACCTGGACCTGATCACCTTCGTGACGGACCGGGCCGGGCATGACATGCGGTACGCCATCGACTCCAGCAAGTTGCAGCGTGAACTGGGTTGGGAACCCTCGTTGCAGTTCGAGGAGGGTATCGAGAAAACCGTGAGGTGGTACCTCGACAACCAGGAGTGGATGGACAACGTGACGAGCGGGGATTACCAGAAATATTACGAGGAAATGTATAAAGGACGCTAAAAGCGATTCATGACAGGTTCATTAAAACAAAAAACGGTAAACGGGGTCATCTGGAGTGCCGCTGAACGTTTCTCCGTGGCTGGCCTGCAGTTCGTCATCATGATCGTGATGGCACGGTTGCTCTTGCCGGAGGACTACGGGTTGGTGGCCATGCTACAAATCTTTATCGCCATCTCGCAATCGCTCATCGACAGCGGTTTTTCGCAGGCGCTAATCCGCAAGCTTGACCGCACGCAGGTAGACTTGTCGACCGTGTTCTACTTCAACGTGGCCGTGGGGGTATTCCTCTACCTCTTGCTATTTTTTACCGCCCCGTTGATCGCCTCCTTTTACAAGGCCCCGGAACTGGTGGATATCACCCGGGTCATTGCTATTGGCTTGGCGTTTAACTCCTTCACGGTGGTCCAGCGGGCCTTGCTGACCGCCCGGGTGGATTTCAAGACACAGGCCAAGGCGAGCCTGACGGCGGTGATCGTGTCCGGGATAGTGGGAATCGGCATGGCTTATAGCGGGTTCGGGGTATGGTCCATCGTGGCGCAGCAGGTGAGTAATTTAGGCGTGAATGCGTTGATTCTTTGGATCGTGTCGAGATGGAAACCATCCCTGGTCTACTCGTGGAAGTCTTTCCGGGAGTTATTCGGTTTTGGGTCAAAACTTCTTTTGTCTGGATTGTTGGATACCCTTTACCGTAATATCTACTTGATAGTTATTGGTAAGGTTTTTTCTAAATCTGATTTAGGTTATTATACTCGAGCCCATCAGTTTTCGGATTTTCCTGCAGCATCTTTGACGGGAATATTCCAACGGGTCACTTACCCGATACTCTGCACCATGCAAGAAGACACGGGACGATTGGCCGTGAATTACCGGCGATTGTTACGGGTGGTATCTTACATCATTTTTCCATTGATGATCGGTTTGGCGGCGGTCTCCACCCCGCTGGTGTCGCTCTTGCTGACGGAGAAATGGCTGTTTACGGCTGATTTATTGAAAATTATCTGCGTGGCGATGATGTTCTATCCAGTACACGCTATTAACCTGAACCTGCTGCAGGTGAAGGGACGTTCGGACCTGTTCCTTCGGCTGGAAATCATCAAGAAAGTCATAGGCGTGATCATCTTGTGCGTGACCATCCCGATGGGGCTGGTGGCCATGTGCGTGGGGCAGATTTTCTCCTCGGTGATTTGTCTGGTCGTGAACACGTACTACACCGGGAAATTGATTCGGGTTGGTTTTGTCCGACAATCCTTGGATTTGTTACCTATCCTGTTGCTTGCTTTCTCGATGGGGGGGCTGGCGTATTGGGTGACGACCTTGATAGAAGGGCCCGCTTTGCAGCTATGCGCCGGGATCGGGGTTGGTGTGGTGTATTATATTTTGTTTTCAATCATTTTCAAGTTTACTGAAGCGCGGGAGTTGATCTCGCTCGTCAAAAGAAAATAAAGTTATGGAAGAAAAAAACATAACGGTAACGTCCCCGTTGTTGCCGGATCTCGGGGAATTGAACGATTACCTGAAAGACATCTGGAGCCGGAAGTGGATTACCAACAACGGGCATTATCACCGGGAACTGG
>CALUMT010000020.1 GCA_944321845.1 uncultured Butyricimonas sp.
TCGAGTCTTCCTTGGAACAGGTGGAACGGTTAACCGGGCGAAAAATCAAAGTGCTGACCGGTGACAGAGGATACAGGGGCAAGAAGGAAATTAACGGGACGAAGATTATGATTCCCGATATACCCAAGAAATCAGACAGCCGTTATCAGAAGCTGAAAAAACATAAACTCTTCTGCAAGCGTGCAGGTATAGAACCAACGATAGGCCACTTAAAGTCAGATTACCGATTGGGCCGCAACTTTTATAAGGGTGTGGTGGGAGATACTGTGAACGTGCTTCTGGCAGCAGCGACCTATAACTTCAGAAGAGCCATGAAAGCTCTTCGGTACATGATTCAAAAAATATGCAAGATACTGTGGTTGAACAATATCTCGCAAAAGTGGGCTTTTTAAGGGACGACTATTTATTATCAAGTCCAATCTATCCTACTGAAGAATAAACAAAGATTGTTTGGAATTTACAAACGAGGGAAATACCTTTGTCTCACGAAAAAAGAAACGTGGGGTGTCGTTCCCCGGCCAACTGTCGGGGAAAGGTGAAAAGGGAATCAGGTGAAACTCCTGAACAGATCCACTGCTGTAAGTTCCGACACGTTTCCCGGACATATTTTCGCCACTGTTCCGCTCCGCGGAATGGGAAGGAAGACCGGGAGAGGAACAAGTCAGAAGACCTGCCCGACGTTCTGATTGTTTAACGTTCAAGGGGAAGGAAGAACGTGAACGCCAATATCCCGTGATAACGGACCGTCGGTATTTTGCTTCTCCCGAAAAAAAGAAGATGAAAATGACACGAATGAAAAAATGGTTTTATGCAATTGCCGCCATTGGGATTATTCTTTTGCCAAGTGCTTGTGACAAACCCGGGATGCCCTATCCCAGTGGAACCATCGGGGATGGAAATATCGAATGCCTCGTGCTGAACGAGGGGCTGCTAAACACGAACGCGGGAGCGATTTCCGTGGTATACCGGGACAGTTCGGTCGTCGTGGATGTATTCCAGGACGTAAATCATCGTCCCATGGGGGATGTAGCCCAATCCATCACGCTGATTAACGGGAAATACTTCGTGGCCATGAACAACTCGAAGAAAATCGAGATCGTGGAACCCGGTACGTTCAAATCCGTCGGAACCATCCTTTACACGCAGGCGGGATACCCCCGGCAAATAGTTCCCATCTCGGAAACAGAAGCGGTAGTCTCCGACTTGAATCGCCAACTGGTGAGAATCCGAACAGTCCCACCCTACGGAGAACCCCTTGAATACATTTCCATTCCCCGCTGGGTGGAATACATGATTTCTACCAACGGGAAAGTCTTTTGCATCACCCAAGGCGGGCTGTACGTTTTTGACGCCGACAATATCAAGAAAGAAGCTGCCAGGGTTATCCAGGAAGTCAAAAACGAGGAATACACGAAAACCTGCCGCATGCTCAAGGACAAGAACGGCATGATATGGGTCCTCATGAACCAGAAACGGAATGGTGCGGTAGTCGGGGTTTCCCTGAAGTGCGTGGACCCGGAACAGGAAAAGCTGATAAAGAACTACACCCTGAATTTCGAGGACGCCAACACGGAAACACCCGGGGCGGTCATCGGGCACATCAACTACAACCGGACGGATATCGACCCAACCGGCACCTGGATATACTTCAACGTGAAAACCCGCACCGCCGAAGCCAACGAACAAGGCAAAAAGGAACAGCAGAGCGTCTACCGGATGAACGTGGACAGCGGGCAATTCGAGCATTACTTTGACCTGCCGGAAGTCGGGATGATGTACGGGTTCGCCGTCAGTCCCGAGGGTGACATCTACCTCTGCGACTGCCTGGATTACACGGCACAAAGAGGTTACATCCGCCATTACCTGCCGGACGGTACACGGATCAGTCACAAGGTGGGAGTATATCCCAGCCAGGTTTATTTCCCAGGGTATGAATATTAATACATCGACTATGCTGAAAACAATCATTCTCGGGACCTGCATTTATTTACTCCCGCTCGGACACCTCCAGGCATCGGCACAAAGTCGGGACACGGTAGCCATGCACGGGGAATTGGACACGGTGCAGGTAGTCTCCCAGCGCATCCAACACGCCAACGAAGCCAGTGCCGGGGCAAAGGTCAGCCGCATTGACCCGGAAATCATGCAAGCCAACAAAACCCGCTCCCTCGCCGAACTACTGACGGACTACACGGCCATATACATCAAGACGACCGGCATGGGAGCCTTATCCACGGCCTCATTCCGCGGGGCCAGTCCCTCGCAGACCCGGGTAAACTGGAACGGCATCAACATCACGCCCCCCATGTCGGGCACCTTCGACTTCTCGCAAATCCCGGTATTTTTCACGGATGCCGTGAACCTCTACTACGGGAGCAGCCACGTGAAGAACGGCACGGGAGCCATCGGGGGAAGCGTGAACCTGTTCACCGACCCGGACTGGCACCGGGGTGTGAAAGGCAAAGCCCTGGGAGAATACGGCTCCTACGGCACGTACACCGTCGGGGGCCAAGTGAACGCCAGCGGCAACAAAGCCAGCAGCAAGACCCGCCTGTTCTACCAGCATTCGGACAACAATTACACCTACATCAACAAGATACTTACCGGCACACCTTTCCGGGAGAAACGGGAGGATGCCGAATACACGCAATGGGGAGCGATGCAAGAGGGATATTTCCGCTTGTCTCCCTACACCCGGCTGACCGCGATTGCCTGGTACCAGGAAGGGGAACGCATGCTGCCCCCGGCCCTGGGTGTCGTCAACCAATCGCACGAGCAGCAGAAAGAGACCAACGCCCGAGTGTACGCCGGCCTGGATTTCGCCCGGGGGATACACGCCTTGCGGGCAAAAGCCGCCTGGCTTTACTACCGCCAGGATTACGACAAATGGTACGAGGGCGGACTCTTCGACCCGGAAGGAAACAGGAACCAAAGCCACACGTGGCAAGCCGTGGCGGACTACACCTGCACGCCCCGGGAGGATCTCATCATCGGGAGTACCCTCACCTACTCGCACGACTGGATTCGGGTAAGCAGTTACATCGAGATTGACTCGTCCAAATACCACCTCGGGGACGTGGACTTCGACTACCCGGAAGTGGAGCCCCCCTTCCAAGCCACACGGGACGTGCTCTCCTGGCAGGTAGCCGCCACGTGGACACCCCTGGAATGGCTGCTATTAAACGGCCAATACATGTTCGAGCAGAATGACAACAAAGGAGTATCGACCTGGTCGGCCGGAGTGGTATTCAACCTGTTCAACAAGGAACTGCAGGTAAAAGGCAACGTGGCCTATAACTACCGTTTCCCCAGCATGAACGACCTGTACTGGCGACCGGGAGGCAACCCGGACCTGCTCCCGGAAGAAGGCTACTCGTACGATGCCACCATCGCCTACCGGAAACAACTATGCCGGGGGCTGGATTTCAACGCCGAGATCTCCGGCTACCGGATGTACATCGACAACTGGATACTATGGCTTCCCAAGGACGGGAACCAATGGATATGGACCCCGCAGAACCACCGCAACGTGCTATCGCAGGGCGTGGAACTCTACGGGAAGATGAACTACGAGATCGGCGATTGGCGCCTGACGGCCTCCGGGAATTACAGCTGGTCGCAATCCCGCACCCGCAAGAAAATGCACGAGGACGACGGTTCCTACATGAAACAGATACCTTACGTGCCCCGCTTCAAATGGAACGTGCGGATGGCCGCTGATTGGAAAGGTGCCTTCTTCTCGTGGCAAGTCACCTACATCGGGCGAAGATTCATCACCACGGACCAGGAATACGCCACGGACCCCTATTCCATCCACAACATCGTGGGCGGATACACCTACACCTTCCGGAACGGTATGAAACTGACCCCGCAAATCCGGGTGGACAACCTGTTCGACACCTACTACGAATCGACACAGTACTACCCCATGCCATTGCGCAATTGCCTTTTCTCCCTGATGTGGGAATTTTAAAAGAACAGTAAAACAACAGATAAAACAGAACAACAATTAAAACAGAAATCATGAAAAAGTATTATTCAGCACTCCTGTTCCTGGGATTAACCGCGGGCTTATTCAGCGCCTGCGACAACGAGGAAGAAGACCAGATCGCCCCGGAAGTAACCATCGAGCACGATGGCACGTCCACCTCCTGTGCCCCGGAAACCGTCTTCAACTTCAAGGCGAAAACAAACACCCCGTCAGTCTCCCTCTTTTGGACTATCGACGGCAAAAGAGCATCCGTGGATGCAGATTACCAATACACAGCCTATGAACTTGGAGTTCGCGAGATTATCGTAAAAGCGAGCAACTCCCTCGGCGAAGCTGCCGACACGGTATACCTCAACGTGCACAGCTCCACGGCAGGCAAAGTCAATTCCCTGAACAATATCGTGAACTGGACTGGCGAGGAAGGTTCCAACCGTGCAGCACTTGCCATCCAATGGGTAAGTGGAGATGTGGAAGACGTACGTTACCCCGAGGATAACCAGATTTTCTTCCGTACCTGGGGATACCGCTGGAAAGCCGGGGAAACAAAGACGGGTGAGGACATGATAAGAGCCATCGCAGCCCATGATCCCCGTCTCTTCGTCATCCTCACGAAAAGCGATTGGGGAACATCTGCCACCGGTTTCATCTATGACGGAAACGGGGACGGCCAATTCCAGATCAGCAACACCACCCAAAACCTCACGCAAGCGGACTTCACCAACGGCATTTACGAGAATACCCCGGACGGAAACTTCGATGGAATCACCGTTTCTGAAGGAGATTACTGGATTGGCGGCTTCATGGACACCTTCACCTGCTACTGGAACCAGAACGCGGAGACCATCTCGGACGAAGAACTCTTTGAATCCCAAATCATGATGAACCAACGCGTGCTGGAAAACAATTCCTGGGATGTTTGGAGCTGGACGCTATACGATGTACAGAATCCTATCAATCCTCTCCCGTCTATCCACCTGCTCCAAGCGGCAGAAGCCAACCAATAATCTTTCCTCGAAGAAATTTATCACGAGAAAGCCCCCATCGAGGGGCTTTTCTTGTAGCCAGGCCAACCTTTCCACCCGAAATAGCACGTGTCTCAAAAGTGCGAATATTTTATTGGCACAGCAAAGAATTATATATTCGCACGTCGTTTTTCGGCAATATATAATACACTGATTATTAACATATTATTCTCTTACTTCCCTGTAAGTTCCCTGCAAGTTCCCCGTAACTTCCCTACCTGGGCAGGGAATAAACTATCAACGAACAATCAATCAGCTCCTTAGACCATAAACAAGCCCACCATCCATGAAGCAAGACAAGAGAGTTTTTCCCTTCCACCAGAAAACGGGAAAAACCCATATAAAAAGGACTTCATATTTTCCCGGGGAAAAATTTGGCGTTCCAACGGGAAAGCGTACCTTTGCAGCCGAATAATGAAGAGAGCGGTGTCTCCGCGGGCGCTCTGCCCAAAGGGGATGAAAAGGGAATCAGGTGAAAGTCCTGAACAGATCCACTGCTGTAAGTTTCAAATACTTACCCGACACTCATCAGGTCCACTGTCCGAACAAGGATGGGAAGGACGTCGGGGGAAGGAAACAAGTCAGAAGACCTGCCACTCGCTGAAATTGTTTCATGTTCAAGGGGAAGGAGAACAGGAACGTCGGTAATGTCCATATCGTCATTTCAAACGACCTTTTTCCACGAATATATCAACGAAAAATTTGATTTAAACTTGATATAAACGTAATTTAATTAAGGAGAAGAAGTTATGAAAAAGTTTTTTAAAGCATTGCTGTACGCATGCATGGTTCCGGTGATATTCACCGCTTGTGAAGACGATAACAATCCAATACCGGCCCCAAAGGTTAAGATCGTAAGCACGGACGGTAGTTTTGCTGTGGCTCAGGAAGACACGCTAATTTTAAAAGCACAATTAGACAACCCGTTGCAGACCACCCTCAGTTGGACCTTGAACGGAGAAGAAGTTTCCACGGATAGTATCTATAAATTCGTTGCCTCGGAAATGGGAAATTTCCAAATCGGTTTGACAGCCTTGAATGAAGGAGGTGAAACCAAGGCCAATGCCTCCATCGAAGTTTACGGGAAATACAAATACGGGACTTTCGTTTTGAGCGAGGGAGCGATGGGCAAGGAACCCGGGTCCATAGATTTCATTTCCCCAAAAGGTAAGGTAACAAACAATGCCTACGAACTTGAAAACGGAGAAACGTTAGGTTCTATCAGCCAAGATATCTTCATCAAGAATCACAAGATGTATATTGTTTCCCAAAACGGGGGTGATTTCATAACCGTGGTAAACGCAGAGACTTTAAAAAAAGAAAAAGGATTTCAAGATGAACTTACCGGGAAAGTGTATGCGCCGACTCATATAGCAATACTAGACGAGAATGATATTTACCTGCGAGATAATAACGGGGTGAAAAGATTCAATCCCTCCACGGGAGAAGTTACCTTCATCGAAGGCACCAAAGGAGCAAGAAAGAATACCATGGCAGTGGCCAAGGGTAAAGTATTTGCAAGCGTAAAAAACACCGTAGTTGTCATCGAGAAAGGAGAAGACGCCATCACGAATACCATTGAATTTGAAGGAGAAGTCTCCGGTGTCATAAAATCATCTGATGACAACCTGTGGGTTTCTGACAGGAACGGTAAAATCTACAAAGTAAATACTGAAACTTGTAATATATCAGATAGCCAAATGGTCAGCGAGGAAGCCAAAAGCGCATTAACGTGGTCACCTTTTGCTCCTCCCTCAACCCCGAGCATCACCGCCAAGGGCGACACCCTATACATGAGCGGACTACAATCAAAGATATATCGTCACATATTCAGCACGGGAGAAACAAAACTCATGGTAGACGCAAAGGATATGGTGGAAAACGTAGGCATTGTGTACAACACGGTGGCCGTCAATCCCCTCACGGGAGAAGTTATCTTCAATTCCATCAAGGGATATGGCCAAGATTATAAAATCAATAATATCAGCGTATTCGACTTCAGTGGAGAAGAAGCTGTATTGAAAGCCAACCACGAGAACTACACGGCTTTCCCTGCTGGTACGTTCTTCACGTATAATTTCGAATAACAATTCCATCGAATTCAAACACGTGAAATTGATATGAGATATCTTTACATTCTTTCAATATGGCTGTTTGCCGGATTATGGACCTCCTGTAGCAAAGAAAAGGGAGGAGAAGATGACCCCAAAGTGACCAATGCCCCGGAAGTTTCCATCCAGAACCTGGGCATGAAGAACACGGTACTCCCGGGACGGAGCGTCCGTTTGAAGGCAAATATCCGAAAAGGAGAAAAAGTAACTTTACGCTGGGACGTGGACGGACGGGAAGTGTCGAAAGACACCATCCTCGATTTCTCCGCGAAGGAAGTCGGAACGTACCTCCTGAAAGTCACGGCCACGAACGAACTCGGGGAAGCATCGGACACCGCGAGCGTGAAAGTGATGGAGGGGTTCAAGATTTCGGACATTCAAAACTGGACTGGAAAAGGAGCCAACGAGTCGGTGCTCGCTATCCAGTGGGTAGCCCCAGGGACGGAAGACCTGCTGCATCCCACGGATGAGGAGGTAACATTCCTTGCCTGGGGATACCGCTGGGATGGCGAAGGGGCAACCGGCATCGACATGCTGAAAGCCGTGGCGAAAGCGGACGGACGCCTGTACCTTATCCTCGCACGGGATGCTCTTGGACAGACGGTCAAGGGTATCGGTTTCGATGCCAACGGGGACGGGGTACTCAAGATCGAGAGCGAGGAGTACAGGAGCGGTCACGGGGTACAGACGAGCCTTCACCTGAGTCAGGCCGATTTTAACAGCGACAACATCTACTATCAAAAAGAAGGCGAAAGCGTGGAGAACGTGAAGGTTCTGTCGGATGGAGACCTTTGGATAGGAGGTTGGTACACCGCCTACGCTACCTACTGGTTGGGCGAAGGTGAAGCCATCCTCGAGGCGGAGGAGTACGAGTATTCCAACTTTTACGCCAGCGGACGCCTCCTGGAAAATCAATCATGGGACGTGTGGACATTCTCACCTATCAATTACGAAACGGAAGAGAACATCTTACCCATACCCCGCTTGCTGAAAGCGGCGGATAATCGCTGAAAAACAGCAGAAAGAACCACAGAGAGCGACTCCGTTCATTCCGGAGTCGCTCTTTTTCATTATTCCCTCGTGCAATATTTCCAAACATTCCATGCACGGGAGAAAAATCTCTCGTGTGATCCCTCCCCCTTTTTTCTTTCTGCCTCGACCATGGATTTTTCTTGTTAAAATTATTGCATATATCATTCTATTCTGTATATTTGTAAACATAAAAGCGAGTGGTGTCCCGGTGTACATCCGTACCTCCGGGATGAAAAGGGAACCGGGTGTGAATCCCGGACAGATCCACTGCCGTGTGTCTCGATAACTTACCGGACAACACTTTATCCACTGCCCTTCCGGGGCGGGAAGGAAGTTCGGCAAGGAGACAAGTCGGAAGACCTGCCAAGCGCTGAAATGTTTCATGTTCAAGGGGAAGGAGAACAGAAACGCCGACAGGTTTTCATACCTCGACATTTGACCGTATTTTCTCCAACGACAAGGAACGCCGTGTCCTGCATAAGGCACACGAGTATGGACTTATTATTTGTTTTTTATATGTTTAATTTAATGCGAAAAAGACATGAAGAAGTATTTTTATCTCGCCTGCCTGTGGTGCATCATCACGGGAATGCTCAGTTCCTGCACGAAGGAAAACACCTACATCATCCAATCCCCCGAGGGAGAAAAGGAATTACGGCTCACCGTTCTGGAGGACGGGAATTACACGATGGAACTGACGGACTCCATCGTGTTCAAAGCCTCCCCATCGACCGCCACCGGGGAAACGACCTTCCAATGGAAACTGGACACGGCAAAGGTCTCCACGGACTCGGTGTACGTCTTCAAGACGGACCGCAGCGGGCAATACTCCCTCAGCGTGACCGCCACCAACACCGACGGGGAACAGACCCGGACTGCCAACATCACGGTACTCCCCGGCAAATACAAACACGGGACCTTCATCCTGAACGAGGGACTGATCGGGACACACGGATCGCTGATATTCATCGCTCCCAACGGGGAAATCACCCCCAATGCCTACCAGAAAGTCAACGGGAAATACCTCTTCCCCCTGACCGAGGATCTGTTTATCCACGACAACAAGATTTACATCGTCTCCCAGAAAGGAGAAAACTCGAGTAAAAACGACGGGGGACTCACCGTACTCAACGCCGAGACCCTGAAAGAGGAGTTCCGTTACTCCTTCCCCGAAGGCGAAGTATTTCAACCCACCCATATCGCCGTGCTGGACAAGGACGAAATCTATTTACGGACAGCCGACGACATCAAGGTCTTCCATCCCTCGGATCTCTCGGTGGAGACCATTGAAGGCTCGGAAAAACCGAACTGGAACACCATGGCCGTTGCCGCCGGGAAGGTTTTCGTTTCACACATGAAAAAAGCGGAAATCATGGTTATCAAGAAAGGCGAGAAAAGCGTGTCCCACAGGATACAGTTTAACGACCTCGTGTCGGGAGTCATCCGCTCAAGCGACGGGAAACTATGGGTATCCGATAATAGCGGCACCATCTCCAAGGTTGACCCGGAGACATACGAGATAATCGAAGCTCATAACTTAAATGAATCCAATGGCTTACCTAATGACAAAACCGAAGCAGCCAAATTACTGCACCGCAATCCGGCAAGCAGCCAAGCCGCCGCACCACACATCTCGGCCAAAGGCGATACCCTGTACATGAGCGCCACGAAAACGACCATATACGCCCACGTGTTCAGTAGTAATCTTGTCAAAAAGATGGTCGATGCCAGACAATATATCCCGGACTCCGATGACTATTTCAACTCAAGGTATTTCCAGGCCTACAACACGTGTGCCGTTGATCCCGAGAGCGGGGAAGTGTACCTGAACACGCTGAGAGGCTGGGGAGGGAAACGCCATACCAATCATATCTCTGTTTTTGATTTCACATGGATAAAAAGCGACTACAACGATAATATCTATATTAGCCCTCGCCTAGCCAGGGATTATGCCAACTACACGGACTATCCCGCCAACATTTATTTCACGTACAATTTCTTTCAAATCAACAAATAAAACATTATTATGAGAAAAGCATTTTTATATATCGCCTGTGTCATCGCGCTCGTATTCGCAGCCTGTAATGAAGACACGTACGAGGTATTCCCGGAAGAAACAAGTCACCTTTCCGCCAACAATGCCATTACCGTTTCCACTATCCAGGGAACAACCCGCCTCGTGAGAAACATCAACGACATACTGAACTGGACGGGAACAGGAACGAACACTTCCGTACTCGCCATCCAGTGGGCCCCCACGGACAGCGTGACACCTCCCCAGGAGGAAGATATTCTGTTCCTCGCATGGGGATACCGTTGGACTTCCGGGAAAACGGGTCTAGACATGATACGCGAGGTTGCAGCTAACGATCCCCGTTTGTTCGTGATCCTCACCCAACAATGGGGAGGCTGGACCATCAAAGGCTTCGGTTATGACGGAAACGGGGATGGCAAGATTTCCATCAGCAACTCCTCGATCAGCCTAACAGAAACAAATTTCAACAACGGTATTTACGAGGGAAGTGCAGACCAAGACTTTGACGGAATGACATTGGGCAATCCCGCAGACTATTGGATGGGTGGCTGGTATAAGGCTTACGCAACCTACTGGCTCGGGGCAGAGGGGACAACTACCCCCGCGGCATTCAAGTATTCCGACTACCTCGTTGACTTGCGCAGGTTAAGCAATAATTCCTGGGATGCCTGGACGTTCTCCACGATTAACACCTCGGAAAGCAACATCGATCCACGGCCCGACCTGCTGAAAGCAGCCCCAACCAACAAATAACACATGACCTATAGATATAGACTATGTCAGGGAAGACGGTTTCGCGAAACCGTCTTCCCTATTTTTGTTCGGAGTATGGATTCAGGGGAAATATCCCAGGCATCCCGATATATAAAGACCCTGCTCACAAGACAATTCCCATTCAAGAACGTTTCACGAACGCTTCACGACCAATCCATTGATCGAACCGGGAGCGGCCGTGTAAGGAAGATGAAAGGGCTGTATTCCGTAAGCGTACCGTAAACGCAGCGGGTTCATGGCGGAAATACAAGAAAAACACCGCCGTGTCAGCCCTCGAAAAAGGGGAAATCCGGGGAAAGTTGGCAAGGTGCGCCCTCGTCAATCCGAACGGAACGGTGCGTGAGGCCATTGGTGACGGCAACGTAGCGCGCCCCCAGGGTCAGGTTGTAACGGAAGGCCTGATCGAAAACGGCAGCCGTCAATTCCACCGACGGGGCCTTGCATTCCACGACCAGGTAGGGGACCATCGCCCGGTCGAAACAAACAATGTCAAAACGCTGACGACGGCCGCAAACGGAGATTTCCCGTTCCACGGCCACGAGAGAGGTGGGGTAATGCCGGTGCTCGATGAGGAAATGGACCACGTGCTGGCGGACCCATTCCTCGGGCGTGAGCAGGAGGTAACGGCGACGGATGATGTCGAATATCCAGTATTTCCCGGCTTCTTTCTTTACCTGGTAATCAAAGGGAGGAAGGGACAAGGTTTCCATGGCTCAACATTTCATTTCCTCACTTTCAAAAAGCTGCTGTCCCCGTAACTCAGGAAACGGAAATCGTGGGACAAGGCGTAATCGTACACGCGATGCCAATCCTCCCCTATCGCCGCGGCAACGAGAAGCAACAGGGTGCTCTGCGGCTGATGGAAGTTGGTGAACATGCCGGAGATGACCCGATAACGGTAGCCGGGAAGGATGATGATCGTGGTCCGGGCCTTCAGCACCTCGCTGCCCGTCTCGTCGAACCATCGCAACAGAGCGGCCATGGATTCCCGGAACGTATAGTTATTCGGCAACTGATAAGCCTCCCATTGCCCAAGACTATGGAAATCCCCGCTCCCGAGCAAGCATTTCACGCCCATCCAATAGAGGCTTTCCAGGGTACGAACCGAGGTCGTTCCCACCGCGATGATATTTCCGGACTGGGCATGCAAAGCGGCCACGACCTGCCGGGGTACGACGATGTGTTCCGTGTGCATGTCATGCCCGCCGATGGTTTCACTTTTCACGGGTTTAAACGTGCCGGCCCCGACGTGAAGCGTAACCTCCTCCATCCGTACGCCTTTGGCTCGAAGCGCGTCCAGCACGGGCAAACTGAAATGCAAACCGGCGGTAGGTGCCGCCACGGAGCCCTCGCTCTTGGAATACACCGTCTGATAGCGTATCTCGTCCGAGGATTCCGATTCCCGGTTCAGGTAAGGGGGAATGGGTATCCGGCCGCAACATTCCAGCACCTCACTGAAGCAGAGGGGGGTATCCCAGGAGAACGTCACGATGATGTCATTCCCTTGCTGTTCCTGGCGCTCGGCCCGTAGCAGATGGCGCTCACCCTCGTAATCATAATCGCAGGAGATAGCGCTCTCCTTCCATTTGCGTAAATTACCGACCATACACTTCCAGGTGCAACGGCCAACCGCCGCAAAGTTCCGGGCGTAATCGACCGGTTCCCACGGTTCCAGGCAAAAAACCTCGATAAGCGCCCCGGTCTCCTTGTGGAAAAATATCCGGGCGTGGATGACTTTCGTGTTGTTGAACACGAGCATGTCGCCGGCCGACAGGATTTCGGGGACATCGCGGAACCGTCTCTCGTGAATCCCGCCATTATCGTAAATCAATAATTTAGAGGCGTCACGCTCCGTCAAGGGGTATTTCGCCACGCGCTCCTCGGGTAAATCGTAGGTGTAATCTTCTATTCTGATTGCCTGCAAATCCTCCACCCGCTTCCCGGAATCCTGTTCATTGATTTTGTTTGCCATTTTAATGATAATATCTTATTTTTAGGACGACAAAATTACGCCGAAAAGGGCGAATTAAAAAAGAATGAGGTACAAAATATGAAAACGAAACAAGATATCGTGGAAGACTGGCTGCCCCGCTACACGGGACGGGAACTGAAAGATTTCAGCAAATACATCATCCTGACAAATTTCGATTATTACCTGGAGTTGTTCGCCAGGAAATTCGACGTACCCATCATCGGGGCGGACAAGAACATGCCGACCGTCGCGGCCAACGGCATCACCATGATCAATTTCGGGATGGGCAGTCCCAATGCCGCCACGGTCCTCGACCTGCTGACCGCGATCGAACCGGAAGCGGTGCTATTCCTAGGTAAATGCGGCAGCCTGAAGACCAAGTACAAGGTCGGTGACTACGTGCTTCCCATCGCCGCCATCAAGGGGGAAGGGACCTCCGACGACTATCTTCCCCGCGAGGTACCCTCGCTCCCCTCGTTCGCGCTCCAAAAAGCCTGCTCGAAAGCCGTCACGAACCACGGACGCATGTACTACACGGGGGTAGTTTATACCACGAACCGGCGCGTCTGGGAGTTCGACGAGCATTTCAAGGAATACCTGTTGAAGACGCGGGCCCTCGCCATAGACATGGAAACCGCCACCATTTTCACGGTCGGATTCGCCAACCGTATTCCCACGGGGGCCTTGCTGCTGATCTCCGACAGCCCGATGATTTCCGAGGGAATCAAGACGACGCAATCGGACCGGATGGTCACCCAGAAATTCGCAAACCAGCACCTCGAGATAGGTGTCGAAACGATGGAAAACATCCGGGATAAAAATTATTCCGTAAAGCACCTGATTTTTTGAAATTATGTCGTATTTTCGTGGCCTGATATGAAATTCATGCGGAAAATTATTATATACATATGTCTCTTGCCGCTTGTTCTGTGGGCCTGCGAGAACAAGAACAAACAGAACTCCCGGGACAAAGGTGCCATTGAGGAAACGATGGACTCTACCGTCGTAGCCAAAATCGAGTTCAACGAGAAATCGTTCAATTTTGGCGATATGGCGCAGGGCGAAATCGTGACCCATACCTTCCGGTTCAAAAACACGGGAAACAAGAATCTCATCATCAAAAGGATAGAGAGCAGTTGCGGATGCACGGCCGCCAAGTTCAGCACGAAGCCGATCCCGCCCGGGGAAGAAAGCGAGATTGAAATCGAATTCAACTCGGAAGGACGTTTCGGGAAACAGCTGAAAACGGTCACCATATTCGCCAATATCCCTCAACAAACGACAGAATTAAGTATTATAGCAAACATTAAGAATCAATAAAAACTAAATTATGAACACAATTTTCATGCTGACATTACAACAAAATCCTCAAGGAGGAGGATTCATGTCTTTCTTACCTCTTATTCTGATTATCATCGTATTCTGGTTCTTCATGATCCGTCCTCAAATGAAACGCCAGAAGGAATTGAAAAAATACCGGGATTCCCTGCAAAAAGGAGATAAAATCATGACTACCGGCGGAATCTTCGGGAAGGTTGTGGAAATCAACGACTACACGGTTATCATCGAGGTAGAAAGTCAGGCAAGATTAAAAGTGAGCAAAGAGGCTATCGTGAAAGACATGACGGACGTGGCCGCTCAATCAAAATAATGAGCGGGTGTAGGGATTCCCTACACCTCTCATTCAACCCGCTAAAGACATCGCTATGCAAACAACCCGTTCAAAAATCGCTTCATTCATAAAGAAACACCGCGAATTGCAACTCCAACGCAATGTCGTGACGTACGGGGTTTGTTTGCTCATCGCCACTTCCCTATGGTTCCTGAACGCACTGAACAAGATTTACGTGACCGAGATCTCGTATCCCGTCAAATACACGGATTTCCCGAAAGGCAAACTTCTCGTGTCGGAACTTCCTAAAGAAATGACGCTCGAGATAAAAGCTCACGGGTTCGCTCTGCTACGATACAAGATCAGCACGTCTTTCCTGCCCATTATTTTCAGCATCAACACGTAT
Source organism: uncultured Butyricimonas sp. (assembly GCA_944321845.1). GTDB lineage: Bacteria > Bacteroidota > Bacteroidia > Bacteroidales > Marinifilaceae > CALUMT01. The sequence goes on from CALUMT010000020.1 coordinate 14,956, forward strand.
AGCGACGGAATCATTGAGAAGAACAATTTACTGTCCTTTACCGTGAACACGGCCCAGGTGAAGGAACGAATCAGCGCACAATTGAGCCAGGACATCGAGTTACTGAACATAAAACCGGGCAGTATCACGTTCGAGTTTTCCCAGTTCGTGCATAAAACATTGCCCGTCATCCCGCGAATCAATTATTCCCTCAAGAAACAGTACATCCTGAAAAAAGATGTCACCGTAACCCCATCCACCATAACGATAGAAGGGCCTGCCGCCATCGTGGACACGTTACGGGCGGTTTACACGGAATCATTGAATTTCGAGAAACTCGCCAAAAACATCGACAAAAATATCCGCCTGCAGGAAATCCAAGGAGTGCAGTTCGATTCCGAGGAAGTAAAGCTACAACTGGAGGTGGAACGCTACACGGAATCCCGCAAGACACTTCCCTTGAATGTCATCAATCTGCCGGATTCGCTACAAATGAGATTATTCCCGGGGAACATCGATGTCACGTTCGACGTGGGATTAAGCCATTACGATTCGACAACGGACACCTGTTTCATGTTTTACGTGGATTACAACGAAATCAGTTCGTCAACGACACTAACCGTACACGCGGACAAAAAACCAAAGCACATTAAAGACTTGGTATATAGCCCGGAAGAAGTCGAATATCTCATTGAAAAAAAATAGGGAGACATGCTGAAAATCGGATTAACCGGAGGTATTGGCAGCGGGAAAAGCACCATCGCCCGAGTCATAAAAACACTGGGATACCCCGTGTACACCAGCGACCGCAGAGCCGCGGAACTAACAAACAACCACGTAGCCATCCGGGAAGGGCTCATTAGGCTTTTCGGGGAACACATATACCAAGCTGACGGGAAGCTAAACAAACAGGCACTTGCAAGTATCATCTTTCAAAACAAACAAGCGTTGCAGCAGGTAAATTCGATCGTGCACCCCATCGTGTCAGCCGACTTCGACAGCTGGTGTCGGCAACAAACGAGCGCTCTTGTTTTCTTTGAATCCGCGATTCTATTTGAAAGCAATCTCTCCCACCGATTTGATCATATCATCACGGTATCCGCCCCGGAGGAAACCCGTCTCGAAAGGGTCATCCGCAGGGATCATACCAGTAAAGAGAAAGTCATCGAGCGCATGCACAACCAGCTAAGCGATACCGAACGGGAGAGAATGGCTGATTACGTCATCCATAATGACGACCGGCAGCAAGTGCTCACGCAAATCTTACAAACGATAAATCATCTAAAACAACAACTATAATATGGCAAAATTCGGTAAATGGATAGGAGCAGGATTAGGTTTCGTGCTGGGAGGTGGTCCCATTGGGGCATTATTAGGTTTCATGATCGGTTCCGCGTTTGACACGCCGACAGGGAATCAGACAATGCCGGGCGGAGATCCGACAATGCGTCCCACCGGACGTGGCGATTTTCTATGCAGTCTCGTGGTACTGGCAACAGCACTCATGAAAGCGGATGACAAGGTTCTCCGTTCCGAGCTGGAGTACGTGAAAGGATTTTTCCGACAGAATTTCGGTCCGGAAGGCGAACGGGAAGCCTTGGCCATGATCAAGGAATTGTTATCCAAGACGATTGCCGTAGATGAAGTCTGCACGCAGATCCGCTTCAACATGACTCACGATGCCCGCGTACAGTTGCTGTATTTCCTATTCGGCATAGCCAAAGCGGATGGAAACATCTGCGAGAACGAGATACGCCTGTTGGATAATATTGCCAACCTACTGGGGATCAACGAGGCATCGTACCGTTCCGTCAAAGCAATGTTCTATGACGACCTGAATTCAGCGTACAGCATCCTCGGTGTAAGCAAGGAGGCCACCAATGAAGAAATCAAGAAAGCGTACCGCAAGATGGCCATTGAAAATCATCCCGACAAAGTCGGCTACATGGGAGAAGACATCCGCAAAGCCGCGGAAGAGAAATTCTCGAAGATAAACCAGGCCTACGAACAAATCAAGAAACAACGGGGCATGAATTAAAAAATCTTTTTCATTATTCGGCAGATTGATTATTTTTGCCCCACGATTACCAAAACGAAATAATATGCTAAAAGAAATTTTATCCATATCAGGAAAACCGGGATTGTTCAAATTAATCACCAACACATCCCATGCTTTAATCGTGGAATCATTACTGGACGGGAAACGTTTCCCCGCTTATTCCAACGCTAAAATCATCGCCCTCGAAGATATTTCAATATACACGGAGAATGAAGACATTCCACTAAAGGAAGTATTCAAACGCATCCACGAGAAAGAAAACGGGCAACCGGCAATCAACCATAAAGAATCCGCCGAGGCTATCACCAATTATATCGCCACGGTACTTCCGGAATACGACAAGGACCGCGTCTATGTTTCCGACATGCGGAAAATGATTCAATGGTACAACCTGCTTTTAGAGAAAAACATTTTGAACTTCAATTCGGAAGAAGAAGAACAAACTGCTAAAGCCGAATAAGCAAAAGAGTTATTATAAAAAACTCCGCTCACTCTTGTAGTCGCGGAGTTTTTCTTGTTTAAAATCATCGCACCATGGCAAACGACTATTTCCAATTCAAGCAGTTCACCATATATCAAGGCCGGTGTGCCATGAAGGTCGGGACCGACGGTGTATTGCTCGGGAGTTGGGCCGATTTAACGGAATCAAAACATATTCTGGACATCGGGACAGGTACCGGACTCATCGCCCTCATGGCAGCACAACGCAATTCTCAGGCCCAGATTGATGCCATCGAGATAGATGAAGACGCCTGCAGGCAAGCTCTTGAAAACGTGCAGGCCTCACCATGGCAGAATCGGATTAATATCTTCCACGGCAGAATCCAGGATTTCCAACCGGAACATTCCTATGATACCATCCTTTGTAACCCGCCATTTTTCGAACACTCGACCCCAACACCCCTACATAGCCGGACAATAGCCCGCCATTGCGAAACCCTCACGCATGAAGAATTGCTTCAACATGCCAAACGCCTGTTGACCCCTACCGGGAAATTATGCGTCATACTTCCCGTCCAGGAAACGACTCATTTCATAAAACTCAGCCAGGAGAAGGAATGGTTTATTAACAAACTAATAAATATTTTTCCAACTCCACAAAAGCAGCGGAAACGTTGTATGCTAGAATTATCCTGCCAGAAGGGAGAATATAGCGAAGAAGACTTAATCATTGAAAACAAGCGACATATATACCACGAATCCTTCCAAAAACTCGTGAAGGATTTCTATTTACACTTATAATTCTCTAGAGATTCATGCCCGGAGATTTTCTAAAAGTTTAAACCTATCTACACAAAAGATTAACGAAGCCTTAACTACCAAACCGCAAAAGTCGCCTTACATTTGCAGTGTAAATAACAGCAAGAAGACACAGTTTTTTTTCATAAGTTTGTATGTTTAGGTTAGTAGTTAGTAATTAAATGAGAGACCGCCCCATCGGTCTCTCATTTTTTTGCTATCTTTATCCCGTTTTATTATCGAACATTATTGAGAACAAATATAATATCATGAAAACAAAGGTTTCTTTAGGAATAGATATCGGCGGAACAAATATTGCCTACGGGCTCATCGACAAAGAAGGGAATTGCATTCTAAATGATTCCCGTCCCATCGCATCATACAACACTCCACAAGAGTTTATCGCTAATTTACACCAAGAAATCGACCAATGCTTAGCCACTCACAACGTTGAATTAATCGGGGTGGGAGCAGGAGCTCCTAACGGAAACTATTTCAATGGTACAATAGAGAATGCGGCAAATTTAAATTGGAAAGGGACAATCCCATTCGTTGAATTACTGGAAAAGGAATTCCATCTTCCCGCGTTCATCACCAACGACGCCAAAGCAGCGGCTCTCGGTGAAATGATTTATGGAGGGGCTAAAGGCATGAAAAACTTCGCAGTAATCACCCTCGGAACCGGCTTAGGCAGCGGTATCGTGATTAACGGTGAACTGGTCTATGGACACGACGGACTTGCCGGCGAACTAGGCCATACCATCGTGAAACCGAACGGCAGATACTGCAATTGCGGCAGACGGGGATGCCTAGAAACATTTGTATCCGCCACGGGAATCAAGCGCACCGCATGCGAATTATTAGCCGTGGAGAACAATCCCAGTAAATTACGGGATATTCCTTACAACGAAATTACGGCCAAGAAGGTTTACGATGCCGCACAAACAGGCGATCCTATCGCCTTAGATGCATTCCGAATCACGGGAGAAGTTCTTGGTGCCGCATTAGCCAATCTTGTAGCGATCACCAGCCCGGAAGCCATTTTCCTTCAAGGAGGGGTAGCCAATGCCGGCGAGTGGCTATTCAAGACGACCCATGAACAGATGGAAGCCAACATGCTCTATCTATTCAAACAAAAAGTGAAAATACTTCGTTCCTCACTTCCTTCAAATGCTGCTATATATGGAGCCGCAGCTCTAGTGTGGAATGAATTAAAAGAAGCGTAAACATGAAAATACAGTCTTTCATTGTACTGTTCATCTGTTTTTCCATTCTTGGGTGTCGGGAAGAGAAAGAAATCCCGATAACAAAACTTGTCAACCCGAAAATTGAGGCCGTAGCAGGGGATACCATCCCCCGCATTTTCACCCCGTACGGGAATCTTCACATCTCGCCAGAGTTCTACGACCATAAATTTTCGGCGCTCACCCACTCCTATCATAAAATAAAGGACACATCGGCCCTCCCTTGTGTTCGATTTACTCCGACAACACGGTTACCCCAGCCACAAGAAAATATATTCCCCGTTCATTTCTCATCCGCATTCACACGGGAACAAATGGAGGTGGGGTATTATAAAGTTGTGCTGAACAATGGGACACAAATAGAAGCCTCCCTCAGCAAACACTGCGGGATGCACTCCTACCAGTTCCCGCAAGGAGGGGCTTACGGGATAATCCTGAATCTATGTACCCCCGGTCAAGCGGATTCCACCCAACAAACCGTCATCCAAAAAATATCCAACAGAACGATACAAGGGTATCATGCTTCGAACAATAATTCACCGGAGAATAGAATATATTTCTACATTGAATTTTCCCAAGACATCAAGATTCTGAATACCGATTCGGCAAAAGAGGTGGCCATAAATACTGAAACAAGCTTAAAATGTCATCGTGCATGGATTGATTTCGGAACGACGACGAACAAAATTTTTGCCAAAATAAGTTTGTCTGACCAAAGCATTGCAGAAGCCAGGAATTATCTACAAACAGAGATCCCCCATTGGAGTTTTGACAAGGTCAATCGAGATGCCAAATTGCAATGGAAGAAATTACTGTCTCATGTCAAGATAAAAAGTAATGATACGACAGCGCTACAAAATTTCTACTCCGCGCTTTACCATGCCTATCCCGTTTTATTCCTCCACTTCGACATAAAAGAGAACTACAAAAACTCGGACGGAGAACCGCAGGATATTTACAATTACTTGCAAAAACATACCAAGAAAGCGACAGAACACGTCCTTTCCTCCATCGGGTTAATTCCCATGAAGGAATACACGAATCAGTACCAATTGAGCAAACCTCAATTCTCCAGGATCATTTTAAAACTGGAACAAGACCGTCGCTTTACCATCAAAACGAACAACAATAATGACACAGACACACCTTCCATTATGCTCAACGGACGACCATTGCAACGTACCTGGATCACCCGTTCTGAAATAACACAAGGTGGCTCACTTGAATTTATACTGACAAACGAACAAGAAAAATAAATAAAAAAATGAAGAACGTTGCCATTATCTTAGCAGGTGGTGCCGGTCACCGGTTAGGAGAAAAGCTTCCAAAACAATTCTTGGAAATCAATAACAAAACCGTTCTGGCACACACCATCGAAAAATTCAACTCACATCCAGCTATTGACGAAATAGCTGTTGTCATCCACAAGGATTACATTGAGACCGCCCGAAATATTATCCACCAGGAGGGATTCTATAAAGTAAGGCATATCGTACCTGGAGGAAAGGAACGTTACCATTCCACGCTTGCCGCGCTGGCGTGTTACCCGACTCCCGGAGTCAACCTGCTTATTCACGATGCGGCAAGACTACTCGTTTCCCCAAGGATTATCGACTACACAATCGAAGCTCTGAAAACATGTTCAGCCTGTACCACGGCCATCCCCGCAACGGATACTATCCTACAATGTGACCAAACCAAAGGGTTTATTCAGGCGATCCTTGACAGAAGCATGTTATTTCAAGTACAAACGCCACAGGGATTCCATTCTGAGATTTTACAAGAGGCCTACAAGATCGCCTTAACGGATCCGAATTTCCATTGCACAGATGATTGTGGTGTCATTCAGCGATACCTTCCTCACGTTCCCATAAAAATCGTCCCGGGAGAATCTACCAACATCAAATTAACTTATAAAGAAGACATCCCTGTCATCGAGAATATATTACTTCAAATGCAATAAAACATGAGAACATTCATTATAATTCTATTAATAGGATTATCCTCCATACAACTCCAGGCCCAGAAAAGGCAGTTTAACTATGAAACCTCGTTAACCGGCTTTGCCGCTACGGGGAAAACACTTCCATTCTGGATGATTTCCAATCAACACGGATTAATCCCTAACGGACAAGGGGGCATGTATTACATCGGTTTATTTTCCGATTTCACACCAAAACATAAAATCCAATTTGCTTACGGGATCTCGGCTTCCGCCTCTTTATCCGAGGCCAATGATCATATCATCCTTGACCAAATCTATATCTCGTCACAATGGAGAAATCTAAGATTAGATCTTGGGATGATACATCCCGAAGAAGAATTCAACGGAATCTCTTCAACCAATGGAAACATTGTTCTCTCTGGTAATTCACGCACTTTTCCCGGGTATAACCTACGCACCGATTACATGAATCTCCCTATCATGAAAGGGATTTTCAAATTCAAATTCAACTGGGCCGACTACCTCATGGTTGACAAAAACAGCTATGTAAAAGATATTCGATTGCATAATAAATCCCTATTCATAAAAATCTCCCCGCACCAACGCTGGGAATTCATTTTCGGATTGGAACACTGGGCTCAATGGGCCGGGACATCACCTACTCTCGGCAAACAACCATCCTCGTTTAAAGACTACTTGCGCATTGTCATCGCAAAATCAGGAGGAGAAACTGCAACTTACAGTGACCTACTGAATGCTTTAGGCAACCACCTCGGACGAGAACACATGCGTATTAATTATATCGGGGATAAATACATGCTATCATTTTACCACGATATTCCCTGGGAAGATGCATCCGGAACAGACTTCCGCTCTTTCCCCGACGGCACATACAGCTTGTATTACACTTCAAAAAATCCACGACAATGGATCACGGATATCATTTACGAATTCTACTACACGAAATATCAATCAGGGTCAATCCATGATCGCCCAGCCACTCCCGAGGAAATAGCCAAACAGGACCCTAGCGATCCTTTTTACGGGCGCAGAGTCCTAGGTGGACGAGACAATTATTTTAACCATGGATGCTATCGAAATGGCTGGACTTTACACTACCGGACAATAGGTTCCCCTTTGATCACAAGTGCGGGAGAAGGCCATTTAGGTGTCATCAACAACCGAATCATCGGGCATCACATCGGTGTAAAGGGTTTAGCCTTCAACAAGATTCCATATAAAGCCATGTTCACCTACACGATCAATTACGGGACCTATGACCGTAAGTTGACTCATGCCCCCCGCCAATGTTCCGGAGGATTAAATATCATTCTACCATTCAGAAAACTTCCATTCCAAATAGAAACTGGTATTTATGCCGACTACGGGCAATTCTTACAGGACAATATCGGAATTACGATAAAAATCACACGGCAGGGAATTCTTTAATTCCCTGTTTTTTTATTGACTAATACGGGAAACATATCCCCATAAAAATAAAATAATGCCAAGAAAAACAAGATCAAAGGACGGGCATTCATTTTTGACAATGTCACGCAAAAACAACTACTAATAAAAAATATCATCACAAAAGCAGACACAAAATAAGGAAATTCCCTTCCCTTTTTCCAATATTTTACTATTGAAGCAAAAAACAAATACAACACAAAAAACAAGCCCCACATCCCTCCTTGCACCCAAAACTGCAAGAAAGCACTATGGACATTATAATATACAGAAATCTCCATTTCTGAATTTGCGAACCAGTTATTCACCCGATCCTTGGCATAAACTCCCACTCCCCACAAACCGAATTCATCCAAATGCGCAAGTGTTTCCTTGTAGATTGCCACACGAGGAGCTATTGTTTCTCCTTGTAAATTACCGGATTTAATATTGGCAATATCCTGTTTTATTTCATCAACCCGTCGCCCGAATTTCTCTACCCGCAGCAATGAGAACAAACCTCCTCCCATCAATAATAACAAACACACAATTATCCCCCAACGTCTCGAACGAGTTGATATTCTAAATAAATAAACATTCATAATTATGAAACCCAAGATGAATCCCAATATGGCAGACTTAGTCACGGTCAACACCAAAAACAGGAGCAATAACGCAAAGATAATCCCCCAAACTATACGCATTCCAGCATTTCTCCCGGTAAAAACAAAAAAATAAGAACACAGAGCACCAACAGCCATTCCCATCGCCCGCATCTCCAATAAATAAACAGTTCCCAAAATTGGACGATTATCCCCAAATCGAATCATGACTAAAGTATACATCGATTCTTTCAAATTCGTTATATACCAAAAACCGATTAATTCATGCAAGATATACACTTGCATAACCAAACAACCGATGCAAAAACAAGCCAAGAACTTCCTTATTAACTCCGGGGTCAACCACTCTTTCAACAATACGACATAAACAGGGATTAAAATAAAACCGAGTGACAAAGCCTCAAACATAGAGTAAGAAGGCTTTCCCTCCATGTTTCCCATTGTCAAAATGATAATCGTGTGTAATGCAAAATACAATAGGAACAACACATTCATTCCAATATATACTCTTCCCGATTTTATACTTGCAAGAGTATTATTAGAGGCCATAATTCCCAAGAACGTCAATGCAATCAACACCCCGTTAAATAAATTTCCCCAAACGGGAGCGACACTACCAAGCAAGAAGCCTAATAGCAAAAAACCTATCTTCTGTAATCGGATTAATCCAGTTGTATTCTTAAACACGGCACACAATTTGCTTCAAATAGTTAGAATCTACGATCTCTGACATATCTTCTTCCTTATCATTTGCTTCCTGCACATACTTCCCGGCTATCTTTATTTTATCCTTCGCACCACGAAGAAACCATTCGTATTCAACATCCACATGCCCGATATCTATAGCCCAAAAACCTTCCTTCGCTAAATCATAGGCAAGCACTGTTGCCGTCTGTCCTAAAGCCAACAATATCAACCTATTTCCCCCGTACTCACGAATTCTTTCAAGGATTTTATCATATTTCTCGAAAGCATCCTCTGCCGGAGCCAATACCCGCTGCAACGAACGCACATTCGAAAACAAATCGTTATTCACCCCCAAACGGCTATACACCCCTTCCACAAGCAATACATCCTTATCCTCCCACAATTGCCGAATCTTAGCCAAGTAACCCTTGCAAACACTTTTATCTTTATAGGCAAAATAGAATCGTGTAAAAGAAGCATCATAATAGGTATAATCCTTTCTCAAATAACGTTTTAACACTCCAAATGCCTTAGTGAAAAATGCAAGCCAGAATACCCTCGTCCGCAAATTCAAATTCTCCTGAGAGACCAAGGCATAAGGCAAACACACGATATGATGAGGGATATCCCGTTCCAATACTTCGCCCAATCGTTCTGCCAAACGAGGATTATAATGACAAAAACCATTCCCTTTCTCCCTAATCACATTAAATTCGCCATCACCATAACGACTGACCGAGCAATGCTCCTTTAAAATCTTGTCTAAAGTTTCATCCGTGGAACGAACATCCGGGATAAAGCCTAAATCTTTTATTCTCCTCAAGTAACGTCCCCTGTATTTCAACAGACGAAAGGACAACTCTATATAATAGAATAAATTCTTCATTTATAATTAATTCTCTTGTCCGTTTTTTAGATATTGATCCAATCCTTTGGCACACCAGGTAGCACGTTCCGCCACTTTCTCGTGGTAATAATCAAAATTCTTCTTCCGATTTTGCATGTGCTTATCTTCATGCCACAAATGGAATACAATTGCGGCAAATTTCAACGCCAACTTCTTACGTCCGACATTTAACAAGCGGATGCTCAAATCATAATCCTCCCCGCCCCAACCAACATAGAACTCATCATAACCGTTTACCTGAACCAGGTCATCCTTCCAAAATGACATATTACACCCTAATCCGGGGCGAGTCTTACGCCTCGGGGCAAGGTATTTTGCCAATGGCAAACAATGAATAGCATTTTCCCTTCTCGACAATCCCCAGGACAGAAAAGATAACGGAACATACTTCAGTTCATGGCATAATTTCTCTGTCCGTTTACGCTCTATATTCACACGTCCTCCCTTGATATAATATCCTCGTTGGGCGGAAGCCACATGATCTTCTACAAAACGGGTATGTAGAATTACGTCTCCATCCACCTGAATAATATACTCATGCTTAGCCTTGGCTATACATTTGTTACGGCACATGGCCAAGCGGAATCCATCATCCTCTTGCCAAACATGAATCAAGGGAACAGGAAAATCTTTCTGAAACCGCTCGATTAACTGTTTCGTTTCATCCCGCGAACCATCATCACCAACTATAACCTCATCTGGTAATAAGGTTTGACGTTTCACACTTTCCAAACACAAAGCAAGGGCATCCGGCCTATTATATGTTGATATTATTAACGATGTTTTCATTTCTTCAAATTACAGGACCAATATTACAAGGTTTAACCACGCTCAAAATCACCATCATTGATATGACAAAAATAAATTATATTTTCTAATGCAAGAAAAAAAGCTGAAGAATATCTCCATCATCCCTCAAGTCTCTTCATGCCAAATACCTCCTAACTCAAAAAAGTATCAAGCAGCGGTTCGAGACCTCGCCATACATCCTCAACACCCAGTCGCTCAAACCGCTCTGCATCCGACAGCCGTTCCCATTCCTCTGGCGACAAAATATCTCGAGGAGAAATCCCTTGATTTCGTTCCGAAGGATGAGGCAACCATTTCCGCTTATTCACACCGGGGGGATAAATCGCGAAACAAGGCAATCCGAAAGCCTGTGCCACGTGGCGGGCTCCTCCCTCGTTTCCGAAAAAGAAATCAGCATTACGACACATGGCACCCAATTCCCGAAGATTCTTTGCCTCAATATTTATAAACACCCGAGACTCTCGTCCCATTTCCTCGAACAAACGCAAAGCCTCTTCCCGTTCTGCAGGTGCGTAATTGACAATCAACTGAGCATTCCACTGTTTCACGATACGCCCCAAGACTTCTTGCATACGTTTCTTATCCCAGGCCTTCCCCACGATTCGCGTCAATGGCGCACATACCACCACCGGTGCAGAGAAATCAATTCCCGAATGTACCATACGCTTCCGGAAATCCTTCACTTCCTTTTCAGACACCTGCAAATTGAAATCCTTGACATAGGTCAACACTTTTTCCTGTTTCAAGGGACGCAGCATATGTAGATTTTCCCGAATCTCGGACACGATTTCCTGCTTGGAGAATAAAATCCGATACTTTAACCAAAAACAATTATACCACTTCTTGCGCCCAATCCGGTAATGCACAAAAGGAGCAAATAACGAGAACCAGGCTGTTTTCAACGTTCCCCGGAGATCAAGAATAACATCATAATGTTCCTTCCGCATCAAACGCCATACTTTCACCAAATAAACAAACAGATTATGATTCTCTCGTTCCGAGAAAGCAATTACCTTATCCACGGCTGGATGTCCTTCAAACAAGGGGGCAATCGCTTCATTCAACACGTAATGGATCTCCACTCCCGGGAAATTCAAGCGCAACGTGTTACACACCACCGAGGACAACACAGCATCCCCCACCCGGCGGAACCTTATAACCAACACCTTACGAACAACTCTATTTCTTCTGACCATATAACACAGGATTCAATTCCGGATCATTATACATTTTCATCTGTCGGTATACTTTCATGTAACGACGTCCGGCGAGAATATCTTCCCGCAATTGGGTTATTGCCAACAACAAATCCTCCCGTTGCCCATTCAACACAAATAATTTTTCACGACACCGTTCCCGATGAGTCAACGCCACACACTCCCTCTCGACTTCCTGACGCATATGGTAAATCTTTAACGCGAGAATCGAAAGACGGTCTAAAGCCCAAGCCAGACTTTCGGTATTCAACCGGGCATCCGCCAAAGGTTTCACCCCACGAAACTCCTCGACAAAATAATCATCCAAACGTTCGACGGCATCCGTACGTTCTTGATTTAACCCGTCAATCTGCCGCTTTAATCCCAAAGCCGTTTGGGCGTCTATTCCCTCTTCCCGAATCTGATCCTCAAGATGCCATTGTCGTGAATCAATCCATGCTTTCTGGTAGAGATAATATTCAAATCCATCTTTTTCATAAGGATTAAAAAACTCCGTCTCCACTCCTCCTCTGGAATGGAAATCCTCCACGCATCGCGTAAACACCTTAAAACATTTCTCTGCAAATGACATACCTGTTCTCATTATAAATCTACTACACCGTCTTCTTCCACTCCCGCAAAAATACATATTTTGTCCATTAAAAGGTGTAAATAATCAACAGACAATATCTTATTTCTGAAGAATAACGGGGTAGACAAGATTAATCCTTCCTCAAATATCTTATACAGATAAAAAATTATATTCTTTTATGTATTTATTTTATGTATTTATTTTATACTTTTGTTTTCTATAAATGTTATTGATTTTGATAAAAACATCGATATGGAAAAAAAGATTACTTATTTGGATCGGAATGAATACAACTATGGTCCTTGCCCGGCAATTGAAGAGGTTATTAAAAACTTCAACCCAAATAATTTATGCTTCTACTCTCGAACTTACGATGAAGGGAAGAAGAGTATTTTCTCTGCCTACCTCTCCGACATTTACAACATACCGGAAAATCAGGTCATCCTCGGTTACGGAGGAGAAGACATATTAAAACAGGCCGTACATTATTTCCTCTCCGGGAAAGGAAAGCAAAAAACATTGCTGATCCCCAAATTCTCGTGGTGGTATTATAAATCAATAGCAGATGAAGTCGAAGGGCGTAGCATATTCTACCCATTATATGAAGATGGAGATACATTTAAATATGATTTCGAAATCATGAAAAAAATGTTTCACCAAGAAAATCCGGATATGGTATTAATTGCCAGCCCCAACAATCCGACAGGTAATTCTTTGACAAGTGAAGAATTATACGATATCTTATCTTCCATATCACCCTCAACTGTTGTCGTTATCGACGAAGCCTATGCCTCATTTGCCAATCAAGATACAAGCTATATAAAACCCCTACTCGAAAAATTCCCTAATCTATTAATTATACGGACATTATCAAAATTTTATGGACTGCCGGGATTACGCTTAGGATTTGCCTTCATGGGAACAGCATTAACCAAATTCTTAAATTACAGCACAAGATATCTAGGTTATAACCGCTTGTCTGAAGAAATTGGTATTGCCGTTTTAAAATCAACAGATTATTATCAACAAGTAGCTAATCAAATGGGAGAAGACCGCAAAATGTACATGAAAGAATTAAATAATCTTCCAGGATTTAAGGTCTATCAATCACAAGCGAATTTTATTCTTGTAAAATATCCCATTGAATTAAAAAAGGCCTTCCAGGAAGCATTCGAACAAAAAGGGTATTTAATAAAATTCATGAATGAACCGGATATCAACACGCATATGCGCATAACGTTAGGCAGACATGAGCAGAACGTTGAGGTTATCAATACGATAAAAGAAGTTGTCTCTCGATGAAAGCAATCATTTTAGCTGCAGGCATAGCGTCCCGCTTACGGCCTCTAACAGACAATACCCCTAAATGCCTGCTCAAAATCGGGGAAACCTGTCTGCTGGCCAGAGCTATAGAAGGATTAATATCCAATGGTATTAACGAACTGGTAATTGTTACCGGTTATCTACAGGAACAAATCAAGAGCTTTGTTTCCTCACATTACCCTGATCTAAAGGTCGAGTATATTTTCAACGAAAAATATGCTTCCACCAATAATATATATTCCCTATGGCTAACCAGCGAGAAAATATATGACCAGGACATAGTTCTACTGGACAGTGATATTATTTTTGATCCATTACTTTTAAAAACAATTTTGACGCATCCTGCACCAACCTGCTTGGCACTGAACCGTCATTCCCTCTACGACGAAGAAATAAAGGTTATCCCGGATGCCAACGGAAGAGTTGCTGAAATCAGCAAGACATGTGCTATTTCAAAAGCTATCGGAGAATCCATCGGTATCGAAAAAATGGATGCTACCTATACCCGCGCACTCACCCGAGAACTCGAACAAATGATTACAAAAGAAAATCTTGTCGATACATTCTACGAATCTGCTTTTGAGCGCCTGATCGCCCAAGGATGCACCTTTGATATCGTGGATACAACCGAGTTTTTTTCCATGGAACTTGATACTATCGAAGATTTTCAACAAGCCGTTACTAACCTGCCTCCACACCTTTTATAATCAAGACTATGCGCATTGTATTATTCTGCGAACAAAAATATGCCATTAATATTTTAAGTCCCATTCAGGAAGAAGCACAAAATACAAGAGAACATGATATCCTTTGGTATATCCATTCTCGCAACATTCCCGACTTCCCGCTAAAAGACAAGGTAAAATGGACGAATAGTATACAGGAAATCTATAATTACTCCCCAGAAGTTATTTTCGTTCCTTGCAACATTGTTCCTTACTACCTTCCCGGGGTAAAAATCCAAATTTTCCATGGATATGCAGCCGAGAAAAAAGACCATTGGGTCATCCGAAGGTATTTTGATCTCTACTTTACTCAAGGTCCATTCTTCACGAAAGGTTTTCAGAGATTGGCCTCAAAATACAAAGACTTTGAGGTTGTTGAAACAGGATGGCCACGCCAGGATTGGATTTTCCACAATCTTCACCATTTCGACGAAGAAAAACATCAGCTATTACAACAATATCAACGGGAGAAACTGGTTCTTTACGCCCCCACCTTCTCTCCATCACTCACGTCACTTCCCTATCTAAAAAAAGATTTAGAAGAATTAGTTCAAAAGAAAAACATCCTGTTACTATTAAAGTTTCATCCCCTAACCCGTCAAGAATGGATTGACGAATACAGGCAATGGGCAAATCATCAGACTAACGTAATCTGGTGTGAGGATCATAATATCACGAAATACCAATTAATGGCAGACGTTATGATTAGTGATACCTCATCCACTGTCTACGAATTTTTGTTATTAAACAAACCCGTCATCACCTACAAAACTACCGCCAAGGATATTTACTGGATCGATATTCAAAACGGGAACGATCTGCCGCAGGCTTACGAACAGGCTCTCCACGATGACTCTTCTTCAGCAAAACGGCAATGGATAATCGATAATTATGATCCTTATTTGGACGGTAAGGTTTGTAAAAGAATGCTTGAAGCTGCCCAACAGTACATAAAAGACCATGGAGTCCCCGAAAAACGCAAACTAAACCTTTGGCGCAAATACACAAGTATCAAAAGATTCGGCAAAATAAAAAGACATTAAAACATGCATTTCTTTTTTGCTTTCCGGCGTTTCCTCTCGGCGACACGGGCATTATGCTCATGGGTCCAGTTTTTAAGCATCTCCGTCATTTGTCCGGCATCCCCTCCTCGCAGACGAGCATATTCCCGGGCAATAATCTCAATCATGTCGTCGGAAGCATCCAAACGGTAAAAATTCCTTAGCCCCAGCTCTGGGGTGATTGTCATGAATTTCATCCGGTTCAAATCAACCAGATAAAAATCATACCCCTCTGCCTTTCTTTTTATCAACGTGTTCCCCGGGGAGTGGTCGACGAAATAAATTCCATGTTCATGCAATTGATAGGTGAAACGGGTAAAAGCCACCAGCATCGGTTCCAAATCGTTTGGTCGCTTCACTTTCAGATCACGGAACTCGTAATCGTATTCTACTTGCAACGAGATATAATAACTGCGACTTACCCCACACCAGTCCCGGTAAACGATATAGGCTACCGGTTCCGGGGTCCCTATGCCATATTGTTGTAACAGATTGGCATAACGGAACGAGCGTTCCGCTTTCGTTTTCCGGAAATAGGCATACACAATCCGATTGATGACATGAGGACGCTTGAAGGACTTCACGTTCAACTTCAATCCCCCGATCTCCATCATCTTAACCTGATTCCTTCCCTTGTACAGAAGCATCCCCTCCCGTTCGAAACGTTCCGGGATAGCAAGAATCTCTTCCGCCAAGTACTGGTATTTCGGGTTTATCGCGAATTTTCTCATACCCTCACGTAATTCACGAAAGTATAATCGAACTCGTTCTTGTCATCCGCCTTATGCGATTCCCGACTGACTTCCTTCCAACACTCCGGCAACACGGCCGGAATCTTCGTATCCCCTTCCACTTCCGTGTGGACAACAGTCAGGTAAAGACGATCGGCCCGATTCCACGTTTCCTTGTATATGGAACCTCCCCCGGTAATAAAGACCTCCTCTTCTCCTTCCGTCATCTTCAAGGCCTCATCCACACTTCCCGCCAGTTCACATCCTTCCGCCCGGTAATCCGGATTACGGGTGATGACAATATTCCGGCGATTCGGCAAAGCCTTCCCTATCGACTCAAAAGTCCTCCGGCCCATCAGAATCGTGTGCCCCGTGGTAATTGTTTTAAAATGCTTCAAGTCTGCCGGTAAGTGCCAGATCAATCCGTTATCCCGTCCGATAACGCCATTCTCCGCCGCGGCCACTATAATAGATAATACCATAAAATACAAGATTAATCATTTAAACGGAAATTGCCCCCTTGATATGCGGGTGCGGGTTATAATCACGCAATTCGAAATCCTCGTACCGGAAAGCGAAAATATCCTTCACCTCCGGATTGATCACCATACGGGGCAACGGTCTCGGCTCTCTCGTCAACTGCAACTTCACCTGCTCTATATGATTCAGGTAAATATGCGTGTCCCCCAACGTATGCACGAACTCTCCGGGCTGCAAGCCGCATACCTGGGCCATCATCATGGTCAGCAAGGCATACGAGGCGATATTGAACGGCACTCCCAGGAACGTATCCGCGCTCCGCTGGTACAACTGGCACGACAATTTCCCTTTCGCCACGTAAAACTGAAACAAGGCATGGCATGGCGGCAACGCCATGTTCTCGATATCCCCGGCATTCCAGGCACTCACGATCAATCTCCGGGAATCCGGGTTATGCTTGATATCATGAACAACCTGGGCAATCTGGTCCAGGGTCGTCCCGTCCGGCCGCGGCCATGAACGCCATTGATAACCGTAAATATGCCCGAGATCCCCCTGGGCATCCGCCCACTCGTCCCAGATGGTCACCCCATGGTCATTCAGGTATTTTATATTCGTGTCCCCCTGCAGAAACCACAAGAGTTCATATATAATCGATTTCAGGTGCAATTTCTTCGTGGTCAACAACGGGAATCCCTCCGACAAGTCAAAACGCATCTGGTGACCGAAAATACTGATCGTTCCGGTCCCCGTCCGGTCTCCCTTCTCCACGCCTTCCCGTAAAATCCTGTCCAGCAAATCCAAATATTGTTTCATGATTATTTTCTGTTACTTCCTTGGACAAATATAATCCAAAATCTTTTCTTCTCCGACTTCAGGCTTTTGTTTTTCGCATCAGCATCAATCCATGACGGACCGGCAACAACAGATTCTCTACCCGTTCATCCGCCTGTACCATATCGTTAAAATCCAGAATACCACGCGTCTGGGCATCCGTTTTCTCGCCCTCCGTTACCACCTTACCGTCCCACAACACGTCATCCGCCACGATAATTCCTCCCACTCGAACCTTGTCAAACACCAGCCGGTAATACTCCGGGTACTCCCGTTTGTCTGCGTCGATAAACACGAGATCAAACATTCCCTCCAGTTCCGGGATAATCTCCAGGGCATCCCCCACGTGGAACACGATCCGTTTCTCCAGACCGCTCTTCCGGATAAACTCCCGCGTAAAATCCTCCAGCTCGTCATTCACGTCTATCGTGTGCAGCACACCGTCCTCCCCCATCCCCATCGCCATGGAAATGGCCGCGTAACCGGTATATGTCCCGATTTCCAACACGGACCGTGCATCAATCATCCGGCACAACATCCGTAACAACTGTCCCTGCAGATTCCCCGACAACATCCTCGGACGCAACACCTGCAGATGCGTCGCCCGTGCCAATTCCACCAGCACGGGTTCCTCCCGTTGACTATGCGCCTCTATATATTGCTCCAGTTCCGGACTTAATTCCAGCATAAATCCATCATTTATAAATCAATACCGATAATTTCCGTTCGTCAAAAATCTCTTCCGCCACCTGCACCAGCACCTCCGGGGTAATCTCCCCGATCTGGGCATAAACATCCTCCAGGCTGTCCACCTTATCGTATATCAGAAAACTTTTACCGATGGACAACATCAGGTTCTCGTAATTCTCGGACGATATTGTCAACTGCCCGATCATTTGCGTCTTCGCCCGTTTCATCTGCACCGGGCCGAGCTTTTCCTCGTACAATGCCCGCATCTCCCGCTTGCATAAATCCAGACACCAGTCCGCGTTCTCCCGGTCACACCCGAAATATATCATGCAGATTCCCGTATCGGAATATGGCGTGTAGGACGCCTCTATGTTATAGGCCAACCCGTAGCGTTCCCGAATATTCAGGTTCAACCGGGTATTCATCCCCGAACCGCCCAACAGATTCATCAGCAACGAAAGCGGCAACCGCTTGTCCTCCTTGTTGTCATAAGCCACATTACCGACTATGCAGTGGCACTGATGGGTATCCTTGTTCACCTCCACGAATCGGGGAACATAAATCTCCGGCTTTACGCGCACCAGCGGCTCTCCCCTTCGCGCGTAACAAGCGAAATACTTTTCCACCAGCCGCACCAATTTCTCGAAAGGGATATCCCCCACCGAACTGATCACCATCCTGTCCGGGGAATAGTTCCGTTCCACGAAATTCAGAATCATCTCCCGTGAGATACTTTTCACGGCAGCCTCATTCCCCAGGATATTCCGACCGATACGACACCCCTCGTACACCTGCTCCTCGAAATCATCAAAAATCAACTCTCCCGGGCTATCCTTGTAGGAATCAATCTCGTCCAGCACCACATCCTTTTCCTTCTCGATTTCCTTTTCCGGGAACACGGAATGGAACACGATATCCGCGAAAAGCTCCAGCGTCCGCTCGTAATCCTTCGCCATAAACGTGGCATACACGCAGGTATCCTCCTTCGTCGTGTAGGCGTTCAACTCCCCTCCCACGTCCTCCAACCGGCTCAACACGTGATAGGCCTTCCGCTTCTCCGTTCCCTTGAATATCACGTGCTCGATAAAATGAGCGATACCCGATTCCTCCTCCCGTTCATCCCGGCTTCCCACGTTGATAATCAAACCACAATAAGCCGCCTTCGTCGGAACCCGATAATGAATCAGGCGCAACCCGTTCTCGAAAATATAAGTCTGATACATCTCCCGTCAATACACTAAAAATCCTTGGAATCTTCCTCTTCCATCTGCCTGTACTTAGCAGCCAGGTACCCCAGCATCCGGCTGAAGGACTCCATGGCCGCCACCGTATGGGGATGAATCTCCCGCTTCTGCAAACGCAGCATCAACTGCCCGTACAAGGCCTGCAGGCACAACTCCACGTCCGAAACCTCATCCGGCAGGTTGGCCTTCCGGCGATATTCCAGCAAATTATTCATGGCCGCCAGAAACAGCTGCCTGTATTTCATGTCCGACACCTGATCCAGCAAGTGAAAATGCAACTCCGTGAGCTCGTTCACCATATTCTTCACCACCTGCACGTGTCCCTGCCGCTCCACCTTCTCCAGCTTCATCATGGCAATCAGGTTGTCATACCAGTCCCGGATCTCCTTCCGTTTCTCCTCGTCCACCTGAAACTGGCTCACCAGACGGCGGTCCACCTCCTCGATATCCAGGCCTAACCCCCTCAGCATATCCTCCACCTGCCACATGTACAGGATGTATTCCGCCACGTTCGTCTTTCTTTTTTCCCTCGCGATCAGCATAATCCGTCAAAATTCATCATAATCTTCCAAATCATCATACTCACCCGACTCCTTCAGCCGGTCTATCATCCGGCGATCCCGTTTCGTGGGACGCCCCAATCCCCGGTCGCGGTGCTCGAATTGCATGTGTACCCCCCGCAATATATCCAGACGTTCCTGGGGAGTAACCTCCTCCACGAAATCCACGGCCAACTGGGCGGACATCCGCTTATCCGTGATCTGCTTCACCCGGTAATCCCGCTGGATCGGCGGCACCCGCACGCTGATTGTATCCCCCACCTTCACCTCCCGGGAAGCCTTCACGTTCATCCCACCGATGGACACGTGTCCCTTCCCACAGGCTTCCGCTGCCTGCGAACGGGTCTTGAAAATCCGAACCGCCCACAACCACTTATCAATCCGAACCTTATCTCCGGCAATCATGACTTCTGCAACTTGAAATTATTAAAACCGTTCATCGTCTTCTCCACCCCGACAAACACGAAACTCTCGATCATCTTCCCGCAATGCTCCGTGATGGCCGGCATCCCCTTCTCCTCTTCCTCCGTCCAATGGCCCAACACGTAATCAATCTGCCCTCCCCGGGGAAAACCGTTACCGATTCCCACCCGAATCCGGGCATAATCCTGCGTTCCCAGCAGTTCATTGATATTTTTCAGCCCGTTATGCCCCCCGTCACTTCCCTTCGCCCTCATCCGGATCGTCCCGAAAGGCAAGGCCAAATCATCCACGATAACCAACACGTTTCCCAACTCCACCTTCTCCCGCTGCATCCAATAACTCACCGCCTTTCCGCTCAGGTTCATGTACGTGTTCGGCTTCAGCAGCAACAAGGTGCGTCCCTTCAACTTCACCGTCGCCAACGCCCCGTAACGCCCATCTTCAAAAACAGCATTGGACGCCTTAGCAAAGGCGTCCAACACGTTAAATCCGATGTTATGTCGTGTATTCTGGTATTCGGGACCAATATTCCCTAATCCCACAATAAGATACTTCATCTTTCAGATCCTCAACTCGCTTGATTAGTTAGCACTTTGAGCGGCACGAGCGGCTCTTGTCAACTTAACCTGAGCGATCACCACGCTCTTGGCGTTCATGATCTCAACACCTTCGATAGCCAAATCCTGAACCTTGATAGACTTGCCGACACCCAAAGTGGTAACGTCAACCATCAACTCATCCGGCATATCTTTCGGGAGAGCTTTCACTTTCAATTTACGGGTAATCAAAGCCAACTTACCTCCGGCTTGCACACCGGCAGCATGTCCCGTCGTCTTCACCGGAATTTCCATCACAACCGGTTTATCTTCAGCGGTCTGATAGAAATCAATGTGCAACACCTTATCCGTTACCGGGTGGAATTGGATTTCTCTCATAACGGCACCGCAAGATTTACCGTCCAGATTCAGGTTCACCAGGTATACTTTCGGGGTGTAAAGTAAGTTCTTCAGATCTTTCTCCAACACCGTGAAATGTACGTTAGCTTCTCCGCCATAAAGCACACATGGAACTTTAGCTTCTTTTCTCAATGCCTTAGTGGCTTTCTTACCTAAATCGGTTCTAACTGCTCCTTTTAATTCAAATACTTGCATAATACTATTTGCTTTGTGTTACTCAAACATGGGTCGATGCCCCGGGGTTCTAAGCCAAATCCATGTTCCCATCACACGATTATAAACATCCCCCGTTTTCTCAAAACCTCGCAAAGGTATAACTTTTTTCCTAACTGACAAAAACTTTCTCACTTTGGCATACTCTAGCGTTTGGAGGAAATCACCACTTAGATGTTTTAGTAATTAGTCTTTTGTTTTTTTCTTATATGACTAATACGTGAATCAAGATTTATCTGTAATTTCGTTCTATCTTAAATTAACCCCCAGTCCAATTATGAAAGAAAATAAATTGACCATAACTCAATATAATCATGCCGCTGAAGTGATAAAGACAGCTATCCTCCAAGGGCAATATGAAGCCTTGAAAGATGAACACAGAATACAACTTGCCGTGTATTTCTGCACAGGTAAATATGTGTGTGAAAATTCTAGGTCAGGGGAATGGGGAACAGGGGCATTGACAACTATAAGTAATAGACTCAGAAAAATATTGCCTGGATTGAGAGGCTTTTCCGCCGAGAACCTCAAAAAGATGAGGCTATTCTATGAGGCGTGGACAATGCTTGATAATACTTCCTCTATACCTAATGGACATAATTCGGTAATCGCGATTACCGAATTAAGCAATACCTCAGAATCGGTAATTGCAAATACCGAAATACAGGAAATAGATATTTATCATACAATGATAATCCCTAATACATTGGATTTTCCTGCAGCTGAGTTCTTGGCAGTGCCATTTACGCACCATTCAAGAATACTAAGCAAAGCCAAAACAACTGAGGAACGTTATTAATTGTTCGTTTGATGAACGATAATGCTTATGAAAGACAAACATCTCTGCCAAATAACTTCTCCAAGAATATTTTAGATGCAAAGGAGGCTCGAAAGGCTGTAATGATGTTCAAAGATGAATACACCCTTGATTTCCTGAATGTAGAAGAGATTGGAGAACGTGATTTCGAAGATATTGATGAACCTGTTGTTGAACAACAGGTCATTCAGAATATTAAGAAATTTATTATAACTTTTGGACATGACTTCGCTTTTATTGGTAATCAATATCATGAGGTGTATGGTGTGGAACATTTAAGGCATAGAAGCTTTGATAATTTTATTGTCAATCTCTTGGGGGTAATTGCTGCATATTGCTGCTTTCCTAAGAAGCCGTGTATCAATGTTACAAGAACAATTGACACACAGCTGGCTTTGTTCTGAATTCGTCGAACTCACGTTATTTTAATATTTTTATTCCTGTTCAAACAAATTCAACTACCGGGGCATCTCCTCTGTCCCGTTAGTCATCTCCAGCAGACAATCCTCGCGGGGATATATCCCTTCAGCGTATGCCTTCACGAGGGCGGCATGGGAAAGCGGCTTGCTCAAGTCAGCCACATCGCCATTCGTGTTATAATCGAGCAACACGATGGTCTGCCTCCGGGAAGCTTCCCGCAACCGGGCGATGATGTCGCCCACCTTATGTTCCAGCACCCAGCGATACGTGGGAAGGTAAATCTGGCGGCGGGCTTCCAGGTAATCCAGCAATTCCGTTCCATGCACCCCCTTACGATGACCCAAGGGCCGGCCAAAACGACGCACCGTCCGCTTGATATTCCGCATCGTATCATTTTGGAACATCCCCACGTCCACATCGCTTCCCTCGAACACCTTCAACCCCTGCCACACCCCCTCCACACACATGGCCTCGTACCCCTCGCTAAAAGGTACGGGAATTTCCCCGTACGGGTAAAAAGGGCTTAACTTCACCAACCCGTCCTTCGCCTGGCTCGTCACATCGCAAATCACCGCCCCCGGGTATTATTTCTGGATATTTTCTATTTTTCGCCGCTTAGATTCTACAATAATTTTTATTCTTTAAATCTCTTGTACTTCTCCTGTAAAACCCGTTTCTGATAATAAATCCTTAAACTTTTCCACCGTTTCCTGAGGCACTTTTATAAATTTCAAGGAAAAACAACCCCCAAACGCCCAAAGCCCGATACTAGTCAAGGACGAGGGAAACTCCAAACTGCTCAAGGAACTACAACCCCAAAACGCACCGTTCCCGATACTAGTCAAGGACGAGGGTAACTCCAAACTGCTCAAGGAACTACAACCCCAAAACGCACCGTCCCCGATACTAGTCACAGAAGATGGTACGACATACCTTATTTTACCCTTATCAAAGCAATAAATCAACGTCTTTTTTTCACTATCAAAAAGAACTCCGTCTTCCACGATAAAACAAGGAGATGCGTTATGAATTTCCCGTATACCTGACCCATAAAATGCTCCACGACCGATACTCGTCAAGGACGAGGGAAACACGATACTACTCAAGGAACTACAATCATTAAACGCCCACGCCCCGATACTAGTCAAAGACGAGGGCAACTCCAACCCGATCAAGGAACTACAACCACTAAACGCATAATCACAAATTACTTTCACTCCATCCCTTATCTGATATTCCACTATCACCAGCGAAACCTTTAACAACCGTAGCCCGTCCCGACTATACACCTCAAACTTATCTTCCACAGCCTCCGCCAAATCCTCATCCGTCACTTTCGTTGACAACACTTCCTGTGCGGGAATAACAGGTTGTTCCGGTCTACTTAGGTTAAAAAGACGAAAAGAAACCTGGGCGAGATTACCCTCGGCAAGGGCTATGTAAAACATACCAAGAAGACGGGACAGTTCCGCATCATCCGCCAAAGATGCCACTTCCCGCAGAATAGCACTTGCCCCGGGATTGCAGTAATCCGTGGCGGAAAACAACAAGCGGTCTGCCGCACCATACTTCGCAAGTAGTTCCGGCTTTAAGGCAATTGCCTTTAACGAGAGTGCAATTGATGCCAGCGCGAAATCGTCAATCGTGCCGTCGAACACTTGTCTCGAACGGGACGGGTGGCGGAAATCCACGCTACCCAATTCTTTCGCCCGCTCTCCCCGCATGGCAGGGACAAACATTCCATCATAATCTACCAGCACGAACTGCCCGTCCTCCCGCACCAGAATATTGTCCGGCTTCAAGTCCCCATGGGCAAACTCCTGCGCTCCCAGCCACGAGGCGAGCCGACCGAACTGATACGCCAGCAATTGTAATCGATAAACATTTCCAATATTCACTCGCACATGGCAATCAAGCGGCACTCCCTCCACCCAGTCCATCAGCAATACGGGGAATTCCCGCTCATCTGTTTGCCTCGTGTCCACGAACAACTCTTTCTCCAAGTAATGCACCGAAGTCAGGAAACCGGAGGAAACGTACTCCAGTTCGGAGGCTATCTTGGCGTAACTCTCCGCCCGTCCCTCCTGCTCCCGCAGGAAGCATTTCAACGCATAGAGTTTTCCGCTCCCCTCTTCCCGCATCTTGAACACCACCGCAAAATTGCCGCTACTCATGCAGGGATTACCGTTTGCATCCATCACCGGACGCAACCTATCCAATACGCCAAGATTATCCTCCGCGTATTTTATAGATTCAACATATTCCGAAATCAAAGGATAATTCATCTCTATCTAATTTTTATTTACAACCGTTTCAAAAATAAACAATTCTCTCCAGATTATCAAGACAACGACCCTCCATAATATGCCTCAAGTACCAACTCCTTCCTCCCGCTGCACACCCGCTGTTCTCCTCCTAATCACTTGCTGGTTCACACGCCAATCCAGAGGGCGTGAACCGCGAAATGAGTTGCCCGTCAGCATAACGGGAAACGAATAGGTGGTGAAACACAACGAGAAATGAAGAAATCCAGTTTTTCTCAAAAATAATTCCCGATAAAATCCGAAAAAAGAGGGGACATCCGCCATTATAATAAAAACGAGGGAGGGAGATTCTCCCGCGTGTCAAACCAATAAAAAACAATCGGAATTATGAAAGTTACAGATTCAACAGGCAGGAACTACCACGGGAAAATGGGAAACATCATCTACTACACGAGAGGAAAACAAACGTATGCCCGGAGGGTATCGCTCCCGAAAACGGGAAAGGCGGAACGAGCAAATGAACGGAGCGAGAAACAGCGGTTATCCTCGAACCGCTTCAAGACCCTCCAGGTGCTGTACAGCCTCTACAAGGCAAACGTGTCCCCGGATATCTGGAGACAAGCAGCAAAGGAAGAAGGGAAAATGTCATCCAACCTGTTTCACTCCCGGAATTACAGGTGTTTCGACGGGGATGGCAGGTTGATACACCCGGAATCCTTCTGTTTTTCGGCAGGACGCCTGCTGCTTCCTCCCGGCATACAAACGGAAGCGGGGAGCGACGGAATATTCCGGGTTAGCTGGGGAAAGGGGGAAGAATGGACGACGGCTGCATCCTCGGACCGCCTGCAAATCGGGGTATTCGTCATCGATGCGCACCCGCATTTTGAACGGGTCAGCGCAATCCGGGGCACCCGGAGTGAGGGGCAAGGAGAATTCCAGCTATTGCCCCGGGAAGGAGCTGAACTTCATCTCTATCTATACTTCAGCCGGGAAGACGGGCAAGCGCATAGTCCTTCCCACTATATCGGACGCATTGAGGCGACCCAGAATTAATATCGTGTTTCCCCGTTGTCCCGGCACGAACCCAGCGCGTTTAGGGTACGCTTACGGGACACAGCCCATTTACCTCCTTTACACGGCCGCTCCCGATTCGATTGATGGATTGGGCGTGAACTGGCCGTGATGGGTCCGTGAAAGGAGGTTATTGCCTGTCCGTTCCCCAGCCGCCCCGAAAAAAGAGGGGGCAAATATTCCGCGAAGCCTCTACCAACCGCAGGGATAAAACGAGAGCGGCCCAAAAAGATTGAGTCGCTCTCCCCATACAATACGCTCGCTCCCGGGATAAAAACATCCCGACAGAATGATTATTTCGTGTAAAAGTCGATTTGACGGTTGATGGCCCGGACGCAGACGGGGCAGAACAGGTCGCCTCGCAGGGTACGCATCAGGCAGTCCGGCCATGCCCGGTAAACACCCTTCGTGCGGTAGCCACCACCCTCGTAGGCACCGATGGTTTTGGAATTCGGGTCCTTTAACGGGGTCGGGACCGGGGTTCCGGGGTCAATCATGTCTTTCCATTTCTTCTCGAAATGCACGAGGGTCGTGATGTTCGGTTCCCAAGGTTCCACGTTGGTGGGATACATGTCGTTGTAGGATACATCCCCCTCGTACTCATCACCGATTCCGGCAAAGAGGTGGCAGAACTCGTGCACGTAGACTTTGGCCGCCTGTATATTGCCGGAGACGCTGATCCCGTAATGGTTGTAGATGGCTCCACCCCCGTATTTCTGCGTGTTGGCAATGATGTAGATGTAATCGTAGGGAACATTGGCAGCCACGTCGTGCATGCTCTTGTTGTCGAAAGTCATCAGGTAACGTTCCGAGTCGAGCGTGTAGAAGGAGGTATTAAGCACGGTTGTTTTCCAGGCATTCTCGGCCGGGATGTCCACCCCGGACTCCCGGGAAGGAGCGAGGACAGCCCGCACGTTGAAGGCCGACTTGCGTTCCTTGTAGGGAGAGAAGGAGAACAGCCCCTCCACGAAACGCTGGCAATCGATTTTAAACTGCTCCATCTCATCGGCCGTGTACCCGTCCGGGATAAGGACAATATCCACCTTCTTGGCCGGATCGCCCGAGTAAAGTACCTCGTAGGTCGGGTAGGCGGAACGCCGGTCCTTCTTGATAAAGTAGCTGTCCATGTCGACCGTGTACTCGAATTTCTTGTTGAACTTACCTTTCTTGTCCCGGGCCGTGATTTCTATTCTCACGTCCTGCTTGGGGTATGGCATAACGGCGCTCTCGATACAACCACGACGGGTCTTAGTCGCCTCGATGGTGGTCTGCCATTCCCAGAAGAGGGTGGAGAATCCACGGGAATAGATCAGTTTGTTGCTGGCCACGTCGTACACGTTCAGGTAGTAGTTCCCGTAATACATGGTGTCGATCAGGTTGGTTTTTGAACCGCCCCAATAGGGTTCCTCCAGCAGTTCATCGAAATAGAATTCTTCGCTTTTACTGTCGCCGCAATGGTAGTAATCCATGCGGAGCGTCTTGTTCTCGAAGTATTTGTTGAATTGGGCCCAAGTCAGTTGGGCGGGTAACAGGAGGGCAAGACACGCCCAAAGTTTCAGCTGGTGTTTCATATCAATTGGTTTTTCGTGTTTATTCCTTGTAATAGATTCGTTTCACGCGCTGGGATACCCCCGTGAGGACCTCGTAGGGGATAGTTCCCAGCTTGTCGGCCACCTCGGTAACAAGTATATGTTTCCCGAATATCTCCACCTCATCCCCGATTTGGGCATTCGTACCCGTGATGTCAATCATGCAGGTATCCATGCATATATTCCCGATGATGGGAACCCGTTGTCCCCTGACGTAGACCTCTCCCACCCGGTTGCTCAAATGGCGGTTGAGCCCGTCGGCATATCCCACGGGAATAACGGCAATACGGGAAGGACGTTCCGTGTAGCTTTTACGCCCGTAACCGATAGAAACCCCGGCGGGAACATCGCGGACGGACATGATGTGGGTCTTGAACGTACTTACCGGACGAAGGCGGGCATTCGCGGCACTGATACCGTGCAGACCGATACCCAGGCGCACCATGTCGAAATGGTATTGCGGGAAACGCTCGATACCGGCAGAATTCAATATATGCCGCCAGATTTTATAGTCGAAGTTCGCTTGAATCTGGGCCGTCATACGCTCGAAGAGATGGATTTGCTCCAGCGTGAATTCATCGTGAACAGCCTCGTCACTTCCCGCCAGGTGGGAAAACATGGAACGGATGTACACGGAACGCTCGCCGGAACGGAAGAAGTCCAACAGGGCGGGTATATCCTGCTCGTCAAAACCGGAACGATTCATCCCCGTGTTGAGTTTTATATGAACGGGGAATTGCTTGATACCGTGCTTGTCCAGGGCCTTGTTGAAATCCTGCAGGATATCCAACGAATAGATTTCCGGTTCGAGATTAAACGTGATCATGTTGTCGAAGGCTTCCCGCTCGGGATTCATCACGGCAATAGGGGTACTGATCCCGGCAGCCCGCAATTCGATGCCTTCATCGGCAAAGGCCACCATGAGATAGTCAACCCCGACATACTGGAGGAGCGAAGCGATTTCCTTGGAACCGCTACCGTAGGAGAAGGCCTTGACCATAACGGCCAGGTGGGCGTTCGTCAGGGAGCGGAAATGATTCAGGTTATGTATAATGGCATCCAAATCCACCTCCAGGATGGTATTATGCGATTTCTTTTGCAGGAAACCGGCAATGTATTCCAACTGGAATGCCCGGGCTCCCTTGATCAGGATAACCTGGTTCAGGAACCGCCCCCGCTCCTCCTGACGCAAGAATTGTTCTGTATCCCGGTAGAAACGGGAATTGGCCGGGAAATAGTGCCGATAATCGCGAAGTTTCTCCCCAATACCGATAAACAAGTCCACGTCGGCCTGCTTCAACATCTCGGCAATACGGGGATAGAGCTTGGAATTCGCCTTGCCCGTATCCACGAAGTCGGAAAGGATAACGGTCCTTTTCCGGGAAATATCCTGCATGGTCAGCATGTTCAACGCCACCTGGAAGGAATCCGGGTCCGAGTTATAGAAATCGTTCACGAGGAGGCAATTATTGACCCCTTCTTTTATCTCCAGGCGCATGGCGATAGCGGACAGGCGGGCAACCCGCTGGGTGATAACTTCCGGGGAAATACCTTTCAACAGCAGGTAAGCTACCGCGTTCATGCTATTTTCCAGGGAAGCCTCATCGGCAGAAGGAATGCAGAGCGGGAATTCCTGTTCATGGTATCGGATTTCGAGCCGTCTTTCCTGTTGCGTAATCTTGATTGTCTTCACCAGGATCTCGTTCAGCGGAGAATATCCCCAGGAGAGGATATGGGCGTTCGGGTTTTGCTGTTTAATCAAATCCAAAGCGTCTCCTTCCTGACCGATAATATACCGGCAGGACTGGAACAATTGGGCCTTTTCGGTGATTTTGGCTTGGGTCGATACAAAATTCTCATCATGGGCCTTACCCGCGTGCGTAAAGATCCCGATAGTGGGTTGAATCATTTTTTGCAAACGGGCCATTTCCCCCGGCCGCGAGATTCCGGCCTCGATAATGGCGATTTCGGCCTTATCATCAATCCCGAGCAGGGAAAGGGGAACACCCACCTGGGAATTGTAGCTGCGCGGACTGCGATAAACGGCATAATCATCAGCGAGCAACTGGTACAGCCACTCTTTCGTGATGGTTTTCCCGTTACTCCCCGTGATGCCGACAATTTCCGCAGAGACCTGTTGACGGTGGTAGGCGGCAAGCGTCTGCAACGCCTTAAGCACGTTGATTACCGTGATGAAATTGGCTTCTTTCAAACGGTCGAATTCCGGTAGCCAGTCACTGATGACAAAGGCCCGAACCCCCTCCTCGTACAAGTCGGAGATGTAATTGTGCCCGTCATGGTTTTTCCCTTTTAAAGCAAAAAACAATGTCCGCTCGGGAGTGATGACCGAACGGCTGTCAATACTGTATTCCTTGATGTCGACAGGGCATCCTTTCCTTAATTTGCCCCGTATGACGCTAATGATTTCTTCCATGTCTATAAATTTATTCAACAGGCAAAACTATAACAAATTCAGCCTGATTGTTCGATGTATCAAAAGATGCGTTCCAATGTATGATCCAATAACAGGACCATACTGATTAAGTATTGGTTAGTTACAATCTGTCATTCAAAAATAGTGATCGTTTCATGATTTTAATATTAAAAAATCTGCCGGATGACAAATTTATAATATTCAAAGATTGGATGAGTGATATACTGCAAATTTATTTTACGCGTACCGACAAGCAGAGACTATTCACAACAACGGGGCAAAGAGACGGGCTAAGGATTCCCGGATACGGTCTCGTTTGGGACGGAATTTCCAGTCGCTGAGGTGGATTTCCGTACTCTGCTGCAAATCCTCCAGGAAGAAAGTGGCAAGTTTCCGGCTCACGTTACGGTCGTAAAGAATGAGATTGATCTCGAAATTCTGCTCGAAACTACGCATATCCATGTTGGCCGTACCCACGGTGGAAACCAATCCATCCACGATAATGAGCTTACTGTGGTTAAACCCTTTACGATACTGAAAAACACGGACTCCCGCCTCCAGGAGCTCTTCCACGTAGGAACGGGTACACCAACTCGTCAGGGGGGAATCGGATTTGTAAGGAATCATAATCCGCACATCCACCCCACTCATGGCTGCCGTTTTCAGCGAATTGATGGTCGTCTCACCCGGCATAAAATAGGGCGTGGAAATAAACACGTATTTCCGGGCCATATTGATAAGGGTGAAATAGGCCTGCTGAATGGAAGTCCAATCGCTATCCGGACCGGAAGCCACGGTTTGGATGACCACATTACCGTCCACTTTTTTATCCGGAAGATACTCGGTTTTATTAAGCAACACCTCCTGACGCACGAAATACCAGTCGAACAGAAAGACCGTCTGCAGGGACGTCACCACTTCACCCCGCACCTTCAGGTGGGTATCCCGCCATATTCCGATACCCGGTAAGCCATTCAGGTAACGGTCCGCAAAATTCAATCCCCCGATAAAGCCGGTTTCCCCGTCCACAACCACGATCTTGCGGTGATTCCGGTAATTGACCTTATTGGTGAATAACGGGAAACGCACGGGCAGGAAGGGATATACCTGAATTCCCACGGCCCGCATCTCATGGATATAGGACTGAGGAAGTTTCCAGGAACCGACGTCATCGTATATCACCCGAACTTCCACGCCTTCTTTGGCTTTCGCGATAAGCAATTCCTTCAGGCGTCGACCGAGTTCCCCGTCATCAATAATGTAGTATTCCACATGAATATACTTCTTGGCGATCTCGATAGATTTGAATATGGCCCGGAATGTTTCCTCTCCATTGTTTAATATCTCCACGGAATTATAGCGGGACAACAAGGCCTTACTGTTGTTTAGCAGCAGAAGCATTAAACGGCGCACGGCTTCCATGTCTTCTTTCTTCAGGAATTCGGCCTTTTGGACCCGTTGTTTCTGGTCCTCGCTCATGTATTGCAGCCATTTCACGTCGCCCAAACCTTTCATGGAGAACATTTTCACTTTCCGGTAATTCATCCCGAAATATATATAGAGCAACAACCCGACGACAGGGAGCAGCAGGAGAACAAGCAGCCAGGCTAAGGTTCTGACAGGATTCCTGTTTTCCAAGAGTATACGGAAAATGGTCACGGCAATTACGATAACGTAGAGGATGCCCATTCCATGTATGATTATTCTTTCCCAATCCATGCGTTTGTCTTTTATATGCGCCAATTAAAACTTATCTTTGCTACATGAATACGATGTTCCAGTTGCAACGATATGCTTTGCAAACATTAAAAGCTATTTATGACGAGAACGAGATACGGGCCTTATGCACGTTAATCTTTTCCCGTGTGTTTCATTATACAAATATACAAATTCATTTGGAGAAACATACCATTCTCGAGGAAAGCCTCGTGAATACTTTTCTCCGAGTGCTGCAACGCCTGCAGGAAGGGGAACCGCTCCAGTATATTTTAGGGGAAACGGAATTCGCCGGACTGGTTTTTCATTTAAACCGGGACACGCTGATTCCCCGTCCCGAAACCGAGGAACTGGTGATGTGGATTGTAGAGGAGGACTTACCGGCAGGGGCTCGTTTCCTGGACATCGGAACCGGAAGTGGCTGTATCGCCGTGGCTGTGGGTGCTGCCGTGAAGGATGTTCTGATTCTGGGGGTGGACGTATCTCCTTCAGCTGTAGAACAGGCCACGGAGAATGCCCGATTGAATGGTGTCCATGCTGATTTTGAAGTCCGGGACATTCTGCACCCGGAACAGTGGAAATGGGGGACATTCGATGTCATTGCCAGTAATCCTCCCTACGTACGGGAATCCGAGAAAGCCCTCATGGAAGATCGGGTATTGAAGCATGAACCCGCACGGGCTTTATTCGTACCGGATTCCGACCCGCTATTGTTTTACCGGGAGATTGCCCGTTTCGGCCTATCCCACTTATCCCCCGGGGGACGACTCTTTTTTGAGATCAACGAGGCCTTGGGAATCGAAACCGTGAGCCTCTTGGAAGGGATGGGATATAAAGACGTTAAATTACGGGCAGATATTTTCGACAAACCCCGCATGGTAAGAGGACGACTAAAATCTTAATAGGATGGATGCCAACAAAGCGTTGAATATAGTGGCTGCCCAGTGCAGCAAAAAGGAATATTGCTCTGCAGATGTATACCAAAAGCTTCTGCGGTGGGAATTGAATGAAAAAGAGGCAGCCACGATTATGGATTTTCTCGTGAAGAATCATTTCGTGGACGACGAGCGTTTCGCCGAGGCCTACGTTCTGGACAAGGCCCGCTTTAATCGCTGGGGACGCCTGAAAATCGCCCGGATGCTGCGCGTGAAACAAATACCCGATGCTATAGTAGAACGGGCACTGGCTCTTTTACCAGATGAGGAAACAGAAGAAACCTGCCTGTCATTACTTCGACAGAAGGCAAACGGGCTAAAAGAAAGTGATCCCTACAAACGGAAAGCCAAACTTTACCGCTTCGCGCTCGGCCGGGGATTCAGTCACGACACGATATCCCGCTGTCTCGCTAGCCTAGATTACTAACCCGTTCAAGGGCGTCCAGGTTGATAATCCTGATTTGCTTCCCGGGAAGTTCCACTATACCTTCCGTCGCAAAATTGGATAACGTCCGAATGGCATTCGACGTCGTCATGTTCGACAAATTAGCCAAATCTTCCCGAGACAGGTACACTTTCAGCGTCATATTATCATTCTCAAAACCATACGTGTCTTTCAACACAAGCAACGCCTCAGCCAATCGCCCCCGGATATGTTTTTGCGTCAGAGTCACCGTACGACGGTTCGAGAAGCCCAAGTCCGTTGCCAAAGCACGGATAACATTCATCGCCACGTCCGAATTACTACGCACGATACCGAAAATCAATTCCGTTTTCATGATACAGACAATGGAATCTTCCAGGGCCTCGGCGGAAGCGATATGATTTTCCTCGGCAAAGAATGCCCGGTAACCGATAAAACCCACGGGTTTGGCCATTCGGACGATTTGCTCCCGACCGGCGATTCCCTTTTTTACGATCTTGGCTTTTCCCGTAATAAGACAAATCAACCCGAAAGGTTTATTCCCTTCCTCGTAAATCAGGTCACCTTTCTTGTACATCTTACAGATACTCGTTTGCCGAAGGATGGTTTTGCTGCTCTCATCCAAATCGACAAAAAGGGAATTGGGACTGTCAATACAAATATTACAATACTTCTCGTGTAACTCTTTATCCTTGATTGTTCTCATGCGTGTTTGTTATATTTGGTACGTTAATGGCATACGTCGACCATGCCCGAAAGCCTTCTTGCTCACTTTCAGGATAGGGGGGCATTGTGCCCGTTTGTATTCACAGCGGTTCACTAGCGTGAAAACCCGCTCGACGGTCTCAACCGGGAATCCCTGGGCTATAATTTCTTTCCGGGAACGGTTATCCTCAAGATACAATTTCAGAATCTTGTCAAGAGTCTCGTAATCGGGCAGACTATCCTGGTCCTTCTGACCTGGACGCAACTCTGCCGACGGGGCCTTGGTGATCGTGTTGACGGGGATAACCTCTTTCTCCCGGTTCAGATAACGGGCCAATTGATAAACTTCCGTCTTATACACGTCCCCCAACACGGAAAGCGACCCGCACATATCCCCATACAGCGTCCCGTATCCCACGGCAGCCTCGCTTTTGTTCGATGTGTTCAACAGAATATGACCGAACTTATTGGAAATCGCCATGAGCAGCACACCCCTAACTCTGGCCTGCAGATTCTCTTCTGCCACGTTGAAAGGCAGATCTTTAAACATCGGATGAAGCGTGTTCAGGAAACTGTCATACATATCCTTTATCGGGAACATCTCACTGTTGATTCCCAGATTCTTGACCAAATCTTCAGCGTCGGTCACGGAATGATCCGTGGAAAATTTCGACGGCATCAATATACCCAATACATTGGAGGCGCCCAAGGCTTCCGCAGCCAATGCAGCAACCACCGCGGAATCAATTCCCCCGGACAAACCAAGGATTGCCTTCTTGAAATTATTCTTGTGAAAGAAATCCCGGATACCTCTTATCAGGGCATCATGAAGGACTGCTATATCCTGAGCATCGGCTACCTTATCAGGTATCGGTTTCAATTTTCGAGAGTCAACCACGGCAAAATCTTCTTCAAAGGCACTCAACTGAAGGCATAGTTCACCTTTCTCGTTAAAGACAAACGTATTTCCGTCAAACAGGAGCGAACCATTAGCTCCCACGTGATTCAAGGAAATGACCGTTTTCCCGTGTTTCCGGGCAATATCGGCAAACGTATCATGTCGATACCGGATATTCTCCCGGGTGAACGGGGTAACTCCGACATGAATAATAATATCATCATTCTTCTGGATAGCATTGGCCTCATATTCATCGAAAAGCACCCTTATGCGTTGTTGCTGGTAAAACAAAGCATTGTTTTCCTCGTCCGCGATAAAATAACGACTCTCGTCCAATGTATCGTAATCACTTAAAATACACTTGTTCACCCCACCTCTCACTTCTCGTCCATACATGAAGAAAACAGCATTATACAGGATACCGTCCTCCAGATCCAGATTCGGGGCTCCCACGATAGCGGCAATCGTGTCGCATTGTGCGGCAATTTTCTCTATAGCCAACCGACAGTCGTTTACAAAATATTCTTTCTCCAGTAAATCCTGCGGATAGGCACCGCAAATGGCATGCTCGGGGAACACAACCAGATCCGCTTTTTGTGATTTGGCTTTTTGTATGGCAGCAATAATTGCTTCACAATTCCGGGAAATATTTCCCACGTAATAGTTAATTTGAGGTAATGCTATTTTCATAAGAAATATGCGTGTATTTTATTCGCTTGTTGTTTAATTGCCGCAAATTTACGTATTTTGCGTGGGATTACGATACATGAATTTATCATTTTAGTTGCTTTATGGAAAAAAAGGAATTACGAAAACACATCAAAAACCTTAAGATGCAATATTCTTTGGAAGAAAAAAAAGCCATGTCGGCTCTCGTGTGGGAACATCTCGAACAAAATCCCTTTTTCCAACAGGCACGCACCATTCTGCTTTATTGGTCTATGGATGACGAGGTTTACACGCACGACTATGTCTGCAAATGGGCTCAATCCAAAAGGATTTTGTTACCCTGCGTGAAAGGAGACCAATTGGAACTACGTGAATTTCACGGGATGGACTCCCTCCGCCCCGGCGAAGGATTTGGCATTCCGGAACCCGTTGGCGAAATATTCACCGACTATGATACGATAGATTTGATCATCGTTCCCGGGGTAGCATTCGACCGTGAAGGGAACCGTCTCGGACGTGGCCGCGGCTATTATGACAGAATATTGAAAGAAACCCGTGTTTCCACCAAAATCGGCATCTGTTTCGATTTCCAACTTGTAGATAAAGTCCCCGTTGAACCGCTAGACGTCCGCATGGATGCAGTTATTTCCATGTCTTGACACAGGATTCCCAATTCGTTGGGGATTACCGATTACGGTTCCAAACTGTATCAATACTGAAAGACAAGAATAATTCGAAAATTATAAAAAAACAAAGAGGGCAAGTGTTTGCCCTCTTTAATTTTTTCCATAGACGATAATTATGCTTCTTTCGGAGCGCCAACTGGACAAACACCAGCACATGCACCACAAGCAATACATTCGTCAGCATTGATTTGATATTGAGAATCTCCTTGAGAGATAGCTCCTACCGGGCATTCTGATTCGCATGCTCCGCAAGAAATACAATCGTCAGATATTACGTAAGCCATTTCTAAAAAGTTTTTGTGTTAATAATGCGACAAAAGTATACTGTCCCCATGAAAGAAAAAACTTTTTTTAAGGGAAAAAGCCCCTCCTTTGCTAATTTATTCGGATTATAAATAACCCCATCCACCTCCCCCAACATATCATCCGCCAACCTATGTACATAAGCACATAAAACAACACATAGACCAACTAGCGCACAATTCCTCCGGTCTCGAAATAACTCCATGCCTAATATTCCATAGAGATTAAACACAAAAGAAAGGAGCACATCAAACAATAAGCTCCTTTCCCATTTCTGTCTCATTCCAATTAATTTTACCCTATTGAACGGCTTTATCAGGGCGGTTAAACAAGAGTGATTCAACCTTGTACCGTGTCATCCACAAGTACTGACCGTGTCGGCACCGGGTAATCCTCCCTATTTATTTAACACGAGCCGACATAAGGGCATTTTATATTTATATGATTAAAAGACATATCGCAATTAAATCATTAAATTTACAGGGTCTAATCATAAATTTTACCGTCGCCATATTCCGATAAAAGATATCATCCCAATTGAACATTCCAAGCACACGTCTCTTGATTGCTTTATTGTCAACACATTATTGACTATTGCCGCATACGATTTCCTTAAAAAAGGAACCCGCCATTGAGTTGCGATTTGTCAATGACGGGCAACTTATCATCTTCTAACGGATACATCAAACTCATGCTAAATTATTAAGTTTTCATACCCTTAACTTTCATTTAAAATGACCTTCTATGCAAAAAAAATCGATCGAGAATAAAACGAACACTATTTCTGCATTAATTGCAACGTCATCAGCAACGCTTGATAATGCTTTCTATCTGGTGATGATATACAAACCTTAGTTTTCAACAAAACTTCCATTCTTTTCATCAAATCTAAATAAAAAGTAGACGTTTCATCATACAATGCAGCACTTATCTCTTTTTGAAATCCATAACCATAAGTATCGCCAAATTGACTTTTTCTTATTCCATTCATTACACTACCGATACCTTGCTCAAACTCTATTTCCTCTAACTGATTTTTAAAATAAGATAACTTTCCACCTATTTCCAGGTTATAAAGCCAAACATCAGTCAATGAAGTTGAATAAGGTGCAATATGAACAAGTCTCTGTCCTCTATTACCAGGAAGCGCCTCCTTAACTCTTCCGATGCGTTGTAACATACTACGTTGCATGATTTTTTCCATATCACTTAATTGGCGACCACGGATTGTATTGAAAAAAATTGCATCATATAAATCATTAAAATAATCTGCTTGCGTATACGTACTACCAGCATATCGAAAAGCTACATTTACTTTCGAAGAGCAATCAAACAACCCTTCTATCAATCTAGTATAACATTCAGCAGACATCGCTGAATTAGTCAAACCAAATTTTGATAAAAGTTCTTGATTATCTAGCCATTCTACATCTTGTAATTGCTTTATAACCCATTTCAAAGATTCACGTTGACGTTTCTCGTCTACAGCCTGGTAACGTTTACCAGTAGTCCCATCTTTTACTTCCGTCAAATACATTCCTCCGACATTATACATCACGTTCATCACGTAACGATAATATTGCTGCAACAAGCTCTCGTATAAGAACTGACGATGAGCTGTTGATTCGTCATCTGCAATCCAATCGTTCAAGTTCTCCATGATGTATTTCAGGTTCTTGATACCGTAATCGCTGGCCTTCATTGGATCATCACCCAAGTCTTCCTCGATAGCACTCGGGTCATAACGGGAATAAACTTGTTGCTTACCGTAACGATACAACGGGTCTCCAGCTTTCTCGTCCACCCATTTCTCCACGACTTTTGCCTCTTCTTTGAAATCCAAATCACCTGCTACCGGGGAATACAACCACTTGATCGCGTATTCATCATACACGCCCAGATACGGGGGAGTTAACTTCACTCCCTTATCCTCGGGTTGTGCCACGTAATTAAACCGGGCATAATCCATAATGGATGCGGTTGTTCCATATTTTGCAGTAAAGGATGCAGAACGCAAGGAATCTACCGGGAAAGCAGCAGAAGCAGCCATATTATGCATCAAACCTAACGTGTGACCTATCTCGTGAGCGACAACATACTCCAGGCAATCAGCCCATACATCTGCCGGTAATTTCTTGTTACGAACAGAAGGATCCACTTGAGCGGTTTGCGTGAAACGCCACAAGTTATTCAATTTTACCACGTCATTATAAATAAGAACGGAGGCATTGATAATCTCTCCCGTCTTCGGGTCTACCCAGCTCGGACCCATGGCGTTCATGGTCTTCACGGGGGAGTAACGGATACAGGTATATTTCAAGTTGTCCGGGTCAAAATTCGGGTCCTCTTCCGCGGTCGGAAAATCACGCACTTGCATCACGTTCTTTAAACCGATCTTCTCGAATGCCTGATTCCAACGCAAAATACCTTTTCTAATAGGTTCTTTCCAAGATTCCGGGAAGGTGTTATCCACGTACCAAACTATAGGTTTTACAACTTCAACCAATTCTCCACGTTCCCAAGCAGCCTTATCTTTCGGTTCTACTCGCCAGCGATTAGCGTAAGTATATTGCTGGATACCATCTTCTTCCGTGGAAATATATTGTTTACCCGTCAAGAATATACCAACACGGGAATCAGATATACGTGGTTTCATACGATCCTTATCTTCAGGCAACAACAACACCGTACGAGTAACTTTATTAGATATATCCCCCAATTTTATTACAAGAAATAAAAATGACGCACTTACAGAATGTGTCATAGTCGTTTCTACTGTCACGTTATCCTCGAATGCTTTCATCTTTCCTAAAAAAAATAAATTAGTTTTCGCCGAAGCATCCAAGGAAATAAACCCTAAAGATTGATTCTGTATTGGAGCCAATTCTGGTATTTCTGACACGAAAAGACTCGTCACCTCAAAAACGACAGCAGAACTATCAAGATTATACGTTATTAATGGATATTTTTCCACATATGGTCCTTGATAATTTAAACGAATCGCTTCATCCAAATTTTTTTCATTTTTATCAAAATCTATCTCCGCATTAATCTTTCGCATATAAATTGTACTATCGCATTGTTCAAATTTAACATGCAATGGATCTCCTGGTTTATAACCTACTGTACAAAAATTCGGATTAGTTGTTTCTGAAATTGTAGAAGCTATCAACAACTCTCTTCCCAAGAACTTCACTGGATATTCAAAATACAACTTATTTCCCACGCGATGCATCGTGATGAAATCTCCTTTTACGGTAATAACACCCGGTTTCTTCAACAATTTATCATACTTACTTTTAGGGGTCGCCTCCTCCACGTTTTCCACTTCTCCTTTTTTAGCTTTTTTCTTTTTCTTAGCAAAAACATCTGTCACATTTAATAAAGAAAAAGCAAAGCAAAACAGCGCTAATAATACAATACTTTTTTTCATAATAATTAATTATAGTTCAGAACAATCATATCAAATAACAGTATACCTGAACTGTTTATATACCATTATCTACACATATATTCACACTCATAATTACAAAAGATGTAGAATTCATATCTTCTCTCTATTCATTAGCTAATCTCATCAACATCATCTCTATTTACATTCATCTTCTACCAAAATGAATCCTATAGAGCATTAACCCCCAAAACAACCTATAATTACTTGTCACCTATCTTCTGTATATCAACACCATATGTATCAAACAAATACTTCGTCAAGATCTCATATTTCAAATTAATCAATCCTCGAGAATCTTTTTTAGGATGCAAAATACCTTTCATTGAATAATCTCCGTCTTCTGGCTCTTCACATAAAAAAGTATACGGGTATTCAAGAATTACTTCTATATAACTCATCCAATCTGTTTTCTCATCTAAACCAACATAGGAATCCTTCAAAAAACCCTGTTCATACATATTTTCCTTTTCTACACGATTCCCATAAGGAGACAAAACTGTAAAATCCTCTGAAATAGCCATTAACTCTTTATCGTAAATCCGCTTAAAGAAAGTTTTATTTACTTCATTTTTAAACAATAATTTTTCTTTATTTGACAACGATCTAATTTGTTCGTTTCCCCAGTTAACAGCCAAATAGTCATAACCTGAATAAACATGCATTTGCTTACTAGATGGTTCTCTCTTTAAAGAACTACACAACAACAATTTCATAGGCATACAACGTCTTAATATAGTATCTGGATAAAATTCTAAAAACATTTCTTCTATTAACATCAACTGTTCTTCTACAAATTCCTCTTCTGCCACCTCTACTAATATATTCCCATTATATATATGAGATGCTGAATCCCAAGTCGTTTCTATCCAGTAAGAACCATCAAAATAAACATCCTTTGGCTCAAATTTATATAATATATAAAAATCTCCACGTTTAAACCAATCAACAATTTTATCATCATATTCATGCGCCCCCTGTGGAAGAGAATATTTAAACTCAGGTCGTTCTGTCGCAACAAGAACATCTTCATTATAACATCCGACACAAAATAGCGGGAACAACAAACTAAATAATATATATTTCATAACGTCATTAATTTAAATAACAAATAACTTCCAATATTATTTTAGGGATTTTGTACCAATTTTCTATTATACTCCAATACTTGCTTGGGAATAGGCAAAACATATCGCGGAGAATTATCCTGCAAAATAAATTCCTGCTCTTCTCCAGGATTTACGAAATAAATATGCTTTAACTCTTCCATTCCATAACGCCGCAAATCAAACCAACGATGATTGGACTCTCCACACAATTCTCTTCTTCGTTCCTCTTTATAAAACATCAATAATTCATGTCCATCTTTTATATCAACATCCTTATAGTCTACAAATCTTGTATCATAACGATGTTGGCGTAAATAATTCAAATCAGACAACGCCTTTAATCGATACTCTTCAACACCAGCATCTAGATATTTATGGATATAAGCCTCCGCTCTATTTAGATACATTTCAGCCGTACGAATTCCCAAATTTCCATCTTTTCTATCTTTACAAACAACATCTGGAAGTTCATTCCAATTGGCATCATAAGCTGTCACAAAATAATTATAATATCTAAGATCTAACCTCAAATTTTCCCCTGGTCTCAGTTCAAATAAATTTATTAAATCACTTGAAACGCCATAAGCTTGCATATTAAATCCACCCAGCAAAGAACCTTCTGGCCTACACCAAATTATTTCATCTGGTGTATTTATATTATACACACCTCGTTCCCCTCTTGAAGACATCGGATCGTCAGAATCAGATAAACATAATAACGTGGAGTTTATTTCCAACACTTTATCTGCATATTCCAATGCTTTATCCCAATTTTCCATATAAAGATACATCCTAGACAATAATGCTTTTGCTGCTAAATGATCCATTCTATGATATGTTTTAGGTAGATCATTCTCTTCTAATAAACGATTCCCTTCTAACAAATCCGATTCTATACAACGATAAACTTCCGCAACCGAATTTCGAAGAAACAATTCTTCCGTCACATCCATGTGTAACTTTAATGGGACTCCTAAATTTTTTTCAGGATCCCCAATATTATAAGGTTGTCCAAAAAAATTCACAAGCATCAAATAATAAAAAGCCCTCAGCGTCAAAGCCTCCCCCCTCAGATTTTCTTTTCTTGTTTTACTTCCTTCCACTTTATCCAAATAATCCAACACGACATTACAACCTTTAATTTTTCGATAAGGTAATTCCCAATAATCTACAATATTTCCACCTTCTCCCTCGTCAAACATACCTTTCTGCCAAGTAAATTTCCATTTTCCCTTCTCTAAAGTTATCTTCGCACTTTCAGCATCCCATCCCACAGCACCTCGACATTCTATATCATCTGTAAAGATTTCAGTCACATTTAATATATAATCAGCAAAAAGCCTCGTATAAGCCTCCCCATTCAACAACTGTTCCATGTCATCCACCGTTGAAGGACGAATTTCATCTTGACTCATTTCCTCTAAAAAATCATTACATCCCGATAGCAGGGAACATAATAATAGAAGTATTCCTATTTTCATAACAGCTAATTTTACCATTTAAAAACTCACATTTAAACCCAAAGAATAATTTCTAGACAAAGGCTGATTCCCCATTGCCACTTCCGGATCTCTCCCACGAAAATCTTTATCCACTATTTGGAAAGGATTTGTTATAGTAAACGACATATTCACATTTTTTACGAAACGAGATAATAATCCATTCGACAGATTATATGAAATACTTATATTATTACATCTTATAAACCATGCATCAACAACCCTAATATCTGAATAAGGATAAGCTTCATAACAATAAAATGCTTTCCACTCTGCAAAATAAGGATATATTGGACCATTATTTTGAGGATGAGGCAAACTAGGTATTTGCGTAAATTTCTCATCTCCTGGTGTACGCCAACGTTTAACCATTTCTACTGACATATTCAAATATTCACTAGGAACTCTACTTCTTGAATTTATATTTTTAAATGGAGAAGCTAAAAACTTTTGATTTCCCATACTTAAATAAAAATTAGCAGCAAGAACAAATGCCTTATAACGAAGTGATGTATTCAAATTAGCCATAAAATCAGGATCCATTTTCCCCACACAAACCATATATTCAGTTGCATCCTCTAATGCAGACTCGGCCTTACTACCTGTTAAATCAAATTTTGGAGCACCATTCTCTGGATTTAAACCAATAAACTTAAACGCCCAAAAACTAGATAAAGCATACCCTTCTTTATTTAATTGTCCCGATACAGCCTCTTTCCAATCCCCCGTCGGTTCCAGAGAACTTTTCAATTTATTATACACTTTCGAAGTATTCATACCCAAGGACCACAAAAAGTTTTTAGTACGAATAGGGATTACACTAAGACCTAAATCCCATCCTGAATTAGTCATATTTCCTCCATTTATCACCATTGTAGATACGCCATTAGCATAAGGGACCTTTCGATCCGTGATCATATCTATCGTTCTTTTATAGTAATATTCAAAAGAACCGTTTATCTTATTCCCTATCAAACTAAAGTCTATCCCCAAATTCAATGTTTTCGTTTTTTCCCATTTTAAATGAGGGGCTGGCAAACTTTTTATACTCAAACGTAATTCATCGGAAAGCCCTAATGCATCAACTGGCTCCATTTTAGCGATCAAATCAGGACTTATATTTTCAACCACATTTCCTTGAAATCCATAAGAAACTCGTAAACAGACATCATTCAACAGATTTTGTCCTGCAAGCCAACGTTCTTGTGCCATATTCCAACGCACTCCCACAGACCATACCGGTTGATACCTAGCACTTTTATCTTGTCCAAAACGGTTAGAAGCATCCATTCGTATACTTGCATTTATAGCATAACGATCATTGAACATATAACTCAAATTTCCATAAAAAGATAAATAATTTGCCTTTCTATCCACCAGTATTGGAGTCCTTCTTACCAGTTGATTTTCTATACTCTGTGTTCCAGCCATTATTATTATTGGTAATTGTGCAAATGATTTACCTCTATCTGGCATGTAACCATAATTTGTTTGAGAATATCCATCGTATTTATTGCTCCTAATTTCTTGTCCTAGCATCACATTAATAACATGCATGCCAAAAGTTTTCACAAATTCT
Organism: uncultured Butyricimonas sp.; assembly: GCA_944321845.1. GTDB lineage: Bacteria > Bacteroidota > Bacteroidia > Bacteroidales > Marinifilaceae > CALUMT01. The sequence continues at coordinate 59,492 of CALUMT010000020.1, forward strand.
AACTGATTCCGCCAAGTATAATTACCATTTCTACTTTCCACCACATTCAACTCACCCCCGATTGGTAACTTTGAAGACTTATATTCCTTATCTTCAGATCCAAAAGCCCCAAATTCATATCCACGTATAGCCGTAACATAATTTGATCTTTCTGTATACCAAGATTCTCCAAAAGAAGTACTGTAGTTGTATCCAAGTACAGAAGACAAAGTCAATCCCTTGCCCATATTCCAACGAATACTGAAATCACTATTAATTGTACTAGTTTTATTCTCATTTCCACTAGTATGCAACTCATTCAAGATATTATATAAATAGTTATTCTCTCCCTTTGGATAAAAATACAAACTTCCATCACTCTGAAAACAAGGAATAGCTCTACTCGTCGTAGAGGCATAAGCATAAGGATCTATATTTGCAAAACCTGTTGTTTTTACAATACTACCGGATAATCCAAAATTCAAAGTCACACAATCCCATGCTAAAGATGAAATATTAAGGTTACCACGATAACTTCGTTGTCCATTCCCTTTAGCTGTATTATTTATATCTGCAACTCCAATAGAAGCCCGATACGTTGATTTTTCATCTCCCCCCGAAATACTAATATTATGAGAATGGCTAAAGGGAAGCCGAAATAAAATATCAAACCAATTCGTATTCACAACTTCCAATTCTTTTGCTCGTCTATTAAATTCCTCATAACTAATTTTTTTCTTTTTATAAGCTAAAGCTAGGGCCGTATAACCTATTGATTCTTCTAACTCGACTACACAGCCTTTTTCATAAGCCTCCCTAGAAACATCCACCCTTTGCTGCGAATTCATTAATTCTAGATTTTTATAAGTCATTTTCTCTCCGATCGAATAATTACCACTATAATTTACCGTCATTCTTCCCTTTTCTCCCTTCTTTGTCGTTATAACAATAACACCATTAGCCGCTTTTACTCCATAAATAGCAGTCGCTGCAGCATCTTTTAAGACAACAATATTTTCGATATCATTAGGATTTAACCACGCCACAGCTCCTCCTACAAAATTTTTTATCATATCCATATTATCATTTCCTATATCTGTCAATTGAGTTGCATTAAAAGGAAGAGGATCTTCTTGAATAATCCCATCTACAACCCATACAGGTTCTGCATTCCCTAACAAAGTCGAAGTTCCACGAACTCGCACACGCTGACGTGTTCCAGTTAATCCACTTTGATTTATTACCATCATTCCCGGAACTAATCCTTGTAAAGCTTGCTCCAACGTTTGAGTACCGTTCAATACCAAATCCTCGGCTTTCACCACGCTAATAGAACCGGCCTGAGAACGTTTTTTCAAGGTCTGGTAACCGGTCACTACGACCTCGTCCATGTCTTGAACTTCTTCCTCCAATTTCACGTTCAATTCCTTCTGCCCCTTCCAAATAACTTCCCTGGTTTTCATTCCCACAAACGAGAAAAGTAACACCACACTATCCTGTTGAGTAGTAACAAAAACAAATCGTCCATTCACGTCTGTTGCCACCCCTACCGACGTTCCCTTCTCTATAACAGTCACTCCCGGGAGGGGCTGATTCTTGGAATCTTTCACCACTCCCTTGATTTCCAACTGTTTCTTTTTCTCCTCATCCTGCATCTTTATCACCACCGCCGTACCGGAGATCTCGTAACGCAGTTTCGTTCCTTTCAGGCAATAATCCAGAATCTCCTCCACGGTCTTACTTGCCATATCCACGTTCAATCCCGTCACGCCGGCGATGTCCGACGTCCCGTACATAAACACGAAATCGGTCTGTTTCTGGATTTCCCAAAGTACCTGTTCCAGGGTCACGTTAGACATCTTCAAGGTCACTTGTGCCGTCTGCGAATGTACAGCCGCCGACAACTGCACGCTCATGAAGAACAATAAAATAAACTTCAATTTCATAATTAACGTCATTTTCCGCCATTTTCTTCCCCCGGAAGCAATGGCCTCATGGTCTTTTTTCATAACTTTGAACTATTAAAGTGTAACGAACTTTGATTTAACTTACCGATGCGCCCGTGTAGCCAGCACTGGCGCATCTTTTTTATTTTGCACTCGATATATAAAACATATTATCCACCTGGGTCACGTTCACCAGTCCCGTGCGACGCAACATCTCCACGATCGGTGTCATGTCCTCGTAACGGTCCATGCTGGCACCGACACATACAGCGGCTGCCCGCTCATCGATGAAACGATACTCGAACCCGTACCACTTCGCCAGGTAAGCCATCACGTCAGCCAACGGCTCGTTCTTGAAAACAAATTTGCCTAACCGCCAAGCCGTGTACAAGGAAACATCTACCTTCGCCACGTCCATCCGTCCCGATTCTCTCCGGTAAACAAGCTGCTCTCCCGGCACAATTTCACGCGTCTCGACACTGTCGGTAACCGCCACCTTCCCCTCCACCAACGTCGTAACGATACTCGCCTCATTATCGTAAGCACGGAGGTTAAAGGATGTTCCCAATACCTTCACGTCCACCCCCGCAGTCTCGATGATAAAGGGATGAGCGGCATCTTTCGCCACATCGAAATAAGCCTCTCCCGTCAAGCGCACCCGACGCTCCTGCCCCTGGAAGCTAGCGGGGAATGTCAATCTCGTCTCCGCGTTCATGTATACCCGGGTCCCGTCCGCCAGCGTCAAGGTATACTCCATTCCCGTCAACGTTTCCATGGTATTCCAACTCTCTTCCCCGGTCAGCGTGTCCGGACGCTGGTAAGAAGTCCCCGTGGAATCCGTACGAATGGCGGTTCCGTCCTCTTCCCGTAACGAGAATTGCTGATTCCTGACAATATCGAACACCTCCCCGTTACCTGTTGTCAAACGGGCTCCTGTTCCACCCGCCATAATCTGCCTGCGGACAGGCTGAGGCTCCTCATCCTCCCCCGAGGCTAACCACCAGTAAGCCGCACCGGCCATGAATACCAATACAAGTACCGCCGCGTAGCGAATCAGTTTCCGACTCCACCCGATTTTATGCCCGACAACACGTCCCCGTACTTCTTGCCAACCTTCCTTGCCGGAGAATCGGGCCAACATCTTCTCGTTCTCCTCGAAATTTTCCTTATCCAGCATTCTCTTCACGAAAGCTTCCCGCTGCCCGTCTCCACCAATCCAGTCCCGCAATTCCTCCTCTTCCCCCGCCTCTCGGGTTCCCATGAAGAATTTTGCCAATAATTCCGTAATTCTAAGATTCCGTCTATCCATTTTCTAATCATTTTACACCCCTATAACAATCCTGCAACAAAACATGGGTAGTCAGACATCCATTTTTTTCAAAATTTTTTCCCGTCCCCGCCATTTTTCTCTTCATCCCCCTCCATTTCTCCATTCCCTTCCGCCATCCCGACACCTTCATCTCCTCCCCGCTCATCAATTCCCGGACAAATGAAAGCAAGCGGGGAACATCCAGCCACATTCCGTCCCCGTACTCCAGCCCATTTTTATTGAAGTTAAATCGAAGAAAAATCGAAGATGAATCGAAGTTACTAGCAGCAGGCTTCCTCGTGAATAAACACGAAATAGTTCCACGGGGATAACCTTCCCGAAAGAAGAGACAAACAAGCCCCGACAGGAAACAAAGACAGAAAAAACGATTAGAAAAACAATAACAGGTAAAAATGTTCTCTCAAGGAATCGCGCAACTTGCGGTAAGCCGCTTTCTTCTGGGCATGGACAGTTCCTTCGGCGATTCCCATTTCCCGGGCGATTTCCGGATTTTTCATTCCCTCCAGGGCATAACGTATAATGGTTCGCATCTGGGGAGGCAAGGCATCTATCGCTTTCCGCACGAGCAGGTAGGTTTCCTGCTCCATGTAACGTTCCTCAAAAACGGTCTCTTCCTCACGGCTCATGGTCATGATGGCATCGGAATTGATTTGTTCCCGTTTCAAATGATTCAGGCAACGGTTGCGGGCCACCATGTAAAGAAAACCTTTCACCTGGTGAATCTCGTTGAAATCCGTCCGTTTCTCCCAATAAGCCAACAAGGTTTCCTGGGCCACATCCTTGCTCACCTCCTCATCCCGCAGGTATTTCATGGCAAACACGCAGAGCATCGGGTAATAATCCTCAAAGAATTCCCGGAAAGCCGTGACATTCCCGTTTTTTATTTCCTCCACGATATTCTGCATAAGCGTTTGGTGATGATACGAAATTCCTGACGAAAATAAATAAAATTTACATTTCCGCCTATTTCATGCGCGAGAAATAGTAAAAAGATTATCCTATTCCAGTAGCCGACCGTTCAAAAGGCGACCTCTTTCCCTCCTATCTCGTGGGTAGCTCCTACTTAGCCCCGGGGTAGGAAGTAATCAAAGAGGTGTTATCTTTCTCTAACAACCGGCTGAAAACCGATTTGCATCGGTCTTGACTCGGTGCTGAGTCGGATGTGAATCGGTTCTGAGTACTCGCTACCCAGGACCTACCCACGCTCAACATAGGAGATAAGCAGGGTGAACACAAGAAGCCCGAACAAGGAAACGCACCCGGGGCTATTTCATTTTATCGGCAGAGAAAGTCGCTGACGGCAGATGATGCCTTCCCGCGTAACTCCTTCTATAATGACGGAATACGTGCCATAGATATCAGCCGTGTAGAAGGAAACCTTTTGCTTCTTCCCGGGTGACAGTTCCAGGACCGGCTGCCAATAAATCGTGGAACGCACATCGTAACGCGGGTCTCGGCGGACGGAATCCACGTCGTATTTCGGAACGTAGAATTCATCCGGGACTTGGAAACCGAGAGGTTTGAACGCCAGGGTATTTGCCGGCCGAATCGGAGGCGGGGTATAACCCGGATCCATGGAGATTATCAACGCGCCGTCGGGAGCCCGATCCCCGAAGAATATCCGAGCCTGCATGGCATCGAGATAGGATATATGCTTAACCGCACGGATGGGTATCAGGCGGATGAATTGCATGGATTCCTCGAAATCATTCACGAGGGTATAGAGTTTTTTCCCGAAACGGGTGAAGCATTCTTCCCCGTCCTCACCCCGCTCGATCATGACCCCGGGCAATTCCTGTATCAGCAGGTCCCAATCATAGCCGGAATACTCGGCAAGATCCATGGAGTCGATGGCGTGAGTCGCCAGATTATCGTAGAAGGAATAGGTCTTTTGCCGTTTGCGCCGGGTGACCTGCACCTCATCAAGCACGTACACTTTCACACCATCCTCGTAATAGTAGTCCTGGCTGAACCTCTTCAGGAAATCATCCTCGGCCTTCTTGTCGCTCACGGTATTGGGCAAGGAATAAACGGGCGGCAAGAAACGTTCCGGGTCAAGGACGACCTCCACGCCTTTCCGTCCTTTACGGCTTAAAGCCTGGACGAAAAATTCTGTGCTATCATGGAAAGCGATGTTGTCAACCAGGAAATGTCCCGCCTCATCCGCGTTGACCTCCCGGACGTGCCCATAGTTGGAAATCAAGATAATATTGGCCTGTTTGGATTGTCCTCCCCAGAAATTCTTTACCCGACCGGATATCACCTGCCCGAGCTCTATCTCGTACTGCTGTTCCGGGAATTCCCCACGGGCAACTTTGGCCGGATCGAAACGGGTCCAACCGTGGGTCAGCATCACCAAGTCGAGATGACGATCCACGAGAGGGGTGGTGTCGTTGAAATAATAGGCCGGATTGTCGATATAACCTTTCAGGTCTGCGGTCAGCAGCAAATCGGAAAAGATATTATTCTCCAGAGAATCCTGCGTCACCTTCTGGTCATCCGTGACGGTAAGGGAAAACGTGCCGGCCAGTTTATCGGCATAGACATCCTCGAAACCGATTTCCAGTTCCACGAGTTCCCGGGCCGTGTAGGACGGCTTGACAGGTTGTACCTTCAAGGCCGGTCGACTTTTCAGTTTCCGGAAAAACATCCGCTGGCTATACACGTTGCCTTGCTCATCCATGAGGACAAGCTGGGATATGCCCTCGGGAAGCAGCCGTGGGTTGATGATTCCCTTGACTTCACCCCGTATCGGCTGAATATCGATAATCATTCCCCGGCAATGCAGGACCGCGTATAAATCTTCCCGGGGAACGGTCTTTTCACCCTTGAGTACATTATAAATGATACAGGAGTCCGTTACATTCACGGATAAGCCCCACCCGTCATTAACGGGAAGCGGCAAATCGAAACGCTGTTCCAACCCGTTCTCCTGACGCATCACGGCATAATAACGCTGCCCCGGCATGACTGGAAGCCGGAAGGCTCCCATACCGTCATGTTCAGCATGGATATCGGCAATAAGCACGGTATCCAGATAAACTCCCCCGGTGACATGCACCGCACGCCCATCTTCCCCGATTGCCTTAAAAGCCACCACCTGCCAATTGTTCGAGAGCAGGTTGCCTCCTTCCGGGAAAAACTGGACATCGAAGTCCGCCAAATGGTCGGGAACATGAATCTCTCTCTCGAATGAGACATCCGCGTAATCCGCCGACTTCAAGGAAATGTTTTTTACCGACTTGTCTATTTTCAATTCGACCACCCCATCCCTATCCGTCACGGTCCTCAACTCGGAATAACGGTTCACCCGTTCGCCCTTCACGTAGACCAACGGGAGACGTACATAGGGCTCGCCGGAATAATCCGTGAAGCGAAGACGGGCGATGTAGTTATCCTTTCCTTTCCGAGTATAGGAGACATCTATCCATACCCTTGAATCCTGGGGATTCAGGACACGTATTTTCTTTTTGAATATAAAATCCTCCCCCTGATTCTGCATATAGTAGGTGTATGCCCGCAGGCAATAATCACCCTGTTGCAGGTTTTCCGGCAAGCGAATCTGACCGTAGAAACACGAATCCCGTTCCTTCACCTTCACGCGGGTAACCAGTGAATCCCGCTTGTCGACAATATCCACGTAGATATAATGACTGAGCAGCATGGGAGAATGGGTTGTCGCGTGTACCTGATAAGCCCGGAACCAGATATTCTCGCCCACGGTGTAGACGGATTTGTCTGTATGGAGATAGACTTTCTCCTGCGGCATGTTTATCACCATCCCGGAGAAATTAGCGATCAGCCGCTTTTCAAAAACCGAGTATTCCCGAAAGGCGTATCCGGCAATCAACAAGATGAGTATAATGATAAATTTCCGCATAATGGAAAAAGGTTGGGGTTATTTATTTTTCCGGAACAATTTTCTGAGAATGTTACCCAATTCATCAATACCGTCAAAAGAATTCGCGTGTGGTGATGTTTTCAAGGCCCCGAACTCTTGGTCTCCGTAACCGATCTGTACCGGGTAAACCAGAATGCAATTGTTCGTGGCAAAATGATCGTTGATATAGGACGGCACCTTGGCCATATTGCGAGAGTAAGAATAACCGTTCTTACGGCTCATGATGAACACCAAGGCATCGTTCGCCTTGACAGAAGAAACGACGGCAGGCATGTCATCCCAACTGGTAAACTCCTTGAACTCGGCATCAATGGAATGTTGCCGCTGCACCTCCTGCAATAATTTAAGTACGGCCGGATTGCCATAAAAAACCATTTTACATCCGGAATTACGACCGATATTCCACATTCTCACCAGCCAATAAGGGAAACCGATCTCCACTTCCGCGTGAGGAGGTATCAATACCACGTAACGCCGCAAGGTGGCCAGTGTCTGCACGGGACGGTAGACGAACGCAGTGGCCGCACACTTGGACAATATCCGGTCCGTAAGATTACCAAGAAAAGATTCCGAGATTTGCCGTTCCTTGCGCAAACCGATAACCATGTCCGTGATTTTGTTTTCCTTGATCACGTGCTTGATACCATTGGCCACATCATCGTCATATCGCAATAGAGGGGTCAACAGATTGTCCGTGGCCGCCGCTATCTTGGTAGCCGTCTCCAGCAATATTTTACTCCGCTTTTCGGTGGCCGCATCAGCCACTTCGGAAGGAATAACACTCAAGGCTGACATCTGAGCTTTGCCTTTCTTGGATTTTATGGTTATGGCCAGACTCATCAACTCACCGACATTTTCCTGGTTACTCAGAGGGATAAGAATATGGTCATCCGCTTCATCGCTGTCCACGAGTTCATCGTCCGTCAATTCGGCCAGGGAGATTTCCTGCGCCCCCTTTTGCGTGGCAAATGAAGCGATGATACAGGTGACAAGAATCATCACGATTGTTCCGTTCAACACGCTATCATCCAACAAGCGGATGGGTTGCCCGTCGGGAGTCATCCCGACAATGACCTCGTAACCAACCAAAACAGCCGCCAAGGTGGCCGCTGCCTGGGCGTTACTCAAACCGAAAAGAAGAGTGCGTTCCGAAGTGGTAAGCCGGAAGGTCTTTTGAGCCAACCAGGCTGAAAGGTACTTGGCCAAAGTGGCAACCACGCACATTACCACGGCGACCCAGATCATATTTACATCTGTAAGAAAGACCTTATAATCCACGAGCATCCCGACACTAATCAGGAAAAAGGGAATAAAAAGCGCATTTCCCACGAATTCAATCCGATTCATTAACGCTGAAGTATTCGGGATCAACTTATTCAACGCCAATCCCGCGAGGAAAGCCCCGATTACCCCTTCCAATCCGGCAGTCTCGGCCAAGAATGCCCCCAGGAAGACCAATGCCAACACGAATATATACATACCGATACGGTCATCGTGGCGCTTGAAATACCAACGGCCAAGACAAGGGAATCCCCAAAGGAGAATCACGGCGAAAACAAGCGTGGAAAAGCCGAGTTTTATCCAAAACATCTGGTTGAGCTCTCCTTCTTCCATCCCCACGATAATCGCCAGGACGAACAAGGCCAGCAGACAGGTCACGACAGTACCCCCAATCGCTATATTGACCGTACGATTCTTCACGATACCGTATTTGCTGACAATCGGATAAGTCATCAACGTGTGGGAGGCAAACATACTGGCCAACAAGATCGAGGTCGGATAGGAGAAATCCAACAAGTAAATCCCCGCGGCCGTACCCAATATCATGGGGATAAAGAAAGTATATAAACCGAAAGTGAAACTTTTCGCTCCATTTTTCTTGAAATCCGCGATATCAATCTCCAGACCGGCCAGGAACATAATGTACAACAATCCGACCGTACCGAACAATTCAATGCTGCTATCCCGTTCCATTATGCCCAAACCATGAGGGCCGATCAAGGTACCGGCCAGAATCAAACCAATCAAGTCCGGAATCTTGATGCGATGCAACAGCATGGGGACAAACAATATGATAAAAAGTATCAAGGAGAATATTAACACGGGATCTGTTAACGGTAGCGATATATTTACAAAATCTAATATCAACATGGGTATTATCGGATTAATGTTTATATTCTTTTATAGGCAAATTTAATCTTTTTCCGGCAGAATTACACGAGAGGAGGCGTATAATCGTCGGATTTTTCTCGAGGGACAAAAATAGTGAAACTCGACTCGAGTAGAGTCGGGTTTCACACTTATATCTTCAAAGAATTATTTCACTTCCCAAACATCACCGCTATTCAGCAAATCTTCCACGCAGTGAATATTTGATTTAGCTTTAACTTCCTCGATCTGAGCATCCAATGCATCATTATAAGTAACACCTTCTACATCGCGGATAACACCTAAAGCAACCGGATATTCAGGAGCTTTCATGTGTACCAACATCCAATGCATTGAAGGATTCTCGCAATGGGCATCATGCACGAGAATATCATCTTCCGTGATACCGTCTTTACCGATTTCCACGACTTTCAATTTCCCGGTCTTGTCAAGAACCAATCCTTTATCACGATTCTTACCGAATATCATGGGTTTACCATGCTCCAGAATCAATTGACGATCCTCTTTCAATTCCTTATCCGTAATCAAGGAATGGGCCCCGTCAGCAAAGATCACGCAATTCTGCAGGATCTCAATCACGGCCATACCTTTGTGACGAACACCTGCCTCAATGACTTCAGCGGTCAGGTTTACGTTGATATCCAAAGAACGGGCAAAGAAACGTCCCTGGGCACCGATTACCAATTCCCCGGGATTGAACGGAGTCTCAATCGTTCCGTAGGGAGAAGTCTTGGTTTTAGTACCGAGTTTCGTGGTTGGAGAATATTGTCCCTTTGTCAAACCGTAAATCTCGTTATTGAATACCAAGGTCGTGATATCATTATTACGACGGATGGCATGTATGAAGTGGTTTCCCCCGATAGCCAACGCATCACCATCTCCAGAGATCTGAAGAATGTTCACGCTTGGGTTAGCAGCTTTCGCTCCTGAAGAAATTGCAGCCGCACGCCCGTGGATCGTATGGAATCCGTAAGTATTCATATAATACGGGAAACGGGATGAACATCCGATTCCAGATATAATGGCCCAAGATTCTTTCGGGTAACCCAATTCTGCCAAAGCTTTTTGCACGGCATTAATGATACCGTGGTCACCGCAACCCGGGCACCAACGCACTTCCTGGTTGCTCTTGAAATCTTTCGGTGTATATTTTTCAGCCATGATTATTTTGCTAATAATTCAGTTACTTTTTCTTTTAATTCAACAACAGTGAAGGGTAATCCTGCCACTTTATTATATTGCTCGTAGTGGAATTGCGGGAATTTACTACGCAGGTAAGAAGCAAATTGACCGAGATTCAACTCGCATACCAATATCTTCTTGAACTTGGCCAACACGGCTTCCGTGTTTCTTGGAAGCGGATTGATATAATTGAAGTGAGCCAAACTAACATCCTTACCTTCTTCACGCAATTCGCGTACAAGAGAATACAAGTGGCCATAGGTTCCACCCCAACCCACAACAAGCAATTCGCCACCATCCTGGTTACCGATAATTTCTTGTTCCGGTATATAGTCAGCGATTTTAGCTACTTTGGCAGCACGCAAATCTGTCATGATCTGGTGGTTTTCCGGAACATAACTGATTTCTCCTGTTACATTCACTTTCTCAAGACCTCCAATCCGGTGTTCCAATCCCTTGGTTCCCGGGATAGCCCACTTACGAGCCAATGTTTCAGGGTCACGGGCATAAGGCTTATAATCTTCACCTTCTTGAGCCTTTCTCGGAGTAATCGTAGGCAGATCCTTCATGGATGGAATCTTCCAGGGTTGTGCCCCGTTACCGAGGTATCCATCCGTTAACAAGATAACCGGAGTCATATGTTCAACAGCGATCTTGGCAGCACGGAAGGCGTAGTCGAAACAGTTTCCCGGAGTGCTGGCAGCGATTACCGGCATGGGTGATTCTCCGTTACGCCCGTAAAGTGCCTGCAATAAATCAGCTTGCTCGGTCTTCGTCGGTAGACCAGTTGACGGGCCTCCACGTTGTACATCCACGATGACCAAGGGTAATTCCGCCATAACAGCCAATCCGGCAGCTTCACTCTTCAATGCCAAACCGGGACCGGAAGTCGTGGTGATGGCCAGATTACCAACATAACTTGCACCGATAGAAGTACAAATACCAGCGATTTCATCCTCAGCCTGATATGTTTTAACTCCTAAATCACGACGCAATGCCAACTCATGCAAGATATCTGTTGCCGGAGTAATAGGATATGAACCACAGAACAAAGGCAGACCAGATTTCTCAGAAGCCGCAAGGAATCCCCAAGCAGTAGCCTTATTCCCGGTAATGGTACGATAACGTCCTTTTTCAATATGAGCCGGAGCTACATTGAAATGCACGGCTAAGGCATGCACGTTAGCTGCATAGTTGTGACCACTTATAAGAACTTTCACGTTAGCATCAGCAACTTGTGGCTTTTTAGCAAATTTAGACCGGATGAAAGCTTCCGTGTGTTCGATAGGAAGATCAAACATCCAGAATATCATACCCAACGTAAACATGTTCTTACATTTAACGATGGACTTCTGGTCTAATCCGCTATCCTTTAATGCCTCTTCCGTTAATTGAGTCACATGAACAGGAACAACATTATAGTCATTCAGGATAGAATCTTCCAATGGATTGCCCGTGTAACCGGCCTTCTCTATATTCTTATCATTAAAAGCGTCCAAATTCACAATAATCGTGGCACCTTTTTTGGCCCACCGCAAATTCGCTTTCAACGCAGCCGGGTTCATCGCAACTAAAACATCGGCATAGTCCCCAGGGGTTTTTACTGGGTTATCACCAATATGAACCTGGAATCCGGAAACACCACCTACAGTTCCCTGAGGGGCACGGATTTCAGCAGGATAATCCGGAAACGTTGACACGCCGTTTCCAAATAACGCGGCAGCATCCGAGAATTGCTGACCTGTTAATTGCATTCCATCTCCAGAGTCTCCGGAGAAACGGATTACAATGTCTTTTTTGTCGATAACTTCTGTCTTTTCACTCATGACTTGGTTATTTGTTCTTTATTATGATACTAAAAATATATTCTATTACAGCTTGAATACATGTTGTAAAACATGTGTAAAGGTAGGCATTACAAATATCTAAACAAGTTTGTATCAGTATTTTTTTCTTCCAACATATACACCTGACTCTCAATCTTGAACATGTTGAAAAACATATTTTTTCACAAGAATAAATTGAATCCATTCTAAATAATTATCTTTCCCCCGTCATTTTTCTCACAAATCATAAGTTTTTTTCGTAACTTTCGTTTTCAATATTATGCATTATGTCCAATATATAATTACAATATATCATGATGAAACATTTTGGGTTAGTAGCTGTCATTTTTTTATGTCTTCTCAGCTGCTCAAAAAAGCAAGACATACAAGAGTCAACAAATCTCCCGGATGAAAAGGATACTTATCTTATCACGGCCACACAAGTTGGAGAAATCTCCAGGGGTATGACGATACATCAATTATATTCAACCTTTTCATCCCGCCAAATCAAGCACTCGCAAATCACAGGCGGATATTTTAATCAAGTAGTTGACAATTATGACATCTATTCCCCTGACGGGCGTATACTATTAACGGTAACCCCTGAAATCGCGGATGACACGAGTTCCATGATAAACCAGATCATCATACGTGATACATCTTATCAAACCGCACAAGGTATTAACCTAAACTCAACGTTAAAAGATATTCGGACCAAATACCACACGATAAAATACTTGCCAATGGCTCACCAGATTGTTGTATCGGTTCCGAAAATCAGTACCAATTTCTTAATCAACAAACAAACACTAAATGACAATTGGTGGGACAGCAATGCCAAAGAAATCATAGAAGAAAATATCCCAGACTCCACGAAAATTGAAGGAATTGTCGTTTATTGGACCTCTGCAAATGCACCCGGACAAAAAGTAATTGCCCTCTTTACCGCCCAATTCTGGGAGGATATCCTGGCTAAATTTGTCACCTGGTGCATTGTAGAATTACCTTCCATTATTATTTTAATCGCCCTTTTTATCGGTCTTTTGCGCTTTATCAGATTCTCCGTTGCCAAGATGAAACGGGTCGCCCTGAACAAAGCTCAAAGATCAAATAATGTCGACACGGATGAAGCAAGTAAACGCATCAACACGTTATCCGGGATTATATATGGAATTTGCAGAATTTTCTTTTGGGTAATCTTTCTATTAATCTTACTGTCAAAATTCAATATCAATATTGCCCCCATCCTAGCGAGCGCGGGAATTGTCGGATTAGCCGTCGGCTTTGGAGCCCAAGAATTAGTGCGGGATTTTATTTCCGGTTTCTTTATTTTATTGGAAAACCAATTAAGAACCGGCGATTGGGCTATTATTAATGGTACGGAAGGCCTGGTCGAAAAAATAGAATTACGGACCATTACGTTACGAGATAGCTCCGGAACTGTCCACATTTTCCAGAATGGCAAGATCAACACGCTATCGAATATGACGAAAGAATGGTCCGCCATCGTTTTGCAAATAGGTATCGCTTACAAAGAAGACACGGACTACGCCTGTCAATTAATGCAACAAGTCGGAGATGAGATGCTTAATGATCCGAAATTCAAAGACCTCATGCTAGAACCCATTACCATCAGTGGAGTGAACGATTTCGCTGACAGTGCTGTTGTCATTCGTCTCGTCTTAAAAACAAAACCAATGCAACAATGGACTGTCGGACGGGAATACCGCAGACGGATAAAAAAACTGTTCGATGAAAAACACGTGGAATTCCCATTCCCGTATAGAACCGTTACCTGGGGAGATTGCTCTAACCCCATCCGCCTGAAAATAGAGAAAGATGAGGCAAAATAATTTGGAAAAACAAAACTTCTTCACATGGCCCGTTTCCTAAAAGACAGACAAAAATCCCAAGGAGCAGCTCCGGGGTCCTTGATTTTTATTGGACAACAGAAAATCGAACACCCTATTGTTCACATTACACGATACTCATCCGATGAAATCAAGGAATATACCCCTGACAGCATCGAAGAAATCCAGACAAGTATCTCCAATGACCATATCGCGTGGATCAATGTGGCCGGTCTTCACGACACGGAGTTTATCGCCCAATTAGGGAAAATTTTTAATATCTCACCCCTTATTTTAGAAGATATTGTCAATACAGATCAACGACCCCGTTTTAGTGAAGAAAACGAACATTTGTATGTTATCGCAAAGTCATTCTACATTGATAAAGGAGACAATAAGGTCCACATGGAACAAATCTCCATCATAGTCGGAGCACATTATCTACTTACCATTCAAGAAACAAGCAGAGAATATTTTAAAGACATAAGAAAGAGGCTTATTGAAGGGAAGACACGTATCCGCACGCTAGGTTCCGATTATCTATGCTACACGTTATTAGATACCCTGGTTGACAGCTACATCATAAATCTAGAGAAACTAGGGACCGCTATCGAGGAAGAAGGGAAAAATATTTTTCTAACGGAATCCGATACAATCAAAGAATTATATTATTTCAAAACTGAATTATCGTATATACGGAAGAACGTACGCCCATTCAAAGAAATTTCCTATCGCTTTATCAATTGCGATTCACCCATTATAAATGAACGGACATACATTTATCTACGAGATTTGGACGATCTTGTACTACAAGCCCAAGAAGCGATTGAAATATATTACACGATGGTTTCTGATCAAATAAATCTATTCCAGACAAATGTCAGCAACAAGGTCAACGATGTAATGAAGGTCTTGACGATATTCTCCACGATTTTTATCCCACTGACATTCATTGCAGGCATTTATGGAATGAATTTTGAATATATTCCCGAATTACATTATCGCCCCGCTTATTTCATTCTTTGGGGTATCATGATTGTAATCACGGTAATCATGCTCTTCTATTTCAAACGCAAAAAATGGTTTTAATCAAGCCTGTCCCTTCGGTTCCATATCCAACGGAAAGATGGCATTATTATTTCCATTTTCCGGAAGATTAATCCGTCCATAAGTTTGTTCAAACTTACGAATGTTATCTTGCAAGGCGTACAATAAACGCTTGGCATGTTCGGGGGTAAGAATTATTCGACTTTTAACACTAGCCTTGGGAAGGCCTGGCATAATCCGAATAAAATCGGCAACAAATTCAGAACTTGAATGAGATATGACAACTAAATTTGCATACGTACCTTGTGCAACATCGTTATTCAATTCAATGTCTAATTGTCCTTTTTTATCTTCCATAATTAATTCATTTTAATTGCACGAGAAAGATACAAATTTATTTTCGAAATTCCTACCATTTATAAAAAAGAGAAAGACTAGCCCAAAATAATTTCAATTCTTATTTCAGGCTAGTCTATAATTATTATTTATTCTTCTCTGCTTTAGCTAAATCAGCCTTTGAACCGACAATCAAACTTCTAAGTTCTTTCATACCGGTTCCGACAGGAATCAAGTGACCGCATATCACGTTCTCTTTCAAACCTTCCAACGGGTCAACCTTTCCATAAATAGCAGCTTCATTCAAGACTTTAGTGGTCTCCTGGAATGATGCAGCAGAAATAAAGCTTGAGGTCTGTAATGCGGCTCTAGTGATACCTTGCAATACCTGAGCAGAAGTAGCTGGTACAGCATCCCGTGCTTCCACAACTTTCAAGTCCCGACGTTTCAATTGAGAATTAATATCCCGCAATGTCCGAACTGAAATAATCTGCCCTGGTTTTACTCGATCTGAATCTCCCGCATCAAGAACGACTTTCTTTCCATAAATGGAATCATTCTCTTCCATGAACTCAGTCTTATCAACAACCTGGCTTTCCAAGAAACGCGTATCTCCAGCATCTTGAATCAATACCTTACGCATCATCTGGTGCACGATAATCTCAAAATGTTTATCATTAATCTTTACACCCTGCATACGGTATACATCTTGAACCTCATTCACGATATACTCTTGTACCTTAATCGGTCCTTCAATATTCAAGATATCCGTTGGAGTAATTGCACCATCAGACAAGGGGGTTCCTGCACGCACATAATCATTCTCCTGCACCAGAATCTGCTTAGACAAGGATACCAAATACTTCTTCACCTCTCCAGCTTTCGAAGTAATAATGATTTCCCGGTTACCACGTTTGATCTTACCATAAGTAACCTCTCCATCAATTTCAGACACAACGGCCGGGTTAGACGGATTACGTGCTTCAAACAACTCAGTCACACGAGGAAGACCTCCGGTGATATCACCAGCCTTGCCTACTGCTCTAGGAATCTTTGCAATCGTACTTCCCGCGGTAACCTGGTCACCGACCTTTACCGTAATATGCGCCCCCACAGGTAGATTATAACTCTTCACGGTATTACCATCCTTATCCTGGATACACAAAGCCGGAGCTTTCATCTTGTCACGGAACTCAATGATAATCATTTCCCGGAATCCTGTCGTTTCATCAGACTCTTCTTTATAGGTTTCACCCTCTATCAAGTTTTCCAAAGCGACAGTTCCAGCATACTCTGTAATAATTAGAGCATTGAACGGGTCCCACTCGCATAACAAATCCCCCTTCGCAATTTCTTGTCCATCCTTGACAAACAATTTGGCTCCATAAGGGATCGCGTGCGAAATCAAAACAATATTCGTATTCTTATCCAAAATACGCAATTCCGTCAAACGTCCAACAACCACATCGCATGTTGTTCCATTATCCAACATGTGTTCAACAGAACGCAATTCTTCAAATTCCACGTAACCATCGTATTTGGCCTTCAATGAATTCTCACTAGAAATATTTCCGGCAGTACCTCCCACGTGGAATGTTCTCAACGTCAACTGAGTACCAGGCTCTCCAATTGATTGAGCTGCAATAACACCGACAGCTTCTCCCTTCTCCACCATTCGACTTGTTGCCAAGTTACGTCCGTAACATTTTGCACAAACACCTTTCTTAGCTTCACACGTCAAAACAGAACGAACCTCAACACGTTCAATCGGAGATTTCTCTATAATATCTGCAATCTCTTCTGTTATTTCCTCTCCTGAGGCAACAATTAATTCTCCCGTATTCGGATGATAGATATCATGAACAGAAACACGTCCCAATATTCTTTCTGATAAAGAAGCTACAACCTCTTCATTATTCTTTATTGCAGATATCGTTATTCCTCTCAATGTACCACAATCATCCTCTGTAATGGTGATATCATTAGCAACATCCACCAAACGACGAGTCAAATAACCGGCATCAGCCGTTTTCAATGCCGTATCGGCCAAACCCTTACGAGCACCGTGAGTAGAAATGAAATACTCCAACACAGACAAACCTTCCTTGAAATTCGCCAAAATCGGATTTTCAATAATCTGTCCTCCAGTAGCTCCTGATTTTTGAGGTTTTGCCATCAAACCACGCATACCACCTAATTGTCGAATCTGCTCTCTAGAACCACGAGCTCCAGAATCCAACATCATGTAGATAGAATTAAATCCTTGGTCATCGGCAGCCAATTGTTTCATCAACGTATTGGTCAAATTAGCATTCACATGAGTCCAGATATCAATAATCTGGTTATAACGTTCGTTATTCGTTATGAATCCCATGTTATAATTAGCCAACACCTCTTCTACCTGGTCAAATCCTTCTTGCAACAATTCCTGTTTATTTTCCGGAACGATTACATCACCCAGGTTAAATGACAAACCTCCCTCAAAGGCCTTCCGATATCCCAAGTCCTTAATATCATCCAAGAATTTAGCCGTTACATCTACTCCACAACGCTTAAACACATCACCGATAATATCACGCAACGCTTTCTTGGTGATCAACGTATTTATATAAGGGAAATTCTTAGGAGTATATTGGTTCAATATAATACGCCCCACGGTGGTTTTAATCATATGCCGAATCGCATTTCCCGCATCATCAACATCATCAATTTTCACCTCGATCTCGGCATGCAAATCTACCGCTCTTTCATTGAAAGCGATAATAACCTCTTGCGGGGAATAGAATTTTAATCCCTCTCCTTTCACACCCTTTCTCGGTTTGGTAATATAGTACAAACCAAGTACCATATCCTGAGAAGGCACTGTAATAGGAGCTCCATTAGCCGGATTTAGAATATTATGCGCACACAGCATTAAAATCTGAGCCTCCAAAATAGCCTCATTACCCAAAGGCAAATGCACAGCCATCTGGTCACCATCAAAGTCCGCATTAAATCCAGTACAAGCCAACGGGTGCAAACGGATAGCCTTTCCTTCTATCAATTTAGGCTGGAATGCCTGAATACCTAAACGGTGCAAAGTCGGGGCACGGTTCAACAACACCGGATGCCCTTTCAATACATTTTCCAGAATATCCCATACCACAGGATCTCTCCGATCGACAATCTTCTTTGCACTCTTCACCGTTTTCACGATCCCGCGTTCTATCAATTTCCGGATAATAAAAGGCATATACAATTCCGCAGCCATATCCTTCGGCAAACCGCACTCGTGCATTTTCAAATCCGGTCCTACAACAATTACCGAACGGGCAGAATAGTCAACACGTTTACCCAACAAATTTTGCCGGAAACGTCCTTGTTTACCTTTCAAGCTATCGGATAATGATTTCAACGGACGATTATTCTCGATCTTTACAGCGCTAGCTTTACGAGAATTATCAAATAAAGAGTCTACAGCCTCCTGTAACATACGTTTCTCGTTACGCAATATCACATCAGGAGCTTTAATCTCGATCAATCTCTTTAAACGGTTGTTTCTTATGATTACCCGTCTATACAAATCATTCAAGTCAGAAGTAGCAAAACGTCCTCCGTCCAAAGGAACCAATGGACGCAATTCAGGCGGAATCACGCACAGTACCTTCACGATCATCCATTCTGGCTTGTTAATATCCTTACTTTCACGGAATGCTTCTACCACCTGCAACCGCTTCAGGGCTTCATTCTTTCTCTGCTGAGAAGTCTCCGTGTTTGCTTTATTTCTCAATTCGTAAGACAAATCATCCAAGTTCAAACGCTCCAACAACATGCCTATTGCTTCAGCACCCATTTTAGCGATGAACTTATTTGGATCATCGTCATCCAAATATTGGTTATCCGTGGGAAGTTTATCCAAAATATCCAAGTATTCCTCTTCCGTCAGAAAATCCATTACCTTTAATCCAGACTCCGCCATAATACCAGGATTTACGACGACATATCTTTCATAATAAATAACGGCATCCAACTTTTTAGATGGCAATCCCAAAAGATAACCTATTTTATTAGGCAAAGATTTAAAATACCAAATATGAGCGACAGGAACAACCAACTGAATATGTCCCGTACGTTCACGACGCACTTTTTTCTCTGTTACTTCAACACCACAACGGTCACAAACAATCCCTTTGTAACGAATCCGCTTGTATTTACCGCAATGACATTCGTAATCTTTTACAGGCCCGAAAATACGTTCACAAAACAAACCATCACGTTCCGGTTTGTAAGTACGATAATTTATAGTCTCTGGCTTTAAAACGGCACCACTCGAACGCTCTAGAATCTCTTCTGGCGATGCTAATCCAATTGCAATCTTCGTAAAATTATTTTTTACTTTAGTATCTTTTCTAAAGGCCATATTTATATACAATTATCCATTATAATAGATTCACACTTAACCCTAATCCCCGAAGCTCATGCAACAACACGTTAAATGACTCTGGGATTCCCGGTGTTGGCAGAGGTTCACCCTTCACGATATGCTCGTAGGTCTTCGTTCTTCCCATCACATCATCCGACTTCACGGTCAATATCTCTTGCAATATATGTGACGCACCGAAAGCCTCAAGAGCCCAAACCTCCATCTCTCCGAAACGCTGACCTCCGAATTGTGCTTTACCACCCAAAGGCTGCTGCGTAATCAACGAGTACGGTCCAATAGAACGAGCGTGCATCTTATCATCAACCATATGCCCTAACTTCAGCATATAGATAACACCGACAGTTGCAGGTTGGTCAAAACGTTCTCCAGTTCCTCCGTCATACAAATAGGTCGTTCCAAATCTTGGTATACCTGCTTCATCCGTGTATTTATTAATATCATCCAAGGATGCACCATCAAAAATCGGTGTCGCGAATTTCAGTCCCAATTTCTGTCCGGCCCAACCAAGTACAGTTTCAAATACCTGTCCCAGATTCATACGTGAAGGCACACCTAACGGATTCAAACAAATGTCTACCGGAGTACCGTCTTCCAGGAATGGCATATCCTCAACGCGAACAACCCTGGAAACAATACCTTTATTACCGTGACGTCCTGCCATCTTATCACCGATTTGTAATTTACGTTTCTTGGCCACGTAAACTTTAGCGATCTTGATTATACCAGACGGAAGTTCATCTCCCACGGTAACATTATATTTTTTCCGCTTATTCTGACCTTCGATCTCCTTGTATTTGATGGTATAGTTATGCAACAAATCACGAATCATGTCATTCTTCTGCTTATCCGTGGTCCATTTGTTCGGATTAATCTGCAAGAAATTCATGCTTTGAAGCATCTTGTATGAGAATTTCACTCCCTTGGGAACGATATCTTCATTCAGATAATTCTTTACGCCCTGAGAAGTTTTACCGTTTACTAACTCGAACAACTTATCGATCAATAAAGAGGTCAAATCTCCCACACGACGCTGGAATTGCTCGTCTAATTCTGCTAAAATATTTTTGCTGGCAGCTTTAGACTTACGATCAACCATCGTACGTTGGTACAATTTCTTGTCAATAATAACACCCTTCAACGAAGGAGAAGCCTTCAAAGAAGCATCCTTCACATCACCCGCCTTATCTCCGAAGATTGCACGCAACAACTTCTCTTCCGGACTAGGATCAGATTCTCCCTTAGGAGTAATCTTTCCGATCAGTATATCTCCCGGCTCAACACGAGCACCGATACAGATAATACCGTTCTCATCCAGATTCTTTGTAGCATCCTCACTTACGTTCGGGATATCGGCCGTCAATTCCTCCAAACCACGTTTGGTTTCACGTACTTCCAAGGAATACTCGTCAACATGTACAGACGTAAAAATATCATTTCTAACAATATTCTCAGAAATCACGATTGCATCCTCGTAATTATACCCCTTCCAAGGCATGAATGCAACTTTCAAATTACGTCCTAATGCCAACTCTCCATTCTGAGAAGAATAACCTTCCGTAAGAATTTGTCCTTCCTCTACTCGTTGTCCTTTCTTTACAATAGGTTTCAACGTAATAGTTGTACTTTGGTTAGTCCGCTGATACTTCGGCAAATAATATTCCTTCATATCAGAATCAAAGCTAACAAAAGCTTCCTCTTCCGTCCGATCATACTTGATGACAATCTTACGTCCGTCAACATAATCGACAACCCCACTTCCTTCTGCAACAACCTGCGTTCTGGAATCCTTGATCAAATTAGCCTCCAATCCCGTTCCCACGATAGGTGATTGCGGGGATATAATAGGTACAGCCTGACGCATCATGTTAGATCCCATCAATGCACGGTTAGCATCATCATGCTCCAAGAACGGGATCAAAGAAGCTGCGATTGAAGCAATCTGGTTCGGAGCCACATCAATCATGTCAATCTCCTCTCCTGCTGCCAACGGGAAGTCTGCATCCTTACGGGCCTTAATCCATTTGGAAGTAAAATGTCCCTCATCATCCATTGGAGAACTTGCCTGGGCTATCACCAAGTCTTCTTCCTCTTCCGCAGAATAATAACGAATACCTTCCGGGCTTAAATCAACCACCCCATTATTCACTTTCCGATACGGGGTCTCGATAAAACCTAAATCATTGATCTTTGCGTACACGCAAAGCGAAGAAATCAATCCGATATTCGGTCCTTCAGGAGTCTCGATAGGACACAAACGTCCATAGTGCGTGTAATGCACGTCACGTACCTCGAATCCGGCACGGTCTCTCGACAAACCACCAGGTCCTAAGGCAGACATACGTCTTTTGTGCGTAATCTCAGCCAAAGGATTCGTCTGGTCCATAAACTGAGACAATGCGTTTGTCCCGAAGAATGAATTAATTACCGAAGACAAAATCTTGGAATTAATCAAATCGACTGGGGTAAACACCTCGTTATCCCGCACGTTCATTCGTTCACGAATTGTACGGGCCATACGGGCCAAACCTACCCCAAATTGGTTATATAATTGTTCACCGACAGTGCGAACACGACGGTTACTCAAATGGTCAATATCATCAACATCCGTCTTTGCATTTAACAAACGGATCAAATACTTGATAATCTCGATAATATCCTCCTTCGTTAAAACCCGGATATCCGGATCTGTCGAAAGATTCAATTTCTTGTTCAATTTATATCGTCCTACATCACCCAAGTCGTAACGCTTATCCGAGAAGAACAATTTGTCGATCACGTCACGGGCCGTTGCCTCGTCAGGTGGCTCCGAACTACGCAATTGCCTATAAATATGCATAACCGCTTCCTTCTCTGAGTTACAGGGGTCTTTCTGCAGGGTATTATATATTATCGCATAATCTGCGAGATTCTGTATTTCCTTGTGAAGCAAAATGGTCTTTGCACCAGACTCCACGATTGCATCAATGTGCTCAGGTTCCAAAACCGTCTCTCTGTCTACAATAATCTCGTTACGTTCAATAGAAACAACTTCACCAGTATCCTCATCTACGAAATCCTCGACCCACGATTTCAAAACACGCGCAGCCAACCGTCTGCCAATAACTTTCTTCAATCCCGTGCGGGAAACATTCACCTCATCTGCCAATCCAAAGATTTCAAGAATATCCTTATCCGTCTCAAAACCGATTGCCCTTAAAAGAGTTGTTACAGGTAATTTCTTCTTACGATCGATGTAAGCATACATCACATTATTAATGTCTGTAGCGAATTCGATCCATGAACCCTTAAAAGGTATAATTCTGGCAGAATAAAGCTTAGTCCCATTCGCGTGAATACTCTGTCCAAAAAACACACCTGGAGATCTGTGCAACTGAGAAACAATCACACGCTCTGCCCCATTGATCACGAAAGTTCCTTTCGGAGTCATATATGGCACATTACCCAAATACACATCTTCCACCACGGTATCAAAATCCTCATGCTCCGGGTCTGTACAATACAACTTAAGTTTTGCTTTTAAAGGAGCCCCGTACGTTAATCCTTGTGCCAAACATTCTTCAATCGTATAACGAGGGGGATCAATAAAATAATCCAAAAACTCCAAAACAAAATTATTCCGCGTATCTGTTATCGGGAAATTTTCCTTGAAAACCGTATAAAGTCCTTCATTCTTCCGGTTCTCAGGCGTAGTACCTAATTGAAAAAAGTCTTTGAAAGACTTCAATTGAATCTCTAAAAAATCAGGATATGGCAACTGATTTTTTGTCGATGCAAAGCTTATTCTATTGTTTGAATTATATGAAGACATCTATTATTATTTTTGAACCTAAACAATCATAACAACAAAACGGTTTAGAGTCAAACACGACTCTAAACCTTTAAAACCTCGTGGTTTTAATTTTTATTTAAGTTCAACCTCAGCTCCAGCCTCTTCTAATTGTGCTTTAAGAGTATTAGCTTCTTCTTTAGAAACTTTTTCTTTCAATGGAGCAGGAGCTTTGTCAACTAATTCCTTAGCTTCCTTCAATCCAAGGCCTGTCAACTCTTTAACCAACTTAACAATTGCCAATTTAGCAGCACCAGCTGATTTCAAAATAACATCGAATTCTGTTTGCTCTGCAGCAGCAGCGCCAGCAGCACCAGCAGCAGGAGCAGCTACAGCTACAGCAGCGGCTGCCGGTTCGATTCCATACTCATTCTTTAAAATATCAGCTAATTCTTTTACATCCTTCACGGTAAGGTTTACTAGCTCTTCTGCAAGTTGTTTTAAATCTGCCATTTCTATTAATATTAAATTGTTTATTTACTTTATTTATTCTTTTTCTGAAAGTGTTTTTACAACACCAGCAATAGTATTCTGTCCAGACTGCAAAGCTGAAATAACATTCTGCATCGGAGATTGCAACATTGCGATAATATCTGCAATCAACTCCTCCTTAGACTTAATACTAATCAACGCTTCAAGTTGGTCTTCACCTATATAAGTGCATTCCTCAACAAAAGCCGCTTTAAAGACAGGCTTATCTTTTGATTCCCGGAATTGCTTGATCAATTTAGCAGGAGCATTACCCGTATCACACAACATGATTGCGGTATTCCCCTTCAAAACTGAAAACAACTCCTCGTAATTCCCTTCAGCATGCTCTAAAGCCTTCTTTAACAAAGTGTTCTTAACCTGTATAAGCTTAATATTAGCATCGAAACAAGCTCTACGCAAAGCCTGAGAATCAGCTGCATCGAGACCCTCGATATCACTAACATATAAATGCTTATACTTGTTAACTTGCTCTGTTAAGTTTTCTATCACGATTTTCTTATCTTCCTTTTTCATACACTAAAGCCCTTTTAGATTAAAATTAATCAAGCAATGACTTTAAATCTACTTGAAGACCTGGACTCATCGTACTGGACAAGTATACACTCTTAATGTAAGTTCCCTTAGCTGAAGACGGTTTCAATTTATTGATCACGTTCAAGAATTCACGTGCATTCTCCAAAATCTTTACCGCATCAAAAGAAACTTTACCTATAGAGGTATGAACAATACCAAATTTGTCCACCTTAAAGTCGATTTTACCTTGTTTAACCTCAGTCACAGCTTTACCGATTTCCATCGTGACAGTACCGCTTTTGGGGTTTGGCATCAATCCACGGGGACCCAAAATTCTACCAAGAGCACCTACTTTACCCATCACAGAAGGCATTGTAATAATAATATCGATATCGGTCCAACCACCTTTCAATTTCTCGATATATTCATCCAAGCCCACGTAATCAGCACCAGCAGCTTTAGCCTCTTCCACCTTATCCGGTGTACACAAAACCAAAACTCTTACTTGTTTACCGGTACCGTGAGGTAAGGTACAAACGCCGCGCACCATCTGATTAGCTTTACGCGGATCCACTCCCAGTCGAACGTCTAGGTCAACTGACGCATCGAACTTCGTGAAAGTAATCTCTTTCACAAGCTGTGCAGCCTCGTCGATAGAATAAACTTTTCCATCTTCGATCTTCGCCAAAGCTAATTTTTTATTTTTTGTCAGTTTACTCATTACGTTTGAAGTGTTACAAGTTCATTAAAAAGGTCTTTCACCACTTACGGTTATACCCATACTTCTAGCCGTACCGGCCACCATACTCATTGCCTTCTCGATTTCAAAAGCATTCAAATCTTTCATCTTCGTTTCTGCAATAGTCTTCACTTGATCCCAAGTGATAGAAGCCACTTTCTTACGGTTAGGCTCTGCAGATCCTGATTTAAGTTTGGCCACTTCCAAAAGCTGAACAGCAACAGGCGGTTGTTTCGTGATAAAATCAAAAGACTTATCACCATACACCTGAATAATTACCGGAATAATTTTTCCTGCTTGATCCTGGGTTCTGGCATTAAATTGCTTACAGAAGTCCATGATGTTTACTCCCTTGGAACCTAACGCGGGTCCGACTGGAGGAGAAGGATTAGCTGCTCCGGCCTTAATTTGTAGCTTAATTAAAGCTTCAACTTGTTTTGCCATGATAGTCTCTAAATCTAATTATTTTATTCTTTCTCTACCTGCATGAAACTTAATTCAAGGGGTGTCTTACGTCCAAAAATCTTTACAATAACTTTCAAACGCTTCTTTTCAGAATTCACCTCCTCTATCACGCCGGCAAATCCATTAAAAGGTCCATCGGTAACTTTTACCGACTCGCCCACGAAATAAGGAACACTTATTTCTTCTGGCTGTTCCGCAAGCTCATCCACCGCACCAAGAATCCGATTCACCTCTGCCTGACGCATCGGTACGGGGTCGCCTCCCTTGGTTTCCCCCAGGAAGCCAATCACGTTCGTGATATCACGAAGCATGTGAGGGATTTCTCCAACTAAAGCAGCCTCTATCAGCACGTATCCCGGGTAAAGGTTTCGCTCACTGCTATACTTTTTCCCGTTCCGTACCTGATAGACCTTCTCTACAGGGACAAGGACTTGAGAAACATAATCTTGAAGCCCTAAACTGGCGATTTCACTCTCAATGTACTCCTTCACCTTCTTCTCCTTACCGCCAACAGTACGAAGCACATACCATCTTTTCTTAATTTCAGCCATGTATCAGACCTCCCAAGATTATTAATAAAACAAATTATATATACCGGTCATAATGTGTCTGAACGAAAAATCCATCGCGAAAATACAAAGAGCGATAATGACGGAAGCAATCATTACGATAGTTGCACTACTTTGGAGTTCAGACCATGTAGGCCAAGTTACTTTATTCACCAACTCGTTATAAACGTCAGCAAGATAGCTTTTAATCTTCATTTGTATATCATTTAATTGCACGGGAGGAGAGGTTCGAACTCCCGACCCTCGGTTTTGGAGACCGATGCTCTACCAACTGAGCCACTCCCGTATGAAGAGTTGGCCGAAGCCAACTCTCGTATAGATTTAGTCTAAGATTTCAGTAATCTGACCGGCACCAACGGTTCTACCACCCTCACGGATAGCGAAACGAAGACCCTTGTCACAAGCTACCGGGTTGATCAATTCAACGGTAATAGTCAAGTTATCTCCCGGCATTACCATCTCACGTCCTTCCGGCAAAGTGATCTCTCCGGTAACGTCCAAAGTACGGATATAGAACTGAGGTCTGTATCTGTTGTGGAACGGAGTATGACGACCACCTTCTTCTTTCTTCAAGATATAAACCTCAGCCTTGAATTTAGCATGCGGTTTAACAGAACCCGGTTTTGCCAATACCATACCACGTTTGATTTCGTTCTTATCGATACCACGAAGCAACAAACCAACGTTATCACCAGCCTCTCCGTCATCCAGGATCTTACGGAACATCTCAACTCCGGTACATACAGTCTTCTTACCGTCTGCACCCAAACCGATAATTTCCAACTCGTCACCTACATGAACACAACCTGTCTCGATACGACCAGTAGCAACAGTACCACGACCGGTAATAGAGAACACGTCTTCAACAGGCATCAAGAACGGTTTATCTTTTGCACGTTGCGGAAGCTCGATCCAATTATCAACAGCATCCATCAACTCCATAACCTTCTCTTCCCATTTCGGCTCTCCGTTCAATGCACCAAGAGCAGAACCCAAGATAATAGGAGTATTGTCACCATCATATCCGTAGAATGACAACAACTCACGTACTTCCATCTCAACCAACTCCAACATCTCTGGGTCATCAACCATATCCACCTTGTTCAAGAACACAACGATTCTCGGAACGTTTACCTGACGAGCCAACAAGATGTGCTCACGAGTCTGAGGCATCGGACCATCAGTAGCGGCAACAACCAAAATAGCACCGTCCATCTGAGCAGCACCAGTAACCATGTTCTTCACGTAGTCGGCGTGCCCCGGGCAGTCAACGTGTGCATAGTGACGAGTTGCAGTCTGATACTCTACGTGTGAAGTATTGATAGTAATACCTCTTTCCTTTTCTTCCGGAGCGTTATCGATAGAATCGAAAGAACGTAACTCAGAAAGACCTTTTTTTGCCAACACAGTCGTGATAGCTGCAGTCAAAGTAGTTTTACCGTGGTCAACGTGACCAATAGTTCCGATATTTACGTGTGGTTTGGATCGGTCAAAATGTTCTTTTGCCATAATACTAAAACAATTTTATCATTAAACAATTTATCACAAAGCCTATATATTCACAAGCAAACCCCATGCCTCTCAATGACTTACCAAATCAACAGCACGGAATCCCTGCCTTTTCGGCTTGCAAATGTACAAATTTAAAAATATATCTCACAAGAAATGAGAATATTTTTCTTAGTTTTCTCTTTTCTCTTTAGCTTTTACAAGTTGTCTTTTCAACACATCATAAAGCTCATCCACCGTTTCCTCGAAAGTTTTCGCGTTCTTCTTGGCAAAAACATCCTGCCCTTTCACGTCCACGTGCACTTCCGTCATCTTATTTTCGAGATTATCATCCTTCTCCAGCTTCAAGGTAACATTGATAGCCATTATACCATCATGATATTTTTCCAGTTTAGAGAATTTCTTGTTAATGAATTCTTCCAACACCGGATTCACTGAAAAACCAACAGGATTAATTCTAATTTCCATAATATTTCCTCCTATAATTTAGGCTCTGGGGTGAGCTTGGTTAAAAATTTTCTTCATCCTCTCCACCGTGTTATGCGCGTACACCTGGGTTGTACCCACGCTGGCATGCCCCAGCAAGTCCTTTATCCCTTCAATCGACGCACCATTATTCAACAAGTGCGTGGCGAATGTATGACGCAACACGTGTGGACTCCTTCGCTCCAGACTGACATCATCTGCCAGCACCTTTCGCACCAAACGGTACACGAACTGCCCGTAAATCGGTCGTCCCTTATCTGTCACAAAAAAAATGTCGTGCTGTCCTCCCACCAACTCCTCTCGCATCTCCAAATAAACCTGCACCTCCTGCGCCAACTCTCTCAGCATCGGGATTTCCCGTTCCTTATCTCCCTTACCCAACACGCGCAGGCAAGAGCGATGAAAATCAAAATCTCGAACCCTCAACCCCAACAATTCGGAGCGACGCACTCCCGTCTCGTAGATAAGCAAGATGATCAACCTATCCCTTAATCCGGAGAAACCACCTACACCTTCCATCTCCTCCAGGACGTCTCCCATCACATCCTCCCGCACAAAGACAGGCAAACGCTTGTTCACTTTTGGTCCTGTCAGGTTTTCCACCGGGTTATTCTCGACAACACCTTTTTTTTCCAAAAATCGAAAGAACGCTCTCAAACTACTCAACTTGCGTTTTCCAGACGCCGCACTAAGGCCCGACTCTCCACCCCTCTTCGCCCGCATCTCCATCGCCAACCATGCCCGGACATCTTTTATCGTGATTTTCGCCAACTCCACATCATCCCCCCCTATTTTACAAAATTCACAGAACTGCCGCACATCTACCACGTAGGCGATAACAGTATGCTTTGAATACTGCCGCTCTTTCAACAGATAATCTGCAAATTCATCTACACGACACATTCATTACCGATGGGCTAAATTTACTCCGCAAATGTTATTCTTCTGCCTGAAGCAAAGATTGACGATAGATAGCCTTCATGCGAGCCATTCTGTTTTTCACGGATGGCTTGGTGAAAGCTTGACGATCTCTCAATTCTTTAATAACGCCTGTTTTCTCAAATTTTCTTTTAAATTTTTTCAAGGCTCTCTCTATATTCTCGCCTTCTTTTAATGGTACAATTATCATGATTCTAGATTTTTAATTTTAATAAAAACAATATACTTCAAGACACATAAGATTTCTATGATTTAAGCACATTCTTTCACTCTATCTCAAAAATAATTGTCACCCCCTTTCAAGCGTTTTTGCATGATTAATTAAATTACTATTGAACGGCAAAGATAGAGCAATTTATTGAATAAAAAAAATCCCTGCCGACATTTCACATATTTTCCAAACGAACCCGCGGATTCACGGGTTCAGCAAGTCCTTACAATAATAATTCAAAATCCCGTTTATCATCTGCACATAGGTGCGAGCCTTGGTGTTTTCCGGGTTTATTCGCAGCACTTCATTCAAGCAATTCAAAGCCTTGGTCGTGTCTGCCATACTATTATATAACACACCCAATTCCAACAAAACCTCTTCTCTATTTCCTCCCCCCTCATCCAACATTCGAGACAAAATATCAATAGCCTCTTGTCTTCGGCCACTTTTGGCCATCTGCCTAATTTCCTCTACTGTCATCACATTTCCTGGTTTCTATACACATTACATTAATCAGCGACAAAGATATGAAAAAGTCTATACTACTCACCTCAACTTCCCCCAAAATTCACCTCCCCATCATCCTCACGAGAATTTTCCAGCACCTCCACGACCATTCATCATCGGGGATTTCTGCATGGTGAACCGTTCCTGAACCGTTCCTGAACCGTTCCAAAGAAGACTATGTGGTATAGTTATGAAGAAGTTACAATATTCATTATTCGACCAAGCTAAAAAAACAGGAATATTCTTCTTTTTTCAAGATTTTATTCATACCTTCGCAGTACAAACATACAAGATATGTTGACAGACAAAAACACGGTTATTGACGAGTTAAAAAAGAAGGTTGAACATTTAATAACACAATATATAACCTCATTGGAGCGGAATCGAGCATTACAAGACGAAAACAAGGTTGTGAGGGCAAAACTCGAGGAAGTGAAACATGAGAACAGAGAATTAAAAGATAAGATCAAGACATTGAAAGCCGCGAAAGGTTTTTCCGAGGGAGAATACAGTGCAGACGCGAAAAACAAAATAAATCGGCTGGTGCGGGAGATTGACAAATGCATTGCTCTTTTAAATAATTAATATGGATGACGAACTATCTATTAGTCTCACGATCGCAGGGATAAAACTATCCTTTCCCATTCAGCCCGAGAAGGAAGAGGTGTACCGGGATGCGGCCAAGTTGATTAATAGTCGGATTATGAAATACAAAGGGAGATACTCACAAGTTGATCCCATCACTTTTCTAGTAACAGTTGCCATGGAAAACACGGTAAAGTTGCTGGAACTGGAAAAACAAAATGATGTAGGGCCAGTGTTGGAAGAGATTGAGAAATTGAGCAGACAGATTGAACTGGTCACGAAAGAGTAAAATAAAAAGCGTTCTTTGAATTAGAAATAGATATACCCGCATTATTTCGAATTAAGTGGAAAACTCAACACTAAAACAATTAGAGTGAAGCTTTGTTAGCCGAAAACAGGCCTCAACCCTTTACAGGGTTTCCTTCGGGGACGGTGGAAGTTTGAATCTGACGGCAGCTCTACCCATGTCTAACAGGGGTTTTAACAAGGAATAATGCGGGTTTTTTATTGGAAATTACTTATTTATAATATATAAAACAAAACTAATTATGAGTTACACAACTATAATAATTCTATGTGTCATTGCCTTATTGATAGGTATTGCTATCGGTTATTTTATGATAACACTAACCTTGAAATATCGCAGCAAAAATATCATCAAAGAAGCCGAAGCCGAAGCGGAAGTCATAAAGAAGGATAAAATCCTGCAGGCAAAAGAAAAATTCTTACAAATAAAAGCTGAGCATGAAAAACAAGTGAATGCCCGCAACAATAAAATCCTTTTGGCCGAAAATAAATTAAAACAAAAAGACGCAGAACTCGGCCGGAAAATGGAGGAATGTCAACGAAAAACCAAGGATGCAGAAAATCAATTGGAACAATTGAACTCACAAAAAGAATTATGGGAGAAAAAGCATCTTGAACTGGAGAAGTTGAAGAAACAACAGATTGAGCAATTAGAGACGATATCCGGCATGTCTGCAGACCAGGCTAAGGAAAAGTTAATCAATTCCTTAAAAGAAGAGGCAGAAACCGAGGCCATGTCGTACGTGAATGAAATCATGGAGGAGGCCAAGATGACCGCCAACATGGAAGCCAAAAAGATTGTGGTAAAAACCATTCAACGTGTTGCCACGGAAACCGCCACGGAAAATGCCGTTTCCATCTTCCATATCGATTCTGATGAAATCAAAGGAAGAATTATCGGTAGAGAAGGACGGAACATTCGGGCATTGGAAGCAGCCACGGGAGTTGAAATCATTGTTGATGATACCCCGGAAGCAATTGTATTGTCAGGATTCGACCCGGTTCGTCGGGAAATCGCGAGACTCTCATTGCATCAGCTTGTAACTGACGGACGTATCCACCCCGCCCGTATTGAAGAAGTGGTAAATAAAGTGAAAAAACAGGTTGAAGAGGAAATCATCGAAACAGGGAAACGCACGACCATTGACCTGGGAATACATGGCTTGCATCCAGAATTAATCCGGTTAGTGGGAAAAATGAAATATCGTTCTTCATATGGACAAAACCTGCTGCAGCATGCCCGCGAAACAGCCAATCTATGCGCGATTATGGCGGCAGAACTGGGCTTAAACGTCAAGAAGGCAAAACGAGCAGGACTTTTACACGATATCGGTAAAGTACCCGACGATGAGCCGGAATTACCACACGCAATACTGGGTATGCGATTGGCCGAAAAGTACAAGGAAAAACCGGATATCTGTAATGCTATCGGAGCTCACCACGAGGAAATTGAAATGACAACATTACTGGCCCCCATCGTTCAAGCATGTGATGCCATTTCAGGAGCACGTCCCGGAGCTAGACGCGAAGTGGTTGAATCCTATATCAAACGCTTGAAGGAAATGGAAGATTTAGCACTATCATACAATGGAGTTGTTAAAACCTATGCCATCCAGGCCGGACGAGAATTAAGAGTGGTTGTTGGAAGTGAGAAAGTATCCGATGCGGAGGCAGAAAAGATATCCTACGAGATAGCCAAGAAGATACAGGATGAAATGACGTATCCTGGACAAGTGAAAGTAACCGTAATTCGAGAAACAAGAGCCATCAATTACGCGAAATAAACTATAAAGACCTCCTCTAGGGAGGTCTTTGTCATAGGATAACATGCCAGAAGTAACAAAGTTTACCATTATTCATTCTTTATCCATAAAAATCAACCACTTATCATTTTGATCATTCAGAAAATGGAAACAATAAAGACATCTGAATTAATCACCAACGACGACGGGTCAATCTTCCACCTACATCTAACCCCGGAAGAACTCGCTTCTAAAATCATACTGGTCGGAGACCCCGGACGAGTGAATACAGTCGCCTCCCACTTGGACTCAATCGAAATTGAACGAGAAAACAGAGAGTTCCACACAATCACGGGACGTTATCATAAAGAACGGATCTCTATTATCTCCACGGGAATTGGTCCTGACAACATCGATATCGTTTTAAACGAATTAGATGCACTTGCCAATATCAATTTAAAAAGCAAACAAATCAATTCAGAGCACAAGAGTCTGCAAATTATTCGTATCGGCACTTGCGGCTCCGTACAGGCAGAGGTCCCTGTTAATTCATTTGTCATATCCGCCGCCAGCATCGGTATTGACGGGGTATTGCGCTTTTACAAGGATCACGAACGAGTATGCGACGTGGCCATGGAAGAGGCATTCATCCAACACTGCCAATGGACCAACAAAACTGCCCGACCTTATGCAGTAAGAGCCTCTGAAGAACTAGTTGGCAAATTGCACAAACCAGGTATCACGGTTAAAGGGA
Organism: uncultured Butyricimonas sp.; assembly: GCA_944321845.1. GTDB lineage: Bacteria > Bacteroidota > Bacteroidia > Bacteroidales > Marinifilaceae > CALUMT01. Next base: position 93,124 of record CALUMT010000020.1, read on the forward strand.
TAACACTTACAGCACCAGGATTCTATGGGCCACAAGGCAGAGTTTTACGTTTGCCCATCGAAATGCCGAACGTGAATGCAAGAATAAACACGTTCAAGCATGGAGATCTTCCCTTGATTAACTATGAAATGGAAAGTGCTCCCATAGCAGGATTAGCAGCTTTAATGGGACATCAGGCAACAACGATTTGCCTTGTCATCGCCAATCGGCAAACAGGCGAAGCCAATCCCGATTATCACGCACACATGAAACAATTAATAGAATACACCTTAAATACCCTTATAAATTAAACAACCATGATACAGAGAATACAATCCGTCTATCTTTTTATAATTACGATTTTAATGATTCTTCCTCTATGTACCCCTATTGCCCAATTAATCGTTCCGGCAGGAGGAATATTTGAATTTTATAGCTACGGGGTAATACAAATAGAAGGGCAACCGCCATTAAAGGTATATTATTGGACACTTTTAAGCATAAACATTATCGCTATTCTCATTCCATTTATAACCATATTCCTATATAAAAGGAGAAGATGGCAGGTACGCTTGTGTCTTATTGAAATCATTCTATGTCTATTCTTTTTTGCCCTCATGTGGTACGACCTCAACCGTTTTGCCAATGACGCCGAAATCAGCATCATGTACAAGATTGGTTTTATCTTACCCGTGATTTCCGCCATTCTCGGTTATCTGGCATTACGAGGAGTGCTGAAAGACATTCAATTAATAAGATCTTACGACAGAATTCGTTAATATATAGAATTAAATATCAAACAATATGAGGAAACTACGTTTATTGATCACGAGTGTTTTAACGTGCACCACCTTCTATTCGATGGCCTGCACGAATTTCCTTTTCACGAAAGGAGCGACCAAAGATGGTTCCACCATGGTAACTTATGCCGCAGACTCCCATACCTTATACGGGGAATTGTATCACTGGCCCGCGGCTGATTGGCCAGAGGGAAGCATGCTTGATGTTTATGAATGGGACACCGGTAAATACCTGGGACAAATTCCTCAAGTAGCCCACACGTATAATGTAATCGGTAACATGAATGAGCACCAATTGGCAATAGCCGAAAGTACTTATGGCGGACGGGAAGAATTAGCAACTCAAAGCGGAGCCATTATCGACTACGGGAGCGCTATTTATATTACCCTTCAAAGAGCTAAAACGGCCAGAGAGGCTATCGTTATTATGACCCAACTATTCGAGAATTACGGCTATGCCAGTTCGGGAGAATCTTTCTCAATCGTTGACCCCAACGAAGTTTGGATTCTTGAAGCTATCGGGAAAGGAGAAGGAGAAAAAGGGGCTGTATGGGTTGCCCGCATGGTTCCTGATGGATATGTAAGCGGTCACGCTAACCAGGCCCGTATCACGACCTTCCCGTTAGAAGGTAAAAACTCAATCTCATCCGACAACATAAAAAAAATATTCAATCCGGAAATAACAACTGTATATTCCAAAGACGTAATCTCTTTTGCCAAAGAAAAAGGATTCTATCCAAAGGACGGGAAAAACAAAGATTTCAGTTTCTCGGACACGTATAATCCTGTAAATTTCAGCGGAGCCCGCGGATGTGAAATCCGGGTATGGTCATTTTTCAAAAGCGTAAATCAAGATATGCAACAATATTTTGGATACGCTTCAGGACGGGATATTAAATACGATGAAAAAGGATACGCAACCAACCGCATGCCTCTATGGATTAAACCAGATGAAAAAGTAGACATTCTACAAGTTATGGACTTCATGCGTGATCACCTTGAAGGCACGGAATTGGATATGACAAAAGACTTGGGAGCCGGTCCGTACGCTTGTCCATACAGATGGAGACCTATGGGCTTTACCGTAGACGGGAAAGAATATGTTCATGAACGTGCCACAGCAACTCAACAAACAGGTTTCTCGTTTGTTGCCCAATGCCGTAGCTGGTTACCTAATGAAATCGGAGGTATTATCTGGTTTGGTGTAGATGATGCAGCCAGCACCGTTTATTTCCCCATGTACACGAGTTCAACAAGAGTACCGCACGCTTTCGCGAAAGGCAATGGAAGCATGATGAAATTCACGAATGAAGCTGCTTTCTGGGTATTTAATCAGGTAACTAATTTTGCTTACACACGTTACAATCTTATCCACCCCGAAGTACGAGCTAAACAGAAAGCATTAGAAACCCAATACACGGAATTCGTAAAAGCTGTAGATAATGGAGCTCAAAACCTGTTGGCTGAAAACAAAGAAAAAGCCGTAGCATTCCTTACCGACTTCTCCTGCAACACGGGTAATGACCTCGTTGCTCAATGGAGAGACTTCTACGGTTATCTGTTCTGCAAATACATGGACGGTAACATGAAAACCGCTATCCCGGGAGAACAAAATCCCAAGGTTGAACAGCCTGCCCTGCCGGAGTGGTTCTTACGCATGCTTATCGAACAAACGGGAAACAAATTAGAAGTAGTAAAATAATTGCCAAATCATTACCATTTATAATTTACATTTGATATATTTGCAACCCGAATTTAAAACGTACGTAGTCTCTTACATGAAAGACAGATGTCGTAATACTGCGTTCGAGAAGTAACAGATTAAAGCTCAAAGAAAAATGGACTTAATTAAAATTGCAGAACAAGCATTCTTGAAAGAAGATGCCCCCGTTATCCCGGAATTCAAATCTGGAGATACCATCAGTGTTCACTACAAAATCGTAGAAGGTAACAAAGAACGTATCCAGATATTCAAGGGTATCGTTATCCAAATCAAAGGAACAGGCACCACCAAAACTTTCACGGTAAGAAAAATGTCTGGAAATGTTGGCGTAGAACGTATTTTCCCGTTCAATTCTCCTTACATCCAATCAATTACTGTTGACCGTCGTGGTGTTGTACGCCGTGCCAGAATTTATTACTTCCGTGATCTTACTGGTAAGAAGGCTAAGATTAAAGAAAAAAGAATGTAATTCTAAACAGCTTTATGAAAGGCGCATTCTCTTCGGAATGCGCCTTTTTATTTTTATAACCCAAGGGGCAAAATTCACGAAATCTTTCTTCCAAAAAGAAAAATTATCTCCCAAAACATTATAACTTTGTTGTATCATCAAAACCATTAAATATGGAAACAACAGAAATACTGAATATTGCAAAAGAAAAAGCAAAGGGGTGGTTAAACCCTGCCTACGATAAAACGACCAGAGACGAGGTAGAACGCTTATTACAAGCCGAGGATTCAACGGAACTCATTGAATCCTTCTACAATGATCTGGAATTCGGAACCGGTGGTTTACGCGGCATCATGGGTATAGGAACAAACCGCATGAATATCTATACCGTGGGAGCAGCGACCCAAGGGTTTGCAAACTACATAAATCAAGTATTCCCCGATGGAGAAAAATCCGTATGCATCGGTCATGATTGCCGCCATAATTCCCGACTTTTCGCGGAAACAGCCGCAGCCATATTCTCCGCGAACGGCATTCATGTCTATCTGTTTGAAGAACTTCGTCCCACCCCAGAAATGAGTTTTGCCATTCGGGAACTGGGTTGCAAGGGAGGTGTCATCATTACAGCTTCACATAATCCGAAAGAATACAATGGTTATAAAGCATATTGGGACGACGGATCCCAACTTGTGCCCCCACATGACAAAAATGTCATCAACGAGGTTAAGAAAGTAAAGGTATCAGATATCCTTTTCAATAAAGTTTCAGAACGGATCACGCTTCTCGGGGAAGATTTTGACAAAAAATATCTGGCAAAAGTAAAAACGCTCAGTCTCTCACCTGAAGCTATCCAAAAGGCCCGGGAACTAAAGATCGTCTTCACTCCTTTACATGGGACCACATATAAACTCGTTCCGGAATCTTTACGAAACTGGGGGTTTACTCAGGTATACCCTGTACCCGAACAAAGTATTCCAGATGGAGACTTTCCAACCGTGGCATCTGCCAACCCGGAGGAACCCGCGGCATTCAAAATGGCAACTGACCTCGCCCGGGAAATTAACGCAGACCTCGCTATGGCATGCGACCCCGACGGCGACCGCATCGGAATTGCCGTTAAAGACGATCAAGGCGAATGGACGCTACTGAACGGTAATCAAACAAATCTCATCTACACCGAATACATCATCCAACGCCGCAAGGAACTAGGTCTACTCCGTGGTGGCGAATACATGGTCAAAACAATTGTAACCACTGAAATGATCAAAAATATCGCCGAGGCAAACGGGATCACTTGCTATGATGTTTACACCGGGTTCAAATGGATTGCGGCTGTCGTGCGGGAACAGGGAGGTGAAAAATTCATCGGTGGAGGAGAAGAATCCTTCGGCTACATGCCGGGAGCCTTTACCCGGGACAAAGACGGAGTATCTGCCGCCAGTCTCATGGCCGAAATTACGGCATGGCTCAAGGTCCAAGGTAAAACACCATTTGAATATCTAAAAGAAATCTATGCAAAATATGGATTCTCACAAGAACGCATGATTTATATCGTACGTAAAGGTCTCTCCGGCGCAGAGGAAATCAAAGCCATGATGCAACGCTTCCGGCACGATACCCCAGCGACTATCGCTGGCTCTCCCGTGATTCTGAAGAAGGACTATCTTACTCTCGAGGCCACGGACATTCCATCTGGAATAAAAAAACATCTGCCCTTCGAAACGACAAGCGATGTTCTCCAATTCTTCCTCGCTGATGGGAGTAAAATTTCTGTTCGTCCTTCAGGCACAGAGCCTAAGATCAAATTCTACTTTGAAGCCCGTGCCAAAATGCAACAACCAGACGATTTTCACCAGGCACAACAGGAAGCTAACGCTCGTATTGATGCAATCATCAGCGATCTAGGCATAGCTTAAAAAACAATATTTCATTTACCCTTCCGGGCTGTATCATAAAAAGTACTAGCCCGGAAGGGTAATTTCCGCACAACCTCTCCTTATGCCACGATGCTACTAAATAACATCATTCAGCCATAAAGAATTCATCCTTAAAATTCACAAGATAGAGACGATGGCGGGCTCGGGTAAAAGCTGTATAGAGCCAACGCCAATACTCATCATCATAAGCAGAATCCTCCACCCACCCTGGATCAATAAACACGGCATCCCATTGTCCACCTTGTGCCTTATGGCAAGTAACCGCATAGGCGAACTTAATCTGCAAGGCATTAAAATATTCATTCTCCCTGATTTTCTCCTGACGTTTCTTTCTGGAAGCGATATCCATGTAATCCTCTTCCACGGCATGATAAAGACGACTATAATCCTCTCGTGCTAGAGCAGGTTGTTCGGAATCCAACGTATCCAGCATCACCCAAACAGCAAGTTCATTCTCATCTTCCTGAAGCTGTAAGCGCACTTGAGCGAAGTGAAAACCGTAAAGCTCCTTATACTTCCCGACCTTGATCACCGAAGCGATGTCACCATTCGCGATAAAATCAAGTTCGTCATGCTCCGCCCCCCAAAAATAATTATTTTTCACGATCATTACTCGATCACCACCCGTAAGCTGTTCCTCCCGGTAAAGGATTCGAGCTCGAATACCCGCATTAAAACGGTTTGCCCTCTTGTTCGAACGGCAAACGACCATCGTTTCGTCAATTCCGAAACGGGAATAGCAAAAATCCAATTCCTCCAGCAAATCCGTCCCATCCACTCGAATGACATCAGGGAATTGCGCAACCTTCAGCAAAAGACGAGTACATCCTCCCATTCCAATCATCTCCCGAACCAGAGTCGCATTATATAAAATGCCCGATTGTCCCGCTTGTCTTAAGACGTCAGTCAAATTCACCTCCCGAATATCCACCCCGTAAGCCGCCCGCAAATAATCAGCGTCCAAAGCAGGACTGATATCCGTACCAACTGGAGGTAATTGTGCCACATCACCAATTAAAACCAACCGATTACCCCGTCCATTATAAACAAAAGAAAACAAATCATCCAGGAGGCAGCCAGAACCGAAGGTGGAATCTGGAGAATTCAAAGATATCATCGAGGCCTCATCCACAAAAAAAAGGGCCCGAGAAGCAGGATTAAAACCTAGATCAAAATATCCCACACCATCCCGTTCTGTTTTTTGCCGATAAATCTTTTTATGAATAGTCAACGCAGTCTGTCCCGAATAGCCCGAAAATACTTTTGCAGCCCTACCCGTGGGTGCCAAAAGAGAAACGGGGATCTCAAATCCCACGAGAGTATTGACAATCGCCGCCACGAGAGATGTCTTTCCAGAACCGGCATATCCTTTTAATAAAAAGAGGCTCTCGTGATTACCCTCGAAAAAAAACGACACGAACTCATCAAGTGCCCGCTGCTGTGAAGGGGAAAAATCATAACCAAGTTTCTGGCTAACAATCGTTTTAAATTGTTCCGCAAGCATAACTAAATTTAATCGACAAAAAAAGATTGAAAAGTCATTTTTTTCTTATATTTGCCAACAGTACACGACATAAAAAGTCAGGGTATCATGTTGTTTTAATTTGTCGTAAAGATAAAGAAAAACGATATACAATAAAAAAGAGAATAAACTAACTTATTTTACGTGTAATAAATATACTGAACGAATAAAATGAAAAAGATTATTATCCAAATCCTCTTGGCCGCAGTAGCTGTATGGCTGGCGTACGCATGCTACAAAAGTGTAGCTAATCCTATCGAGTTTAAGAAAATCAAAGACCAACGATACGAAAAAATCATTCAACGGTTGAAAGATATCCGTACTGCACAAGAAGCTTACCGGGGAGTTTATGGAGAATACACGAGCAGTTTTGATACTTTGATTAATTTCGTGAAGTACGATTCTCTTAAAACGGTAAACGCTATCGGTGAATTAACAGACGAAATGGTAGACGAAGGGTTGACAGAAATCACTGCCGCTAAAAAAGGATTAATCATCCGAGATACCATTCGTATTGCCGCTCTCGAAAAATTATTCGGGAAAGATTATCCTATAGATGATCTCCGTTATGTACCCTTCACCAAAAGAAAACATGAATTTTTAATGGGTACAAACAAAGTATGGAACTCTGATGCTTCTATCGAGACGCCCGTTTTTGAAGCTCGTGTAAATAATATGATTATTTTCGAAGATTTATTCGAAGAATACGAGGATGCCATTCTCGAAGAAAATGGAGAACGTGTCCGCTTACACAAATACCCGGGTCTTAAAGTGGGAAGTGTAAAAGAAGCGAACAATAACGTGGGAAATTGGGAATAATTAATAATGCAGCATACTTATTTTGTAATCCCAGATTTCGTAAACGAAATATCTACACAATCGATATTATCCATCCGTCTTGCCACGGATGGATTTTCATTTTGCATACACGATTCTCGGGGGCAATTGGTTGCATTCATCCACGAACCTCTCGATGCGGAAAACCAAGTTATATCCTTGTACCAACTACAAGAATACATCAAAAAATACCCGTTGTTAAATCTACAGTACGCGAAAGTTTTTCTTATGCCTTGTACTCGGGAAAAATTACTTGTCCCAGATGCATTCTATAACGAACATGCCGCAATGACATTCTATTCCATAACACAGGATACACACACTGATGATCATTTTCTGCATCATCATATAGAATCATTAAAGGCTAACCTGGTGACCACATTTCCCGAATCAATCATAACCTTCATCTTGTCACATTTCCCCCAAACCCATATCATTAATTCGGCTTATCCATTTTTAGTTGAATCATTATCACGGAACGAGGAAATACCACCACAACTATTTGTTGCCATCGAGCACCAATATTTCGATATTCTCGTGATGAATAACAAACAACCAGTATTATTCAACACATTCGACTACAAAAATAATACAGATATTCTGTATCATGTGCTTAACTGTATCCAGACCTTAGAGATAGATTCACAAAAGGTACAGTTAACATTAACAGGCAATTCTCCCCAGGATGCATTGTACCAACTACTTAAACGCTATATACCCAATTCTCGAATAAAGGTAAACGACAGGACATTAAATACAATTCTGAATGACAATAGTCTTTACTACTCATCTTTCTATCATTTATTAAACCTTCACCTATGCGAATTATAAGCGGTAGCCATAAAGGGAAACAGATCGTTCCCGACAAAAATTTCAAAGCACGTCCAACAACTGATTTCGCGAAAGAAAATCTATTCAATGTCCTAAATAATTTTGTCTGCATCGAAAATGCAAATGTCCTTGATTTATTTTCAGGTACAGGCAGTATCAGTTACGAATTCGCGTCCCGGGGAGCTAAAGAAATCATTGCCATTGAGGCGAATTATTTTCATTATTCCTTTATCAAGAAAACAGCAATAAACCTAGGTTTCAAGAACATCAAAGTTTTCAAGAATGACGTTTTCTTTGCCTGCAAGAAACTACGGGGAAAAAATTTTGATATCATCTTCGCGGATCCTCCATACGATTTACCACAAATCCAAGATATCCCCCAAGCCATTTTTGACAACGAATTGCTTAGCCCCGAGGGAATCGTTATCATTGAACATCCGGAAAAAATCGATTTTTCAGCAGCACCGCACTTCTTTAACCATCGGCAATACGGTAGCGTGAATTTCTCCCTATTCCGGTTAAACATATAATACAACGCACACTAGTCAGACTATTAAATATCTATTATCTAGTCGATTAGATACTTACTCGAATCGGCATTACATAATCGTCACTTTTTTGTAACATTCCTGTAACATTTGCCCTTTATTTTTGGAAAAAATATTAATGATCTAATTTAAAGGGACAAATGAAACAATTTCTATTATTTATCGTTTTCATTATTATCGCACAAACCAGTTTCGGAAACAACAAAGAAGAAAAAAAGTTCAAATTAACAGGCAAACCCATTCTTACCATATTTGCCAATTACCATGCAGGGCTTGGAAGAGCCAATAAAGAATCAGGCTTCAGCCTCGACCGTTCATACCTTGGTTATCAAGCTAATATTACAGAACATCTTTCCGGGAAAGTGGTTTTTGACATCGGATCAACCAAAGTTGAAGGAGCAGATATCGAACGGGTAGCTTACGTGAAAAACGCCATGCTAAGCTGGCAAACGGAAAATCTCACCGTTGATTTCGGTCTCATCGGACTGGAACAGTTCAACATGCAAGAAAAATTCTGGGGACACCGTTACATACAAAAATCCTTTCAAGACAAGTATCAATTCGGAAGTAGCGCCGACATGGGAGTCCTCGGGAAATACAAATTCACCCGTTGGTTCAGTGCAGACCTCACGTTCATTAACGGGGAAGGTTACAAAAAACTAAACACGGACAACAAATACCGGTACGGCTTAGGTATTTCCATTTTACCGACATCCCGCTTCTCCATTCGCGCATATTATGACATTCAAGACAAGAACTCCCAAGAAGGAAGCAAATCACAACAAACACTGGCCTTATTCGCGGGATACAAGTTTGATCGCTTATCTATCGGGGCAGAATACAACAAACAATATAACACTGATTTTGTGCAAGAACATGACCAAGAAGGCTTCTCCATATACAGCTCGATAAAACTCGGCTCTCAATTCCAAGTTTTCGGGAGATACGACAATCTTACTTCCCAAAACCAGTGGAGTGATAACGACACACAATACATGCTGTTTGGAATCCAATATTCACCGATAAAGCAACTAAAGATTTCCCCCAACTTCCAAAACAACAATCCATACTCAAACAAGTCAGAATCACTTATTTACCTGAATATTGAATTCAAAATATAAAATGTAACATTCATGTAACAATCGCGTAATTTTATTGTAACAGGATTCATATAGGTTCGCGATACAAAAATGAAACACGAATAAAAACGATCTAACATGAAAAATTTATTTATTATCTTATTGGCCGTAATCATTGCATCATGCGGAAACGCCAAAAAAAGCAAAGAAGGAAAACAGGCGGAAATAAACATTACAGCCGCGGGAGCAACTTTCCCCCTGCCATTCTATAATTTGGCATTCAAGACCTACCAGCAGAAAACCGGAGCTACCATCACCTATGGGGGAATCGGCAGTGGAGGTGGTATCCGTAGCCTCAAAGACAAAATCGTGGATTTCGGAGGTTCCGATGCCTTCCTGTCTGACAAAGAAATGCAAGAAATGCCAGCCCAAGTCATACATATCCCGACATGTATGGGTGCCGTAGTTATGGCTTATAACCTCCCTGACATCAAAGATCTGAAACTCTCAGGTGAAATCGTGGCAGATATTTATCTTGGTAAGATCACCCGCTGGAATGACAAACGCATTCAGGATCTGAACCAGGGCATCACGCTGCCGGATCAAGCCATCAACCCGGTATATCGTTCCGATGGCAGTGGAACAACTTATGTATTCAGCGACTATCTGACGAAAATCAGCAAAGAATGGGAAACGAATATCGGAACCGGGAAATCGTTGAAATGGCCGACAGGATTGGCAGCCAAAGGAAATCCTGGAGTAGCCGGAACCATAAACCAAACCCCGGGAGCTATCGGTTACGTGGGCTCTGAATATGCCTTCGCCTTAAATATGCCCATGGCTCAAATGCAAAACAGTGCCGGTAACTTCATAACCCCGACTACCGAAAGTATTTCAGCCGCGGCCAATGGAGAAATGCCGGCAGACACCCGCACCATGATCACGAATCCTTCCGCCCCGGAAGCATATCCCATCAGTTGTTTCACCTGGATCATTCTTTACCAGGAACAGGCATACGCGGACCGCACGCTTGAACAGGCCAAAGGGACAATCGAATTACTGAAATGGATGTTGAGCCCGGAAGCACAAGCCTTAACCGTTAAGGTTCACTATTCACCTCTTCCACAAGCGGCTGTCGCCAATGCCCAACAACTAATCAAATCCGTAACCTATAACGGACAAGCTATTCAATAATCACAAAATATCCGGTTATGCGAGACAAGATATTCAAACGCATCCTTGTTGGCTGTTGCATACTTATCTTACTGGTATGTGCCGGAATGGTTTACTCTCTAATCAGTGGATCCCTGTCCGCCTTCCAGCACTATGGATTCTTTAATTTCATCTGCTCATCGGAATGGGATCCACACCCGGACAGGGAAGTATACGGAGCATTGTCCTTCATCGTGGGGACATTGCTCACCTCTTTCCTGGCCCTGCTGTTTTGCATTCCATTCTCCTTACCGGTCGCTCTTTTCACGGGAGCCTATTTCCGGGGAAAGAAGATAGCGACATTCATCAGTTCAATCATTGACCTGCTAGCAGGAATACCTTCCATCGTGTACGGTTTATGGGGATTCTACACCTTCCGGCCGCTCATCATCGAACTCGGCTTAAATTCACAAGGATTCGGGATATTAACATCCTCCATCATCTTGGCCATCATGATTATTCCTTACGCCTCCTCTCTTAGCGGAGAATTCATTTCCATGGTGCCCAACGAACTAAAGGAAGCCGCCTACAGCCTTGGAGGGACCCGCCTGGATGTCATCCGGACAGTCACTCTTCCCAATGCCGGATCGGGTATTTTCGCGAGTTATATTCTGGCCCTGGGACGAGCTCTTGGAGAAACAATGGCCGTAACCATGCTTATCGGGAACACGAACAATCTCCCGACTTCCCTCAGCGACACGGGTAACACCATGGCAAGTATCATCGCCAACCAATTCGGGGAAGCCGACGGTCTGAAATTAAGCTCACTCATCGCCATTGGCTTACTGCTATTCGGGATAACGGCTATCATCAACCTTATCGCAAAATTCATTATAAAGAAATTTAACGGGTAACCATCATGAACAATCTAACCTATCGGACGTTTAAAGATAAGTTGTTTTTCTACCTTATCTGCACGTTGGCATCCTTAACCGTTGTACCTCTTTTCGCCATCATTTGGGAATTGATACAAAAAGGCTACAAGCAAATCAACTGGAGTTTCTTCACGGAAACAGCTCCCAGCACCCTGGATGCCATGCTGGCCCGGAGCACGGGAGATATCATCCCGGGAGGTATCGCCAACGGAATTCTAGGTACCCTGCTCATGGTCATCATCGCCGCCATCATTGCCATTCCCACTGGAATACTTGTCGGCATTCATCTGTCCGAACACCCGAAAACGAAATTTTCCAACATCACGCGTTTCATCACCGACCTGATACAAGGTAGCCCGTCCATCGTCATCGGTATCATCGCCTACACCTGGGTCGTGAAACCGTTAGGCAGCTATTCGGCATTCGCCGGAAGTGTATCCCTGGCGATCATGATGCTTCCGCTGATTGTCCGTTCAACAGAAGAAACATTGAAAATGCTCCCCGGTAGTCTCAAGGAAGCAGGATTAGCCCTCGGGGCATCATATACCAGCGTCGTGTTGAAGATTTTGCTTCCCTCCGCGTTCGGCGGACTTTTCACGGGAATCCTGCTGGCCATCTCACGGGTAATGGGCGAAACCGCCCCATTGATGCTAACCGCCCTCGGTAGCACCGCTATCAACTGGGATGTACTGGAACCTTCCAGTGCGGTTCCGCTACTTATTTGGGAATTCTACAACGACCCCAATCTGATCGACATGATATGGAGCTCCTCCCTATTCCTGTTACTACTAGTTTTAACGCTGAACCTCATCGCGAAACGAATTGCCAGAAAATGGAAAATACAATAAATTAGCCTTACGATCATGAAAGAAGAAATGATAAACATACAAGACCCCATCCTACAATTAAAGGACGTATCCATCTCCTATTCCCCGGGGAAGAATGCCGTGAAAAACATCTATGCCGATATCGCCAAAAACAAGATCACGGCCATCATGGGCCCTTCCGGCTGCGGAAAAAGTACCTTGTTACGGGCGATCAACCGCATGCACGAGCTTTACCCGGATATCAAGATCATGGGAGAAATACTATTGGACGGGAAGAACATTCTCAAAATGAACCCCATGGAAGTACGGCGAATGGCCGGTATGGTCTTCCAACGCCCGAACCCCTTCCCCACCATGAGCATTTTCGACAATGTCATCGCCGGTTATAAACTAAACGGGATATCCCTGTCAAAAAGCGAAAAAGAGGAAATCGTTGAACGCTGCCTCACCAATGTCGGTCTCTGGAACGAGGTGAAGGATTCCTTGTACAAGAAAGGGACATTCCTCTCGGGAGGACAACAACAACGCCTGTGCATCGCCCGCGCCTTGGCCTTAAAACCGGACGTGCTGCTAATGGACGAACCGACATCCGCCCTTGATCCCATCGCAACCAACCGGATCGAGGAATTGCTACTGGACCTCAAACAGGAATTCACTATCGTCATCGTCACGCACAACATGTCCCAGGCCGCCCGTATATCCGACTACTCCATGTTCATGTACCTGGGCGAACTCGTGGAATACGACACGACACAAACCATGTTCACGAATCCCAAGGACAAACGCACCAACGAATATTTATCCGGGCAATTCGGTTAATTACTCCCAAACAGCACGGATCATAAAACAATAATTCTATACATTCATCATGGCAACAATTCGAGACAAATTCATACAAAAGATCAAAGAAGATTTTGAACTTCTTTCCGTCATTGTCCTGCGACAAACGGACAATATCATCACGCTAAGCGAAAACAACAAGAATCCGGAACTATACGACACGATCAACGAAAACGAGAAGATCATTGACGGACTGGAGATAAAAATCCGGGACGAGGTCATTAACTCCATCGTACTGTACAGTCCCCGGGCAAGCGATTCCCGGAAAATCATTTCCTACCACGACATGACCGCCTACCTGGAACGTATCGGAGATTTACTGCTCAACATCGCCGATTTCCTGGGAGAGATAAACGTCGATGGACCCCTGTACATCGCTTACCAGAAAACCATACAGGCCCAATTACATACCGTGAAAAGTATGACACAAAATGCTATCTTTGCATTCACGTGCGAAGATGAAGACCTGGCCAAAAACATCATCGCCCAAGATGACACCGTGGATAATACCCACAAGGAAATCATTCACGGCATCCCGGGACATCTCTGCGGAGAAATTATGGACAAACAAGACATACTGGACGCCTTATCCATTAGCAACATGTCTTACAATATAGAACGAATCGGCGACAACGCCACCAATATTGCGGAAGCCGCCATTTACCTAATGGAAGGGAAAAACGCGAAACATATCCATAACGAAAAAGAATAACACGAAATGGAAGAACAGAACAAAATACTAATCGTTGACGACGAAGCAGATTTAAGGGAAATCCTTCAGTTCAACCTGGAAAGCGAGGGCTATTCCGTCGACACGGCGGAATCTGCTGAACAAGCTTTAAAAAAACTCTCACCCGCCCACAAGCTCATCCTGCTCGACGTCATGATGGGAGGCATGTCCGGTTTCAAAATGGCGGAAAAACTCCGCAAGGAACTACACAACAACATTCCCATCATTTTCCTGACCGCCAAAGATACCGAGAACGACATGCTCACCGGATTCAGCATCGGTGGAGATGATTACATATCCAAACCCTTCTCCATCAAAGAAGTTTCCGCCAGAGTTAAAGCCGTGTTGAAGAGAAGTAAAAACGATATCGAGAATACTTCCCCCATCATCACCGTCGGGGAAATAACCCTTGACCTAAACACGAAATGTGTCACCGCTAACGGGCAATTACTTCCCATTACCAAAAAGGAATTCGAAATCCTCTGCCTGCTGGCCCAGAATCCCGGACACATCTTCTCTCGAGAAGATATTCTGAATCGCATCTGGCAAAACGACGGCTACGTGCTGGAAAGGACCGTTGATGTTCATATTACCCGATTACGCAAGAAACTCGGGGTACTGGGCAAGCACATCGTCAACCGCTCCGGTTACGGGTATTGCATCGAATTTTAATCATTACTTAAAAAACAGACCGTATGAAATTATCTTACAAACAGAAGTTATTTTCCTACTTCTTCATCGTGTTCGCCGCATTCTCGGTCGTTCTCACGGTTTTCCAGCAAGGACGAGAAAAAGCATATAAAACAGAGAACCTTCGTTCCTCTCTAAACGAGTACGCCGACATTATCAACCGCTACATGGCCACCGATCGGTCACTCCTCTCGACCCACTCCGATACCATCGGACAAATACTCCGAATCCTTCCTCCGTCGCTACGCCTCACCGTTGTCAGTCACGACGGAACCGTTCTGTTTGACAACAACGTCTCCAACCAGGAGATAGAAAACCACCTGCAACGCCCAGAGGTACAAACCGCCTCCATCCAGGGATCCGGAACGGCCATCCGCCTTTCCAAGACCACGGGAATCAAATATTATTATTACGCCAAATCCTACCCCGATTTCTTTATCCGGGTAGCCCTGCCATACAACATCGAAGTGCAGAACTTCCTGAAGACGGATAATATATTCCTCTACTTCATTACTTTACTATTCTTCATCGGGCTCGTCTCCCTGATATATCTATCTGACCGGTTAGGCAAGGCCATCTCCGGACTTAAAGATTTCATTCTCTCCGCTAAAAATCATCGTATTGACTACAACACGATCCATCTCCCCAACAATGAACTTGGCGAGATCGGGGAACAAATCATCCAAAACTACCGGGCCCTGGAGGAAAGCAACAAACAAATAACCATAGAACGGGAAAAACTGCAACGCCATTTCCACTATTCCGACGAGGGTATTGCCATCTTTTCCGCCTCCCGGGACAACGTGCATGCCAACACGCACTTTATCCAATACCTGAACACCATACTGGATGAACCGACCTTCAACCTGGAAGGCTTCCTGCAAAAACCGGAATTCAGCAAGATTAACGCCTTTCTGCAAACGCACACTCCAGTGGAAGCCAACGCCACGAATCTCCCCATTTTCCGGGACAAGATAAAAAAAGGAGGACGCTACTTCACCGTGAAACTGCTCATATTCCCGGACAACAGCTTTGAGGTCACCCTCAACGATATCTCCAACAACGAGCAAAACCGGCTTCTGAAACAGGAAATGACCAACAACATCGCGCACGAACTGCGCACCCCGGTAAGCAGCATCCGAGGTTACGTCGAAACACTTTTGGAACAGACGAACATCACCCCCGACAAGCAACGCTTCTTCCTGGAGCGGACCTACGCGCAAGTCGTTCGCCTCTCTGACCTGATCAGGGACATAGCACTCATCACCAAAATGGAAGAGGCTTCAACCCTTTTCAAGAAAGAGGACCTGTACCCCCGGGCCATATTCCAGGAAGCCATCACCGACCTGCAATCCTCCATCGCCAGTCATGCCATCTCCGTCTATAACGAGATCGATGCGGACATCCACATCGAAGGCAACAAGACCCTGATATATGCCATTTTCCGCAATCTCATCGAAAACTCCATCAACTACGCGGGCAATGACATATCCATCCGGATCAAAAACTACCTGGAGGATTCCGACTTCTACTATTTCTCCTACTACGACACCGGATGCGGCATCGACTCCAGCCACCTGGAACGTATCTTCGAGCGCTTCTACCGCGTGGCAGAAGGCAGAAGCCGTCAAAACGGAGGTTCAGGCCTGGGACTGTCCATCGTCAAGAACGCCGTACTCTTCCACCAGGGAGAAATCACGGCCAAAAACAAGAAGGAAGGTGGACTGGAATTCCTGTTCTCGCTAAAAAAACAGCTGAATTAACATCCATCCCACGCAACCTTCCCGCCTAATATTCATCTAACATATAGATAGTTCTAACAAACTATCTTTTTTAGAAGAATGAAAAAGAATAATACCTACAGACAAATAGCCCAACACATGATCGCCCTCGTGGCGGTCATGTGTTTCATCGCATGTAATAAGGACACAGAGGAAGAACCCCAAAAATTCCTCATCGAATATGGAACCATCGAAAAAACAGACGAGGAGAACTATACCATCCTGCTGGACAAGGGCGACATTCTCCTCCCCACGGAAAACATCGTCCCCGGACGAACACTAAAAAACAACATGCGGGTAGACATCGACTACACCATCCTGGAGGAAGCCGCAGACTCCTGCAAAGAGGATTACTACGTCCGCATCAACTATCTAAACGAAATACCCACCTGGAGCATCATCCCCTACACGTCCTCCATCGAGGACAGCATCGGGAATGATCCCGTGCAAATCATCAACACGCAAATCGCCAACGGATTCATAACCATTGAATTCTACTATGAAACATCCGCCCTATCGGACACTCACAACTTCAGCCTGGTCATGCATCCGGCGACCTCTTCCTCCAACAACATCCAACTGGAATTCAGGCATAACGCCCACGGGGACAAAGGGACAAACAAATTCGGGCATGTTTGCTTCCGGTTGCAGGAAGCCCTTCTTGACAAACAGGGGCTAATCAAACTGAGAATAAACTACAACGACTTCAATGGGCCCAAAGACATTGACTTAACCTACAACTCGCCCCAAATGGGAGACACGAATTTCACGCCTCAGTCACATTTTTCTCGCTGAAACTTTTGGAAATTCAAGAATCAGTTCTATCTTTGCGGCACGTTAGAAGGGACAACGTTCATTGAATATCTGGGGAGATACCAAAGTGGCCAACTGGGGCTGACTGTAACTCAGCTGACATTGTCTTCGTAGGTTCGAATCCTGCTCTCCCCACTTTTGCGGAAATAGCTCAGTCGATAGAGCACTAGCCTTCCAAGCTGGGGGTCGCGGGTTTGAGTCCCGTTTTCCGCTCAACAAAGAGAGCGACTCTAATTCAGAGTCGCTCTCTTTTTATTTACCCGACATTTTCATCTCTCCCAAACAACGGCTAATCCTCCTGCAGCTTATTCACTCGACTTTTTGTCCCCCCCAATCACCTCCAAACCCATATCCAAGAATAAACCCGTAACATAATCCTATCCTTTTCTCATCTGTTCAAAGATTACAGACCGATGTTTAATCCTGGGTTGATCCATGTTTGACAGTATTTTGACCGTAAGTATTTCCTGAGTAACTCCTGACTAATTCCTGATCATCTCCTGGTTTTATAAGAAATACTCAGGTATTAATTAACCGTGATACGATTCCATACACCTTTCAAATATGGGTTTACTCAGGAGTAAAACAGGAGTAAACACAGGTAAAGAATTCACACGGATACTACCGGGTAACGATTTAACCGAGCCAGGAAATCGTTCCTCAAAAGAAAATGACGATGATGAAAAAAGAAATATCCAGAATGACCGCCGGGAAAGATTCAGCCGGAATGGAGAAAAGAAAAAGAGGTTGCCACCATCATCTCGGGTAAACAACCTCTTGTCGAGCGAAAAACGGGACTCGAACCCGCGACCCTAACCTTGGGAAGGTTATGCTCTACCAACTGAGCTACTTTCGCATTAACACTGCAAATATATACCTAAATTCTGAACCTGCAAAGAAAACGATACTTTTTATCTCTTTTTATTCGGCCTTATCCGCCGGAGAATTGTTTTTCCGTTCTAAGACAAGCCGTTTGTTTTCATCCAGGTACAGGAAGCCCCCGTATTTTTCCCCGTTCGCGGAAATGAAACCGGAAAGATTCCCCGTACGTCCTTTCTGCACCAGGGCTTCCACCTGTTTCTGGGTTAGTTTCTTTCCTTCATACTCGATTGGAACCAGGAAATCGCACCCTTTGCCGTAAGCCTTGCATCCCCAGGCGGTACGCCCCTTCACCACCGGAGCCTTCCCGCATTTGGGGCAAATCAAGGTGACTGCAGTTTTAGGGGTATCCTTTTTCCCCCGATCACTCGCTTCCTTCCGACCTTTCTCTTTAGCGGCCTCCCCTGTATCGCCGGTTGTCGATTCCTGTTTTTCGACAGAAATCGCCCGCCGGGGAGAACATTTCACGACATGTACCAATTCATTCACCATCACCCGTAATTCCTCCATGAAATCGGACACCTGATACTTCCCGTCTTCTATCATCCGTAACTTTTTCTCCCACTGCCCGGTCAACTCGGCAGATTTCAACAGTTCATTCTGAATCGTGTCTATCAATTCCATGCCGGTAACTGTTGCCAACAAACGCTTTTTGTCCTTACGGATATATTGGCGCTTCAACAAGGTCTCGATGATTCCGGCCCGGGTCGAGGGACGCCCGATACCATTCTCCTTCATCAAATCCCGCAATTCCTCATCCTCTACCTGTTTGCCGGCTGTCTCCATGGCTCTCAACAAATCGGCCTCGGTGTAATACTTGGGCGGTTGGGTTTCCTTTTCCAGCAATTCCGGTTTATGGGGACCGCTCTCCCCTTCCCGGTAAAGCGGTAACACGTTTTCCTCGTTTTGCCGCCCGGGAGGAAGGACCACTCTCCAGGCCGGTTCAATGACTTGTTTGCCGGTCGCTTTAAATTCATGCTCCCCGACTGTCGCCAGCACGGTGGTATTCGCGATCTCGCAATCGGGATAGAATACCGCAATAAAACGACGGGCCACGAGATCGTATACCCGTTTCTCGTCGGGCGTCATCGCGGTGGAGAATACGCCGGTCGGGATAATCGCATGATGGTCCGTTATTTTCTTATCGTTGAAAACCTTGGAAGATTTCCGTAATTTGCCTCCCGACAGGACAGGGGCCGTCAATGCCTCGTAAGGCTTCAGGCCTTTCAGGATTCCCGGGACTTTAGGATATATGTCGTTGGGAAGGAAGTTGGTATCCACACGCGGATAGGTGGTCAACTTCTTCTCGTAGAGAGACTGTATCACGCGCAAGGTCTGGTCCGCGGAGAAGGCGAATTTGCGATTACATTCCACCTGCAGGGAGGTCAAATCAAACAATTTGGGTGGATGCTCCATCGCTTTTTTCTTTTCGACCCGCTTTATCGTCAAGTCCAAGGGGGCGATTTCCGACAGAAATGCCTCCGCTTTCTCCTTTTCCATGAAACGCCCTTCCACGGAAGCAAACCATCCTTCCCGGTAGTTCGTCCGCACTTCCCAGTATTTCTCCGGGCGAAAGTTCTCGATTGCCTTCTGACGCTCCACGATAAGCGCCAAGGTGGGGGTCTGTACTCGTCCTATTGAAAGGACGTTACGCCCGTTGCCGTAGCGCAGCGTATAGACCCGGGTGGCGTTCATTCCCAAGAGCCAGTCGCCAATTGCCCGGGCAGAACCGGCAGCATATAGCAAATCAAAATCCCCGGCATCCATCAGGTGCGCGAAACCTTCCTGAATGGCTTCCTCCGTCAAGGAGGATATCCATAGACGCTTCACGGGGACATTCACCCTGGCTTTAGCCATCACCCAACGTTGAATCAGTTCCCCTTCCTGACCGGCATCACCGCAATTGATAATCTCTTCGGCCCGCTCGAACAGATTCTTGATAATGGCAAACTGTTTCCTGATCCCCTCATCATCGATCAACTTTATCCGGAAAGAAGAAGGTATCATCGGCAACTCGGCAAGGTTCCAAGACTTCCATTTCTCCGTGTATTCGCCGGGCTCCTGCAAGGCACAAAGATGCCCGAAAGTCCACGTCACGGCGTAATTATTTCCCTCGAAATAACCGTCACGGCGATTCCTGGCACCAAGCACAGTCGCGATTTCCTTAGCCACACTCGGCTTTTCGGCAATACATACCTTCACGATTCCCCCGTTTTAGAAACTGACCTGAATCCGTCCCTGCACCATGTCAAAAGATTGTTCCCCCGCCACCGGAGAATATTTATCCAGACTCACGTTGGTGTAACTTGCCTTTAACGCGATATATTTATTGAAATAATAGATTGCCCCTATCGACACATCATGTTGGCTTCCCCCCATGAGGCCCGCGTCCCGGTCATTCATCGTGGTATAGTTGTAACGGCACAAAAGTTCCAGGGATTTCGCTCCCGTGGCCGATGCCATCCCCGTTCCTTGATTATAGGAATACTTTCCCCCGAGAAGGGCATAACCAATCTGCACGTAACCACCTGCCCCGTGGTAAGTCTCGTTCCCGTTTAATCGTTTGACTCGCGTTCTTAAATATTCCGCCTGCACGTACCATTTATCCAAAGTCATGACTACATCCCCGGCGTATTTCCATTCGTTTTTGGCCTCCGTGATGTCCACCCGCAGGAAATCATCCTTCACCAGCGTGGAAGGAGCTCCCGCCGTGTAGGAAAGTTGATGCCCCGTGTTGTCACCCAAATGGTAAAACCGGGAAGACAAGGCCACATGGATAACCCGCCCATCTTTCATGTAAGGCCTATACAAAAAGCGACTCGTGATGACGTAACCTTCATCACGATGTTCCCCCGAACTACCCGCGTCCTTATCATCGAAAACCCCGACGCAAAAATCCCACGTTTTCCGCTTATAAGCATAACTTATGCCGAATTTCCGGCGATCACCGAAAGCCTGGTCCGTGGCCGTGTAGCCGTTAAACTTCATGTCGGACGAACCGATTCGCGCCCCAAGAGCAAAGTATTCAAAATAATGCCCCAGAATCACCAAATGGTTTCCTTTACGGAAATCCAGGTACACGTCTTTCAAGGAGACTTTATTATTCACGAAACCCAATTCGATCTTGCCGCCCCAGTTGTCCATAAAATCCAACACGGCCCCCAAACGCACGTCATATAAATCGACAGAATTCCCCAGGTCCGTCTTATCGGAAGCGAACACGCCCGCATCAAAAAGTGCTCTCCCGATAAAACGACAACTAAAATCTCCCTTCTCGGTCTTTAACGTCAATTGAGCGAATGCACGCTCACTACATACCAATAATAAAACGATCAACAATATATTTCTCATAATCTCTATTTATTTCATGCGACATCATCTTCACTCTATCAGGTCGCAAAAGTACAAAAAACATTTCTATCTTTGCCTTCAAATATATTTACCCATGGAAAATAACATCATCACAGAAACAATCAAATCACTGGAGAAGAACCATTTTGAGGTATTTTTTGTAGAAAATCGGGAAGAAGCGAAAAGGCTATTTTTCGAAACCATTTTTCCCCGCCTGAAACCCACGACCGTATCCTGGGGAGACTCGGAAACCATGAAGTCAACAGGCATTCTTCAAGAAATAGAGAAGCGACCGGACTGTGTCCTGATTAAAACATTCGGGGAAAACTACACCACCTTGCACAAGACATACTGGCGTCGCCAAGCATTACAAGCGGACTTGTTTCTGGCGGGATGTAACGCACTCACGCGCAAAGGGCAACTCATAAACGTGGACATGGTAGGGAATCGTGTTGCCGGCATCACGTTCGGCCCAGAACACGTGGTCCTCTTTATCGGCACGAACAAAATCGTCAATAATATCGAAGAAGGAATGGAACGGATCCGTACGATCGCCGCTCCCTTGAATGCCATCCGCCACCCACACTTGCACACGCCTTGCCAGAAGACGCGCACCTGCATGAACTGCCAAAGTCCGGAACGCCTGTGCAACACATGGACTATTACCGAAAAATCATTCCCTCAAAAACGGGTAATCATCATACTTATCAACGAAACTCTCGGGCTATAAAAACATTTTGACATGCAGTACATCTATGAAATCCAAATGAAAGTGAGGGATTATGAATGCGACCTCCAGGGGGTGGTAAACAACGCAAATTACCAACATTACATGGAACATGCCCGTCATGAATTTCTCGAAAGCACGGGAACAACATTCTCCGCCCTGCACGCGCAAGGTATCGACGCAATGGTCTCCCGCGTGGAAATAACGTACAAACACTCCCTGCGCGGCAGCGACAACTTCGTTGTCCGCCTTGGGATACGTCGGGAAGGCGTGAAACTTGTTTTCATCGAGGACATTTACCGATTGCCCGACATGGTATGCTGCGCCCGGGGAATCGTGGATACCATCTGCCTACGGGATGGTCGCCTTACCCGAGGAGAACCATTTGACCAATTCTTCGGGAAATGGATTCAGCCCTCCTTATCATAAGGCACAAAAGAGGCTAACCCAAAAGGGAACACTCAAGTCGACCAACACGCCATGCACGACGGATATCACCACGAATTCTTTGCCACTATATTTCGTGATGACAGGTAATGTCGTGTCTGCGGTGGTCGCCCCTCCCACGGAGATCGGCGCCAAACGGCCAAAATATTTAACCAACAAAGGAGCCGCCAACAGGGCGAACAATTCCCTGATAATATTGGAAACAAGAGCTATGGTTCCCAATTCCGCCCCCTTGTACTGGGTAATGAACACGGCAGAAAGCGAATAATAGCCGAAACCTGCTCCTACCGCAAGATAATCCGTCAAGCTCCGATGGCCCAACACCAGGCTAATCAATACCATTCCTCCAAAGGTACCCACCCAAGTGGCCATAGGTACCAGAAAAATCCTCCAGTTCTGTTGTTTCAAAGCGCTCAATGTTTTCTGATCACTCCCGATACTAATACCCACCAGAAACATTAGCGCATACAACACGTACAACGTCAGTTCCTCTCCAAGAAATATCGCCGGAAGATCAACAAAACGCCCCAGCATTACACCCCCGAGAAAACACAAAGCAATAAGCAGACTACCTTTCATGGAAAAAAAATTTATATACAATCCAAGCACAAAATACACTTCCCGCCACGGCCGCAGAAGTAATCACGAAAGCTTCAAGACCTATCGATTCCAGGTTATCCATAATATCACCATTCGCCCCGACCGTTATACCCAAAAGGAACAACAACAGGAAAATAGCCCCGCTTATCCAACCCTGCAGATTTTTCCATTTCCGTTCCCGGAACCGATAACCCAGCAAAACACCCAAAAACATTAATCCAATAACTATCAACATATGCCACGAATTTTTAGACAAAAAAAATCAGCCGTTTTAAACGACTGATTTTTGAGGTCGGTAGCAGATTTGAACTGCTGTACGCGGTTTTGCAGACCGCTGCCTAACCTCTCGGCCAACCGACCCTTTCGTGGTTTTGCGTGGCAAAGATAGAACGACAATTTGAATTATGCAACACTTCCGTGAAATTTATTTTGACAAAGTAACACTTGTTGCCGCAATCTTCCCGCCGAGAGGAGGATTCAGTTTGGACACCTTAATCGTTATATGCTCAATCTGAGGAAATTCCTCCAACAACGCATCCATAATTCTTTTTCCCACGTGCTCCAGCAAATGAGATTTAATCATCATCTCCCGAGCAATTATTTCATAAGCCGAAGCGTAATTCAACGCATTTTCCACGTTATCCGTAACCGCAGCCAAATCACAATTGGCTTCCATGTGCGCATATACTTCAAATTTATTGCCCACCACCCGCTCGGTCTCGTAACAACCATGGTAAGCAAAAAATTCCATTCCTTCTATTTCTACAACTCCTTTCATGTGTGAAGAATTTGAATATACAACAATATTTTATACCTTTACTCCCTAAAACAAAAGAGGCGACCGAAGCCGCCTCTTAAGATTACATTACTAACTACTAACCTAAACCATACAAACTTATGAAAAATCTTCAATCTCTTAAAGACACTGCAAAGATATGGCTATTGAACATGTTTTCCAAATGAATAGTGTTAAAATAAACTAATGTATAAAATATTATGTATTACATACTAATTTCCAGATATTTACAATCCATGCAAAATAAATTTCATATTTCAGTCAAGAAAAAGTAATATTGCACACGGATACAGGAAACAACTTCTATTTTATAAAAAACACACCACATGAAACTGTTTAAGAGGACGGATATTCAAGACATCATCACACGAGCCGGAAATCTTATCCTGGAGATTTACCACGAACACGACATTCAGGTCGAACTAAAGCAGGATAATACCCCCGTCACCAAAGCGGACAAAGGTTCCGACTCTCTTATCACAACTGCATTACAGAAATTATTCCCGAACATACCCATCATCAGCGAGGAATCCATCTTGCCACCCCACACGCTCAGAAACCAATGGCAACAAGCATGGGTTGTAGATCCACTCGACGGGACCAAAGAATTCATTTCCCGCACGGGGCAATTCTGCATCAACATCGGATTCATCACCAACGGCCACGCAACCTGGGGCATGATCAATAACCTACTCCAGGATGAAATCCTATGGGGAGATACCGAAGGGAAAAGCGGCATCATCAAAAACGCCACCGCCACTTCCATCACGGAAACCGCATCCGTACCCCACAACCACTTACGTGTGACGATCAGCCAGTTCAATCCGGCACCCGGAGAAATGCAATATATCCACCGCCTGGAACAAGCCGGCTATACCGTGGAACCGATTCCCGCCGGGGCTTCTTCCAAGCAATGCCTGATTGCAAAAGGATTAGCCGACATCTGCCCAAAATTCGGACCCTGTTCGGAATGGGACATTGCAGCCGGACACGCAATAATCAAGGCCACGGGCGGCACCGTCATCGACGCGAGGAATTACACGGAACTAACCTACAACAAACCATCAATGCTCAACCCTCCCTTTATCATGTACAGTCGCAGAATCCTCGAGAGGATTAAAGCCGGAGAAACAATATTTTTACCTCAAAGCCAAGAGATATAACCAGGAAAATACCTATCTTAGTCACCAGAAAATTATAACTGTTCAACATATGGAAAAACAATTTGCAAAAGAATTAATCGAATTCATACACGAAAGTCCCACGAACTTTCATGCCGTGGCCAATGCCAAGCAAGAATTAATCAGTCACGGTTTCAAGCAATTATTCTCCGGGGAAGCCTGGCATATCGAGAAAGGCGGTAAATACTTTGTGACAAAGAACCACTCTTCACTTTACGCATTCGAGATCGGGAGCGGAGATATCGCCAACGGGATGAAATTCATCTGCGCCCATAGCGACTCCCCCACGTTCCGCATCAAGCCGAACGCAGAAATGCCTACCGCGGGCAAATACTTGAAACTAAATACAGAGGTTTATGGTGGCCCTATCATGTACACGTGGTTTGACCGTCCTCTCTCCATGGCCGGACGGGTTATGCTCCGCAGCCTCAACCCACTAAAACCGGCAACCCATTTCGTGAATTTCGACCGTCCCATGATGGTCATCCCACACATTGCCATCCACTTCAACCGGGCCGTCAATGACCAAGGCAACCCGCTAAGCAAACAAAAAGACATGCTTCCCGTCATTGCCATGATCAACGAAACTTTCGAGAAAGACAATTACCTGCTCAATCTCGTGGCCAAGGAAATGAACGTGAAGCCGGAAGATATTCTGGATTTCGATCTCACCTTGTACGAGTACGAGAAAGGCTGTATCTTCGGAGCCAACGAGGAATTCATCTCCTGCGGCAAACTTGACGACCTTGCCATGGTACATGCCGGCTTGAAAGCCTTTATCAATTCCCAAGCAAATGCCAAAACAAAGGTTCTCGCTATTTTCGACAACGAGGAAGTGGGAAGTGGAACCAAACAAGGAGCCGGTTCCCCCATCTTACGCACCATCGTGGAACGCATCGTATTCGGCTTGGGCGGTTCCCAGGAAGATTTATACCGGGCCATCCACAACAGTTTCATGATATCTGCCGATATGGCTCATGCCCTTCACCCCAACTATGTGGAGAAACACGACCCGACCAACCATCCGGTCATCAACGGCGGCCCGGTCATCAAGTTCAACGCCAACCAGAAATACATCACCGACGGGGATTCTGCGGCAGTGTTCGCCACCATTTGCAACATGGCCGGGGTACCTTACCAGAAATTCGTGAACCATTCCGACATGGCTGGAGGCTCCACCCTCGGTAACATTCTCCTTTCTCAAATGGAAATGCGCGGTGTGGATATCGGCAATCCCATGTGGGCCATGCATTCCGTCCGCGAGACCGGCGGTGTCATGGATCACGCCTATGTCATCAAGGCATTTACCATGTTCTACAACATCTAACTTTACATAAAACAACAAACGGGCCGGTCATACTATAACCGACCCGTTTTTCATCTTGCTTATGAAACTCATTCTGTGTATTATAACCTACCTCATCCTCGCTATACCCGCTAAAAGCCAGTCCAGCGAACCCATCTTTACCATCACACAAGACACCATCAAAAACAACGATAAATTTATTATTCCCTTTTTCTTTGAAGATGAAAAAACAACATCTCACCTATTCCGATTCGATTCTATCACCTCAAAATCAGGTCAATATTCATACACCGTAAAACTATCAAATTACGAAGGATGTGAAAATGATGGCGGATATTTCCGGATTATTGAAATCATCTCAAACAATAAAACGCTCCTACAACTCCGGCAATCTGATGGCTGGAACATCCTCCCTCGAAGTGTAATTACCTTTTCCCCAAACAAGTATTTTCTTACGATTCACCTAAACGAGAATACAACTGCCCTTGTTTTTACAGGCTATCCATACAACAACGAACCGGAATTGATAACAATCATCGTATTACACAAGAATACGGCGAAACTCGTTTTCAACCAAAATATGTTAATTAATAAAATGACTCAAGAAAACGAATTATTTTGTTTAACCCTACATGATTCTGTCATAGAATATCTAGGACACAAAAACGCAAATACAACAAATATTTTGCAGATCTGGAAAGAAAATGGAACTTTAAAATTTGGAGGACCCTATGGAATTGCCCGAAACAACTTTAACTAACTAATTCCATTCAAAATACTCGAAGAAGAAAAACATGAAACCGACATTAACATTCATCTTGTGCCTTTTGTGCATTATGACCACGCAAGCACAATATTCTAAAAACTTTAAAGTGAAATACAAAGAAAAATCCTTGATGCTTGTTGTCCCGACTTTTACACCTCGAGACACCACGAAACAAGTTGCAAGGATAGAATTAAAACAAATTGTACAAAAGCAAGTAAACAAACTTTTTTTACAGGTTTTTTCTCCGGATGACATCCAGCATCTTTCCCCAAGCGCAATCGCCGGAACGAAGGCAGCGCTACATCTATATATGGATTACACGGGAAAAATTGAATATATTATTTTTTTCATACCACCCCAAGATACTCTTGTTCTTGATGAGAATAGATTAACAAAATTCTATCATCTTATCCAAAAAATGAAGATTGACACGAGTAATGCAATATACTATATTGACTCCTCTGTAGGGGAGGAAGCTTACACTTATTTGTTAACGCTTAGGTTTTATAACAGGAGGGTTGACAAACAATAAATAAGGAGGAGTAACAAGGCTTATTCCCCAACCATTCAGCATCTCATCCAGGAAAGGAAAACACCACCGATCAAAAACAATATTATATTATGCGACAAACAAAAATATTCAAACGTTCGCCTTGGAAGACCCTAACGGGCATAAGTCTTCTCGTGCTGGAAATTATAGTTATCGGGGGATTCTAGATTGCTTGCTACCATGTCAATTTTCACGAAGCAAAAGAAATTTATGCTTTCTGCCTTCTCATTGCCATAGGCTTCATCCCTCCACTTGCCGCCCGGGGATATCTCAATTATGTCGTTTTAACAGAAACAGCCTTCATTCTCCGCAACGCCACTTTTTCTTTTGTCCAAACAGAGTATCCGTTCGAGGATATTTACATGTTTACCTTTTATCATTCAAGAAGACACAAAAGCGTCTATCTCCGGATTATTCGTAAAGAAGAAGACCCTGAGAAACGCTATCCTCCAATTTTTATCGAATGCGTTCCTCCTCGAGACTACGACGAAATTCTCCAGACATTACGAGCGCACGGGGTATTCATGCACGACCACTACATGGAAGACGATTTCGACAACCCTTACAGTCGAGACTGGCAATGAATACCCCTCCTTTATAGTCATTGAAAAAAAAAACTCAATATAAGGAATATTAATTAGAACGACACCCATAAAAGAGTAATTATACAGGGCCGAAAGTAAATTCCCCTTTTTAAGAATTGGATATTTGAAAAAAGTTTCCACCCGAAATACGAATAAAAAGAGAGCGACTCGTCGGAGTCGCCCTTATTTTTTACCGAATATTCCCTGATGGAAATCAATAACGTCCCCCTCCTAGGGCCTGATAAAGATTCACCATAGCCTGCAACTCTTGGAATGCATCCGCCACTTGACTTAAACGGGCAGAGAGCAGGGTCTGACGGGCAGTCAACACTTCCAGATAAGTTGTTGTAGACAAGCGTTGCAATTCCTCCGTTTCCTTCACGGCAGCCTCGAGAGAGAAAATCTGCTCTTCCCTCGACAATTTCTTGTCTTGAACCGTTTTATACTGATACAAAGCATTGCTGACCTCGTTACCAGCATTCAGCAAACTCTTCTGAAAGGCCAACCGAGCTTCTTCCTGTTGAGCCTTGGCAACACGCAATTTGGCTGTATTGGCTCCCTTGTTAAATATAGGTTGTACCAATCCTGCCGTGGCGGACAGAATCAGTTTCCCAGGATTTAACACCTGACTACCGACACTATTTGTCCAACCAGCAGTTCCACTTAATGTCAACTGCGGATAAAATGCAGAACGAGCCACATTGGTATTCGCAAATGCCACCATCAAAGCGGCCTCAGCCTGACGCACATCCGGTCGATTACTTAACAATTGCACGGGAACTCCTGCCGACAATTCTGCAGGAATATCCTGTTCATCCAGCATTCCCCGTTCAACCGCACCCGCAGGACGTCCCAACAACAGACAGAGCGCATTCTCAGCTTCCCGAATTTGCTGGCGCAATTCCACGATGGAAATCTCCACTGCATTATACTGGGCCTCACTTTGGGAAACCGCAGCCTGCGTAGTCAATGCAGCATCTTTCAAGGCCCGTGTCGTACGGACACTCTCGGCCCAACTCTTGGCCGTTTCCTCGGAAAGGCTCAATTGAGCATCCAACATCAAAAGTGTATAATACCCGTTCGCTATCGCCGCCACCACTTGAGTCTGCACGGCCTGACGATACCATTCACTCTGGAGTAAAGCAGCCTTCGCCGCACGCTTGCTGTTCAACAAACGACCGAAAAGATCAACCTCCCATGACGCAGCCACGGGTAACTGATAGGTTTGTGTGGCCTTGGAGTTATCAAAACTGGCAACTGTCCCCGTGGGTGTCAAGTTGAACGAAGGCAAATAAGCCAAACGAGCGGACAACAACTGAGCCTCATATTCCTTCACACGCAAAGCAGCCGTCTGCAAATCCAGATTATTCGCCAGCCCTTCCTCGATCAAAGCCTGCAACTTCGAATCCGTAAACATCTCCTTCCAGGGCAGATTACCCATATTCGCTGTATCGCTTTTCAAAGTGTCCGTATCGGAGGTCACATCCCGGTAAAGCCCGTTCACTACAACCTCCGGACGCTGATATTTGCGATAGATATTACAACTACTCATGCTCCCCACCCAAAGCAAGGATAACGCGAGTATAATATAACTAGATTTCATGCTTTTCATTCTTTAAAATTTCACTTCACGTACTGTTCCAATTCCGCATCCACATCACTGGAATCCGGGTCATTCCATTCCATCGGCTTAACTTTCTCCTGCAAGTGCTGGAAGATCACGAACAAGGCAGGAACAATAAACACCTGACAGATCATACCGATAAACATACCGCCCACGGCACCCGTTCCCAGCGTACTGTTTCCATTAGCTCCAACTCCATGAGCAAACATCAAGGGCAACAAACCGATAACCATCGCCAATGAAGTCATCAGGATGGGCCGCAAACGGGCAGCTGCACCTAAAATGGCAGCCCAAGCAATGCTCCGTCCCTGTTTACGCCGATCAAGGGCAAATTCCACGATCAAAATCGCATTCTTGGCCAACAATCCCATCAACATAATCAAAGCGATCTGCATATAGATATTGTTCTCCACTCCCATGAACTGGGCAAACAAGAAACTTCCCATCAATCCGAAAGGAATAGACAGAATCACGGCCAACGGCAGGATATAACTCTCGTACTGGGCACTCAATAACAAGTACACGAAGACCAGACAAAGCAGGAAAATAATAGCAGTCGTTCCTCCACCATTACTCTGCTCCTCCCGGGTCATCCCGGAAAACTCGTAACCATAGCCCTGGGGCAACGTCTCGGCTGCAACCTCCTCAATAGCCTTAATAGCCTCCCCGGAACTGTAACCCTCTGCCGGAGCCCCGTTCACCTGCATGGAAGTAAACATATTGAAGCGCTTGATATTATCAGGGCCATACACTTTGGTCAGTGTCATAAACTGTGTGATCGGAGCCATTTCCTCTCCATTACGAATCTTCACCGCATTCAAACTCTCCGGACTGACACGAGCAGCCGGATCCGCTTGAATCATCACCCGGTATAATTTCCCAAATCGATTAAAGTTTGAGGCATAAAGTCCCCCGAAATATCCTTGCAACGTGGTCAGCACTACAGAAGGACTAATTCCAGCTTGCTTACACTTGGCCGCATCTACATCCACCATATATTGCGGGAAATTCGGATTAAAGGAAGTTTGTGCAGAAGCGATCTCCGGCCGTTCCGTCAATTTGGCCAGGAAGTTCTGAGTCACCTCGTAAAAATCATCCAAACTTCCTCCCGTCTTATCCTGCATATTAAACTCGAAGCCATTCGTTACACTGTACCCCGGGATCATCGGCGGCGCAAACAAAAGAACCCGTGCATCCTTCACCGCTTCCCGAATCTGCATGTAAAGCGCCCCGGTAACCGAATTCACATCCTGACCTTCGGTCCGTACATCCCAATCCTTCAATTTACAGATAAACGTTCCGTAGGAACTTCCCTGGCCAGCAAGGAAACTATATCCCACTACCTGTGAACGGCTTTTCACTGCCGGATGGGATGCAATAATACTATCCACCTTTAGCATCGTGGCCTCCGTCACCTCCTGTGCCGTACCCGGAGCCATATCCACCACGGCGAAGAATGTTCCCGTATCCTCATTAGGCACCAAGCCCGTAGGGGTTGTACGCATAAGGATAACCAAGACTACCACGGAAACGATCACCAACAAAAATGAAGTCACCTTATGATTCAAGAAAAACAACACGCCATTTTTATACTTTCTTAAAGTCACATCATAAGCGGCATTAAAGGCCACATGGAAACGATCCACGAGAGAAGGCTTTTTACCATCAGCATTCTGGTGCGGCTTTAAGAACACGGCACACAATGCCGGACTCAGGGTCAAAGCATTGATAGCTGACAATCCGATAGCTATCGCCATCGTGAGACCGAATTGCCTATAGAAAGTTCCAGAAGTTCCAGATATGAAACTAACAGGAATAAACACGGACATCATGACCAAGGTAATGGAAACAATAGCTCCTCCCAATTCGTTCATGGCACTGATGGAGGCCAAACGGGCAGACTTATAGCCATGATCCAACTTGGCATGCACTCCCTCTACCACCACGATGGCATCATCAACCACGATAGCGATGGCCAACACCAAGGCACAAAGCGTCAGCAAATTGACACTAAAACCGATAAGGTACAACCCGAAGAAGGTTCCGATCAAAGCCACCGGAATAGCGATAGCAGGAATCAATGTGGAACGAAAATCCTGCAAGAAGATATACACGACAATAAATACCAACACGAATGCCTCCAATAATGTTTTGATTACCTCATGGATAGAAGCAAACAGGAATTCATTGGCATCCAACAGAGTCTCTATTTTCACCCCGGGAGGCAAGGTTGATTCCAAACCTGCCAGATAATCCTGAATATCATTAACAATCTGCGTTGCGTTGGAACCTGCCGTCTGGAAAATAATAGCCGTCACCCCAGGATGTCCGTTGACCCGGTTACTATAACCATAAGTCAAACGTCCCAACTCAATATCAGCCACGTCTTTCAAGCGAAGGACCTGCCCATCCGTTGTTGCCCGGATTACAATATCCCCGAATTCCGTCTCGGTCTGCAAACGTCCCTTATACTTCATCACGTACTGGAATGACTGGTTCCCCTGTTCCCCGAACTGCCCCGGGGCAGCCTCAATATTCTGCTCCGCCAATGCAGCCGTAATGTCGGAGGGCATAAGTTTATAAGCGGCCATCACGTCCGGTTTCAACCAGATCCGCATGGAATAATCCGCACCCATCACCATGGCATCTCCGACACCCGAGATACGTTTGATCGGAGGGATAACATTAATATTCATGTAATTCTCCAAGAACTCATTATCATACTTGTCATCCGTACTATATAAAGTAAATGCCACCAACATACTTGTTTGCCGCTTCTGGGTAATTACTCCCACCTGGGTAACCTCAGCAGGCAAAAAGCCTTGAGCCTTTGCTACCCGGTTCTGCACGTTCACAGCCGCCATATCCGGGTCCGTACCCTGCTTGAAATAAACCTGAATATCTGCTTCTCCAGTATTCGTTGCGGTTGATGTCATATACATCATATCCTCGACACCATTGATCTGTTCCTCCAAAGGAGCAATTACACTGTTCAATATAGTTTGGGCATCCGCACCCGTGTAAGTCGTGTTCACCCGGATCGTGGGCGGTGCGATATCCGGATACTGGGAGACTGGCAAGGAAACGAGTCCCAGTACTCCTAGAATGACAATCACGATAGATATTACCGTCGAAAGCACCGGACGATTTATAAATTTATCCAGTTTCATAATCTTACATTTTTAATCAATTATTCTGCACTCCACTATTATTCTGCACCATACTTTTATACTTAGACTCAGCTTCTGCTGGAGTAATCGCCTTTATTCTCATCCCGTTTCTCAATGTTCCAACCCCTTCGTACACGATTCGTTCTCCAGCCTGCAATCCGGAGGTAACAAAGAAATTCTTCCCATCATTTTGGGGTAATACCTGTATCTCTCGGTTTTGCAAGACGGAACTATCCGTCACCACGTACACGAAACGCTTGTCCTGCAATTCATAGGTCGCTTTCTGAGGTATCGAGAGTACACCATCCATCTTCACGGGGATGAGCACATTCCCCGATCCCCCGCTACGCAATATATTCTTATCATTCGGGAATGTCGCCCGCATACGCACGGAACCCGTTGTCTTATCAATAGCTCCGCTGATGGTTTCTACCTTTCCTTTCTCTTTATACATAGTCCCGTCAACCAACATCAACTCAACCTCCGGGAAGGAATTAATCAACTGAGCCATGGTTCCACCTTCCCTCGTAAAATTCAACAATTGCTTTTCCGTCATCGAGAAATAAACATACATATTTGATATATCGGAAACCGTCGTCAACGGGGTAACGATGGAAGCACTCACCAGACTTCCTATCCGGTAAGGGATCGTATTCACGATACCGTTAGAAGGACTCACGATTCGAGTATACGACAAATTATTCCGGGCATTAACCAACTGCGCTTTCGCCTGTGCCAGATTTGCCTCTGCGGAAGCCAATGTATTTTGAGCCGTTTGTAAATCATACTGACTGATTATATTCTTGTCGGCCAATTCCGTTTTCGTCCGCACGGTAAGCTTTGCCGTGGCGACATTCGCCTCCGCAACTTTCACCGCAGCTTCCGCGGCATCTGCGGCCGCTTTATATTGCACGCTATCAATAAGGAACAGCAACTGCCCTTTCCGCACAAAATCTCCCTCATCCACGCAAACCTTCGTGATAAAACCGCTTATCTGAGGACGAATCTCCACATCCTGCCTTCCCTCTATCGTCGCCGGATAAGAACTGTTCAATATCGTAGACGCCGCTTCTACCTGTATCACGGCCAATTCATTAACTCCACTCCCCTGCTGGGACTGCTGACCTGCACAAGCTCCCATGCTCAACGTGATCAAAGAATAAAACATTCCTTTGACACATGTTCCCATAAATCTCATTTGTTTCTTCATACTACTTCTCCATATAAATTGTTCTACATTCATATACAATGACGGGGCTAGGATTGCAAGAATGGTGCCATTAGGCTTTTCACGCCGTTAACTTGCGATAAATAATATCAAATAAGATTGCTCCCAGCATATCCTTCCCAAGAAGAATAAACTTTTCATGTTTCATTAATTTTTTCGTCTTTTCTTTTTGGTATTTCAAAAATACCTCCTATATTTGCACCCGCAATCGGATAGATAGCACGGGCGCTTAGCTCAGCTGGTTCAGAGCATCTGGTTTACACCCAGAGGGTCGGGGGTTCGAATCCCTCAGCGCCCACAACAAAAGAGAGGCTTCATAAGAGCCTCTCTTTTGTTTTAATACAATGACTAATAAGGAAATAAAGAATGGAGCCAGTAGGTAAAAACAACTGGCTCCATTCCTCATTACAAACGATCACTCAATTCTGCACTGGATCATATTTCTGATCTATTCCCCGTTCCTTCAAACTAATTCCTTCTTTCATCCAACGAGGCATCGGAGCATCCTTCAAATAGTAATCAAAAAATTGTTGTAAACGGATGGACCAATCGATTTCAGCTGCTCGATTATATAAGAAATGCCGTTCACCCTTATAATTCAACAACCAAGCTGGTTTTTGCAAACGACGCATAGCCAGAAAAAGATTCAATCCCTCGGAATAAGGCACCGCCTCATCTTTATCACAGTGGAAAATCAGCAAAGGGGTCTGTATTTTATCCGCGTTGAATATCGGAGAATTCCGGATATACATTTCTGGATCTTCCCACAACGTTTTTCCCATACGACTTTGTGTTTCCTCGTACATGAACATACGAGGCATACCGCTTCCCTGTCGAATTCCCGTGTAAGCAGATACCATACTGGAAACCGCCGCCCCAGGACTAGCACAACGGAAAATATTCGTACGAGTCACCAGATAAGCCACTTGATACCCCGACCAGCTATGCCCTTGCACCCCGATGCGGTCTTTATCTGCAATTCCCCGGTCAATCAGCATCTGGGTTCCGCTAACCACGGCGTTATAACTACTCTCCCCGGGAGCCCCAACCGTAAAGTGGACATCTGGCATAAACACCACATACCCGTTGCTGACATAAGTCACCACGTTTATCATTCCACTGCTTAACATGGGGATGGGATAACCATGCAAATCTTGCGTGTGAGTCTCATAGAAATTCACAATAACGGGATAACGGCGAGTTGGATCGTAATCCTCCGGCAAATAAAGCAAGCCACGATTTCTCTTCCCCTCGTAATTCGTCCACCCCACCAACTGAACACTTCCCCAGTTATAATCCTTTCGCCGGGGATTCACGTCCGTTAGACGCATCGGTTTCTTGAAATCCGTACGACTCCACCAGATATCCCGGAACTCTGTATAACTCTGCCGTATAAACATACAATACTTACCATCTTCCGAGAACTGCTTAACGCTCACGTTATAGGGACCTTCCATGAGTTTTTCTATTTTTCGGGAAGGAGTCAACACGTAAATCCCCTCGTCAAGCGTCTCCGTATTCAAGGTTTTCAAGAAAATATCCCGTTTAACATCCAAATCTACGACCTCGTAATCCGCCTCCAAACAACGCAAGACAGTCCGGTGCTTTCTTCCCCAACCGTTCGTCAAGGAATAAGGAACCTCCTTGCCAGTCAGATCAATCACCCACATATCATATTTATCGTAAAGCACGACCTTATCCCCGCCATCCAACCATCCGGCAATACCGTAAGCATCTGCGGGTTTCGGCAGATCATGCTCTTCATTATAAACAGGATAACCGATAACGGAAGAAATATCCGTTAATTGTCCTTTCTCCGGGTCCAAGGCATACCACGTTTTCTTTTCAGCGTGATAGAAAAGCGCAAACTTCCCATTGGGACTCCATTTCGGGGTTTCTCGGAAATCCTTGTATAACAACTTTTTCTCACCAGTCTCGATATTAGACAGATACCAATCGGCATGAGTATCATCTCGCCAGTCTGAAAAACGACGATAGGGCGCCTCATCCGCGTACAGAATATATTTGTACGAGTCACAATTAGGCGTAATCACGTTATCCATACCACCAGGAACAACTTCCACGCATTTCCGTGAATCCACATGGTATACGTAACGAGGAGGGTCAAACCGATCACCTCCTTCATGCTCCTGTCTGCTTTGGGCGTAGGTATCATTCCATGACCAAAGTTCCAATTCGAAACTTTTATCCGGCTCAACTTTCGGCTTACGTTTGACGGGGACTTTCGTATCCACGTTCACGTACATACTTCTTCCCCCATTAAACGGAGAATTCAATCCCCCAACAACCTTATAATCTCCCATGAGTTCAACCGTCTTGGTATCCAACAAAAGATGGCATTCCCCATCCTCTATATCAAACTGATATACCAGGTCCGGTTCTCTCAACGAGGTATCCGATTTCACCGTAAATACCCCACCTTTCCCATCTCGATCCAAAGAGAAATTCACCAGCGGTGCTTTTGTGTTTCCATAGATCAAACGCTGTTTTCCCCTCACCGGCCCGGCATAAAGCGACTTGCACCCATTCTCTTCCCGCGTATAAATGATGGAACGATCTTCTCGAAATAAAGAATAATCAGTAACACCATCTATCACGACAGAATCTCCCGTTTCGTAATTCCAAACGACCAATCGTTCCCCACCTTTTCTCTCCTTCATGGCTTCCTCCGAATAAGTATATATTATCTCTGGAGAATAATTACTTTCCCGAAAACTCCACGGACGATCCCAGTATATTCGTTTCATACTACGCAAAGAAAGTAAGAATGTGGAATCACATGTTTGCCCCGTGCTATCCAAAGGCGATGGTTCTACGGTATATCTTAATGCCCGACCATGATCAAAGAAATTTACCTCCTTTACGTTTGGCAATTCATAAATCTTATTCCCCCAAACGTCTCGTAAATACATCACGGGAATATCTTTTTCATGCTTATCCCTATTGATATACACAAAACTATAAGCGACCCACTTACCATCTTGTGACATCTGTTGAATATCCACTCTTCGCCACAAATCATAAGAGTCCAAATCCAATACTTTTTTTTGTGCAAAAATTCCTATAGGAATCCACATCAACAATATTAAAAGAATATTTCTCCTCATATCTACAATTTATTATTTTAATAGCAGAGTATCAACGCTCCATAAAATAATCCATATTCCCTTGCCAATCCGCTGAAGCATCCCCCAAAAGGTGCTTAGCAAAATGAAACCACAACTTCCTTTCAAAAAAATCTTCATCCGCACTGGAAAATCCATGTGTACTACCCGGCAATACTAACATATCAAAATTTTTACGAGCTTTAATCAACGCATCCACAACTCGCAACGTATTGGCAGGATGTACTGTATGATCCATATCTCCCGTCACAATCA
Source organism: uncultured Butyricimonas sp. (assembly GCA_944321845.1). Lineage (GTDB taxonomy): Bacteria > Bacteroidota > Bacteroidia > Bacteroidales > Marinifilaceae > CALUMT01. The sequence continues at coordinate 131,206 of CALUMT010000020.1, forward strand.
ACAACCCTCCTTTATAATTATTTACTAATTCTTGGTTGGTCCTACTTCTTGTCTCAAAGGTAACAACCTCATGTTCATTCCCTAAGCTATCTTTCACTATACGTTTTTTCTCCTGTACTCCGAAATGTATTTCTACCCAACCTTTATTATAAATATTATTATCATGGTTGCCGGCAGAAGATACTGCAGCACTATAAAAATCCGGATAAGTCAATAATGCAGCCGTTGACATAAACCCTCCTCCGGAATGGCCGAATATTCCGACTTTTGTTCCATCAATAAAGGAATATCTTTGAGCTAATTGTTCAATGGCATATTTATCATCAACTAAAGGATAATCTCGTTGATTTCCATAACCATATGTATGGTAATACTTTCCCCTCATAGGCGTACCTCCTCTATGTCCTACTGATATTACAATAAAACCGACCTGCGCCAATCGAGTATTCAAATCATCACTTAAGGTGAAACGAGTTGGAACGTACTCATAGAAAGGTCCTGGATAAACAGATGAAATAATCGGATATTTCTTATTAGGATCAAAATCAGCAGGTTTCCACATTACACCATATAAATCAGTTACCCCATCAGCCGCTTTTACTTTAAACCTCTCGGGAGCACGCCAACCTAAAGCTTTTGCTTGAGTTAAATCTGGCTTTTCCAATTGCATAATAATTTTACCTTTTTCATTTCGCAAAACATTAATCGGCTCCAAATCCACTCTAGAATAACTATCAACGAAAAAACGACAGGAAGGTGATATAGAAACTTCATGACTCGCATTCTCCGGAGTCAACAAAGTTATTGCGTTACTTTTATCTAGATCTGCCCGATAAAGAATATAATAATAAGGATCCACATGAGACTCTTTTCCGAAGCCGATAAAATAAATTTGACGATTCAACGTATCTATTTTCATTATTGGACCAGCAACCCAGGGACCAGAGGTCACTTGGTGTTTCAAATTTCCATCTTTATCATATAGATAATAATGTCCCCATCCTGAACGTTCAGAACGAAATAAAATTTCATTACCATCATCCAAGAAGGCAATATTACGCATCTGATAATCAAGATAAGGCTTATCTGTCTCATGTATCAAAACCTTCACCTCTCCCGTTTCTGTATTCACAACACAGACGTCACATTCATCCCAAGTTCTTTTATAACGCTGTACATACAAACGCTCTCCATCCTTACTTGCATACAACACATCAATATACTGATCCTTCCATCGGGTAATATCGATTTTCTTCACCACTCTTTTCTCAACATCTCCAATTAACAATTCATACTGAATCACGTGCTCATCACCTGCCAACTCCGCTTTATAAGTCTTCAATTGTGGACGTGGTTCAGCCAAAGCATCAACAAGCCATAATTCCTTCACTTTACGAGCATCTTCTCTAACAACATAAAATCGATTAGATTTTCCCAACCATTTGGCGGAACAACCAAAACGGTCGTCATACTCACCTTCATCTTCTCGGTTAAAAGAATAATCCCGTTCTCCATCAAAAGTCAATTGGACCTCTGTCGTATCCTTCCCTTTCGTCGGATTACCTACCACGTACAAATTATGTAATTTGGCAAATAACATGTATGAACTATCTGGAGAATAGTACATCCAATAGGGCAAATATTCTTCTTGCTTTTTTTCCTTTATAACAACTAACTCCTTCGTTTTTATATTATAGGAGAAATTATTTCTATCAAAATAAAACGTAATAGTTTCCCCATCTGGCTCAAATTCAAAATTTATATCAAAATCTCGATGATTATAAGCTTTACGAGTAATCTCACTAATTTTTGATAACAATTCCGTATTACTAAATAACAATTGCTTTTCTTTCCGGGTTGGATTCACGTAGTAATAAAAATTTCCCTCTCCCGTTTGAAAAGAATACCAAAAACAATCTGTATTATTTATAAAACGGGGATGTACTTCCAAAGAATTATTAACGATTGGCACCTTGGTCAATTGTCTGAATTTTTCAGCCAATGCATAATTTGCTTTCTGCTGTCCCAAGGCACCAATGGCTAATAGACATAAACCACATAAAACTATCCAATTTTTCATTCTTCTATTCATTTTTGCGATTCTTGTATTCCTCTATCTCTGAAAAATAATCTCCTGTATTATCTCCTAAAAGTAAACGGGCAAAATGAAACCACATTTTTCTCTCATAGAACGTCTCCGCGGCCCCTCCAAATCCATGATTCTCCTCAGGAAGGATGATCATATCAAAATTCTTACCCGCCTTTATCAAAGCATCCGCCATACGCAACGTATGCGCCGGATGTACATTATCATCCATCCAACCATGAATTAATAACAATCCTCCCTTATAATTTTGAGCCAATTGCATATTCGTGGAAACACTAAACTTAAATACACTTTCAGTTCTATCGCCATGTACACTATCCTTTATTTCCACTTTCTCTTCCTTTACCCCATGATGAACCTCTCCCCACCAACGGTTATAAATCCGATTATCATGATTCCCGGCACAAGAAACGGCTGCCGTATAAAAATCAGGATAGGTACAAATTGCCGCTGTCGACATAAACCCTCCTCCCGAATGTCCATAAATACCAACCTTTTTCCGATTAATGAAGGGATAACGATCCGCCAATTGTTCTATCACGTATTTATCATCTGCCAAGGGATAATCTCGTAGCCGCCCATAGCTATAAGTATGATAAAATTTACCTCGCATAGGTGTTCCGCCCCGATGCCCCACGGCAATCACAATAAAACCTAACTGAGCCAATCGAGTGTTATCGTCATGCAATAAAGCAAATTGTGTCGGTACATGTTCATAAAATGGTCCCGGATAAACGGAAGATATAATCGGGTAACACTTGGTGGAATCAAAATCAAATGGTTTCCACATCACCCCATACAAATCTGTGACACCATCTGCAGCTTTCACCTTAAATCGTTCCGGGGCTTTCCACCCCATCTCCAAAGCTCGCCGGATATCTGGTTTCGCCAATTCCATAAGCGCCCGTCCCTTTCTGTCTTTCAACACGATACGTGGTACCATATCCACCCGTTCACTGATGTCTACAAAATAATTAAACGACTCTGAGAAATAAACATTATGATTTGCATTATCAAATGTCAATTGAGTCAAGCTCTCTGGCTTATCGATATTCACCTTACACAAGGTATAATAATAAGGATCAATATTCTCATCTTTTCCTAAAGCATAAAAATACAAGGTCCGCCCCACAGTATCTATTTCGGCGTAAGGACCAGCAACCCATCCACCTTGCGTGATTGCATGTTTGAAATTTCCCTCATTGTCATAAAGATAATAATGTCCCCACCCCGTACGTTCAGAACGATAAATTATATCTTTTGCATCATTAAGAAACATAATATTCGCCATCTTATAATCCATGTAAGGCTTATCCTCCTCATGGATCAACACCTTAACCTTCCCAGTCTCAACATCGGCCACGCAGACTTCTTGAATATTGAATGCCCGATTCCGTCGTTCAAAATAAATTTTACTTCCATCATCAGATGTGTATAATATTGACATGTACTGTCCCGGCCATTTATTCGCATCCATTTTTGTCATTTTTTTTGTTGCGATGTCTATGACCACTAGTTCCACATCACCAACTTCCTTATCTCCCGGCATCGGGTATTTATAAGTAATCAATTTAGGTCGAGGTTCATTCATAACATCCACCAATCCCAATTCGCCACACCTCCGGTAATCTTCCCGTACTGCACAAACCCGCTTCGAATCCTTCAGCCAGATAGCATGCGTTCTCGTGGGGAAAGTATCCGCCTCTTCCTCCGCGTAAGAATACTCCTTCATCCCGTCCATTGTCAACTGTACCATTGTAGAATCCATTCCCTTTTTCTTATTCCCCATAATATACAGGTTGTGATTCTTGGCAAACATAATATACAGGCTATCCGGAGAATACTTTTCCCACAACTCAATCATCGGCTTAGGAATCAACGTATCCACTCGCTCCACCTTTTTAGTTTTCATATCATAACGATATTTATACTTCTCAAAATCAAAGGTAAAGACTGTCTGTTTTTTATTAAACTTTCCTCCTTGAAGTCTAAAATCCTTGGTATTATACGCCTCTCTTGTCATTTCACTAATCTGTCCCAACAATTCCTCCGTATCAAATAATAATCTTTTTTCCCGTTTAGCCGGATTCACGTAATAATACTTTGTTCCTTCTTCTGTCGTAAAGGAAAAATAAAAACAATCTGTCCCGTTTATGAAATACGGATATATCGACAAACTATTTTGCTCCGCAATCCTGAAATTCTCAAACGTGAAACGATTTGCTAACTCGTAATTCGCTTTTTGTTGCGCATAACACACCAATTTTGTCAATAAAAACATTGACAAAAACAGTATATAACGTACTTTCATTTTCTCTATTATTTAGTATTCTTATATTCTTCTATTTCTCCATAGAAATCCGCCGTTGTATCACCTAAAAGATATTTGGCAAAATGATACCATAATTTCCTTTCAAAAAACTTATCCGCCCTCCCGTAACCATGAGTCGCCCCAGGCAAAACCAGCATATCAAAATTTTTTCCAGCTTCGATAAGAGCCTGCACCATACGCAATGTATGTGCCGGATGCACATTCTTATCCATATCTCCAGTCACCAACAGTAAATGTCCTTTTAGATTCTTAGCCAATTCCATATTAGTCGGAACTTTTACTGAAAACTCGGACACCTCTCTATCTCCATTCACGCTATCCTTCACAACGGTTTTCCGTTCTTTCACACCATGATGTATCTCGACCCAACCATTGTTATAAATATTATTATCGTGATTCCCGGAAGAAGATACGGCTGCAGTATAAAAATCCGGATAAGTACAAATTGCCGCAGTTGACATAAACCCTCCTCCTGAATGTCCAAATATTCCCACTTTCGTTCCATCTATAAAAGAGTATCTATCTGCCAATTGCTCTATAGCATATTTATCATCCGCCAAAGGATAATCCCGTAATTTACCATAACCGTAACGATGATAATATTTCCCTCTCATGGGACTACCTCCTCGATGCCCCATGGACACAACAATGAATCCTACTTGCGCCAATCGCATATTATAACTATCATCAAGGCTAAAACCAGTGGACACGTATTCAAAAAAAGGGCCAGGATAAACAGAAGAAATAATTGGATATTTCTTGTTCGGATCAAAATCCGCCGGTTTCCACATAATCCCATGTATATCGGTCAAACCATCTGCCGCTTTTACCACAAAACGTTCAGGAGCTTTCCATCCCATCTCGTAAGCCCGATGCAAATCAGGCTTGGCCAATTCATTTATAACTACATTACCCTTATTATCTTTTAAAACAAATACTGGTTCCATATCTACTCTGGAATAAGTATCCACAAAATACTTGCAAGAAGGAGAAAAAGAAGCCTTATGTTGGCCATCCTCTGGACTCAGTAACATCACCCCTTCTTTATCTACATTGGCTTTCACCACTTGATAATAATAAGGATTCATCTTCTTATCATACCCGTGAGCATAAATATAAAGAACTCTCCCGATCGTATCAATAGCAGCAATCTGTCCGGCAACCCAGTCGCCGGAAGTAATCACGTTCTTTAAATTTCCCTCTCCGTCATAATGGTAATAATGTCCCCAACCTGTACGTTCGGATCTATACAATATATCTTTTCCGTCATTCAAGAAGGCGATATTACGCATATGATAATCAATATAAGGTTTATCCACCTCGTTAATTAATACCTTAACCTCTCCGGTTCTTGTGTCCCCAACGCATAATTCAACCTCATCCCGAACTCTCTTATAACGCTCAAAATAAATTCGGTCTCCCTCTTCCGACACGAAACGGACCTCCACATCTTGATCTTGCCATTTATCTATATTAATGTTTACAAGGTTATGTGTTTCCACGTCAATAACGGACAAGACACATTGAGACACCTCTTTACTCCCTGCCATATCATATTTATATCGCTCAACGATAGGACGAGGCTGCGCCAAACTATTAATAACAGCCATCTCTCCACACTTTCGCGCATCCCGACGCAACACATAAATCTTATTAACTTTTGGGAACCAGCGCCCAGCCATTTCCATTTCAACATTAGATGTTGTATCCTCATCTGCTCGGGCATAAGAAAAATACAATTCACCGTCTGTTGTCAATTGAATTTCCGTTGTATCTACTCCCTTATTTTTATTTCCTTTCACGAAAAGGTTATGATTTTTAGCATACACGATATAACGATTATCCGGAGAAAAAGACATCCACGAATAACGCTCTTCCATTTGTTCTTCTTCTTTTTCTGGCAATTGCTTCACTTGACGAGTTCGACGATTAAACTCATAACATTTTCCTCTCATTTCAAACGTCATTCTCTCCAAATCTTTTGAAAACTCTAAACCAGAAATGCTCAGATTTTTCTCATCATAAGCTTCCCGAGTAAAATTACTCACTCCTTGAGCAATATCTGTATTATTAAATAGCATAGTCTTTTTACCCTTCACAGGATCTACTAAATAATACTTTATTCCTTCATCTGTTCGGAAAGAAAACCAAAACGTCTCACTTCTATTAATAAAATGGGGTATAATTTGTAAGCTATTTTTTGCAGCAATTCCAGAAAAATCTACTTGTGTAAACTTTTCCGCCAATTTATAGTTAGCCTTCTGTTGGGCTTTCAATTCGATGCAAGAGCCTAACAACAACAATACATACAATACTATTCTCATTCTCCTATCCTTTATATGTTAGAAAAGAAGGGGAATAATCCCCCTTCATTTTTAAAATGGACTATTTGCACTCCTATTCTCTCCATTCCCTCCACATTTCACTATAAAATCCACCACTTTCCCAAAAGCAGGATTATCAACACGTAAATCTTTATGGAATAATTGCTTTAATGTCATCTCTCCCTGTTGCTCTCCTGGAACTAATTCAAAAATAAAAAATTCTCCATTCTCCAGTACAACTCCCACTTGAGAATTATAATAACCATAATAACTTTCTATATTCTTCACCGCAATTTTAGCTATTGGGGCTGAAAAATCATCCTTTAACCGAAGAACTCCTGCTCCCGGTAATTTATAAGCAGTTCCATATAATGTTGTTCCGGAAGCAACAAGCAACATCTCGTCTTTCAATACCAAACACGCATCCTTGTAATCTGCAAACATTCCAGCATCCAATACTCCCGTTTCACTCCTCGTTATTTCCAAGGGTCCTTGTTCATACCTGGAAGGTATTTCTATATCAAATTCATGCCAATAATACTGACCATTTCGCAATATAACCCCGAAATAAGGAGAAGCGTAATAATCTGCTTTCAGATGATCTTTATAAATATATGTCCCCTCTATATTTTGAAACCAAGACATATCGATAGAACCAGACGGTTGTAATTCAGCAAAGGCCCCATTATGATTTTGATAATATATCGAAAAATCATTATTATAAGGATCTGCAGCATCTCCATCATCCACAATTGCATACATGTTACGATCTTTTCCAATAACAATAATTGCTTGATAATAATCATACCCAGAACCGCCTATCTTATAACAAGGGAAAAACTCATCAAATAATTTACCGTTAAATTCTGGATCAGAACTATAAGTACCAGAATGCAAATCAGAAACTACTGTTGCAAGAGCCCCATATATCTTCCCGTCATGATTCAACAACCATTTCGTTCCCCAGGTTAAAACCGCATCTTGTATATCTAACCCCTCCGGGGCTACACCTCCCTCAAAATCAGTCTCCGTCTTTATAATTCGTTCTAATCGGTCTCCATCAATTTCAACAGCTCCACTTTCTTGTAATACCATTATTTCATTAGGAATATCCAACACTCCGACCTCCGGTCCATACGCATAATATTCTATTAACTTTCTAGGGCCGTTCCCCAAATTGGGTACTAAATTATAACGAATCTCTTCATCATAAATAACGGTATCCCGAGATTCTTCATAACCACGATCATTAATAAAAACATGCTGATACACCCGCCCCAAGACCATCGAGATTTCCGATTGGCCAGATGCAGATTCGGTCAGCAACATCCAACCAGAACTCAGTGGAGACTTGACGGTTATTTTTGTCTCTCTTGAAAAAGCGACTTTCGTTTCATTATCAATAACAGATAACACCAAACCATATTGTCCCACCTTATCCGCCGTGTAGGTAAAATTCTTTTCTTCACCTACCAAAACGCCATCAAGACGCCATTCATAGCTGACATTTAACGCCAAGGTATCCATTGATAAGCGGACTGTCGGTTCGATGGTTAGTGATTCCTCAGGATAAAGCACGTATTCATCCTGAAAATTTGTAATATACTTACGTTCCGACTCCGTCCAATCATTAATATCCCGATAATCGTAATTTGTCTTATCGTCCAAACAAGCCGTCAAGAACAATAATGAAAATATGTATAATACTATCCTTTTCATACAATCACATTTAATGTTATTAACCTCTAACCTTTACTGCCATCGGGCAATTATTGGTTTCATCCCACATGGGAACTAACCCAGCCGCAATGTTTTCCGGGTCATTATTGAATTCTTCTATCCGGTATTTTAAACGCAATGAATATTTTCGCAACACCAAAACATCCTTTCCGTCAAACACTACATTATCTTTGGCCAATTCCTCCAAAAACATTATATATTTTTCATCAGAATAAGGTCCCAGATAAGAATATTCGGCAAGATTATAAATATAATCTCCTTTATAACCGACATTTAATTCGCTCCACCAACTAGGAATAGAAATTTTATTGGAAAGAACAAACAATACCCTACGGTAAGCCTTATCCCCCTCTTTAATCTTCTCCGACTCGTTAATCTTCAAATATAATTGAAGGGTTTGATCTCCAATCTCATTAAATTTCTGAATCTGAATCTTTATTGTATCTCGAGTCTGTCCGGCTGCGAACTCGCATTTTTCCGGGAATACACAATATTGTGCGGGGAATGTACTCTTTTCCTCATCCACAGAAAGTGAAAATGTTCTCGGCTCTGTCAATAAACAACCACGAATTTCTATCACTATATCTTGCTCTATCACTCCCGTGGGATAAGCAACAAAAGATAAAATCGTACTATCTCTTGAAATATCCGTTGTAAATGACAGATAGGCAATATCATCCGAAACTTCAGTCAATTCCCGTTCGTCACATCCTGTCAATAAGCCAAGAATAAATACAAATAATAAATATACACGCGTGTTCATGTTCATTGCATTAAATCTGTTTCAATATTCGGTACCGGAGCTACAAAAATAGCCTCACTCGCTTTTTTAATCGTCAACGTATTGTAAGGATCTACATAAGGAATATCCTTATTTAATCGCTTGTACAAATAAAATATCTGTCCTTCGCCCAACCACTCTCTTCGGGCATCATTAATCAAAAGTTCCAAGAATGTTGCTTTATTAGCAGCTTTAACATCCTGCACGGATTTATCTGATGAATATAATCCCCGACCAGTCTTTACTGTTAACAAATACTGTTTCGCTTCATCCAGATTCTGTTCATAAATAGCCTCTGCTGCAATATAATACATCTCACTTATTCGAATCATGGGCATTAAAGTATTACACATCGCCGCAGCAGACTTGGATTCATCCCGTTTGGTATGTTTTGCCAAGCGATAGGATTTATAATAATCATTCATGGGTGCCAGCCATTTCTGGAAACGCAGATCATTCGATTGAGAATTACCTTGAGAGTCTTTCTTCATGTCAAGTCCAAAAAAGTTTTGATCCACTCCAGAAACACTAATATAAAATGGCTTATCCAAATCCAATGAATTTACGGAAGTTTCATACTTCAACAGATCAACAGATTCCAATCCCCACAACATATCACCGTAGGCTTTAAAGTTATCATATTCTAAATCATAATCATCTATTTCAAAATATCGATTCTTTTCCGCGAAATCGATTAACGCTTTCGCCTCATTATAAGCCTCCTGCTTCCGCTGTGCATACATATACACTCGCGCCAACAATGCGCTTGTCGCATAATAATTTAAACGATATCCTCTCTTAAATTTATAAAAACCATCCATGCTGCTTGCACTCCCGGACCAAAAAAATTGTTCCCGACAATCCCTTCCCGAATCTGTTTTCCACAACAAATCCTTTGCCTCTTTTAAGTCTCGAATAATAGAAGACAGACACGAATCCACAGTCAAGGGCACAGAAACATACACGGGATAATCTGACACATAGGGAATAAAGGTCCGTTCTCCAGGGTTCGTCACCGGAGCCGGTGCAAACAATCGCAACATATCAAACTGCACGAAAGCTCTCAATGCCAGAGCTTCTCCCCAGATCATACTTTTTTCCAAATCTTTAAAAGTAAATTTTTCCGGGTTATCATGCGCTATATTCTTGATGATGTTATTACTATTAGCCACCATATTATAAACCTTCTTCCACATACTTTCAAGATAAGGTTCAAAATACTGGTTATCCCAATCATATTCTGCTGCCCCAAATTGCATAACCTGAATATTGGGTGCATTCGCATAAATATAACATTGCCCCAACGCATCAACCATACCCCAGGTCAAATGTTGTCCATACAAATCCCCATCTCCCAAGGCATAATAAAGCCCATTCAAAGCATGGCGATATCCTGTCCCGGAAGAAAATAAAACACCCTCATCTATCTCATCCTCCGGCTTTACATCCAGCCATTTGTTACATGATGACAACACAAACAGCAACAATACCCATAATAATCTATATTTCTTCATTTCTTAATATTTTTCAGAATGTTGCACGTAATGAAAAATTCACACTTCTGGCAAAAGGATAACTGGTTCCCCGCTCCATTTTCACGGAAGAAACTCTAAAAATTTCACTTGTACTGAACTCTAATCGTAAAGTTTTCAAATAAATTTTCCTTAGCCATTCCGAATTAAAATCATAACTCAACGTCAATGAGCTTAACGACAATACGTTTTCATCTTGCACAAATCGAGAGGTCGGCAGAGTAGTCCTGGATGACTCCCGAATATCTTTCAATGGAGCAATGTCTCCCGGTTTTTGCCAACGATCAGTCAAAACCCGACGATCCACATTACTTGTCTCTATCTCTGCGTTTTCAACTTGGTCTACCAATGTTTGGTTATAAATCTGTTTTCCCCAATCATAACTGAATGATGCAAATAACGACAAGTTCTTATAAACCAGATTACACCCAAAAGAACCACTGGCCTTGGGTTCCGTATCCCCGACAACGACCTGTTCTGCCGCTTTCCAAGTCTTGCTGACGGAGCCGTCCCTTTCCATAAAAATCTCTTTACCGGTTACGGGATCTATCCCCAAGGAACGCATGGCAAATATAGAGGTCAAAGAAGCTCCCTCTTCATATTTCATTTCAGGTTCGGAATACTGATCATCACGTATCATGGTCCAATTTTCCTGATTTTTCTCCGCATCCGCATATTTGTCATTCACCCGTTCATTATATTCCTTCAAAGCATCCGAAATTTTCAATATAGTATTTTCATTATGATTCAAATTACCCCACAAAGAAACATTCCAGTTTTTATCCTTATAAATATCAAAACGCACCTGTAGATCAATACCTTCATTCAAGGTTTCTCCCAAATTATCTTTATATGAACTAAAACCAGCCGAGCCCGGTAATGTTACATCCGTAATCAAATCAACAGTTTTGTTATAATAATAATCGAACACGATATTGATCCGGTCATTCCAGAATGTCAAATCAGAACCAACATTTAATTTATTTGTTGTTTCCCATTTCAAATCCTTATTCCCTAAAGCTTTCAAATAAACACCAAAGCCTGTTGTATACCAACGGTCGTAAGCACTATAACGGGTTGTCGCCGAATATGCAGGGAAATTCACTTTACCCGTCTGTCCATAAGAAACCCGCAATTTCAACTGATTCACGATGCGATTTCCTTTTAGAAAATTATAATTATGGATATTCACTCCAATTCCTCCAGACCAGAATGGAGCCCATTTCTGATCACTACCAAATTCCGAGGAACCATCAAAACGGGCCGATATATCCGCTAAATAAACATCATTCCACGTATAGTTAGCACTCAACAGGAAACCCACCAATCGGGTAAGATTTTCCGACTTTGTCGGTTTTAAATATATTTCAGCAGCATAATTGGGTGAATGAAATTCTCCGGAAGGGAATCCTCGATAATGAGACGAGGTCGTTTCCGTTTTCGTAGAGATAGCGTTAAACGTGGCAGAAGCATTCAAATTATGCAAACCAAAACTTTTATTAAAATACAAGGCAACCTGAGCATCCCATTTCATCATTTCTGTCCGGTCTATATACAAATCTCCGTTATAAGTAGCAGATTCCCCAGAGAGACGTGCAGTGGCATTATGTGAATACGGATCAATAAAACGCTCTCCCTTGGACAACTGTTTAGTTAAGGCCAATTGTCCTTTTAGCGTCAAATAATCCGTCATAAACCATTGCATCAACATCTGTTCAATAAATTCATCCTGCTTATCAAATTGATAATTATTTAGCAACGCCTCGTACAGTGGATTATTAAGATTCTTTCCAGTATTCGGGTTTGTGGTAAATTCCAAGGCTTCAATCAAATTCCCATTCTTATCATATGGACGATCATAAGGCTGCAAGTGGGCATAATCGCTAAAGGAACCATAAGGAGATTCTTTACCGTGAGTATAACCGTAGGTGATATTATTATTAACCTGAAAATTTTTTACGGTATAAATCAAATTTAATCCCAAATTCATTTTTTCACGATAAGAACCTTTCATAACTCCGTTATCCCGATTATAATCCGCTTGCAAAGCATAACGTAAATCAGGATTCCCTCCTTCTACCATGAAACTGTGTTTATGGTTCAAAGCATTTCGTAACGGGATTGATAACCAATCAGTATTCACACCTTCCTCGATACGCACTAAACGCCTACTATATTTATTTAAACGATAGGCATAGTCATGAACATCTGTCGGATCATAATCATAAAGCCCGGCCAATCTTTCTATCTCTAATTTTTCCCGAGCATCAGCCAAGTTATAATCCGTTAAATCCGGCATAGAAAGTGTCCCTGTAAAATTATAAGAAAACGTCACTTCTCCCGGCTTTGGTGCTCTTGTCGTAATCACAACTACACCATTAGCTGCACGAGAACCATACATAGCCGTGGCTGCAGCATCTTTAAGAATCGTAATCGATTCCACCCGATTAGGATCCAAATCATACACTTTCTGGACACTTACCTCAAAACCATCCATTATAAATGTAGGTAAATTAGGGTTATTCTTCAAGGCTGATTTAGACAACGCATCCTGATCCAACCCCTTCACCCCGATACCGGAACGGCCACGAATATAAATTTCAGGAATGGCATTCGGGTCCGATCCCCAAACATTGCTTTTCTGGATGCGGAAAGAAGGGTCAAAAGAAGCCAAGGCCTGTACCACATTAGTGGGAGAGGCTTTCAGCAAATCCTCCCGTTTCACGGAAATAGAGCTACCCGTGAAACTCTCCTTCTTCACGTTAGCGTATCCCGTCACAACCACCTCATCCATCTCTTTCACGTCCGGTTTCATCCGGATAACCAACTCCTTGGTCAAATCTTTAATCTGGGAAATATTCTCCTCGTGCGTCTTCATCCCGACAAAAGAAAACTGCAAAATCATCGTGTCCTGCTTGGGAAACTCCAACTTGAATGTTCCATCAACATCCGTCACGATACCGAGTGTCGTTTTCTTCAACAGGATTGTCACCCCCGGAAGCGGCTGCCCTTTCTCGCCCAGCACCTTACCGTGGACACTGATCTTCTCCACCGTTTTTTCCTTCTTCTGGTCATCCGGAGTAATCACGATCAGATTATTCACCAACTTAAAACTGTAATTCGTCCCGGACAGACAAGAGGTCAGGATCTCTTCTACCGAGGCATTCGTGAAAGAACGGGTAATATTATCCACGTTCTTGATTTCTTCATCATTATAAAGAAACTCGTACGTGGTTTTTTCCTTTAACACCCGCAATACTTCCACCAGGGATTGGCGCTCGAACTGAACCGTAATCCCCTGTTGACTAAAGGCCATCTCGCTCGAGAACGCGAAATGCGTGAACAACATCAGCATGAACATCAGCCTGCAACCTAGTGCAAACTTACCATGTCTGGCTAACCAACTTTTAGTTTTACTTTTCATTCATTAAATTATTTAGGCTGTTTTGGATTAATATTGACACAAAAAAGGATAGCTTGTATTTCTCAAGCATAAAAACATTCAATTCTATTTATTATTGTTAAACCTAATCTCGGGCTATTTTCCCATAACCATCACCGTCTTGTCTTTTACTGTAAATTTTATATTTGTTGTCAGACTCAACAGGTCAAGCACCTCCTGAATATTCGCGTAACGGGGCAGATAACCGGTAAAATGAAAATCTTTCACTTTCGGGTTCACGTAAAACACATCCACGTTATACCATCGCGCCAGTTTTTTCATAATCTCCTCTATATTCTCGCTCTGGAATCGGAAATTCTGTTGCATCCACGTGGTATATACCTCCACATCTACCTCTTTTACCTCTACCTGTCCATCGCTGACAGCAGCCTGTTGCCCGGGAACAAGCTGCACCTTCTTCCCTTTCATGGCAATCTCCACCTTACCCTCCGCCAATGTCGTCCGGGAAACATCATCATCCGCGTAAGCCGATACATTAAAAGAAGTACCCAACACCCGCACGTCATACCCGTCACACCGCACGATAAAAGGTTTTTTGGCATTTTTAGCCACCTCGAAATAGGCTTCCCCGGAAAGATACACCAACCGTTCTTTGCCAGAAAAATTCTCCGGGAAACGGAATCGCGTCTCCGCGTTCAAGTAGACCTTTGTTCCATCTCCCAGGACGACCGTGTATTCCCCACCCCGGGGAATCTCTATCCGGTTATAACGCACTACCGTTGAATCCAAAGTCTCCCGATCGGAAAACACTACCCGATCTCCATCCCGCTCCGCGTTCACCTGAGCCAGTTCTTGGGTTGACACACTATCCAACCGATAAGTCTCCCCCGTGGCACTGATCAAACAAGCCATCGGTCTTCCCGGCAAAATTTCCTCTACCCGGGCCAATTCATGCCGCTCTTCCCTACTTTCCCATGGCTGCCACAACACGAGACCGATAATAAACACGATAGAAGCAGCCACCCCACTCCATAATGTCAAACGACGGCGACGAACCCGATGACCAAATTTCTTCCTCGTCTCCCGCCAAGCCCGATCTTTATCATAAGACAAGATCTTCCTCATGGCCTCATCCTGCGATTCCTCATCGCAAGCCTGCACGAACAGCCGTTCGTTCGTCTCGGAAGCATCCCGCCAGAGTCGTAACTTCTCCTCTTCCTCCGGGGTCATTTCTCCCCGCAAGAACTTCAAAATCAACGATGCGATGTAATACTTGTCCATTTTACTATTCTTAATACACCATAAATACACGATAGTCATCCAAAAGGATTACAAGGGTACCCCTATTTTTTCAAAAAAAATTTACACGATAATATTTTAATAAAAATCGACAGCCTATCACACGGTCATTTCCCCGAAAATCCCGTTCAAGCATCCAGTAAATCCAAAAAAAGCAACAACAACGGGTACAGATCCTTCAGGTTCTCCCGCAAAATTTTCTTTCCCCGGGCCTTTTGCGTCTTAACCGTGTTCACACTCACGCCCAAGACCTCCGCGGCCTGAGTATTATCCATTCCCTGAAAATAGCACAGATCAAACACCTTACGACATTCTTCCGGGAGATGCACCACGGCTGCCGTCAACTCACGATATACCTCGGTCAGGATTATATCATCTTCAAAACACTCGGACAGATTCTCTCTCCCCTTCGCCTCCATGTACCGTGATTGGGCCTGCCTATCCCGGATATAATTCAAACAGGCATTACGGATGGACAAATACAAGAAATTCTTCAGGTGGGCTTCCGAATCAAAACGGGGAGACTTCTCGAGTAAGGATACAAATACATCCTGCACCAAATCCTCCACGACATTCTCATCCTGCACGTACCTGGATGCAAAATAACAAAGAGAACCGTAATGATTCTTGAATATCTCCTCTATACTATTCATCATTCACTGATCTATTACCCCTAATCCTTATTCTCCAAACGATTCTGTCAGACACACACCTACGCCCACAAAAATATGAAAATAAAAAATAAAAACAAATCAACACCCAGGTCCCGGAACTTCTATATATCAACCCGTTCGTTGCAAACGTCTGCGCAATTATATCTCTCTCAACCTGTTCGTTTCACGACAGAAAAGCTTACTTTTGTAGTCGAGACAAAGAATTATTTTTACACCACATAAAAAACAAAAACATGATTTACTCACATGAAGTACAACACATGTGTGTTGTGAAAAAAGGACCTAATCATGGCCCGGCCCCTATCCCGGAAGAGGGAAAATGGGTTCGCTCAAAAGAAATTAAAGACATTTCCGGTTTGACTCACGGTATCGGCTGGTGCGCTCCCCAGCAAGGCGCCTGCAAATTAACCTTGAACATCAAGGACGGTATCATCGAGGAAGCCTTAGTAGAAACCATCGGTTGCTCCGGAATGACCCACTCTGCCGCCATGGCATCCGAGATTCTCCCGGGCAAAACCCTATTGGAAGCCCTGAATACCGACCTGGTTTGCGATGCCATCAACACGGCCATGCGTGAACTGTTCCTGCAAATCGTCTACGGACGCAGCCAAAGCGCTTTCTCTGAAGGTGGTCTTCCCATCGGGGCTAGCCTCGAAGACCTGGGTAAAGGAATGCGCAGCCAGGTAGGAACCATGTTCGGAACCAAAGAAAAAGGAACCCGTTACCTGGAAATGGCAGAAGGATACGTGACCCGCATGGGATTGGACGAGGACGGTGAAGTTATCGGGTACGAGTTCATCCACCTCGGGAAATTCACCGACATGCTGAAAAAAGGAATCAAGGCAGAAGAAGCCCTGGCAAAAGCCAAAGGAACGTACGGTCGTTTCGCCGACGCGGTAAAATACATCGACCCGCGCCAAGAATAAATTAACGCAACAATTAAACAAATTACAAATATGGCTTTATTTGAAAGTTACGACCGCCGTATCAACCAAATCAACGCGGTTTTAAATAGCTACGGGATAAAAGACATCGACGAGGCCAAAGCAATCTGCGACGCCAAGGGAATCGACCCGTACAAAATGTGTAAGGACATACAGCCCATCGCCTTCGAGAACGCCGCTTGGGCTTACGTGGTAGGTGCCGCCATCGCCATCAAGAAAGGCTGCAAGAAAGCCGCCGATGCGGCTGAAGCCATCGGCGAAGGCCTGCAATCATTCTGCATCCCCGGATCCGTGGCAGCAGACCGTAAAGTAGGATTAGGACACGGGAACTTGGCCGCCATGCTTCTCCGCGAGGAAACCAAGTGTTTCGCCTTCCTCGCCGGTCACGAATCATTCGCGGCAGCAGAGGGAGCCATCGGTATCGCCAAATCCGCCAACAAAGTTCGAAAGAACCCGTTAAAAGTCATCTTGAACGGTTTAGGTAAGGATGCCGCCATGATCATTTCCCGCATCAACGGTTTCACTTACGTGCAGACTGAATTCGACTACTACACGGGAGAATTGAAAATCGTACGCGAGAAAGCTTATTCCCAAGGCGAACGTGCCCAGGTAAGATGCTACGGGGCAGATGACGTACGCGAGGGAGTTGCCATCATGCGTCACGAGGGCGTTGATGTTTCCATCACCGGAAACTCCACGAACCCAACCCGTTTCCAACACCCGGTAGCCGGGACCTACAAGAAAGAGTGCATGGAAACCGGTAAGAAATACTTCTCCGTGGCCTCCGGAGGTGGTACCGGACGTACCCTCCACCCGGACAACATGGCCGCCGGTCCTGCCAGCTACGGATTCACCGACACGCTGGGTCGTATGCACGGTGATGCCCAATTCGCCGGTTCTTCATCCGTTCCCGCCCACGTGGAAATGATGGGATTCCTCGGTATGGGTAACAACCCCATGGTTGGAGCCACCGTTGCCGTTGCCGTTGCCATCGAGGAAGCTTGCAAGTAATCCTTCATGGGATAACCAATATTACACGAGAGCGATTCAGACTTTTGAATCGCTCTCGTTTTATTCGCATCACAAATAAGGACTTTCTCCCAACATTCAATTCACGAGAAGAAATATTCACTTTAGGGTTTCTTCTTTATCATTTCTAACCTTTCCTCCCCTCAACCTACAAATAACCAACAAAACATTCCTCTCCTATTCTTTGCCTCTTCATTCTATCCTCATCAACAAAGGCCCCACAAGCATTTTCAAGCAAGTAACTTCAATTCAACTTCGATTCTCCTTCGATTTTTCTCCCATTTTTATTGCAGTTACAAAGCAGAGACAATACCGAAGTTTCGCCGGTAAACACACGATGAACTCTCCAACATCTCTCGTAAAAAACAAGCGAAAGCGAAGAGAGGGAAAAATACAAAGGATCAACGTCCGAGCAGCTGGTGAACGAAAAGATTGAAAAGTCTGGGCTCCAGCAAAAGCGGGAAGATAAAACCATAAACAGCCCCGTAAAAATGGGCGTTATGATTTATATTATCACCTCCTCGACGAGCCATGTACTGGCAATAAAAGAGATAAATGAAACCGAAAAGGATACCGGGGATAGGCACAGCAGCAAAAAGATAAATCTTGTTCCACGGGTCCAGGAAGATCGAGGTAAACAACACGGCCGACACCGCCCCGGAAGCCCCAATGGAGGTATAATAAGCGTTATTGCGATATTTCCACACGTCATAGACAGAAGCCGCAATCATTCCCCCGAAATAGAGACAGAGAAATGCCCCGTTCCCGAATCCAAGCATCGAGAAATAGCGCTCAATATATTGCCCGAACGAATAGAAGGTGAACATATTAACAAACAAATGCACCCAATCGGCATGCACGAACCCGTGCGTGATCAATCGCCACCATTCATTGGCCCGGGTCATGCGATAAGGCATGCAGGCCAACTTGTAAAACAATTCCTGGTTATTGAAACAAGCAATCGAAACCACTACCGTCACGAGTACAATTATCAGCGTCATATCCACATCATTTTAGGCGAGCAATTTAATAAATAAATCAACGGTAGCCAAACCCTAAATAAATAAGTAAAAAACAAAACTGCCAGGATACAGTCCCTGGCAGTCGTTTTATTCGTCGCGATTATGGTTATAGGCCATACCCGGCAACACGACTTATCAGCTTCGGGATATCCGTGTTATCCAAGTGGCCGGTAAATAGTTCAGCCCCTTTGCCAAGCACGTAAACGGGAACAGCCCCGGCCGAATGTCCTCCACTGGCCCAACTCAAATGAGCTTTCCGGTTTAACAGTTTCACGGCCAAAACGGCCAATGGCTCATCCTCAGCGTACAGACTCTCCACCAGTTTCACGTTCTTACCCGTGAAACTTCGCTCGTAACAATCTTCCAACATCTCGTTCTCTTCCTCGCTTAAAGCAACATTTTCCCAGAATCCCAAGTTCTCTTTCAATATGGTCTGGATGACTTCCCAAGAGACCTTATTCCCGGTCTCTTGCCGGGCCTGTTTCATTTTACGGGTCAATTCGGCCAAAGAAACTTTTTGATTTGTCAGTACTTTCAGATTCAGTTTATAGGGTCCATCTCCCAGGACTATGCCACCCGTCTCATGGTCTGCCGTCACCACGATCAAAGTTTCATCGGGATGTTGCCGGTAAAAATCAAAAGCCACTTGTACCGCCGCATCAAAGTCCAGTATTTCATGGAATACAGTTGCCCCGTCATTCACGTGACAGGCGAAATCAATCGCCCCTCCTTCCACCATCAAGAAAAATCCTTCACCTCTCCGTTGCAGGAAATCCACCGCTCCACGGGTCACATCAGCCAAGGTCATATCCCCCGCCTGACGGTCAATGGCATAGGGAAAATTCTCCTCATTCTTCTCCTGCACAACCAATAATTTGGATGCACCATTTGATTTTTGCAGGAAAGCCTCAAGCCCCCGGGCTATCGTGTACCCGGCCCGTTCAAAGAGCGTGTACAAATCAGCCGAATCTCTCCCAACACGGGAATGCAGTACAGTTGCACCACAATAAAGATCAAATCCTCGATTAACAGCATCCCTTCCAATCTCGAAATACATATTCCGCGAGGGTTGGTGCGCGTAAAAAGCCGCCGGCGTCGCGTGATTCATCCCCACACTGGTAATTATTCCCACGGGGATTCCCGCCTCATGGGCCTTTTCTGCAATAGACACAAATGGGAGCTCTCCTTGACGATCCATACCCACAACCCCGTTCTTCGTTTTTAATCCACAAGCCAACGCCGTCCCCGCCGCGGAAGAACACGTCACCGCATTCTGGGCCGAATAAGTCGAGATATAATTTCTCACGGGGAATGACGAGCAGCACAATGAATCTGCACCGATACGTCCATCTCGCTCAGCCAGGAACATCTCCGTTCCCGTTACCTGGTTCACCCCCATCCCATCTCCAATGAAATAAAACACGTACTTTACCCCACCGGCATCATGCTTACATGCCGACAGCAGTATGCCCAAACAAAGGGCCATTAAAAAATACCATTTTCCACACATAATATCATTTTTAGTCACACCAAAAATATACAGAAAAATGGAACTCGGGAAATAAGTTTTTGTTACAAAAAATCGGTCCCGACAATCGGGACCGATTTTCTATCGTCTATCTCGCAAAGATTAAAGTGACTGGCTGATCAAAAAGGTTGCAGCCACACCCACGATAGCGTACAACTCGGGGAACACGGCCAAGATCAAGGTTTTACCGAACACATCGTAACCGGATCCGATTCCTGCGATACCGTTAGCACAAACTTGTCCCTGACGGATGGCGGAGAAAAGGCATACCAGTCCGAGGCCCAATCCAGCACCGAAAACGGCAGCAGCCTGCAACCAGGTAATTTCTGCCACAAGCACTCCTTTTAGCATGAAGTAACCCAAGAAGCCGTACAATCCTTGCGTACCGGGAAGAGCACAAAGCACCATATAATTACCGAACGCATCCTCGTTCTTTTTCAAGGCTCCGATAGTAGCGTTACCGCCAATGGTCACCCCGTAGGCACTACCGATACCAGACAATCCGAGCATTAAACCCACTCCGATATAAGCTAAAATAATCTCATTCATAACTTTATGTTTTAATTGTTTATTATTTGATCAACGTCTTTTCAAAGGATTATACTTTCTACCTCCGCCTTCGAACCCGGAGTTTTTATAAAATTCCACGAATGTCAAACGCATCGGGTGCACGAATGCTCCCAGACCCGACATGAAAATGTTTATCCCGTGACCGAATGCCAGTATCACCAACATAATCAATTGCTTCAACACGGGTATATCTCCACTCATGTTCACCGCCAAGTCATTGAACACCAACCCTAGCACGGAACCCGAGATCCCTAAGGCAAATAACCGGATATAGGAAAGAATATCTCCCAGCAAACCGGTCAGCATGTTATAAGTGTCCCAAAGGCCAGCTCCAACATTTATCAGCACGTTACGACGCACGTTATTGAACACGAATATCAGCAATCCCGCCACGATAAGCACGGCATACGTGACATACTCGGCATTGATTCCCGATGATGACAACCAGAAGCATACACCTCCACCCAGGATAGCTACCAGCCACCCAATCGTGGAAAGCGCCGCGGCAAAACCAAACTGCCTCCAAAGATTAGCCACCTTCAGCATCATACCGAACACGATCTGCACGGCACCAATCATCAAGGAAAGGTTAAACAGCTGCTGCGAATCGAGCATCATGGCCTTGAACCGTTCCAGCCAAGGAATTTGCACGTCCAGCAACCCAATCCCGAAGAATGTGCCGCTGATAAATCCCATGACTACCGTGCCGAATCCCAACCACTGCCCCAAGGAACAAACGGCCTTCATCGCCGGCGAAACCTTCCGCTTGGCGAACGTCAGGGCCAACAGGATCAGCAACCCGTAACCCGCATCTCCCAGGCAAAAACCGAAGAACAACACAAAGAACGGGGCAAAAAACGGTGTCAGATCCAATTCCCGGTACGTGGGCAAGGAATATAACTCCCCGATGAATTCGAACAGACGGGCAAACCGATTATTCTTCAACAGCACGGGAGGATTATCCTCCAGCGTGGGCTTCTCCAGGTCATAAACGACCTCCTTTTCAGCCAACCAACTCTCCATTTCAGGTACCAGACTTTCCGGCACCCAACCCTCGAGAGCGATCACCTTATCCTCCACAACCCGGTCGGCAGCGTCACTCACCTTCAGCAAATCGGCTTCTTCCAGCACACTGGTCTTCAAGCCATTCAAGAAGGTCACGGCACTACCGGCCACCCGATCCAGACTCACCGACAAACGGTCCTCTTCCTCCTGTAATCCCGAAATCTTCGCCTCAATTTCCGGCAAAGACAAAGCAGGGAAATGTACCACATCCGCTTCCGGTTGCTCCTCGCGGCCCTCCGGTTGTACTGTCACGAAATACAAGATTCCCTTCTCCGTGTTCACCGGGAAGGCATTATACTTTTCCTCCCATTCCGGCAGGAACTTCTTCTCGCTTATCGAATAGAACCGCACGTTCCATCCCGCTTCTCCCAATGCCTTGATTCGTCCGGACGGAAACTCACCCCAGGGGGCATATACCGCCGCATCCTTCTGCAAGGCCGCTACCTGCTGTTCTATCTGGGCCTGGCGAGCAAACACGTTCTCCAGGCAAGCCAACACGTCCATCCCGGAGACTTTCCCCTCCGGCATCGGACCTTCCACACCGAACAATTCCCGGCAATAGGCCAACTTCTCCCGCGGGGTAGCCGCTTTTTCCCACTCCTCACAGAGGATATTTCCCCGCTTCGCCAACACTCTCGCCATCTCCCCGATTCGCTTAATAGCCGCGAATTTCTGCTTCAACTCCTCGTCCTCGGCCGTCCGTTTCTTGTTCTCGTGGATATGTACCACTCCCTTTTCCCGAAGTTGCTCGAGAAATGACTGATAATCCCGGTGATATATCAGCAGGGATAATTTACGCATCGCTACTATCATGACTCGTCCTCCATCGCTTTACGGGTTTTCACAATCTTCTGCGACGACTTCGAGAGGTTCTCCTCGTCCTCCAGGAAACGCTTGATTTTGCGCATGGCCTCCTGGAAACCGGGGATCTGCACCTTCTCGTACAGGTTTACTTTCTGCGTCGTCTTCTTCCGCGCACGGTCAAGCAATTCCATCTTTCTCACGTAGAACTCCCGTTCTATCGCGATATTCACGATTTCTTTCACGTGCTGAATCCCGTCAAGGAACCATCCCGGGGCATTGAACAGGCTGAACTCCTTCACCTCGTACTCCACGCCGTCCAACACGGGAGTCTGCACCCCCGCTATCTTCTTCACCGACATGCGCACGTCCTTCACCGTCAAGATATCAGGCGTGTACTCATCGTAAAGTTGCAGCACGTCATGGATCGCGTTCAGGCTGGCCTCCAGCTTATCGTCAAACTCGTCGGCGACGGCTTTCGCCTTTTTCACCTCCGAGCGCAGGGCGGATTCCTTGTTTTTGATGGTTGGCAAAGCACGCACCCGCATCTTGAGTTGTTTCTCAAGACTTTGCAGCGACGTCTTATTATATTGAAACTTTATTGCCATACCATTCTCCGTTTATCAATTCTCAAAATGACCGAACTCGTCGACGATTTCCTTCTTGATACCCAACTCCGAACGGTTGAAATACTGCCGGAATAGCTTCCAGGCCGTATCCAGCATCTGGTCGGTGCTGATGTTCACGTCGATAGCCAGCAGGCTGTTGGAATAATCCTTCGCGAAATCCAACGTCCGGCGGTCGTAATCCGTCAAGTCGAAACCGTTCTCCATCTTCGTCCGGGCATTCGCGGCATCGGCGTAAAGACGGATAGCGGCATTCATCACCTGCGGGTGGTCCTTCCGCGTCTTTTTGCCGATAACCAGCTGCTTCAAGCGCGACAAGCTCCGGAACGGGTCAACGATAACCTTGCCGATTTCCGTATCCTTACGCAGGAACAACTGTCCCTCCGTGATATATCCCGTGTTGTCCGGGATTGCGTGCGTAATATCGCCGCCCGACAATGTGGTCACCGCGATAATCGTGATGGAACCACCGGCAGGGAACTGCACCGCCTTCTCGTAAATCTTCGCCAAATCCGAGTACAACGACCCCGGCATGGAATCCTTCGACGGGATCTGGTCCATACGGTTCGACACGATACTCAATGCATCGGCGTACAATGTCATGTCAGTCAGCAGCACCAGCACCTTCTCGTTCTTATCCACGGCGAAATACTCGGCCGCCGTCAGCGCCATATCGGGTACCAGCAACCGCTCCACGGGAGGAGCCTCCGTCGTGTTCACGAAACTCACAATACGGTCAAGTACCCCCGCGTTATCAAACAGATTCTTGAAATACAGGTAATCATCATTCGTCAACCCCATACCCCCGAGGATAATCCGGTCCGTCTGGGCACGCAGGGCCACGTTCGCCATCACCTGGTTATACGGCTGGTCGGGGTCAGCGAAGAAAGGAATCTTCTGCCCGGACACCAACGTATTGTTCAGGTCAATACCGGCAATACCCGTGGCAATCAACTCCGAGGGTTGCTTCCGCCGCACCGGGTTCACCGACGGGCCACCGATCTCCCGCTCCTCGCCGTCCACCGCCGGTCCCCCGTCGATAGGCTCACCGAAAGCGTTGAAGAAACGCCCGCACAAATCATCGCCCACTTTCAAGGTCGGCGCCTTCCCGAGAAACGTCACCTCGGCGTTCGTCGGAATCCCTTCCGTTCCGGAGAACACCTGAAGGGTTATATCATTACCCCAAATCTTCACGACCTGAGCCAACCGGCCGTCCACGATGGCCAACTCGTCGTTGCCCACCCCCTGGGCCTGCAGCGTGCAGGTTGCTTTCGTGATCTGGGTAATCTTCGTGTATACTTTTTGAAAAGCTGTAGCCATAATTCTTTGCTTTTATATATCGTTACTTCCTTCTCTCGGCCAGGATATCATCCACTTCCTTCTCGAAACCCTTGAAGGCATCGGACTGGAACTCCGAGTAGTTCATCTGCTTGAAGGCATTGATAATCCGCTTGAAATAGGGATTCACCTCCTCGAAGCCATCGAACGAGAAGTCCGCCCTCACCACCGTCAGCACCTTCTCCAGCATGTACCGTTGCCGATCCATCGACGTCGAACCGTCGATACTGTCGAAGGCATCCTGCTGCAATATCACGAAGTCGATAAGCTCCGACTTCCAGTAAATCACGTGATAATCCAACGGCACCCCGTCATCCCCGAGGATATCGATCTGTTCCGCCGTCTCGCGTCCACGAACCAGCATATTGCGAGCCTCGTTCACGTCGGCAATCCAGGTATCGGAAATGTGCTCGCGGGCAAAATCAACGAACTCCGGGTACTCCAGATACTTCGAGTACGACTCCAGCGTGTCGATAGCCGGGTAACGCTTGGCATCCGCCCGGGCCTGCGACAAGGCGTAGAAACAGCGGGCCACCTTCTTCGTCGACTCCGTCACCGGCTCCTTCAGGTTACCTCCGGCAGGCGACACCGTACCAATGAACGTCACCGAACCCGTCTTCCCGTTATTCAGGTACACCATCCCGGCGCGGGCGTAGAAATTGGAAATAATCGCCGACAAGTCCATCGGGAACGCGTCCTGTCCCGGCAATTCCTCCATGCGGTTCGACATCTCCCGCAGAGCCTGTGCCCAACGAGACGTTGAGTCGGCCAGCAACAACACCTTCATTCCCATCGCCCGGTAATATTCCCCGATCGTCATCGCCGTGTAAACCGAAGCCTCACGGGCCGCAACCGGCATGTTAGACGTGTTCGCGATAATCGTCGTCCGCTCGAACAACTTCCGTCCCGACCGCGGGTCATCCAGCTCCGGGAACTCCGTGAAAATCTCCACCACCTCGTTCGCACGCTCCCCGCACGCCGCCATGATGATGATATCCGCGTCGGCAAACCGCGACAGGGCATGCTGCAGCACTGTCTTCCCCGTTCCGAACGGTCCCGGGATAAAACCCGTACCCCCTTCCAGGATCGGGTTCATCGTGTCGATAACCCGTACACCCGTCTCCATCTGGCGGAACGGACGCGGCTTATCCACGTAATTGCGGACGGCCACCTTCACCGGCCACCGCTGTACCATCGTCACCGGCACTTCCTTGCCTGACTCGTCGCGCAACACCGCGATCGTGTCGTTAATCGTGTACTCACCGGCAGCCGCCACCGACTCCACGGTGAATTCGCCCTTCAGCTTGAAGGGCACCATTATCTTGTGGTCCAACCAGTTCTCCTTCACGTTACCGAGCCAATCGGCAGCCTTCACCCGGTCACCGGCCTTCGCCAGCGGGGTAAAACTCCACTTCTTGTCGTCCTCCAGCGGGTTCGTGTACTCCCCTCGCTTGAGGAACACCCCGGTCATCTTGTCCAGGTCGTTCTGCAAGCCGTCAAAATTCTTGGACAACAACCCCGGCCCGAGAGTCACCTCCAGCATGTGGTTCTCGAACACCACCGGTGTCCCCGGTTTCAGCCCCCGGGTACTCTCGAACACCTGCACGTAGGCAATGTCCTTCACCACCTTGATCACCTCCGCCATCAACCGTTCCCTCCCCAGCTCGATAAAGCAAATCTCGTTCTGGGACACGGGACCCTCCGTCCGCACAAGCACAAGATTGGAGATAATACTGTGAACTTTTCCTTGTGTCTTACTCATGTCGTTATTACTAAATATTTATCCGTTTCTAACCTTACTTAAACTCCTCGGCGAACTCGAAACTCCGGCGGAAACGTTCCACCATTTCCGTGAACACCCGTCGGCCACTCTCCGAGTTCATCCGGCTCCATCGCTCCGCTATCATCAGCTCCAGCAGGAAACCCAGCACCCGCTCCAGCGAGAAATACTCGAACGTCAGCGACTCCTCGATAAAATCCCACGCCAGCAGATCCAGCCCCCGTTCCCGCTCCACGAGATTCGGGTTCTCCACCAGCGACGCCACGCGTTCCACGTACGGGTAATCCATCGACAGCCCGAAATCCTTCGCCGTCGACGACCGCAACGCCCGGGCAAAAGCATTATCGCCGACCACCTCCCGGGCAATCTCCCGCCCGTGCTTCCGGCAATTCAACGCCGTCACCAGGTTCTTCACGTTCAGCGAGAACTCGGCGTAACGGCGCACGAAACCCTCACGCTGCCCCAGCAGGTAATCGTAATACATCCCGCTCAGCACGTTCTCGGGCAACACCCCCTCCGGCAACCGTTCCTCCCGGAAATCCGCGATGAATCGCTCCAGGTAAGCCGGCAACGCCCCCGTCGGTTCCGTCACCTCGCCCTCCAGCACCGCCAACGGGTAAACCGTTCCCGCATCCGCTCCCGGCGTCTCCTTACGGAGCAACCGCAGCACCGCCGCGTTATCCCGGGTCAGGAAAAACAGGTCCATCACCCGCCGGTCCCGCTCGCTCAACGACCCCGCAGCCATCTCCCGGAACTCCTCCACCGCCAGCGGCAACTTCCTGTCATCCCGGGTCAACCCCGGCAACCCCGCTATCAGGCAATAATATTGATTACTGAACACCATAGGCTCACTTCTTAAACAACAGCTCCTTGGTCAACCCCCGCGTGTAACGGGCGAAAAACGCCTCGAACACCTCCTCCGAGAACGTCAGCTGATAGCTTCCGTCCCGCGGCTGCAACACGAACTCGCCTTCCACGCCACCGACCTTCAGCGTCAATCCCTTATCGAGCAACTCCTTGCACTTCCCCGCGATGAAAGCCTCCAGGCTCTCCTTCTCCCCCTCCGGCAGCAGCACCTCCAGGTCCAGGTTTCCCTCGGCCACATCCCACTTCCGCACGATAGTCAACAGCAATTCCTGTATAAAAGCCTTATCCTCGAAGCCCTTCCTGGCCATTTCACCGGCCACCTCGCCGGTCACCAGATCCACGAGCGACTGTCTCGCGGCAGCCAACGCCTGACGGGCAGCCAACGTCATCTCCGACTCCACCTTCCCGCGCAAGGCCTCAGCCTCAGCCCCGGCGGCCGCCTTCAACTCCTCCGCCTCGGCCCGTGCCTCGCGGACAATCCGCTCGGCCTCCTCCTTCGCCCGGTTCACGATCTCCCCGGCCTCAGCCCGTGCCTTCTCCACGCCCTCGTTGTAAAGCTTCTTGGTCAAAATATCCAATTTATTTTCCATACTGAAAAGGTATTAAATAGTTACATTTCTCGTCCCACGAGGGACAAAATCTGTGCCCAAGGTATTTAAAAGGATTTAAAAATCCAAATATTCAACACGCCAAACGACATTCTTCCCGCGTAAAAATCCCGGGAAGCCCCGCCAAACCTCCTCCCCATCCCCGAACGTATCCAACAACTCTCTCCCTCTTCCCCTCTCCCGTTACATATCCCGTCCCCGCACTCCCCCCGCTGATCCAGGGGGATATTCCCCCACTCCTCCCGAATAACTACATACATCTTACTTCGTTATTATTTACTCATGACTTGTCCAGCAAGTAATGAGCAAGTAATAAGCAAGTGATTCTTGTATGGATATTCCCTGACACCCCGGGATTACCCCCCTGAATCCCCGGGAGATGTACCAACGGACCGTTCCGGAGAACCGGGCGGGGAAAGCTTTCCCGCCCGAAGGGAGGGGAAGATGCCCGGGGATTCGCACTTTTTCCGTACCTTCGCGGGGTAACCACGAAAGACGTGCATCATGCTGGACCATAAACTGACTATCTTTTACCACACCGCCAAATCGCTCAGCACGACACGGGCGGCCGAGGCGCTGCGGTTGTCGCAACCCGCCGTGTCGAAGAGCATCAAGGAGCTGGAGACGGAGCTGGGCCTCACGCTCTTCAACCGCGAGCGGGGTCGATTGACACTGACGCCCGCCGGGGAGTATCTCCTGGGGCGGGGGGAGGAATTCCTGCGGCTGGAACGCGACACGCTGTTCGGGCTGCAGGGGATGAAGGGGGCGTTCTCGGGGACGATCCGCACGGGAGCGAGCACGACGCTCTCGCAGTATATCCTGCCGGGACTTCTCGCCCGATTCCGGGAACGGTATCCCGACATTGGGGTGGATCTGGTGAGCGGTAACACGGGGCAAATCGAGGAAGAGGTGCTCGCGGGGAATATCCAGCTGGCCTTCATCGAGGGCATGCCTTCGCGGACAGATATCCATTACATCCCCTTCCTGGAGGATGAAATCGTGCTGGTGACGCGGGCCGACAATCCCTGCCCGGGGACATTGCGGCCGGGTGACCTGCGGGAGCGGGAATTCGCCCTCCGCGAGAAAGGGTCGGGAACGAACGAGGTAATCCGCCGTCACCTGGAACGGGCCGGGCTCTCGGTGCACGAGCTGCGACGGGCCATCGTTATCGGGACAACGGAGGGTATCAAGCAATACCTGAAACGGTCGTCGTGCTTCGCCCTCGTATCGGTGTATTCCATCCGGGAGGAATTGGCCGGGGGGACGCTGAAGATCGTGGACATCGAGGGGATGGAAATCAAGCGGACGCTGTACGCCATCCACCGGCAGGGGAACCTGGACCCGTACGCGGGGGAGTTGCTCCACTTCTGCGAACGGCACAAAAATAAAATCGGTTGAGGCGCTTGCGCGTCCGAGAAAACGCGGTATCTTAGCGCGACAAGAAAGGGAAATATGCAATTATCATTGATACAATTGACGAGCGAGGCCGCGGGCGGCATGAGCTTGTGGGGAATGGTGCTGAAAGGGGGCTGGCTGATGCTCCCGATATTCGCCGCATCGGTGGTGGCGATTTATATTATCTGCGAGCGGTACGTGACGATACGGCGGACGGGAGTGACAGACGAGGCGTTGCTGGAACGCGTGGGCGAGCGGCTGCGGCGGGGTGACCACGCGGGAGCCCTGGCGGAGTGCGAAACGGAAGGGACGCCCCTGGCACGGGTACTGGCAAAGGGTATCCGGGTGCGGGAGGAGGATGCGGCGGAGATCCGCCGGGCGATGGAGGAGACAGCAAACCGGGAGGTTAGCGCCATCGAGCGGGGATTGCCGACGCTGGCGACGTGCGCGGGTATCGCCCCGATGATCGGGTTCCTCGGCACGGTGGTGGGGATGGTGCAGTCGTTCTACGACATGTCTATGGCCGGGAGCAGCATTGACATCGGGCTGTTGTCGCGGGGTATCTACACGGCGATGATCACGACGGTAGCGGGACTCATCGTGGGTATCGTGGGACAGCTGGGGTACAATTTCCTGGTGGCCCGGGTGGATCGACTGGTAGCCCGGATGGAGTTCTACGCTTCGGAACTGGTAGAGTTGTTGCACGCTAAAAAGTGAATCGCATGGCCATTAAACGCAAGAGCAAGATAAACGCGGGATTCAGCATGTCGTCGATGACGGACATCTTTTTCCTGCTGCTGTTGTTCTTCATGATTTCCTCGACATTAATTAACCCGAATGCCCTGCGGCTGCTGTTACCCAAAAGCACGAACCAGACGACGGAGCGGCCGGTGACGGTGGTAGGCATCGACGCCCGGCGGAATTTCTACGTGAACGACCGGCTGACGCCTTTCTCCATGCTGGAGCGGCGGCTGGTGGAAGAGTTGCGGGAAGTGGAGGAGCCGTGCATCTCGCTGCAGGCCGACAAGAGCGTGCCGCTGGAGGAGGTGGTGAAGGTGATGAACATCGCAAAAGACCATAATTACCGCTTGATTCTGGCCACGGAGCCGGAATAATTCCCGTTCCCCGGGAGGGGATCTCGACTTTTCTTTTTTCCACGGGCCGGAGGAGCAAGGGCTTCCTCCGAAGAGGGTTTCGTGGGGTAAGACAATAACCGCCGGTTATAGGGAATAAGTATTTTTCATTTCCAGGATTCATGGACATTGCCTTACTTTGCGACAAGTTAAACACGTTGAAACTATAAATGACATGAGACTAAGTGAAGAAAAAGGTAACACGTTGCACGGCATCCTGCTGATCGCCCTGTTTTCCTGCGCGGCATTCTACATCGCCGAAATTCCATTCGTGAAGAGTTTATCGTTCAGCCCGCTTATCGTGGGTATCATCCTGGGTATGCTGTACGCCAACAGCCTGCGCAACCATTTGCCGGCGACATGGGTACCGGGCATCAAGTTCTGCACGAAGCAGATCCTGCGCACGGGTATCGTGCTCTACGGGTTCCGTCTGACGCTGAACCAGGTGGCGGCCGTGGGTCTTCCCGCGGTGGTGATTGACGCCATCGTGGTGACGGGAACCATTTTCCTGGGCATCTGGCTGGGCCGGGTACTGAAACTGGATAAAGACACCTCGCTGATGACAGCCACGGGTAGCGCCATCTGCGGTGCGGCTGCCGTACTGGGCGCCGAGCCGGTGGTGAAATGCGAGGGACACAAGACAGCTATCGCCGTGTCGACGGTGGTGATATTCGGAACTATCTCGATGTTCCTCTACCCGATACTCTACCGGGCAGGATTGCTCGATGCCCTGGGAGACACGGGTGTGGCCATATACACGGGAAGCACGCTGCACGAGGTGGCTCACGTGGCCGGAGCCGGGAACGCCATGGACCCGACCGACGCGCTGGGTATCGCCGGCACGGCAACCATCACGAAGATGATCCGGGTGATGATGCTCGCCCCGGTACTGGTCATCATGAGTTTCGCGCTGGCCGGCCGGAAGAAGACCGGGCCTGACGGGAAGCCGGGAAAGAGCAAAATCACCATCCCCTGGTTCGCCTTCGGCTTTATCGGGATCATCTGCCTGAACACGCTGTTGCAATACCTGGGCGGGGTAGACACGGTGAAGGAAATCCCGTTGAACGGAGCCATCGAATACCTGGACACCTTCCTGCTGACCATGGCGATGACGGCCCTCGGTACGGAGACGAGTTTCGATAAATTCAAGCAGGCGGGAGCAAAACCCTTCGTGCTGGCCCTGCTGCTGTACGTGTGGTTGGTCGGCGGCGGCTACCTGCTGGTAAAATACCTGACGCCTTGTCTCATGTAAATAATCAAGATAAGTTTTCAACCCGAAAGCGGCCTGCCCTCGTTCCCGAGCGGCGGGCCGTTTGTTTTGGGGACGGGATATGTCAGTTGTTGAGCCAGCGCTTGAAATCCTGGATACGGTCGGCGCTGACTATGACCTCGACGCCCTCGGGAGGCAGCGGGGAAAGGACAACGCGAACGCGGCTGTTGGAATAACGCACCATCTCCTGGATGGAGGGGAAACTGATGATGAACTTGCGGTTAATCTTGAAGAAACGGGCGGGATTCAGCTTGCTCTCGATGGCACTGATGGTGGAATCGAGAATATAGCTCTGCCCGTCACGGGTAAAGAGAAGGAGGTATTTCCCGTCAGCCATAAAGTAGGCAACATCATCGACGGCAACCGACTTCATCCTCGAGCCCAGAGTGATAAGGAAACGTTCCTGATAAAGGGAGACGGAAGCCACGGGATTGCTCTCGACGGGAGCGGCAAAGGAGCGGACCTTCTCCAAGGCCTGCCGCAATTCATCCCGCTCAAAGGGTTTGAGCAGGTAATCGACGCCCTGGTACTTGAAGGCTTTCAGGGCATACTCGTCGTAAGCGGTGATGAAGATGACGGGGACGGATATTTTCACCTGCTGGAAAATATCGAAACTCTGCCCATCGCCCAGATGAATGTCCATGAAAAGTAAATCCACGGTATTTGTCGCCAACCATTCCACGCTCTCCCGCACGGAATTCAGCCGGGCGATGACCTCCACGTCCGGGGCGACCTCGGCCAAGGCCTGCTCCAGTTCCAGGGCGGCCAAGTGCTCGTCTTCGATAATTGCCACGTTCATCATATTCTTTTCGCCATTTAGTCCTCGTACCCGGGAAGGGGGTACACGCGAATGTACGGATTTTTCCCGGAAATGTGACCTGAAAAAATTCAGGCGCCTCGAGAGATGAGACGCCTGGATTCGTATCGCGTGAAAAGAAAATTATTCAGACAGGTGGGGATTGTTCTCGGTAGCCTCCTTGGGGAAGGTAATCGTGTAGCGGGAATCATCATTCGCCAGAGTCGCCGTCTTGGCCTCTCCCTGGTCGTCCGTGTAATTCTTCACGATCTCGGGACGGGTCGTCCGGCGCAGGTCGAACCAGCGGTGTCCCTCCAGGGCAAGTTCCCGGGCCCGTTCGTTCATGATCTCCTCCAGTAACTGGTCGGCATTCATGGCGTCGACGGCAGCCGCCCGTTCCGCGTAATACTCCGGGGTCAGTCGCTTGCTCATCAATTCCTTCAAGCGGGTTTTCGCCTTATCCAATTGCCCGTCCAGATGTGCGGCAGCCTCGGCGGCAATCAGGTACATCTCAGCCGAACGGATGGACACCTTGTGCTTATCGTTGGAAGCCCCCTTCGTGGGTTTCAGACGCTCGCCATTCGGGGTGAAATACAAGGCGTAACGCTTATCTCCGGTCGGATTGTATTTGTCGGAGAGATTGGGAAGAACCATCGTGTAATTCTCGATATCGTAGTTACCCCACTTTTCCAGGCAAAGGATGGCCTCCTTGGACGAGATGTCGTAGGGAATAGTGTAATCCGCCGCATTAAGATCCTCCAAGGGATACAAGGCAATCACGTCCTCTGCCAGTTCCAGGGCCTTCTCCCATTCCTGGTGATAGAGTCGCACACGGGCCTCAAAGGCATCGGCAGCCTGCTTGGAAAAACGGTAGGCCGTAGCGGCCGGTTGCTTATCCACGGTCAGGTTCGCCTTTCCCTGCTCGATGTCGGAAAACACCTGCTCGTAAACCTTGGCCACGGTCGCCTTGTAGTAATCCTGCTCAATATCAATCTTCAAGGCCAGGGGAATGGCATCATCCGTGGCGGCTGTTGCCGGGTCGTAAGGCTTAGCATAGAGGTTGAGCAAATCGAAATGTACGAAGGCCCGCAGGAGATAAGCCTCCCCGAGCAACTGCTCCCGGGAATCCTCGTCGGTATCCTCCTCGGCCGTCATCACGTCGGCAATCACGCTATTGGCGTAGAAAATCGACTTATAGGCCGTGGACCAGGGATAGGTCGCCGTCATGCTGGGCGAGTTGTCATTCCAAATGGCAAAGTCAATGAGGTTGGTATAATAATACGCGTCCCCGGGAGGAATCACCTCGTCCGCACGGAGGGAAAGCAGGTACTTATAATCGAAACCGGTATTGTAGGCCGAGACCATCAGGGCCCGGAACTCCGTCGTCTTCTCGGGGATCACCTTCCCTACCGGCTTGATGTCGAGATAATCGCAGGAGGCAAACAGCAAGGCCAGCGCGATGACTTGTATGGTATTCTTTATCTTCATGTCGATTTCAGTTTAAGTTAAAACGTTATGTCCAGGCCGCAAGAGAAGGTGCGGGGCAGGGGTTGGGTATAGACATTTCCCCAGGTTTCCGGATCGAAATATCCCTTATAGGAAGAAGCGATCACGAAGGGGTTACGGGCTTCCACGCTGATTCGGGCCGCACCGAGATGGAGTTTATCCATCAAAGCCTTCGGGAAGGAATACCCGAGACGGATACTGCTCACGCGGAGATAGCTCATGTCCTTGAACCAGTAGTCATAGCTACTGAAAGAATTCCCGGGATCGGCCCCGTTCACCCACTGGTAATACATCTGCGAGCGCAGGCTCTCGGAAGCATAGCTCACCAGGCGGGGATACTTCCCTGAGGTGTTCGAGGGTGTCCACACGTCCAGGATTCGCTTCGAGTAATTCTGTCCGGGAGAAGTCTCGCTCGGGGAATAGAAGGGAGTTTCCTGCATCGTCTGGTCAATCACGAAAGAGGTACTCACGGTCAAATCAAAATTCTTATAATAGAAACGGTTGATCCATCCTCCCGTGAATTTGGGTTCCGTCGTTCCGGCATACTCGAAGAGGGCACGATATTCCTCGTTCGTCAAGGTACAGGTCGGGAATCCGATACCCCACTCATCCACCAGCCCGAAGAATTCCTCGTAAGGCACCTTCTCTCCCGCCTTGTTATAGAACAGGGGAAGACCGTCCTCGTCCAACCCGGCCGTTCTCAGCTTGAAGAGCGCACCGATGGAATGTCCCTCGATGGAAGGAGTCCAGGAATTATCCTGTACCTGAATCTTATCCACGTTGCTGGTATTATGGGCTATATTGAAATCCATCACCCAACGGAAGGCGTCCGTCTTGATATTCACGGTCGAAAGCGAGAATTCATATCCCTCGTTGCTGGCCTCCGCCCAGTTCATGGAAGAATAGGAGAATCCGTTTTCCAGGGGTAATGCCCGTGTCCCGATCAAATCCACACTCTTCCGCCAATAGGCGTCGAAACTGAAGGAAATCCGGTTATTCAGCACGGCCATATCCACACCGATATTCCAGTTTTTGGTCTTCTCCCAACGCAGGTTCTGGTTAGGCGGAGAAGTCACCGTAATGGAAGGTTCCGTGTTACCCGGCAGAATAGTGCTCGTGTCCCATTCACCTACCACGAAAGGAGAAGTATTCTTATCCACGTTCCCCTGTAACCCGTAGGACACGCGTAGTTTCAAATCATTCAACCAGGCCTCGTCCCTCAACCAGCTCTCCCGATTGACATTCCAAGCCGCCGAAGCCGCCCAAAGGGGCAGATACTTGTACTTCTTGGCCACCCCGAACAGATTCGAACCATCGAAACGCATACTCCCGAAGAAGGTATAACGATAATCATAGGTATAGGAAGCGGTCATGTAATAAGACAGGTAACGATCCTCCGTCTGCGATTTCTTGTACTGTTGCCAACGGGAACTGGAAGCCTCGGATGCACTCAGGGACTCCGGGAACACCAGCGGCTCCGTGGAAAGGGAACGGGGATTGAAACCGAATCCCTTCGTGTGAATCTCGGTGGTCTTGTTACCCCGCATCTCGAAACCGGCCATCACGTTCACGGCATGATAATCGGCAAATACCCGATTAAACTCACCTTGCACCTTCCATTGATACTGGGTCATGCTGTTATCCCAATTCTGGATAATGCCCCCGTCCGGAAGGAAGTAGTTTCCACCCGAGTACTTGGAATATTCCCGGTACTTGCGCACGAAATAGGTATCCTCGTCAGCGAACTTCTCCGTTTTGGAATCATCCAGTTGCAGGTATACCTGCGTGGTCAGGTTCAGGAAAGACCACGGCTTGTATTCCAATGTCAGCATCGGCTTAAAAGATAGATTCTTCAGCCAGTAGTCCGTGTTTTCCCGTTCTTCCAGGATATTGAACTGCAGATCGGCATCGTCTAACCCCTTGATGTCCGGGTCATAGATATACTTCCCGTTCTCGTCCTTCGCCTTCAGGTAAGGATTCACCGTCCGGGTATAATAAGAGGGATTGATGAACGCATCGGCATCCGTCATGTAACTTCCCCGCTTGCTGTGGGACATGAAAAGGGATACTCCCAGGGTCAGGTTGTCCCGCAAATCAAAATCCGTCTTCATAGTTCCGGTAAAACGCTCGAAGTCCGTCCCGATAGTAGTTCCTTTCTCGTTGTAATAACCGGCGGAAACATAGTAACGGGTCCGTTCCGCACCCCCGGAAACGCTCAGGTTATACTGCTGATTCGTGGCAGTCTGGTAAACCAAGTCTCCCCAATCGTCTCCGTCAACCCGCAAAGCGTCAATAGCCGAACGAGTCCCGGCGGACAAAGCGTCCAATCCGTTTTCCTGGAATGCCGACAACTCACCACTCTCGTTGAGCAAACGGGCCACCGCCCCATAATTACGACGGTAAGTCAAGTCCGTCTGCTTAGCCATGCCTAACTCGAAATCCACTTTCTCGGAAGCATTCATCAATTTCAGTTTGTCCAGATTCGGTTTTGTCGTGACGAACATGGCCGCAGAGGCATTCACCCGCATCTTGCCGGCACTTCCCTTCTTCGTCGTGATGACAATCACCCCGTTGGCAGCACGGGCCCCGTAAATGGCCGTGGCCGCGGCATCCTTCAACACGGAAATGCTCTCGATATCCGAGGGATTCACCCCGGCAATGGAGGTATTATACAATTCATCGATATTATCCTTGGCACTGAAATCCGTCGGGATATCATTTCCCTCGAGGATCATTCCGTCCAATACCCACAAGGGGTCGGTACTTCCCGTCAAGGAAACGGTACTGCGGATTCGCATCTTGCTTGCCGCACCGGGCGCCCCGTTCGTGGGAATGGCGGTCATACCGGCAATAGCACCTTCCAGCAACTGGTCAAGGCTCGCCACACCGATACGCTTGATGTCATCCATCTTGACCGTCGTGATCGCCGAGGTCAGTTGCCGTTTATCGATATTCTGGTAACCCGTGGAAACCACCGTCACCTCGTTCAACTGCTCACTGTCCGGTTGCAAGCGTATAGTAAATTCCAATGACTTGGAGATATCCAGTCTCAATGTCTTATACCCCACGAAACTCACGGTCACGTACTGTACCGCCCGGGGTAATTTCAATTCAAACTTTCCGTCAATATCCGTCACGGTCCCCAGTAGACCGAGATTCTTGGCCACGGAGGATGCCGAATCTATCCTGACTGTCGCCCCGATCAAGGTCTCGTTTGTCACGGAATCCGTCACAGTCCCCTTTATCGTACGATAGTCACTGTCTTGCTGCGCGAATATCCATAAGGGACATAACAGCGCAATGGTCAATAAAAATTTTCTCATTCTCTTTCAATCAATTTGTTGGTTAAAGATTCATCTCATATTCAACGCCTCCTTAATCCGCACGATTAAATCGGCATAGTGGTTACGGGTCGCCTCATTTCCTGTCTGCCGGCGACTTTCCATCAGTTTCAATACTTTCATCAACTCACCCCTCTTCACGGACACGGCCTCGGAAACCCGGTTCATGGAAGAGAAATGCAGGGCCTGCAACTGTATTTCCTTCCGCACGGGAAGCGTGAAGGCGGCCTCACGGGAAGCATAACAACAGGCACATTCCTGCTGACGCAACGCCCGCTTGGTTGTCTTTTCCACGGCCTTATTCGAACTCACGATAATCGCGTCAATAAAATTCTTCTGGGTCATCCGCTCATGCAGAGACAAGGTTCGCCCGGCAATCGTTCCCCGGAATACCGCCTGATGCAAGTCATTGAACATTTCTTCCGGCGTGTATGCCGCTTTCGCTCCAACGGCAGCCTCAGCCTCGTACATTCTTAACAGACGGACATCCTTCAACAGATTATAAAATGCTTCATACTGCAATTCCCGGGCCACATTATAAGGAGCAAACTCGATATGCCCCATAATCGGATAACTTTTTTTCCAGGCTTCCGCCCCAAACAACCATTCCGGCACAATAAACACTTCATCGATCAAAAACTTCACGCTCTTTTTCTGCATCTCCTTCGGTACCGGAGTATACCGGTCTCCCGGTGTTCCTTTCACGAGATTCTCCAGGTAAAAGCCACCGACATTAGCTGTCACATGTGCCGCGTACATTTTCCATTGATTAATCACGGCCATCAACAACTTACCGGTCTGGAAATAGCCTTCGTTATCCTCCTCCGTCCAGGCCACCAGATTGGGAACAATCCGTTTCAGGTTCATAATACCGTACTGGTTTGCCCGCACGATATCATCACCCAAATCCTCGTCCTGAGCCCGGGGATCAATCGGGTCTTTCGGATCCTGCTGCTCCCCGTACCAGTACATGGGATCCCCGTCATGCTGCTGAATCCATTGGTTCAACACGGGTATTTCCTCGTGAGGATCACGGGTATCCAACCAACGGTAAGCCCAATTTATCGCATATTTATCATAAATTCCGATTTTAGGGGTTATATCCGTTACCCCGTCTCCCGGCTGCGCCACGTAATTAAAACGGGCGTAATCCATGATAGAACTTGCCGTTCCGCCCATCTTCGAGGTGAAACTCGGGGAACGCAGGGAATCCACCGGAAAGGCCCAGGATGCTCCCATGTTATGCTTCAAACCGAAAGTATGCCCCACCTCATGGGAAGACACGAAACGGATTGCGCTTGCCATGTATTCATCCGAGAACTTGTTTGCCCGCGCCCGCTCGTCTATCGGTCCTGCCTGCACCCGAATCCACGAATGCAACAGACTCATCACGTTATGCCACCACACCACGTCCGCCTCCAGAATCTCTCCCGAACGGGGGTCTACCAGCGAAGGCCCCATGGCATTCGCCTGCTCCGATGCAGCATAAGTAATCACGGAATACCGCACATCCTCTATATCGAAATCTTCATCATCGGGAGCATCCTTCGCGATGACAGCATTCTTGAATCCGGCCGCCTCGAAAGCCTCCTGCCAATCTTCCACCCCGGCCTTAATCTCCTCCCTCCATTGCTCGGGAGTTGCCGGATCTATATAGAACACGATCGGCTTCTTCGGCTCCACCAATTCTCCTCGTTTATACCGCTCCACATCCTCCAGTTTCGGCTCCAACCGCCAACGATGCACGAACTCCCGACGTTCCACCTCATGCTGGGCGTCATTGAAATACACGTGCTCCGAGGAAAAGAATCCCACCCGGGCATCCGCGAATCGGGGAACCATCGGCTCTTTCGGCAACAGAACGATATTCGTGGTCGTTTCCACAGTCAAAGGAACATCTACCCCACCATCTGCCACACTCGCCGTCATCCACGCTCTCACCACAATATTTTCCGGGAACACCTTTATGCTCTCGATTTTCGACAAGTCACGCTTGAATGAAGCCATCGACAAGGCAATGCTGTTATACACGTCATTAAAACTCTTGGCACTGCCATCAAACACCTTGTTCACCTTTATCACTACCGACGAGGAGTCATTGCTATAAGCCTCTATCGGGAAATACTCGATAATGGCTTCCCGGTAATTATCTTTCACCGATTGTGCGATAGCATCCCCCTCGGGCACACTCACCCGCGGGTCATAAGTCGTCACCCACACCTTATTCATCTGTTCATCCCTATGGAAACGGATCAGTTTATTATCGTACTCCATCCCCTTGTTCAATCCGGCATCATTCAAAACCCCCGGAACCTTGGTCACCTTGTTCACGATCAACAAATCCCGCCCCATGAGCGAATCCGCAATTTCAAAATAATAATCATTACCCACGGTAAGCAAACGCATCATCCCAACCGAAACCTCCGCCTTTTTCAGCAGGGAATCGTAAGCGTTTGTTTCCACTTGTTTTGTCTCCGTCTCCACCTGCTTTTTCTTCTTCCGATTACGGGAACTACCCTCTACAGGTTGCAGGAACAACATCGCTCCCACCATCGACAATAAAATAAATGTTCTCATTTTCATCATAGGCGATTCCATTATTAAATTATTTTGACGCTATACAATATTAGTACACATCACCTAAGAATACAATGAAAAAGGAGTGAAGTCCCCGATTTTGGGAGTGAATCTCTCTATTCTGGAAATAAAATTTACAGAAAAGGCAACCGACAGAAGAAAAATCCGTCCTGACAACCATATTCAAAACGACCGACCGAATAATACTCGTAAATCTTGGCAATACGCTCCAATCCAACCCCCATGGAATCCTCCGCCCCATCCTCCCGGGGTTGGTAATTATTTCTTACCACCAGACAGTTTTCCCCGGTGTAAATATCAATAACCAGAGGCGATTGTTTCGTGATCAGGTTATGCTTGATGGCGTTCTCTACCAATGTCTGTAATCCCATGGCCGGAATTTTCTCGTTCAGGTAGCTGGCTTCCACCTCCACGTTCAATACAAGCTGTTCCCCGAAACGCACCTGCTGCAAGAAATAATATTGTCTCGTGAACTCCAGTTCGTCCCTTACCGCGGCCAAGGTCGTATTCCGCTTCTCCAGCAAATAACGGTAGACCCGGGACAATTTCAACACGAAATCCTTCGCCATAGCAGGCTCAGTTCCGATCAACACACTCAGGGAATTCAACGAATTAAACAGGAAATGAGGGTTTATCTGATTTTTCAACTGCTGCAGATGCAATTCCATGGATTCCTGCTCCACCTTCAATCTCAGTCGATTTTCCTTGCGCCACTTACGCTGCGCATAAAACAAGAGAACACTAAACACCAGTACGGTCAACAGCGTAATCAGCAAGGTGTAACGATGAAAATCCGATAAAATCTCCTGATTCATGAACAGCGGCACACTCACGGCCACGATCCAGCGTTCATTCTCCAGTTGCACGGGATAATACGTCCTGTAAACCGGGCAAGACAAGAAGGAAGAATAATCAATCACATCCATTTCCTGACTCGTATTCAAAACCGTCCGAAGCGAATCCAGCCTCGAGGATTCCATCAAGCGACGCCCCAACAACGTCTCATCCGGGTGAGAAAGCAAAATACCATCCTCGTTCAGAATAAACACATAACTGTTCACCGGCTCCTTTCCCTCCGCGAAATAGGCATGCAAATCCGTCAGAAAAACATCTCCACCCAGGAAAAGAGATTCCCCCGAAGCCAAGGACACTCGCTCGATAATCGTCCAAGACCGCAACGTATCCGTCAGAAACACCCCGCTATAATGCTCCTCCTGCATGGAATCCCTTGCAAAAACGACCTGCATCCCAGCCTCCTGCTCCGGAGCAATTCTCATGACAACATCATCCCGGCCTACCACAAACAACGAATCCTTTTCCGGCACCAACATCCACAACCGGCTCAACTTCGGATCCACCTGCCGCAAAGTACCCAAAAGCGGTAACAAATCATCCTCCCTGCAAGCCTTCTGCTTCCGTGCAAAAGCCGCAACGGTACGCAATAACTCCCGGGTTTTATAAAACTCATTAACAATCATCCGTTGGCGATAACGGGAAATCTCCCGGGTATTATTAACACTCATATCATTACCGATTTCGCTGATTTTATTTCCAATCAACAGTACGGCAATGACAACCACCAGTAGCAACAAACCACCGAAAGATATAATACTAGCTCTGATTCTCGTAAACGACTCCTTTCTCCCGTTCCTGTCCGGGTATGTTCAGGCGCAATATAATAAAAAGGGGCAAATAAAAAAAGAGAGGCTGTCATCCAGACAACCTCTCTCTCGAAATTCGGCACCTACCTACTCTCCCACCAAAAGGCAGTACCATCGGCGCGGGCGGGCTTAACTTCTCTGTTCGGGATGGGAAGAGGTGGATCACCGCCGCTAGAAGCACCTTTTAATT
>CALUMT010000021.1 GCA_944321845.1 uncultured Butyricimonas sp.
TGCCCTCGACGCATTTCGTCCGGGTGCATCACAGTTTTATCCTGAACCTGTTCGAGATCACCAAGTTCGTGGGGAACACGGTCTACATCGGCAACCGGGATTACCCGGTAGGCCGTAAATACCGGGAGCAATTCCTGGCCCTGTTGAATATATTGTAATTTCGTGTACTAATAACTAAATTTGTAACCCCGTCTCGCGGATCATCCCTCGGCGGGTTTTCTTGTTTTTCGGGGGCTGGGGCTAAGGGGCAATTCCCGCCGCGAATCCACCGCATTTACGGTACGTTTACGGAATACAGCCCATACACCTTCCTTACACAGCCGCTCCCGATTCGATCGATGGATTGGGCGTGAATTGGTCGTGAAAGGTCCGTGAAACGAAATTATTGCCTTTTCGTTGCTTCATGGCAATATTTTCGATATTAGCGCCGCTTGGGAGTGTCATTGAGGAGTTCCTGCAGGATGTGGGTGGCTGCCGGGTCGGAGGGACGGGGCATGTCGGAGCCGATGATGTTGCCTTGCGGGTCGATGAGGATGAATCGGGGTACTCCCCGTATCATGTAAAAGTCTTGGAAGGATTCATCCTTGCCCATGTATAGCTGGCGGGAGAGGGTGGAGTCCTTCCGGATGGTTCTTTCCCATGCTGAGCGTTCCTTGTCGCAGGAGACGGAGACGAATTGTATGTTTTTGTCCTTGAATTGTGCCGCTAATTTTTCCCAGGCGATGTTTTCGGTCCGGCAGGGGAGTCCCCAGGTGGTCCAGATGTTCAGGAAAAGGTATTGTCCCTCGAAGTCTTTCAGGTGGTAGGCTCGGCCGTTTTTATCCGTGAAGGTGAAGTCGCAGGAGGGTTGTCCATCAGCGATGCGCAGGGAGCGGTGGTAACAATCGAAGAAACGGGAACGATAGGCGGTGTCCCGCACGTGGGTGTTGAATATTTCCACGATTTCCCCCGTGTGTTCGTCAATGCCGACTCCCATGAGGTAGTTGTAGGTGAACCGGTTGATGAGGAATTCCTTCAGTGTCGGGTTGTGCATGTTCTCCAGCACGTAGGACATTTGCGCTTTCAATTGCTTGTAGGCGTTGTATTCCTTTTGGTTGTAGGTGCTGACGAGGTAGACAAGGGAGGCGATGCCTGTCTTGTATTCTTCCAGTTCCATCAGGCTTTCGTCCTCGATGATGAGGCTTTTGACACGATTGAGGTAGATGGAGTCCGGGGTATATTCCTTGTTGCCGGTGCTCCAGGCATGATAGAGAGGATAATTTTCCAGGGCGGAATAGGTGGAGAAGCGGATGCGTTTTTTCTCGATTTCCGTGAACGGGGCATCGAATTGCAGGGAATCCACCAGGTGGGATTTGTGGGCGATGTGCTCGTCGAGTTGTTGTAGAAAGGCCTGTTCGTCGAGCTCGTAATTGAGCTGGGGACGGTTAAGCATTTCCTGTTGGAGGTAGGAGTTCTTGGCGGCTCCTTTGCCCTCGAAACGGGCATTCCCGCAGGCATGATCGCCGTAGATGTATATCGTGAAGGATTTGCCCGGTTCGATGTACAGGGGAATCCG
Organism: uncultured Butyricimonas sp.; assembly: GCA_944321845.1. GTDB lineage: Bacteria > Bacteroidota > Bacteroidia > Bacteroidales > Marinifilaceae > CALUMT01. The sequence goes on from CALUMT010000021.1 coordinate 1,556, forward strand.
TTCTTTGCCGAGTTTGAGGCTGGCGTAGCCTTGTTGTTCCTGTTCGAGGGAGAGAAGCCCTTTGCCCGAGGCGTCAACTTCCAGGGGATAGGTGGTCTGCCCGATGTGTAATTCCGGATTTGGTGCCGTGGAACCAATCAGGTTGAGGGTGATTTCGGTCTTACGGTTACCCGTGCAGGACAATAATACGCTTATTAATAAGATAAATATGGTTAATTTGCTCATGAATTGCTTTTCGTTTTTTATGAATTGTAAAATTATGGATAACTTCTTTTAACGTGAATTAAAGACTATGTTTTTAACTTTTAATTAACATTTGATGGGTTGTATATCGGGGTATGCAGGGATAATTTTACATTGTGTAAAAGAACATAAGAATTTAGAGGATATGGATAAGAAATTAGCTTTGCAGTATCACGCGATGGGACGCCCCGGTAAGATTGAGGTGGTCCCGACGAAACCCCATAGCACGCAATATGACTTGTCGTTAGCTTATTCCCCGGGTGTGGCCGAGCCTTGCCTGGAGATTCAAAAGAACGCGACGGATGCCTATAAATACACGGCCAAGAGTAATCTGGTCGCCGTGATCTCCAACGGTACGGCCGTGCTTGGTTTGGGAAATATCGGGGCTCTTGCCGGAAAGCCGGTGATGGAGGGGAAGGGGTTGTTGTTTAAGATTTTCGCGGATATAGACGTTTTCGATATAGAACTGGACACGAAAGATGTAGATAAATTTATTGAAACGGTGAAGATGATCGCTCCCACTTTCGGGGGAATTAACCTGGAGGATATCAAGGCCCCGGAATGCTTCGAGATCGAGCGGCGATTGAAGGAGGAGTTGGATATTCCCGTGATGCACGATGACCAGCACGGTACGGCGATTATTTCCGCCGCGGGGTTGTTGAATGCCCTGGAGCTGAACGGGAAGTCGATTGACAAGATTAAGGTGGTGGTGAACGGGGCCGGGGCGGCTGCCATTTCCTGTGCCCGCCTGTACAAGGCCCTGGGTGTTCGTCCGGAGAATATGATCATGTGCGACAGTAAAGGGGTGATCTATGTCGGTCGGGAGAATTTGAACGAGGAGAAGAAGGAATTCGCCGTGGATACTCCTGCCCGTACGCTGGAAGAGGCGTTGCGGGGGGCGGATATGTTCCTCGGGTTGTCGGTGGCGGATATCCTGACGGAAGAGATGATTCAGAGTATGGCGAAGGATCCGGTGGTTTTCGCGTTGGCAAACCCGAATCCGGAGATTTCTTATGAAAAGGCCATGCACAGTCGCCCGGATATTATTTTTGCCACGGGACGTTCCGATTACCCGAACCAGATTAACAATGTGCTGGGATTCCCTTATATTTTCCGCGGAGCCTTGGATGTACAGGCAACCACGATCAACGAGGAGATGAAATTGGCCGCAACGTACGCACTGGCAGCCTTGACGAAAGAGCCTGTGCCGGAGAAGGTGAAGATGGCTTATAATCAACCCGCGCTTGCGTTCGGTAGGGATTATATTATTCCCAAGGCGTTGGATGGACGTTTGATTAATCATATTGCACCGGCCGTGGCGAAAGCGGCTATCGAATCGGGAGTGGCCCGTGCCGTCATCACGGACTGGGATGCTTACCGGGAGCAGCTGGATAAGCGGATCGGTCAGGACGAGCGGCTGATGCGCCGTATGACCCGTAAGGCGAAGACGAACCCGAAACGAATCGTGTTTGCCGAGAACGAGGATATGAAGGTGTATATGGCTATACAGGAGATTTTGTCGGAGAAGATTGCCGAGCCGATTCTCGTGGGGAACACGGAGCGGGTGCATGAATTGATGAAGCAGTACAAGCTGGATATTCCCGGGTTGTGTATCTTTGACCCGGAGAAGGAGCCCGAGAAGATGAAGGAGTATACCCGGAGATATTACGAGAAACGTCAGCGTAAAGGGGTGACCCTGGATCAGGTGGACGAGTTGATGAGGAAACCGGATGTCATCGGGTTGATGATGCTGGAATGCGGGGATTGTGACGGTTTTATTTCCGGTATCCATTCCGATTACCGGAGAGTGCTTAATGCGGCTAAGGATATCATTGGTTTGCGGGCCTGCTGCAAGTATGCTGCCGGTATGCATATCGTGACCAACAAGAAGGGGACTTATTTCTTGGCGGATACCACGGTGAATTCACACCCGTCGGCCGAGACGCTGGAGTGTGTCGCCGCGTTGACTTACGAGGCGGTGAAGCAGTTTAACGTGGAGCCGGTGATGGCGCTTACTTCCTATTCCAATTTCGGGGAATACCGGCTGGGAAGTCCGGCGCAGATTCAGGAGGCACTGGAGAACCTGCACCGCAAGTACCCGGAGATCACGGTTGACGGGGAAATGTCGGCTTCTGTGGCCTTCAACCGGGAGTTGAGACAGAAGCACTATCCTTTCTCACCCCTGGCAGATAAGGACGTGAACACGATTATCTTCCCGAACCTGAGTTCCGGGCATATTGCTCTCGGGGTATTGCAGGAGTTGGGTAACAACGAGATTATCGGGCCGATTCTGCTCGGTTTGCAGAAGCCCGTGCATATTTTACAATTGGGATGTAACGTGCGGGATATTGTTTACATGGCGACGATTGCCGTGACGGATGCCCAGAAAGAGACTCCGGTAGATATGTGCCGGATCTAAGAATATCCCGAATTTGTAGGGAATAGAAAAAGTAAGGTTTATCATGGTTTTGCCTGGTAAACCTTACTTGTTTTTTATCATTTGGTGCCGTTTACCGGGATTTTGTTTACCCGACGTTGGTGGCGTCCTCCCTCGAATGCGGTGGAGAGGAAGGTGTCCACGATGTTTTGAGCCTCCTCGTAGGCGATGAAACGGGCGGATAAGCCGACCACGTTGGCATCATTATGTTGACGGGCTAAAGCGGCCAGTTCCATGTTCCAGCATAGGGCACAGCGTATTCCCTGGTGTTTGTTGGCGGTCATGGAGATTCCGTTTCCACTTCCGCAGATAACGATTCCCCGTTCATATTCCCCGTTTTCCACGGCAGTAGCCAGGGGGTGGGCCGTGTCGGGATAGTCCATGCTTTCGGCGGAATAGGCCCCGAAGTCTTTTACCTCGTGTCCTTTTCCCTGCAGGTATTTTACCAGTCTTTCCTTGTATTCGTAACCGGCGTGGTCACATGCGATTGCTATTTTCATTTTTTCAAGATTTAAGGTTTGATCTCCTGCGCGAAGATAAGGCTTATCTAACACAAAGCGGGTATTCCTGTAAAAGAAATACCCGCTTTATTTCGAAATCACGAATATCATAGGATCAATTTGTAGCCCTTGCCGTGTACGTTGATGATTTCCACGGACGGGTCACGCTTCAGATGTTTACGCAGTTTCGTGATGTAAACATCCATACTTCTGGCATTGAAATAATTGTCATCGGCCCAGATGTTCTTCAAGGCGTAATTTCTTTCCAATACCTTATTAACGTTCAGGCACAGCAGGCGGAGCAATTCTGATTCTTTCGTGGTCAGTTTCTGTTCTTCTTCTCCATCGAACAAGGTTTGTTTCTTGGAATTGAAGGTCAACTTACCGATTTTGAAGATTTCTTGTTCATCCTCCGGTTTCAGGCCAGTGGAACGTCTCAACACGGCTTCGATGCGAAGAAGAAGTTCTTCCATGCTGAAGGGTTTGCTCATGTAGTCGTCGGCGCCTAACTTGAAACCTTCCAACACGTCTTCCTTCATGGATTTAGCTGTCAAGAAAATGATTGGAATCTCGCTATTAACCTGTCTTACTTCCTTGGCGAGCGTGAAACCATCTTTCTTGGGCATCATCACGTCGAAAATGCAAATATCAAACGGTTGATTCAAGAAAGCCTCATAAGCAACCTCTCCATCTTCACATAAAACCGTATCCAAACCTTTAGCTCTCAAATACTCCTTCAGAAGCATTCCCAGATTGGTGTCATCCTCTGCTAGCAAAATTTTAATTTTCTCATCCATAGCTATGTTGTTTTTAATAATCCTTGTACAAATATATTAATTTATATGTTATTAAAAAAATAAAGTTCTTTTTATCTTTTGTTTTTTTGACGTTAAGGGTAAAATAATATCAAAACAACTTCCTTTTCCCAATGAACTTTCCACTTCAACTCTTCCGCCATGCGCTTCCACGATTTTTTTCACGTAGGATAGTCCTAAGCCAAAGCCTTTTACGTCGTGCAGGTTGCCCGTGGATACGCGGTAGAATCTTTCAAAGACCAGTTTCTGATCTTTCTTTGCAATTCCTATGCCATTATCTATCACGCTGATGATAATGTCTTTGTCCCGGTTGCGCGTGTATATGGAGATTTCGGGGGCTTTCGTGCAATATTTGATGGCGTTGTCCACGAGATTGGATACCACGTTCGTGATGTGTACCTCGTCGGCCAATACTTCGTCCTGTTCTGCATCCAGGTGTCCGAATACCTGGCCACCCTTGTCTTCTACCCGCAGGCTGAATTTGGGTAATAAATCCTCTATAAGTTGGTTAATATTGAGGTTTTTTAGTTTTAGTTTCATCCGGGTTTCCGTGAACAGGGCGGTTTGCAGTACCCGTTCTACCTGGAATGTTAATCTTTTACTCTCGTCCCGGATGATGGTGGCGATGCGGTCCACGGAATCCGGCGTGTTGGCTACGGCTCCGTCTTTCAGCATTTGTGAGGCGAGGGAAATCGTGGCAATCGGGGTCTTGAATTCGTGCGTCATGTTGTTGATGAAGTCATTCTTGATAGCGGATAACTTTTTTTGCCGCACGATGACGATCAGGCAGAACACAGAGCAGACCACCAGGGCGATGATGATGAGCAAACTGGGCAGAAGCATCCAGAATGAACCGGAAAGGTCTGAACTGGCATCCGGGAATTTCAGGTATAATACAGCGGTGTCCTCGCTTTCGCCCGGGTAGATTTTACGGTTGAAACCGATGTCACTTGCCTCGCTGAGAAAATCTTTGGATGACAGGATGAATTTTCCCCGTTCCTTGATACCGAACTCGAACCGTGAATGAATGGCATGGTCCTTTAAGGCATTACCAATTACCCCGTACAAATGGTCCAGGTTCACGAATCCTTCCACGGAATGGAAGCGCTCGTCGCCGATTACCAGGCGGAATTCTTTCCCGGTTTTTTCCTTCAATTCTTGTTGCAGGCGGGCGATGGAGGCATTGATATTGTTTTCCTGGCTTTTCTTGCCCACGAACTCACTTACATCCTGAATGTCTCCCTCATCATCAATCAGGCATAGCGTGGAACCCAGCATCAGGGATGGGTCGTTCTTGGAAGCGATGATTCGCTTCGGGTCCACGTACATGGGAACGATCGTGTTGTTTTTACGATTATCCAGCGTGCTTTGCTGTTCCAGTTTGCTGCCCGCTTTTTCCTGTTCCCGGATATAATCGGCAATTTCGTCCATGGCACGGTTTACCGAAAACCAGAATTGCTCTTTTTTCACTTCGTCTACCGTGTGGAAATAACGGGCCTGAAGTGCGATTAATCCCAGGAGAGAAATCCCGAAGACAACACCCAATATGATGATTTGTTGTTTTCTCATATCACAAATTTAACAATTCAAATTTAACAATTGAGACAATTAGTAATATTTAACACACTCTAATTGCCTGTCTATAAAATCTTAGAAAAGTGTTGGCTCCTCATTGGGGCGCTCGTGTTCTTTTTTAAGATGTTTATAAGCAAGCTCCGTAACTTCTCTTCCTCGTGGTGTCCGTTTCAGGAAACCTTCCTTGATAAGGAATGGTTCGTAAACTTCTTCCAGGGTTCCGGGGTCTTCGCTTACGGCTGTGGCGATGGTGGTGAGTCCGACAGGTCCACCCTTGAATTTCTCGATAATGGCGAGGAGTATTTTGTTGTCCATCTCGTCTAATCCGAATTTGTCAATGTTGAGAGCCTCCAGCGCGAATGTCGTTATTTCGTGGTCGATGATGCCATTCCCTTTTACCATGGCAAAGTCTCGTACCCGGCGCAGTAGGGCGTTGGCAATACGGGGGGTCCCCCGGCTGCGGGATGCGATTTCTTTCGAGGCCTGACTGGTGATGCGGGTCCTGAGAATGGCCGCGGAACGTTCTACGATACTGGTGAGGATGTCCAGATCGTAATACTCCAGGTGACAGTTGATGCCGAACCGGGCGCGAAGAGGCGCCGTCAACAGGCCGCTTCGTGTCGTCGCACCGATCAACGTGAACGGGTTTAGCTGTATCTGCACGGATCTGGCTGCCGGTCCCTTGTCTATCATGATATCAATCTTGAAATCCTCCATGGCGGAATACAGGTATTCCTCCACGATGGGACTCAGACGATGGATTTCGTCAATAAAGAGTACATCGTTGGTCTCCAGGTTGGTCAATAGCCCGGCCAAGTCACCCGGTTTGTCCAGCACGGGGCCGGAGGTGATTTTGATGCCCACGCCAAGTTCATTCGCTATGATGGCGGACAAGGTGGTCTTCCCTAATCCTGGAGGTCCATGTAATAACACGTGGTCCAGCGATTCGCCTCGCATCTTGGCAGCTTGAACGAAAACTTCCAGGTTGTCCACTATTTTCTTTTGTCCCTGGAAATCGTTGAAACTTAGTGGGCGTAAAGCCTTTTCCAATTCCTTTTCACTTTCCGGGATATTCCCGCTTCTGATATCAAAACCTCCCATGTTGTGTGTTTTTAGCCCGTAAATATACTATATTTTAGATGGAATTTGCCGAGTGGTGGGCTATTTCCTCCTGTCGGCGAAAAATTGCTTGACCAATTCGCTGCATTCTTCGGCCAATATTCCCGTGGTGACTTTTGTTTTAGGGTGTAGGATGCTTGGGGTGAGCCGTCCGAATCCTCGCTGGGGGTCAGGGGCTCCGATGACCAGTTCCCCGAGTTGGGCCCATGCCAAGGCTCCACCGCACATGGTGCAGGGTTCCAGGGTTACGTACATGGTGCATTCATTCAGGTATTTCCCGCCTAAAGTGGAGGCGGCTGATGTGATGGCCAGCATTTCCGCGTGTGCCGTGACGTCGTTCAGGCGTTCGGTTTGATTGTGTGCCCGAGCGATAATTCTATTTCCGCATACAATGATAGCGCCCACCGGAATCTCTCCTTCTGCCGCTGCCGTACGGGCTTCATCCAAAGCCTTTCTCATGAATGTTTCATGTTTGTCCATAATGTCGTGTTTTTGTGTCGTAAAAATCTTGATTTTCTCGGGGAGTTACAACTTGTCGCTGTTTTTTTTGTTGTAATTGTTTTTATCTCTACCTTTATCTTCAAAATTAATCAATACATATTTCATATGCAAACAATTGATAACTACAATTTTGGGAATAAGAAGGCGTTGATTCGCGTCGATTTTAATGTTCCTTTGAACGAGAAATTCGAGATTACCGATGACACCCGTATGCGGGCTGCGCTTCCAACGATACGGAAAGTGCTGGCTGGAGGTGGTGCTGTGATATTGATGTCGCATCTTGGACGGCCGAAAAATGGACCGGAGGATAAGTTCTCTTTACGTCACATTTGTCAGCATTTATCCGAATTGTTGAATTTGCCAGTGAAATTTGCCGAGGATTGTGTCGGGACTGTTGCCGAGCAGGCTGCTGCGGCTTTGAAACCGGGAGAGGTGCTTTTGTTGGAAAATCTTCGTTTCCACAAGGAAGAAGAGAAGGGGGACGAGAATTTTGCCCGCCAGTTGTCTGTACTTGGGGATGTCTGGATTAATGATGCCTTTGGTACAGCCCATCGTGCTCATGCTTCCACAGCTGTGATTGCCAAGTTCTTCCCGAATGATAAATTGTTCGGTTACGTGATGCAGGGGGAATTGACCAGTGTGGATAAGGTGATGCATGCTCCGGAACGTCCTTTCACGGCTATCATGGGAGGTTCAAAAGTGTCTTCCAAGATAGATATTATCATGAATCTGATGGATAAGGTGGATAACCTGATTTTGGGTGGAGGAATGACATATACTTTCAAGAAGGCCTTGGGAGGTAAAGTAGGTAATTCCATTTGCGAGGAAGATAAGTTGGATCTCGCTCTTGATATTTTGCGGATTGCTAAAGAGAAGGGGGTGAATTTGATATTGGGTAACGAGGTGGTTATTGCAGATGCTTTCAGTCAGGATGCCAATACCCGCATCGCGAGTGCCATGGATATTCCGGACGGTTGGGAAGGTTTGGATATTGCGCCTTCAACCCGGGAGGATTTTGCTCGTGTGATCGAGAATTCCAAAACAATTCTTTGGAATGGCCCCGTGGGTGTATTTGAAATACCGAAATTTGCCGAGGGATCCAAGGCTGTTGCCGAGGCCATCGTGCGGGCAACGGAGAAGGGAGCCTTTTCGTTGATCGGCGGAGGTGACTCTGTGGCTGCAATCAATCAGTTCGGTCTGGCAGACAAGGTTAGTTACGTGTCTACCGGTGGAGGTGCCTTATTGGAATATATTGAAGGTAAGGAGCTACCTGGAATTACCGCGATTCGTGGTTGATGGATTGGAGATAATAGGATTTTAAGATTTTTATTGAATGGGAATCTTCCCATGCACGGAAGGGATACTTGTGAGAGTGTCCCTTTTGTTGTTTTTGTGATTTTAGATTGTTTGAGTTTGGGAAGTCGATGAATAATGGCTTTTATATACCTTTGCGGAAAGGTTACACAAATATGGAAATACGGAAAACAATGTTGGAGGACGTGGATTCTCTGTTGATGATATTTGAGCGGGCACGAGGTTTTATGCGCAGTATCGGTAATTATGTTCAATGGATTAATGGTTATCCTTCCCGGGAACAGGTGGTCCGGGATATTGAGGCTGGATGCAGTTATTGCGTGCTGAATGCGGCGAATAAGGTTGTCGGGACCTTTGTTGCCGTGGAGGGGGAGGATCCTACTTATCGGGAAATATGGGATGGTGCTTGGTTGAACGATGAACCTTACGTGACAATCCACCGTTTGGCGTCGGATGGCTCTGAGAAAGGAATGGCCGAGGCTTGTTTGCGGTGGTGCATGGCTCGTTGGGATAATATCCGGGCGGATACTCACCGGGATAATCAGGTGCTGCTACATATTTTGCCCAAGTATGGATTCCGAAGATGTGGGATTATTCATGTGGCGGATGGTTCCGAGCGGATAGCTTTTCAGTGGCTGCGCTAAATCTGCGTGTGGGATGATTATTTTGAGGATAATTTGTATTTTGCAGAAAGGATTCTTTATATTTGAATGTTGAAATTGTAAGAATTCCGGGCCTGTGAATTATGTTGATGTTTTAATATTAATCCCATTGGTATATGGGGCATTTCGGGGGTTTCATCAAGGATTGTTGATGGAAATGTCTACCTTGTTCGCGTTGATTTTGGGGGTATTTCTTTCCTTGAAGTATGCAGCGGATGTTGAAGTCGTTTTGCGGGATTTTGTGGTGTTGCCGGAGTCTTATTCTTACTACGTAGCTTTTGCTTTGACTTTTTTGCTGGTGATTATCGTCATTAATTTGTTGGGAAAACTATTGACGAGGCTGGTGGATTTGGTGTCTTTGGGCATATTTAATAAGGTGTTCGGTATTTTGTTGGGAATTGTGAAGGGAGCTTTGGTGGTGTGTGTCGTGTTGTTTATGGTGAATATGCTTGACCGGAAATATGATTTTATCCCGGCAAAAACAAAGGCGGAAAGCCTGTTTTATAATCCTTTTGTTAATTTTGCAAATGGCGTTTACAAAACGACGATTGAAAAATAATTTGAAATTAAAAAATAAAGACCGATGAATTTTGTAGAAGAATCAAGATGGCGTGGCATGCTTCATAATATTATGCCTGGTACAGAAGAACTATTGGAGAAGGAAATGGTCACTGCATATGTGGGTATCGACCCGACTGCCGACTCTCTCCATATCGGCCATCTGTGCAGCGTGATGATGTTGCGTCATCTGCAACGTAACGGACATAAACCGATTGCCCTCGTGGGAGGGGCCACGGGTATGATTGGAGACCCGTCAGGTAAATCGGCCGAGCGGAATCTATTGGATGAGGCTACCTTGTATCACAATCAGGAAGCTATCAAGAAACAGTTGAGTAAATTTCTTGATTTTGAATCAGATGCACCCAATAGAGCCGAATTGGTAAATAATTACGATTGGATGAAGGAATTTACTTTCCTTGATTTTGCACGTACCGTGGGTAAGCATATTACCGTGAATTATATGATGGCCAAGGATTCTGTGCAAAAACGTCTTAACGGAGAGGCTCGGGATGGACTTTCTTTCACGGAATTTACTTATCAGTTGCTACAGGGCTATGACTTTTTGCATTTGTACGAGACAAAAGGTTGCAAATTGCAGATGGGTGGTTCCGATCAATGGGGAAATATCACCACGGGAGCCGAACTTATCCGTCGTATGAATGGTGGCGAGGTCTTCGCACTGACATGGCCTCTTATTACGAAGGCAGACGGAACGAAATTCGGAAAGACGGAGAGCGGTAATGTTTGGCTTGATCCCCGGTATACTTCTCCGTACAAGTTCTATCAATTCTGGTTGAACGTGAGTGATGAGGATGCAAAGCGTTATATCAAGATATTTACTTCTATAGAACGGGAGGAAATTGAGGCTTTGATTGCGGAACACGAGCAGGCTCCGCACCTGCGTGTACTGCAAAAGAGACTTGCGAAGGAAGTGACCGTGATGGTTCATTCCGAAGCCGATTATCAGGCAGCGTTGGAGGCCTCTCAGATATTGTTCGGTAATGCGACTTCCGATGCCTTGAAACGTTTGGATGAGGATACGTTGCTTTCCGTGTTCGAGGGGGTCCCCCAGTATGCGATTTCCCGTACAGATTTGGACAACGGGATTCATATTGTGGATCTGTTGTCAGATAAGACGATGATCATGAGTTCAAAAGGTGAGGCTCGGCGGGCGTTGAAAAACAATGCCATCGCGATTAATAAGGAGAAGGTGCAGGATGCCGAATTGATGGTGGGCCCGGATTATCTGATTGACGGAAAATATATTTTGTTACAGTCGGGTAAGAAGAACTATTATCTGCTTATCGTGAAGTAGTTTTTCTCCACGTGATAAAAAAGCCGGGATTGGATATTCCCGGCTTTTTTCTTATTCCTTCTCTTCCTCGTATTCCTGGTAGAGGAAATCGTTGAACGGGAATCGGGCAGAATGGATTTCTTTGACGATCTCGTACAACTTGTCTTTTAGTTCTTCAATATTTTCTTTTTGTCGGGCGGATATATAGACCGTTTCCCCGTTCTGTTTAGCCATCCACATGGCCTTGAGGTCATCGAGGCTGTAGTTCTGGCGTTCGATGGGAGTCAGGTCGTCCTCCTCTTTGGGTACATAGGTGAATGCGTCAATCTTATTGAAAACCGTGATTGTCGGTTTCGGGGTGTCCAGTAATTGGGACAGCGTTTCATTGACAATACGTATTTGATCCTCGAATTGGGGGTGTGATATGTCCACGACGTGTAGAATGACATCGGCTTCTCGAACCTCGTCCAGGGTTGACTTGAAAGATTCAACCAGATGGTGCGGGAGTTTGCGGATAAAACCAACCGTGTCAGCCAAGAGTAAGGGTACGTTGCGGATCGTTATTTTGCGCACGGTGGTATCCAGGGTGGCAAATAGTTTGTTTTCCGCGAATACTTCCGACTTGCTGAGGAGGTTCATCAGGGTGGATTTCCCCACGTTGGTGTACCCAACCAGAGCCACGCGTACGAGTTTGCCACGATTCTTCCGTTGGGTACTCATTTGCTTGTCTATCCTGTCCAGTTGTTCTTTAAGCCGGGTGATTTTGTCTCGGATGATTCTTCGGTCTGTTTCTATTTCTGTTTCACCTGGTCCGCGTAGACCGATACCTCCTTTCTGACGCTCAAGGTGTGTCCACATACCGGTTAACCGGGGAAGGAGATATTGATATTGTGCCAATTCGACCTGGGCCTTTGCTTCTGCAGTTCGGGCCCGTTTGGCGAAAATGTCCAAGATCAGGTTTGTTCTGTCGAGAATTTTTCTTCCTTTCAGTTCCCGTTCGATATTTCTTAACTGGGTAGGGCTTAATTCATCGTCGAAAATCACGAGATCAATGTCGTTTTCTTCCACGTAATTCTTGATTTCCTCAAGTTTCCCTTTTCCCACGAATGTGGCCGTTACGGGTTTGTCCAGGTTTTGGGTGAATATTTTAACTGTTTCTGCTCCCGCGGTTTCCGCTAAAAATGCCAACTCGTCCAAATATTCCATCATGGTGTCGTAGCTGATATTTTCCGATTGTAACGCTACTCCCACGAGAATAGCTTTCTCTGCTTCTTTTTTCGTGTAAAAATATTCGTTCATAAAATGCTAAAGAAGGGGCTGACTATGAAAGACAGCCCCTTGATATGGTTTAATAATCTGTTTATTGCAATTGGAAATTGATGGGTACAGTGTAGGAAACACGTACGGCTTTACCTCTTTGTTTACCCGGTTTCCATTTCGGCATGGATGAAACCACGCGGATGGCTTCTTTGTCCAGTGAAGGATCCACCGGTCGAAGCACTTTCACGTTGGTGATACTTCCGTCCTTTTCAATCACGAATTGAACGAACACCCTACCTTGGATACCGTTTTCCTGTGCAATCATCGGATAGCGGGTATTTTTTGCCAACCATTTGGTTACATCTCCACCCGGGAATCGAGGCATGTCTTCAACAACCATGAAAACATCACCTTCTCCTTCTTCCTCTCCGTAAGCATCTCCGTCCCCGCCAGTCCAATCTAATGAGTTAGCGTCGACATTTTCCACGTCGGCTTCCATGTCTTCAATCTCCAATTCGTCCTCAATCTCAGTATCGTCTTCCACGATATCGATCAAGTCCGTCAATTTGGGAGCTGGAGGAGGTGGTGGAGGCGGTTTCATCATTGATTGGGTGATTGGAATAATCTCTTCGTCCACTTGCTCTTCTGGGGGAGTGATAAATGCTTCCTCTACTTTAGTATTTACCTTGTAGCTGAAAGCGCATAGCAAAACCCCTAAAGCAACGACCAAACCAATCTCAAAGAAGATTCCTTTCTTCTCTTCGAGGTTTGCCTTGGGTGATTTTTTAATTTCCATGCTATTAATTTAATGTGTTACTATACAAGTTCAGTTCGTGTGGTAAAAGTATAGAAATTCGAAATAACGTCCAAATAAAATATGCCTTTTTTTGAATGAAATGTTAAATACACTCGTTTGCACGGTTGGTATTCTTAATAACAACTTAAAAAAAGGAGGGGGTTATTGGTGTGAAATCGATGTCTTGAGGCTCGGGGAATTTCTCGTTTCTCCCTGAGAGGAAAATCATTGTTTATGAGATATTAAAAAAGGAGCTGATCTTGGAAGACAGCTCCTTGATATGGTTTGATGATTGGTTTATTGCAATTTGAAATTGATGGGCACCGTGTAGGAAACCCGTACGGCCTTGCCTCTTTGTTTACCCGGTTTCCATTTCGGCATGGATGAAACTACCCGGATGGCTTCTTTGTCCAGCGAGGGATCTACTGACCGTAAGACTCTCACGTTGGTGATGCTTCCGTCTTTTTCGATGACGAATTCCACGAACACCTTGCCTTGAATCCCGTTTTCTAGGGCAATCATCGGATAGCGGGTGTTTTTGGCTAACCATGTGTTGACGTCTCCCGGAAATTTGGGCATTTCTTCAACAATCCTGAAAATATCACCTTCGCCTTCTTCTGGACCGTAAATATCTCCGGCTTCGCCTGTCCAGTTGAATGATTTGGCATCCACGTTTTCCACGTCGGCTTCCATGTCTTCAATTTCCAGGTTGTCCTCTATTTCGCTGTCATCCTCCACGATTTCGATTAATTCTGTCAGTTTGGGAGCTGGAGGTGGTGGAGGTGGCGGTTTCAGCATAGACGGGGTAATCGGGATGATTTCTTCATCCACGAGCCCTTCAGGAGGAGTGATGAAGGCTTCCTCCATCTTCGTGTTTACCTTGTAGCTGAAGGCGCACAGCAGCACTCCCAAGGCAAGCACCAAACCGGTTTCGAAGAAAATTCCTTTCTTCTTTTCAAGGTTTGCTTTAGATGATTTTTTTGTTTCCATATTGTTATGATTTGGTGGGTTGTTATACGAATCTAATCTGCTCTATAAAGGTATTGATAATCAAATAAATAACCAAGAGAAGGAGGTATTTTCTGAATAAAAAGTTAAATGTTTTTATTTGGAGTAGGCTTTTGTCTTAATGGAAATTTAAAAAAGGACAACCTTTGGGAAGATTGTCCTTTTTCGGGATGTTCGTATTGTATGTAAATCACTGTATGTTCTTCGTGTTATTAATGAAACTTGTTCGTTTACCTGTTGTGAGTTAGAGGAACATTAATTTCATGTCCCAAAGGTATGGCATTAATTTGATATAAACAAGTTTTTTAGGGAGAAATCTAAATATTTTCTTAAAATTTTTCCGGCGCAATCTTAAAGTATCGTTAAACTTCCCGTCGTTCTTGGGTTTTGCCTCAGACGAGTGTTCGGAAAGAAATAAGTTATTTATATTTGTTCTATGCTAAATTTATTCTACACGGCGGCCTCTTGGGAGGTTTTGGATGCGGGTGCGCTTGAGATTATGCGAGAGCGTGTTCTTCCTGAAGTGCGGGAAGAAGTGGCTTCTTGTGCTAATCGGAAAAACATTATTCGTCGTTTGGCGGGGGAGATCCTGCTTTCTGTTGCGGTGAAGCAATGTTGGGGATTGGATCGGAATTCGTACCGGGTTTTGCGAGGCCAGGGCAAACCGCGACTGGAAGGTGTGACGGGTATTCATTTTAATATTTCCCATTCGGGGGATTACGTGCTGTGTGCAGTTTCTGATGCGGAGGTTGGCGTGGATATTGAGCGTCGAGGAGTCGCGAGAATGAATGTCGCCTGCCGCTTCTTTCATCCGAGGGAGGTGTGTGGTTTGGAAGGTTTGCCTGTTGAGGAACAGCATACCCGTTTTTTTGATTATTGGTCCGTGAAGGAAGCTTATTTGAAGTTTAAGGGTACGGGTTTGCGGCAGTCCTTGAGCAGTTTTTGGGTAGAATTTGCCGGTACTTCCGTGTTGTTGAGGGAGAATGAATGCCTGGTCCCAGTACATGTACAGGCTTGTTGTTTGGATGAACGCTATTCCTGCTATGTGTGTTCCTCTCTGAATGAACCGGTGGTCATTCGGCGATTGGATTTGATACGTTAGTAGTGGTAGTTTGGAGATAGAATCCCTTTGAAATAAAAATGGAATCACGGTATTGGTGATTCCATTGTTATAAGATCAATTTTCGGTGATCAGACCTTGTTTATAAAGGTATTCCGCGATTTGGATAGCATTGGTTGCGGCACCCTTGCGGAGATTGTCGGATACCACCCACATGTTTAATGTGTTCGGTTGTGAGTAGTCGCGGCGTAAACGTCCCACGAATACATCGTCTTTTTCATGTGCGGTGATGGCCATCGGGTAGAGGTTGTTGGCCGGGTCATCCTGCAGTACGATGCCGGGAGCCTGTGCAAGCAAATTCCGCACCTCGTTAAGGTCAAAATCTTTTTCCAACTCGACATTTACACTCTCCGAGTGACCACCCGTCACGGGAACACGAACGGCCGTCGCGGTGACTTTTATTGTTGGGTCATCGAATATCTTGCAGGTTTCGTTGATTAATTTCATCTCTTCTTTCGTGTAGCCGTTTTCGGTGAAAGAGTCGCAATGCGGCAAACAGTTCTTGTCAATTTCGTGAGCGTATGCTTTGGTGACCTGCTCGCCGGCCCGTTCGCCTTCCAGTTGACGGATACCTTTAACTCCACTTCCAGTCACGGATTGATAGGTGGACACTACCACGCGTTTGATCCGGTATGCTTTGTGCAGGGGAGCCAATGCCACGAGCATCTGTATCGTGGAGCAATTGGGGTTAGCGATGATTTTATCTTCTGCGGTCAACACGTGTGCGTTGATTTCCGGAATAACCAGTTTTTTGCTCGGGTCCATACGCCAGGCGGATGAGTTGTCGACAACCGTAATGCCAGCTTCCGCGAAACGGGGGGCCCATGCTAATGAGGTATCGCCTCCTGCCGAGAAAATAGCAATCCGCGGGCGCATTCGGATAGCATCCTCCATGCCCACTACTTTGTAGGGTTTACCTTTAAAAAAGACCTCTTTACCGATAGAACGTTCGCTGGCAACTGGTATCAGTTCCGTAACTGGAAAATTTCTTTCTTCTAATACTTGCAACATCTTCCTCCCGACGAGGCCTGTTGCTCCTACAACTGCTACTTTCATGTTAATCTTTTTTATTAGGTTTATAATGTGCGAATATGAATTATTTTTCGCGATGATCCATTCTTTGTTTGGCTATCATTTCCCGGTCTTGTTTCTTGAGGCCCATGTGGTAATAATTGACCGGTTGATCATGGTCGTTTAAGTACATGCGGGGGCGGGTTTGGAATCCCGGGTTGACGATTGAGCATGTGCTGTCCCAAAGGGGCGTCTGTATTTGGGCAAGGTCGAGTAACGTGTGGAAAATGACATTCGTGGCCACGGGTGAGTTGCAGTTGGCCATTGCGGCTTCAAAGTATCCTGGGCGGGCAGCTTTGAAAGGTTCAGAGAACCATAGCAGCATGGGAATATGCAATTGGTAGTATGTCGGATTGGGTGATGCGTGCAGGAATTTTTTCCGGCTGTCATCAAGCAAGTCTTCCCCGTGGTCCGGCGAATAAAGTAGTACGGCGTCACTTTGCGTTTGTTCTAATTCCTGGATTAGTTCGTGGAGGAAATAATCCGTGTACAGGATACTGTTATCGTAAGCGTTTATTAATTCCTGTTTGTTTTTGATTTCTATTTCCGTGGCGTTGTCCGGTTGGAAAGTCCCGAATCCCTCCGGGTAACGTTCCCTGTAATTGAAGTGAGAACCGTACGTGTGGAATACGATAAATAGATTTCCGCTCAAGGAATCGATGCAATGCTTCATTAGCGGAATCATCGCCTGGTCATAGTTGTTTATAGTGAGCAGGCCGCCCTCTTGCGGAATCCGTACATTTATCAATACATCGGCTTCCGAGGCGAAGTAATCCGTGAACGAGCGGTTGGGAATCTGGTTCGATAAAAATACGGTTTTGAAACCGGCTTCCTTGAAAGCGGTTACAATGCTTTTTTGCGTGTATAGTCTTTCGTAGTGGCAAGCATCTGCGGCTGATAGGATCAGCGGGACACTTTTGTGTGTCGTGTTTGATTGCGTGATGGCATCCTTGAACAGGATTAGGTTTTCTTGTTCTCGAAGGTGGGGGTTGGTTGGTCGCCCGTAACCGCATAATTCCCAGTTCGTGGCTCTGGAGGCTTCTCCTATCACGAGTACGTATATCTCCCGGTTCGTGTGTGCCGTGTCCCGATGGGCGTGGAAGGTGAACTCTTTTGAGGTTACGGGGTAATTCATGCTCTTCTCCCATTTGTTCACGGCGTAATATAAATTGTAGAAGATGTTGGCCGGGTAAAGGTCATCCCGTACATTGTAGTCTTTGTTGCTGGATTTTTCCACGGTGATCAATCCCAGGCTGATGATGCACAAGGCACATCCCACCACTAACAGTCGGTGGCGGAACTTGCTCGGCAGTCGGACTTTGTAGTGGGTGGCCATACCAGCGAGAATGATTGTCGGAATGTACAATACACATACGATGATTATCGCGGGCCATAGACTGTTCAGCAATTCCCCGGCTTCCGACACGTTGGTTGTCGGTAGGTTCAGAAACATGTCGGCGGCAATGACCGATTCCCCGTACAGGTAGAATAAGACAAGTTGAAATGCGTGGAATATCAACAGGGGAATCAGGATTAGCTGCATGATCCCGTTTCGTTTGAATGCCGCGAATAATAGAAGGTATATGCCCAGGGGCATCAAAAGAAGAATGATTCTCCCGATGACGGATAACGGTTCCGTGAACACGAGACAGAGACTGGGGACCATGTTCATGGTAACAAAAAACCATAATAGTCCCTTGGGATGTTTCGCGTAGCGAACGATCCTTTTAAAAAGCTTCATTAATGCTGAAGTAGAATGCGCTGACTCCTTTACCGAAACCATAATCTAATCTCACGTTTACTCTATTCTTGAATTCCCATCTGTATCCGATGCCATAGGACGGTAATGTCTGTTTCCATTGGAAATCATCCAGGCTTGGAAATACGTTTCCCGCACCGACCCATGCGGTCATTCCATGGCGGTTGTATATGTGTTGCCGGAGTTCAGCCTGAGTCTGTATCATGCTGTTGTCCCGGTATTGTCCCTCGTAATATCCCCTCATGCGGAAGGATCCTCCCAGTTGTGCCATCATGCTCCATGGAGTGTCCCCGTAATTGAATACCCCTTGAATCTCGTACGCGAATGTACAGCCTTTCCATGCTTTCCGGTAGTATCGGAATTCCACGGTTGTTCTATTGAAATTATAGTCATTTCCAAGAAAATCCGGGAAGAACTGTTGTTCGAGGCGTGAGTACATTCCTCGGCTGGGGTTGGGGATGAAATCCCGGGTGTCGTATTCCACTATAGCCCCGATACCGAAACTGCTAACGTTCCGATCCTGTCCATTAAGTCGGGAGATGTCTTCAAAATCTTTCCCGTTCACGTTCCGGAAAATGATAGTTGGCCCCACGTAAATGTTTTTTATGACTTTCCCGAGAAAATCGAATTTTAGTTGATTCTCCAGGCGCTTGTAACTGACCCAATCGTCATTGTGTTTTCCTTTGTCATAGCCGATACCCCAGAATTGGCTAGGGAAAGAGAAAAAGTAGATGTTTGCGTCTATACGGTAGCGGGCTTTGGGGAATATTGTGTTTCCCCGGATACCGATCAGGTAAAAACCGGTTGTCGTGATATCCCCGTAAAGAGAGACGTTTGAGGGGGAGATACTTTTGTCTTCCCGGTCGATACGATAGAGGCCGGATGCAACAACTCCTAATCCCAGTTTGGTATCATTGGAGAAATGAGGTCCCCCGATAATCGAGAAGTCGAATTTCTTTTCTTCCTTCACTTCATTGGATTCCTCGAAATAACGGTAGAAACGGCGGAAAAAGTTATCTTTTTTAGCCGTACTGTCCGCTGTCGTTTCAATAGCTTTACCCGGGGCGAGATGAGTGGCTGCCCGGGAGTGAGAAAACCAACAAAGTCCTCCCAAAAGTGTACCTATATATAATATGTATCGAATCATCCTATCCTTGTATAATCTTGCGTTTCACTAAATGCCTTTCCCGCACGTGCAATATTCGTGCCAATCAAAAAGCCTCCTTCAATTCTGTTAATTATAGTCGGCAAAGGTTGTAAAAAAAAAGAATTGTTCAAAATAAATTACTTTATATAAATATGAAAATGATGATGACGATGCACGCGAGGCAAGCCCGTTGGTTGATTGTTGCTGCCAATTTGAAGTCCTGTACGGATAATTCCCGGTCATTGTTCCCGATATAAGGTTTCTCGACGAGTTGTCCGTGGTATATGTTGGGTCCCCCGAAGCGGCAATTTAGGATTCCGGCAAGTGCCGATTCCGGGTAGCCGGAATTGGGGCTCGCGTGTTGGCGGGCGTATCGGCGAATAAACGGGAATATCCCGGGTCGGTAACTGACCATGGCCATGAGTAGTGCGGTGATTCGGGCCGGGAGATAATTGAGCACGTCATCGAGTCGGGCGGAGCAACAACCGAAATCTTTGTACCGGGGACTTTTGTACCCGATCATCGAGTCCAGCGTGTTGACCATTTTGTAAGTCAGCATGGCGGGAAATCCCCCGATGGCATAGAAAAACAAGGGGGCTACAACTCCGTCACTCAGGTTTTCCGCCATGGTTTCCAGAACGGCCGTGTAGATTTTTCGGGGAGGCAGCTGGCTTGTATCCCTGCCGACAATCCAGGATAGACGTTTCCGTCCGGCTTCCAGTCCCTTGTTTTGCAAGGTTTGGATGACTTCTTGGCCTTCCTGGATCAGACTGCGGTTGGCCAGCCCGTAAAAGACGGCAATGGATGCCACGGTATAATATACCCCGGGATGAAGCAGCCATGCACCCCGGGCAATGGCCAGTCCACAAACGAGGGTGCCCGCGGGAAGCAGTATGGCGATAAGGCATCCCTTTATTTTTCGATGTTCCCCTTGGTTGAAGTGGCGTTCGCACCATCCGATGATTTTCCCGAACCCGACAACGGGATGCGGGAGTTGGCGTGGATCTCCCAGGAGCAAATCCAGCAGGTAGCCGACCACGAGGGGAATGATGATTTCGAGCATATGCCTAGTACTTAAGTCGGTTAAAGGATTCCAGGGCTTCCGTCAGCAGATTGTTTTGCTCTTCGGTCAGGGTGTTCACCCGGAAATAATGCTCATCCAGCCCCCTGAAGTTGGAAGCATCCCGGATGAGTAAGCCCCGCTTTTCGAGCAGGTAATCTTTCAGTACCCGGGAATCGTGAATCGTCTTTATCAGGAAAAAGGATGTTCCGGACGGGAGTGGTGTATATCCGTTTATACTCGCGATGGCAGCCGTGAATCTGTCTTTGCGTTCCAGCAGCCGTGAAACGTCTGGTAATAAGGGACGCCCTTCTCGAAGTAGAAATTTGCCGACCTCGATGGATAGGGCATTCACGCTCCAGGGGTATTGGCATTCGTGTATGGACTGCACGAGTGAAGTGTTTCCTCCGGCCAGGTAGCCCAGGCGTAATCCTGGTATGGCGTAGTTTTTGGTCATGGAATGAACCACAAGGAGGTTGGGGTAATCGAGCAGGAGTGGTATGCACGACTGTGCATCCGGGGCAAAGTCGATGAACGACTCATCCACGACGAGCGTCCGCTTCGGAGATTTTTCCAGGAGGGCGATAATCTGTTCCCGGGGCCAAATGTGTCCGTTGGGGTTGTTCGGGTTGCAGATGAACATGAGGTCGCCCCGGGTGGTGTCCGCCTCGTCCAGCGGGACGAATGATATCCGGTGCTTGAATAACCGGCAGGCGTCCTCGTACTCGGCGAAGGAGGGAACTGGGATCACGGTTTCCATACCCGCGAAATGGTGTGCAATGGCGTAGAATAGTTCCGTGGAGCCGTTTCCCGCGATGACATGCTCCATGTGAATACCATGATAGGCGGCAATCTCTTCCCGCAGGGTATCTGCGGATGGTTCCGGGTAATGGAATATGTTGTCGATGTGTCGTGTGATGACTTCGCGTATGATTTCCTTTTTGGCCTCGTACCAGACGTTGGTCGAGAAATTTGCCTTGAGCATTACCCCTTTGGCGTGATGTATGTCATCCCCGTGTCCGTTATGCATGGCAGCTTGGCTTTAGAGGGTTAACCGTATACATTCCGTGTTGCCCATGATGGGAAGTTCGAGCATTTTTTCCGCCGTCTTACCCCGGTAGGCGGTCAGTATGGCCCGGTTGAATGCCCCGTGACCGATAGCGACAACCCGTTTTCCGTCAAATTCTCTTCGGATGTAATCGAGGAAGTCTTTTGCCCGTTGTAGCAAGGTCTCCATGCTTTCCGCCCCTTCCGGGAGGTTGTACCAGTCGATATCGTCCAATCTTTTCCCCGTGTAGCATCCCCAGTCCATTTCCCGCAATAGTGGGGTTGGTTGGGGTTCCAGCCCATGACGTTTTGCGACGGCCAATGCTGTACGGTAACTTCTGTCCAGATCGCTGCTGACTACGGCGTCAATCGTTTCGTTTTTTAATCGTTCCGCCAGGTCTTCTGCTTGTTGCAGACCGAGAGGGGAAAGGGTCCCCGGTAATTGTCCCTGCAACAGGTGTCGTCGATTTTCGAGGGTTTCCCCGTGGCGGCTAAGAATGAGTTCAACCATATTCTATATCTTTTTTCTTCGCGAATGTAATAAACTATCCTTAGATTTTTCTGCCCGGAGATAGGGATCTCCCTTTCCCCTGACTTTGTTCCGGGAAGTTGATGGGGCTTTTCAGGAGCGTTGTTGTTACCGGGTTTGACCGTTAGTGAACCGTTCCTGAACCGTTGATGAACCGTTCCAAAGAAGACTAAGAGGCGAAGGAAGAGCGACTTAGAGACGATTTTTGTGGTGCTTTTGAAAATATTATCTTGAAAATAAGGTGTTTACTTCCTTTCAGGCATCAGTATCCACAATATGATATACACGATAACACCGGAAAAGGCGGTGAAAATTGTGGCGAGCACGTATACAATTCGAAGCAGGGTGACATCCCAGTCAAAATACTCGGCGATTCCCGCGCAGACACCCGCGAGCATTCTGTTGTTTGAACGTGTTAACTTTCTTTCTCCCATGAATAATCATTGTTTGATTAATAATCTCGTTATATTCCATAAAGATAATACAAATATATGATAAACGAGTTTTTTATTATGCTATTATCTTATTTATGAGAAGCATGATTATTTTTTAGTGTAATTCTTTACGTTTTTTTGAGAAAGATGAATGATATTCGCGATATGAGAAGAATTATTTTGATTACAGGGGGACAACGTTCGGGGAAAAGTAGTTATGCCCAGCGTTTGGCTTTGCAGTTGGCAGAGCATCCCGTTTATTTGGCGACTTCCAGGGTTTGGGATGAGGAGTTCCGGGAACGCGTGCGGCGACATCAGCAGGACAGGGGACCGCAATGGACAAATATCGAGGAGGAAAAACAGTTGTCACTGCACGATTTATCCGGGCGCACGGTTGTCGTGGATTGCGTGACATTGTGGTGTACGAATTTTTTCTTTGATAATGAGGGGAACGTGGACAAGTCGCTGGAAGAAATCAAGACCGAGTTCGATAAGTTCACAGAACGGGACGCCACCTTTATCTTTGTTACCAACGAGATCGGCTTGGGGGGAGTGTCTGTGGATGTCGTGCAGCGTCGTTTTACCGATTTGCAGGGATGGGTGAACCAGTACGTGGCTTCCCGGGCTGACGAGGTGGTGCTAATGGTGTCCGGGATTCCCGTGCGAATAAAAGGGTGATCATGGTTGTGAATATTTTAGTAATTTAGCGGGCGAATTTTAATTATGAGGGAAATGAGAACATTTGATATAAAACCATTGGACAGAAGTTTATTGCCGGAGTTGCAGGATAAAATTGATAATCTTACGAAACCCAAGGGGTCTTTGGGGACGCTGGAGGAATTGGCTAAACAGATTGGGATGATACAGCATACGCTGTCACCGGTGTTGAGCGTGCCGCAGAACGTGGTGTTCGCGGCGGATCACGGGATTGTGCGGGAAGGGGTCAGTTTTTCAGCTCCCGAGGTGACGGCCCAGATGGTGGTGAATTTCAGTAAAGGGGGCGGAGGCGTGAACATGTTTGCCAGACAGCACGGGTTTCGTTTGAAGGTGGTGGATTGCGGGGTGAACGCTGATCTGCCGCCTATAGAGGGAGTGCTTGAACGTAAGATCCGGAAGGGAACTTCCAATTATCTGCATGAGGCGGCGATGAGCGTGGAAGAAATGGAGAGAGCCGTGGAAATCGGGGCCGAGGTGGTGGATATGGTGGCTGCGGAGGGGACGAATGTGGTGAGTTTCGGGGAAATGGGTATCGCGAATACTTCAGCCTCTTCTTTGTGGATGACTTATTTCACGGGGATAGATTTGCGGGATTGCGTGGGTGCAGGAAGCGGATTGGCGGCGGAAGGGGTGAAGCATAAATACGAGGTGTTGTCCCGTTGCATGAAAAATTACCGGGGTGATGCTTCCACGTTGGATATTATCCGTTATTTCGGGGGATTCGAGATGGTGGCTGCCGTCGGAGGAATGTTGCGTGCAGCCGAATTGGGGATGATTGTGCTCGTGGATGGTTTTATCATGACGAATTGCGTGTTGGCGGCACAACGGCTTTACCCCGAGATGAAGGAATATTGCGTGTTCGGGCATTGCGGTGATGAGGCCGGGCATCGTCTCGTGCTGGATTACCTGGGGGCAAAACCATTGTTGAGCCTCGGATTGCGCCTGGGTGAGGGAACGGGAGCTATTTGTGCGTATCCCCTGCTGGTGTCTGCCGTGAACATGATTAACGAGATGGCATCGTTCAAGTCTGCCTCGGTGACCAAGTATTTTTAACTGTAAAACGCTTTGTATGGCTTTTCTTGCCGCAATCATGATGTTTACCCGCCTGCCCTTGTGGCGGGTGGTCAACGTGGATAAGCGTTATTTCACGGATGTGATCAAGTATTGGCCACTCGTGGGATTTTTGACCGGAAGTGTGACGGCGGGGGTGTTGTGGATTGCCGCCGAAGTGTTACCGTGGAGTGTGGCTTGTGTGGTGGCTATTATTGCCCGGGTGTTGCTGACGGGAGCGTTGCACGAGGATGGGTTGGCGGATTTTTTTGACGGTTTCGGTGGTGGAACCTCCCGGGAGAAGATTCTGGCCATCATGAAAGATTCCCATATCGGGTGTTACGGGACAATAGGTTTGGTGCTTTATTTCGGATTGTATTATGCCCTGTTGTCATCCTTGGATACCGGGTCGTTTTTCCCGATAATTCTGACAGCGGACTGTTTCTCGAAGTATTGTACGGCGGTATTGATCAACACGCTTCCTTATGCGCGTAAGGTGGAGGAAAGTAAAACCAGGCTCGTGTATGATAAAGTGCGGGTTTTGGTTTTCGTGATGGTTGGGTTGATTGTTGCCGTTCCATTTTTTTTCATGCCGGTATTTTCCTGGATTGTTGCCCTTCCGTTATCCATATTGACAGCAATTGGCTTGAGAACGTATTTCAAGATTAAAATTGGAGGATACACGGGAGATTGTTGCGGTGCTTCAGTTTTGATTATCGAGCAGATTTTTTACGTGGGCGTATTTATCGCTGGAGGTTGCCAGTATATATGATGGAGGTATTATGAAAGTTACTTTAATTCGGCATACCCGGGTGGCCGTTTCCCCGGGGACTTGTTACGGGCAGACGGATGTAGATGTGGCGGAGACTTTCCCGGAGGAAGCTGCTCGGGTAAAGGCCGCTTTGTGTGGAAATGATTTCGATGCGGTATATTCCAGTCCACTGCAGCGCTGTCGAAAATTGGCGGAGTATTGTGGATATCCTGCTCCTTTACTGGATAATCGTTTGAAAGAGTTGAGTTTCGGAGATTGGGAGGGAAAACGTTGGGATGATATTCAGGATCCCCGTTTGCAGGAATGGTTTGACAATTGGATGGATGTCCGGGCCGGAGGGGCGGAGAGTTTTCTGGAGCAGTATAACCGGGTTGCTTTTTTCCTGGATGAATTGAAGGAACAAAATTATCACCGGGTGGCTGTATTTGCCCATGGTGGGACAATCCGCTCGGCTCTTGTTTATGCCGGTAGATGCAATTTCAACCAGGTGTTCTCGGACATGGTTGACTATGGAAGCCTGACGACTATCGAGATTTAGGGCCGTAACGTGTGGTCGATTTCCTCGAGTGTTTCATTCAGGATGCTTTGTGCATCATTCCCCCATACATCAAGATTTTCGGCTTTGTAGCAGATGATTTCCGGAATCCCATAGAAGGCTTCGGCCAAAGCATGTATGTAATCCAAGCCGAAGTCTGCGTTTTCGGTAGGTCCTCCTGCCGTGGTGATGTAAATCAAACGTTGTGCACGGCATAGTCCTTCCGGTTGGCCTTCGGGGGTGTAGCGGAAAGTTACCCCGAGTACGGTGACTGCTTCGAGGTAAATCTTCAGCAGGGCGGGAAACATGAGGTCCCAATAAGGAGCGGCAATGACAATTTCGTCCGCTTCGGCAAACTGATGTGCATGGTGAAATAAAGGGGAGGAGAAATCTCCTTCTTTGTAGCCGGCATCCCGGGATTGGAGTCTTTCCCGGTTCAGAGGCAATATGTTCTCTTGGTTTAAATTTACTCCCTCAATTTCCCCGTTTAATTTACTTAGCACGTGCCGGGCTAATACCAGGGTGCGGGATTCCGGGCGTACACAGGCGTTGACGAATAGTATTTTCTTCATGTCGTGATAATTTAAGATGCAGTGATAAAGGTAGGAAATAATTTTTGGATAATTGATTATCGGGGGTATAATAATGAAAAAAGCCGTGTCGAAGAAACACGGCTTGGAGTATATTACCTATTTTCTTATTCCGCGGATGCTTTAGCCCGGCGTTTACGTTCGATTTCATCAAGAATGATTTTACGCAAGCGCATGGCCTTGGGAGTTACTTCCACGTATTCGTCTTCCTTGATATACTCGAGAGCTTCCTCTAGGCTGAAAATTACGGGAGGTGCGATGTTGGTTTTTTCGTCAGAACCACTGGCACGCATGTTTGTCAATTTTTTTGATTTGCATACGTTGATGACGATATCATCCTGACGGGTGCTTTCGCCGATAACCTGACCCGCGTAGACTTCATCACCCGGTGAGATAAAGAATTTACCGCGGTCTTGCAATTTGTTGATGGCGTAAGCGAAGGAATCTCCTGTTTCCATGGCGATGAGGGAACCATTGGTACGCATTTCGATATCACCCATGTACGGTTCAAATCCTTTTAACCGATGGGCCATAACGGCTTCTCCGGCAGTGGCGGTGAGCAGGCTGCTACGTAAACCGATAATACCTCTGGACGGAATGGTGAACGTGAGATGCACGCGCTCGTTGCGGTGTTCCATGTCAACCATGGAACCTTTACGTTGGCTGACCATCTCTATGGCTTTTCCGGAAACTTCTTCCGGGAGGTCGATGGTCAATTCTTCGACGGGCTCGCATTTAACCCCGTTGATTTCTTTTATGATAACCTTGGGTTGTCCCACTTGCAATTCATAGCCTTCACGACGCATGGTTTCGATAAGTACACTTAAATGAAGTACACCGCGCCCGAAAACAATGAAAGAATCGGATGATGGTCCTGGTTCTACACGGAGAGCAAGATTCTTTTCCAATTCACGATCGAGCCGCTCTTTCAGGTGGCGAGAGGTAACGTATTTCCCATCACGGCCAAAGAAAGGTGAATCATTGATCGTGAAGAGCATGCTCATGGTAGGTTCGTCGATGGCAATGGGGGCAAGAGCTTCCGGGTTTTCGAAGTCAGCGATCGTGTCCCCGATCTCGAAGCCTTCAATTCCCACGAGTGCGCAGATTTCGCCACATTGCACTTCGTCTACTTTTTGTTTGCCCATACCCTCAAAGGTCATGAGATCTTTGATTCTTGTTTTTATTTGAGTTACTCCATCGCGTTTGCAAAGGGTTACTGCCATGCCGGATTTAAGTGTTCCTCTGGTTAATTTCCCGATAGCAATACGTCCGACGTATGAGGAGTATTCCAGAGAGGTAATCAACATTTGTGGTGTCCCTTCGCGAACTTCTGGGGCAGGAATGTCTTCTATAATAGCATCAAGCAGCGGAGTTATGTCAGAAGTCGGTTTGTGCCAATCCCGAGACATCCAGCCTTGTTTGGCGCTTCCATATACAACGGTGAAATCCAATTGCTCCTCTGTTGCGTCAAGCGAGAACATAAGATCGAATACTTGTTCGTAAACGAAATCAGGGCGACAATTTGGTTTGTCTACCTTATTGACAACAACAATTGGTTTCTTGCCTAAAGCAAGAGCCTTTTGCAACACGAAACGAGTTTGTGGCATGGTGCCTTCGAATGCGTCAACGAGCAATAATACTCCGTCGGCCATGTTCAGAACCCGTTCAACCTCCCCACCGAAATCGGCATGTCCCGGAGTGTCAATGATATTGATCTTGTAATCTTTATAATGAACGGATACGTTCTTGGCTAGAATGGTGATTCCTCTTTCCCGTTCAAGGTCATTGTTATCCAATACTAAATCACCGGTGTTTTCTGTCTCTCTGAATAAATGTCCTTGAAATATCATTTTGTCGACCAATGTTGTTTTCCCGTGGTCGACGTGCGCGATAATCGCGATGTTTCTAATCTTCTGCATTTTGCTTTTCCTAACTGTTTAGATCTAAATCGGGCACAAAGGTAGTGTTTTAACTCGTAACGTGATAAGGGTGAGCTAGATTTTTTCGTAATCTTCGGGGTATTGTAACGATAATTCGTGTATTTTTGTATGTGTCAATAATAAAAATTAGAATATGATGAAAAAATTACTATTGCTTGTGTTTTTGTTTAATCTTTTGAGTGTTAGTGCTTTTTCGCAAGATTGGAAGTCTATATTGTCCGGGGTGGCCAAAGAAGTCATCGGAGATAAATTGACAACGGCTGAAAGTTTTGTGGGAACGTGGGAATACGTGAGTCCTGCCTGTAAGTTTGAAAGTGATAATCTTTTGGCGAAAGCAGGTGGAGAGGCTGCGGCCGTTCAGGTCGAGCAAAAATTGGAACCCGTGTACAATAAAATAGGATTGGATAGTTGTGAGTTGACATTTAAGAAGGATAGCACGTATGTATTGCAATTAAAGAAGGGGACCTCAAGCGGGACATATTCTTTTGACGCTGAAAATAAAACCCTGGTATTGAAAACAAAGTTGGGTGTTGCCGTGAAAGCCCAGGTGGAAGTTGTCGGTAACACGATGAAATTGCACTTTAATGCGGATAAGTTGATGTCTGCACTTCAAATGCTGACAAATTTAGCTTCTAAGATTAATGCCAATGCCTCCACGATTAATTCATTAATTAGTAATTATGACGGTTTGATGCTGGGGTTGGAATTAAAGCGAGTGACAACATCGGTAAGTAGGGAATAATGGAATGAGGCGTGGATTTGGTTATGATGGGGAAGGGGGAAATGATAAAATGTGTGTATGGCGGGCTGATAAATGCTGAGGATTTTGAGGAATCTCTAACTTTCTCAAAATCTTTTGTTTTTCCTGTGTAAAAAAAGATGGAAATGTTTGGTGGTGTAGTTTTAAGTTCGTACATTTGCACGCCAAATTGAATAAAAGTAGTTAAACTAAAAGTACTTGTATGCCAACTATTCAACAGTTAGTAAGAAAAGGAAGAAAGAAAATTGAGGATAAAAGTAAGTCTCCGGCTTTGGATTCTTGCCCTCAAAGACGTGGGGTTTGCGTGCGTGTGTACACGACTACCCCGAAAAAACCGAACTCAGCCATGAGAAAGGTTGCCAGAGTTAGATTGACCAACGGTAAGGAAGTGAATGCTTACATTCCGGGAGAGGGTCATAATTTGCAGGAACACTCTATCGTGTTGGTAAGAGGTGGTCGTGTGAAAGACCTTCCAGGTGTGCGTTATCACTTGGTTCGTGGTACGTTGGATGCTGCCGGCGTGAATGGACGTTTGCAAGGTCGTTCTAAATATGGTGCCAAGAGACCGAAGGCAGGTAAGGGTGGTGCTCCAGCTGCTCCTGCAAAAGGTAAAAAGTAAAAAGAGTCATTAATTGGGAGTTGTTTATGGGTTGTTCCTGAAAGTTGAGTAAATGGTCGTGAGACCGCTGAAGACCGAAAGGGCAGCGAACGAACAAATTCGTAAACTTGAAGAGATGAGAAAAGCTAAACCAAAAAAAAGAATTTTGTTACCGGATCCGAAGTACAATGATGTATTGGTAACCCGGTTTGTTAACGATTTGATGATAGACGGCAAGAAGTCTATCGCCTTTAAGATTTTCTACGATGCAATTGATATCGTGGACGAGAAAATGGCCAAGAAAGAGGAAAAATCTGCATTGGATATTTGGAAACAAGCATTAGAGAATATTACCCCGCAAGTGGAAGTGAAGAGCCGTCGTGTGGGTGGTGCAACCTTCCAGGTGCCGATGGAAATCAACCCGATTAGAAAGAGAGCTATTTCCGTGAAAAATATGATTTTGTTCTCTCGTAAGAGAAGTGGACGGAACATGGCTGAGAAGTTGGCTGCCGAAATTATGGCTGCTTACAAGGAAGAGGGTGCTGCTTTCAAGAAGAAAGAGGATATCCATCGTATGGCAGAAGCGAACAGAGCGTTTGCACATTTCAGATTTTAATGAGGAGTAAGGAAAAATGGCAAAGAGAGATTTACATTATACAAGAAATATCGGTATCATGGCTCACATTGATGCCGGAAAGACTACGACAACAGAGCGTATCCTGTATTTCACGGGTGTGAACCATAAAATCGGTGAAACGCATGATGGTACTGCCACCATGGACTGGATGGTTCAGGAGCAGGAAAGAGGTATTACTATTACTTCTGCTGCTACAACTTGTTTCTGGAATTATCAGGATCATCAATATAAAATCAACATCATTGATACCCCGGGACACGTGGACTTTACTGTTGAGGTAGAGCGTTCATTGCGTGTGTTGGATGGTGCTGTTGCTTTGTTCTGTGCGGTAGGTGGTGTGGAAGCTCAATCGGAAACCGTTTGGCGTCAGGCAAACAAGTACGGGGTTCCGAGAATCGCTTTCGTTAATAAAATGGACCGTTCCGGTGCTGACTTCTTTAAGGCAGTACGTGAGATCCGTGAAAAATTAAATGCTAATCCGGTGCCCCTTCAGTTGCCGATCGGTGCAGAGGAAGCTTTCCAAGGTGTGATCGATTTGATCGAAATGAAGGCTTACGTGTGGGAGAATGGTGAAATGACGGCTACGATTAAGGATATTCCGGAGAATATGTTGGCAGAAGCAACCGAATGGAGAGAGAAATTGGTTGAGGCTGCAGCTGTGCAGGATGAGGCTTTGATGGAGCGTTTCTTTGAAGATCCGGACTCTATCACAACAGAAGAATTGAAGGCTGTAGTTCGTAAGGCTGTTATTGCTATGGACTTCTGCCCGGTAATGTGTGGTTCTTCATTTAAGAATAAAGGTGTACAGAACTTGTTGGATGCGGTAGTTGCTTATTTGCCGCACCCGTTAGATATTCCTGCTGCAGCAGGTAAGAGACCGCGTACGGAAGAGCCGGTTACTTTCGAAATCGATCCGGATGCTCCGCTTTCTGCATTGGCATTCAAGATCGCTACGGACCCGTTTGTTGGTCGTTTGTGTTATACCCGTGTATATTCCGGTAAAATCGAATCTGGTTCATACGTATATAATCCTCGTACTGAAAAGAAAGAGAGAATTTCCCGTTTGTTCCAAATGCACTCAAATAAACAACAGCCTAAGGATGTAATCGAGGCTGGAGATATTTGTGCCTGCGTAGGATTCAAAGATATCCGTACTGGAGATACATTATGCTCTGAGGAAAATCAGATTGTATTGGAAAGTATGACCTTCCCGGAACCGGTTATCGGTATCGCTGTTGAGCCTCTGACTCAAAAGGATACGGATAAATTAGGTTTGGCTTTGGCTAAATTGGCCGAGGAAGACCCGACTTTCCGTGTAAAGACTGATGAGGATTCTGGGCAGACGGTTATCAGTGGTATGGGTGAGTTGCACTTGGATATTATTCTTGACCGTTTAAGACGTGAGTTTAAGGTTGAGTGTAATCAAGGAGCTCCTCAGGTTGCTTACAAAGAAGCGATTACCGGTATGGTTGAACATCGCCATGTGTTCAAAAAACAAACGGGTGGTCGTGGTAAGTTCGCCGATATTATTTTCCGCATGGAACCTGCAGAGGAAGGTAAGGAAGGTTTGACCTTCGTAAATGAAGTGAAAGGTGGTAATGTGCCTAAGGAATTCATTCCTTCCGTTGAGAAAGGTTTCAAGGAAGCCATGGAAAATGGTGTTTTGGCCGGTTATCCGTTGGAAAGCTTGAAGATTACCTTGTTGGATGGTTCTTTCCACCCCGTTGACTCTGATGCTCTTTCTTTCGAAATGGCTGCAAAAATCGGTTACAAGGAGGCTGCTCAAAAAGCTCGTCCTGTATTGTTAGAGCCGATTATGAAGCTGGAAGTAGTTACTCCGGAAGAGTATATGGGAGATATCATCGGTGACTTGAACCGTCGTCGTGGACAGGTTGAAGGCATGGAATCAAGAGCTGGTGCTCGTGTAATTGAAGCTAAGGTGCCGCTTTCTGAGCAATTCGGTTACGTGACCGTGTTGAGAACCTTGTCTTCCGGTCGTGCAAGTTCTTCTATGGAGTTCTCTCATTATGCAGAAGTTCCAAAGGGAATTGCCAAGGAGGTTGTTGAGAAGAATAATGGTAGAGTAGATCTGTTATAAGAATTTTAGATTATTGATTCCGGGGATGGCTATCTCGGTCTCCCCGAGAATCTTGAATCATAATTATAAATAAAAACAATGAGCCAAAAAATCAGAATTAAGTTGAAATCTTACGATCACAACTTGGTTGACAAGTCTGCAGAGAAGATTGTAAAGACAGTAAAGGCTACTGGTGCAGTTGTTAGTGGTCCGATTCCACTCCCGACTCATAAGGGAATATTTACTGTTAATCGCTCTACGTTCGTGAACAAAAAGAGCCGTGAACAATTTTTGGTATGCACGTTCAAAAGATTAATTGATATCTACAGTTCTACTGCAGGTACGATTGATGCCTTGATGAAACTTGAATTACCAAGCGGTGTTGAAGTAGAGATTAAAGTTTGATAACGGCGAAAACCTATGTCGTTATTAGTGAATTAAAACCTATTTAAAAAAAGAAAAAAGAGATGCCAGGTTTAATTGGAAAAAAAGTCGGAATGACTTCCGTATTCAGTGCCGAGGGAAAAAGTATTCCATGCACTGTGATTGAGGCCGGTCCATGTGTTGTAACCCAAGTAAAAACAGTAGAAAAGGATGGTTACGCAGCACTTCAGTTGGGTTTTGACGATAAGAAAGAGAAAAACACAACGAAGCCGCTATGTGGACATTTTAAAAAGGCAGGCACAGCTCCGAAGAGAAAATTAGTTGAATTCTCCGGGTATGATGTCGAGTACAAGTTAGGAGATGTTATTGACGTGACTTTGTTCGAGGGAGCAGAGTTCGTTGATGTTGTCGGAACCAGCAAGGGAAAAGGTTTCCAAGGTGTTGTAAAACGCCATGGTTTCGGTGGAGTAGGAGAAGCTACTCACGGACAGCACAATCGTCAAAGAAAGCCGGGTTCTATCGGTGCTTGTTCTACACCTTCTCGCGTTTTCAAGGGAATGCGCATGGGTGGACGTATGGGCGGTGACCGTGTGACCGTGCAGAATTTGCAAGTGTTGAAGGTGATAGCTGAGAATAATTTGTTATTGGTGAAGGGTTCTATCCCCGGAGCTAAAGGTTCATACGTAATTATCGAGAAGTAATGGAGTTAAGTGTATTAAACATTGCCGGACAAGAAACAGGCAGAAAGGTAGTGTTGGATGATGCTATCTTTGGAATTCAGCCTAATGAACATGCTATCTATCTTGACGTGAAGCAATTTTTAGCTAACAACCGTCAGGGAACCCACAAATCAAAACAAAGAAATGAGGTATCCGGTAGTACTAAAAAGTTGAAGAAACAGAAAGGTACTGGAGGTGCTCGTTGTGGAGGAATCAAGAATCCTCTGTTCAGAGGTGGTGGTAGAGTGTTTGGACCTGTACCAAGAGATTATAGCTTCAAATTGAACAAGAAGCTGAAAAAATTGGCCCGTAAATCAGCATTGTCTGTAAAAGCTGCAGAGCATGCAGTGACTGTTGTTGAGGACTTGAATTTTGAAGCCCCGAAAACAAAACAGATGGTTCAGTTGATGAATAATTTGAAATTGGAGAATCGTAACATTCTTTTGGTTATGAACGAGGTTAACAACAATGTGTTGTTGTCTGCTCGTAATCTGCAATACGTGGATGTTATGAGAGTATGTGATCTTGCAACTTATAACATCATGAGAGCTAAGAATCTCGTGTTCGTGGAAAGTTCAGTCAAGGGTCTAAATGAAATGTTCAATCTTAACGAGGAGTAAAAGATGGAAGTAATTGTAAAGCCCATTTTGTCAGAAAAGATGTCTGCATTGACTGACAAGCAGAACAAGGTTGCTTTTATCGTGAATAAGGCAGCAAATAAGTTTGAGATTAAGAAAGCAGTTGAAGACATGTACGGTGTTACTGTAAAAGCCGTTAACACGTTGGTGTATCAAGGGGATGTAAAATCTCGTTATACGAAAGCAGGTGTTATCACGGGTAGAACCGTATCATTCAAGAAAGCAATTGTGACCTTAGCAGAAGGTGATAGTATTGATTTTTTTAGCAATATTTAATTGAGATGGCTGTAAGAAAATTTAATCCTGTAACTCCTGGTCAAAGACATAAGATTGGTCTTTGTCTTGATCAGTTGACTACAGATAGACCTGAGAAATCATTGTTAAGACCAATGAAGAAAACTGGTGGACGTAATAACACCGGTAAAATGACAATGAGATATATAGGTGGTGGTCATAAACAAAGATACAGAGTTATTGACTTCAAACGTGACAAGGATAATGTTCCGGCTCGCGTTGCAACAATTGAGTATGATCCCAATCGTACTGCATTCATAGCTCTGTTAGTTTACGCAGATGGAGAAAAACGTTATATGATAGCACCGGACGGTTTGCAGGTTAATCAAACCGTGATAAGTGGTGCTGGAGTTGCTCCGGAAGTAGGAAATACATTGTTCTTATCTGAAATTCCGTTAGGTACAATCATTCATAACATTGAATTGCGTCCAGGCCAGGGAGCCGTGATGGCTCGTAGTGCGGGTTCTTACGCGCAGTTAGTGGCAAGAGAAGGAAAGTATGCTTCAATTAAGTTACCGTCAGGTGAGGTTAGAATGGTTTTGTTGACCTGCCGTGCAACTGTAGGAACCGTGTCTAACTCTGATCACGCCTTGGTTCGTTCCGGTAAGGCTGGACGTTCTCGTTGGTTGGGTCGTCGTCCACGTAACCGTGGTGTTGTAATGAATCCTGTTGATCACCCGATGGGTGGTGGTGAAGGACGTGCATCAGGAGGACATCCACGTTCTCGGAAAGGCTTGTTAGCTAAGGGTTACAAGACTAGAGCACCGAAGAAACTTTCTAATAAGTTTATAGTAGAAAGAAGGAAAAAATAACTGATTAATTATTGATGTTATGAGTCGTTCGTTAAAAAAAGGCCCTTTTATTGATTTCAAGTTAGAGAGAAAAATATTGGCAATGAATGAGACCAATAAGAAATCAGTTGTAAAGACTTGGGCTCGTTATTCCATGATCTCTCCGGACTTCGTAGGGCATACTATTGCTGTACATAACGGTAATAAATTTATTCCAGTTTTCGTGACTGAAAATATGGTAGGTCATAAATTGGGTGAGTTTGCGCCGACACGTACA
This sequence comes from uncultured Butyricimonas sp., assembly GCA_944321845.1. Classification (GTDB taxonomy): domain Bacteria; phylum Bacteroidota; class Bacteroidia; order Bacteroidales; family Marinifilaceae; genus CALUMT01. Next base: position 36,587 of record CALUMT010000021.1, read on the forward strand.
TTTAGAGGCCATGCTGACAAGAAGAAAAAATAAGCGTGGTAAGGTTGAACTAAAGAAGATGTATTAAAATGGGTGCAAGAAAAAGATTAAGAGCAAATCAGTATAAGGAAGCCAAGAAGGAAAAGGCTTTTGCTATTCTTCGCGACTGTCCCTCGTCTCCCCAGAAAATGAGATTGGTGGCAGATTTAGTTCGCGGAGTGGAGGTTCAAAGAGCATTGGATATGCTTAAGTTTTGTCCGAAAGAAGCTGCTCGTAAAGTTGAAAAGCTATTGCTTTCAGCTGTTGCAAATTGGGAAGCAAAGAATGAAGGAAAACGTGTTGAGGATGCTTCCTTGTTCGTGAAAGAGATTTTCGTTGATGGTGCTGGTATGTTAAAGCGTTTGAGACCAGCCCCGCAAGGAAGAGCACACAGAATTCGTAAGCGTTCAAATCACGTGACGATTGTGCTTGGAAGCAAGACCGCTGTTGAAAACATTACAAAAGAATAAGTAGCATGGGACAGAAAGTTAATCCAATAAGCAATAGATTAGGAATCATCAGAGGTTGGGATTCTAATTGGTTTGGCGGTAAAAACTATGGCGATAAGTTGGTTGAGGATTACAAAATTAGAAAGTATCTGAACGCTCGTCTCGCTAAAGCTGGAATTGCCAAGATTGTTATCGAGAGAACTTTGAAACTTATTACTATCACGATCAACACGGCTCGTCCGGGTATCATTATCGGTAAAGGCGGTCAAGAGGTTGATAAGTTGAAGGAAGAGTTGAAGAAGATTATAGATAAGGAAGTTCAAATTAATATCTTTGAAATCAAACGTCCGGAATTGGATGCCGTGATTGTTGGTAATAATATCGCTCGTCAGCTTGAAGGACGAGTTGCTTACCGTAGAGCAATCAAAATGGCTATCGCATCTACTATGCGGATGGGAGCTGAAGGAATCAAGATTTTGATTTCCGGTCGTTTGAACGGAGCTGAAATGGCAAGAGCGGAAATTTACAAGGAAGGTAGAATTCCTTTGCATACATTCCGTGCAGATATTGATTATGCTCAGGCAGAGGCCTTGACCACTTATGGACAGTTGGGTATTAAGGTATGGATTTGTAAAGGTGAAGTTTACGGAAAGCGTGAATTAGTTCCCAATTCTTTGGTTGGAGGACCGAAGGAGACAAATCGTCCGAATAATCCCGCTAAGAAAGGTGGATTCAAGAAGAGAAAAAAGTAGTCTTTGAACATTAAATTAGAAGAGAGCTATGTTACAGCCAAAAAGGACTAAATATAGAAGATCGCAAAAAGGACGCATGAGAGGGAATGCCCAAAGAGGTCATGAACTTGCATTCGGTTCTTTTGGAATCAAGGCGTTGGAGAATATGTGGATTGAACAGCGTCAGATAGAAGCCGCTCGTGTAGCCGTGACACGTTACATGCAGAGACAAGGTCAAATATGGATTCGTATATTCCCAGATAAGCCTATTACAAAGAAACCTGCTGAGGTTCGTATGGGTAAAGGTAAGGGATCTCCAGAAGGATTCGTTGCTCCAGTTACTCCGGGTCGTATTCTTTTTGAGGCAGATGGTGTGCCGTACGAGGTAGCTAAAGAAGCGTTGCGTTTGGCAGCTCAAAAATTACCTATCGCTACGAAGTTCGTGGTTAGACGTGATTATGCTGAGTAAGTCGGAAGACGTGATTCAATGTTTCAAAACTAAAATTGTTGAGGAAAATGAAGACATCAGAGATTAAGGATTTAACCACAGAAGAAATAAAGGAAAAAGTTAATGCTGAAAGAGCAGCATTAACCAAGTTGAGACTGAATCATGCAGTTTCTCCCCTTGAAAATCCGATGCAGATTCGTGCCACAAGGAAGAATATTGCAAGGTTGTTGACAGAATTGCGTAAGCGTGAATTAACAGTAAAGTAATAGTACAATGGAAAGAAACCTAAGAAAAGAGCGTATCGGTCTTGTTGTAAGTAACAAGATGGATAAATCTATCACTGTTGCTGTTCGTTTTAAGGAAAAACACCCGATTTACGGGAAGTTCGTTAGCAAGACGAAGAAATTCACTGCTCACGACGAAAAGAATGAATGCAATATCGGTGATACCGTGAGAATTATGGAAACTCGTCCCTTGAGTAAGACCAAGAGATGGAGATTAGTTGAAATTGTTGAAAGAGCTAAGTAATCATGATACAACAAGAAACCAGATTAACCGTAGCAGACAACAGCGGAGCCAAAGAAGTGCTTTGTATCCGAGTTTTGGGAGGTACCAAAAAGAGATATGCACGTGTTGGAGACAAAATCGTTGTTGCTGTAAAGAACGCCCTTCCGAATGGTGACGTGAAGAAAGGTTCCGTTAGCAAGGCTGTGGTTGTTCGTGTAAGTAAAGAATACAGACGTCCGGATGGATCTTATATCCGCTTTGATGACAATGCTTGCGTGTTGTTGAACAATGCCGGTGAAATGAGAGGAACTCGTATTTTCGGACCTGTGGCGAGAGAAGTTCGTGAGGGTTACGCAAAGATTGTGTCATTGGCCCCTGAAGTGCTTTAATCATAAAAATGTAGGAACGATGAATAGGAAGTTTCATATAAAGAAAGGTGATTTAGTTCAGGTAAATGCTGGAGAGGATAAAGGTAAGCAAGGAAAGGTGCTTGCTGTCTTGAGAGAGGAAGAACGGGCAATTGTTGAGGGTATTAATATGGTAAGTAAACATACGAAACCCAATGCAGCTCATCCGCAGGGTGGAATTATTAAGAAAGAGGCTCCGATTCACATCTCAAACCTGAATGTTGTAGATCCTTCTACCGGTAAACCGACTCGGGTTGGACGTAGAAGAAACGCAGAGGGTAAATTAGTAAGATACGCTAAGAAATCCGGACAAGAATTGAAATAATTGAAAATTAATTGCAGGTTGTTGTGAAACAACTTGCAATTAATAATTTAAGTTTGTAGCTTTGCGCCGCAAATTTGAATAACCGTGCCGTGAGGCATTTAATAATTATATTTAATGAAATACGTACCAAATTACAAAAAGAAGTATAACGAAGAAATTGTACCGACCTTAATGAAGGAGTTCGGATACAAGTCAGTTATGCAAGCACCCAGATTGGAGAAGATAGTAATCAATCAGGGCGTGGGATCGTCTATCCAGGACAAGAAAGTCCTTGAATTTTCAATGAATGAAATTGCTGCAATTACTGGTCAGAAACCTGTTGCATGTAAATCAAACAAGGACGTTTCTAATTTCAAATTACGTAAAGGTATGCCTATCGGTGTACGGGTAACTTTGCGTAAAGAACGTATGTATGAATTTTTGGAGAGACTTATTGTGTCTGCCTTACCTCGTATCCGTGATTTCAAAGGTATAAACAATAAGTTTGACGGAAAAGGAAATTATACTTTAGGTATAGAGGAGCAGATTATCTTCCCTGAAATCGTGTTGGATAATATTCATAAGATTATGGGAATGAATATCACGTTTGTTACTTCGGCTAATACCGACGAAGAGGGATTTGCTCTTTTGAGAGAGTTTGGATTACCATTTAAAAAGAATTAAAGTAGATCGAAATGGCAAAAGAATCAATGAAAGCCCGTGAGGTGAAGCGTGCAAAATTGGTAGAAAAGTACGCAGCGAAGCGGGCAAAATTAAAAGAGGAAGGAGACTATATTGGATTGAGCCTTCTACCGAAGAATTCGAGTCGTGTTCGTTTGCATAATAGATGTAAACTGACAGGACGTCCGAGAGGTTACATGAGACAATTTGGTATAAGCAGAATTCAATTCCGCGAAATGGCATCTGCGGGACTTATACCGGGAGTTAAAAAGGCTAGTTGGTAATTATTAAATTTTAGAAGAGATGACGGATCCAATAGCAGATTTCCTTACACGCATTAGGAATGCTGTAAAAGCTGGTCATAAAGTAGTAGATATTCCTGGCTCTAAATTGAAACAGGAAATGACCAAAATCTTAAAGGAAAAAGGATATATATTGAACTATAAGTTCGAGCAAGATGGTGTTAGAAGCAATATTAAAATTGCATTAAAATATCATCCGGAAACAAAAGCGCCTGCAATCAGGGTATTAACACGTGTTTCAAAACCAGGTTTGCGCCGTTACACGAACGTGGAAGATATGCCAAGCGTATTGAATGGTTTGGGTATCGCAATTTTGTCCACTTCATTAGGTGTAATGTCAGATAAAGAAGCTCGCCAGAAAAATGTTGGTGGTGAGGTATTGTGTTATGTTTATTAAAAATAGGGCGTAAGATGTCACGAATAGGAAAATTACCAATAAATATACCACAAGGAGTTACAGTAGCTGTAAATCCTGATAATACAGTTGTCGTTAAGGGACCGAAAGGTGAATTATCTCAGGCTGTTCACGGAGAGATGATCGTGAAAGTGGAGGGGCAACATGTGATTGTGGAACGTCCGTCTGAGGATAAGGCTCATAAAGCAATGCATGGTTTGTATCGGGCTTTGATTCATAACATGGTTGTAGGAGTTTCAGAAGGTTATACGATTAAGCAAGAATTAGTCGGAGTTGGTTATAGAGCAAATGCTGATGGCCAAGTTTTGGAATTAGGGCTGGGCTATTCTCATGGAATTTACTTAGTATTACCGAAAGAGGTAAAGGTGAGTGTTCTTAATGAAAAACGTTCTAACCCCATTATTACGTTAGAAAGTTGTGATAAGCAGCTTATTGGACAAGTTGCCGCGAAGATCCGTTCTTTCCGTAAACCAGAACCTTACAAGGGTAAAGGTATTAAATTTGTGGATGAAGTTCTTCGTCGTAAAGCTGGTAAGTCTGCTAAAGTTTAATCACCTGTAAAAGAGTAATGTTATGACTTTAACGAAGGTAGAAAGAAGAATTAGAATAAAAAGAAGAATCCGTAAGGTTGTCTTCGGAACAGCGTCAAGGCCTCGTTTGTCCGTGTTTCGTTCCAATAAGCAGATTTCAGCACAGTTGATAGACGATAACGCTGGGAAAACATTAGTTTCTGCATCTTCTCTTTGTAAAGAAATTTCTGAGAAGAAAGTAACCAAGACTGAACAAGCTCAGTTGTTAGGTGCAATGATTGCAGAGAAGGCTAAAGCTGCAGGTATTGAAACTGTCGTATTTGACAGAAATGGTTATTTGTATCACGGAAGAGTGAAGGCGTTAGCAGATGCAGCTCGTGAAGGTGGTCTTAAATTTTAATAGTAGATAGGCATGGAACAGAAGATAAATAACACATCTGATTTGGAATTGAAAGACAGATTGGTGGCTATTAACCGTGTTACAAAAGTAACTAAAGGAGGTAGAACTTTTAGCTTTTCTGCTATTGTGGTTGTCGGTGATGAGAATGGTGTCGTAGGTTATGGTTTGGGTAAGGCCAATGAAGTTACGATGGCTATTTCTAAAGGTATTGAGGCAGCCAAGAAGAATTTGATCAAGGTTCCGGTTTTGAAAGGGACAATTCCACACGAGCAAGAAGCCAAATATAGTGGTGCAACCGTATACATGAGGCCAGCTTCTTCAGGTACCGGATTGGTTGCTGGAGGTGCTATGCGTGCAGTATTGGAAAGTGCTGGAGTGAAAGACGTTTTGGCTAAATGTAAGGGATCTTCTAATCCTCATAATTTGGTGAAGGCTACTTTTGCAGCATTGAAACAATTGAGAGATGCCCGTACGGTAGCTCAGCACCGTGGTATTAGTCTTGACAGAGTGTTTAACGGTTAATTGAAGAATGATAATGGCAAAGATTAAAGTTACACTTGTACGGAGTAGAATCGGGAGTGATAGACGCCAAAAAGCTACTCTGGATGCTTTAGGGTTAGGTAAAATTGGTAGTAGTGTTGAGCATGAGGCTAATGGTCCAATCTTAGGGATGGTAGCAAAAGTAAAACACCTTATCCGTGTGGAGGAGGTAAAATAATTGTTGAACCTGTTTAATTGATATAAAATGGATTTAAGTAACTTAAAACCAGCCGCTGGCTCAACTCACAAGGTAAAGCGAATTGGTCGTGGTCAGGGTTCTGGTAAGGGAGGTACTTCTACAAGAGGTCACAAGGGTGCCAAATCAAGATCTGGTTTTAAATCAAAGATCGGTTTTGAAGGAGGCCAGATGCCTTTGCAACGGCGTTTGCCCAAATTTGGTTTTAAAAATATAAATAGGATTGAGTATAAGGCTGTTAATGTCGGAATGCTTCAATCTTTGGCAGAAAGAGATAATCTTACGGTAATTGATAAAGATGTTTTAATTCAAGCAGGGCTTTTGTCCAAGAATGAACTTCTGAAAGTGTTGGGTGATGGAGTGTTGTCATTGAAGCTTGAAGTTAAGGCAGACGCTTTCTCCGCTAAAGCGGTAGCAGCAATCGAGGCCGTGGGTGGAACGGTCGTTAAATTGTAAGATTAAAAATTTGGGAAATTAAAGTTGTTTTTAAAATAGAAATACTATTTTTGAAGCAACTTTAATAAAACCCAAATAGAATGCCTTAAAAGAAAGACTTATGAAGTTAGTTGATACATTAAAGAACATTTGGAAAATTGAGGAGCTTAGGACGAGGATTTTGACCACGCTTGGGCTTATTCTTGTTTATAGATTAGGAACAGAAGTTGTATTACCTGGTATTGATCCTCACGGTTTACAAGCTTTGAAAGATCAAACATCGAGTGGTGTTTTAGGTTTGTTGGATATGTTTTCGGGAGGAGCATTTTCCAATGCATCCGTATTTGCATTAGGAATCATGCCATATATCTCAGCTTCGATTGTGGTGCAATTGTTGGGAATTGCAGTTCCTTATTTTCAACGTTTACAGAAAGAAGGTGAAAGTGGAAGACGTAAGATCAATCAAATTACGCGTTATCTCACTTTGATTATTCTGGTTTTACAAGGTTCCGCGTATCTTACAAACTTGCATGCACAATTGCCTCAAGAGGCCTTCATGCTAAAAGGTGCTTTCTTTACAATATCTTCCATCGTTATTATGGCTGCAGGTTCCATGTTTGTCCTGTGGTTGGGAGAAAGAATTACGGATAAAGGAATTGGTAATGGCGTTTCAATCATAATCATGATTGGTATTATTGCTCGTTTGCCATTCGCTTTCTTCGCAGAATTGACTTCAAGAGTGACCCAACAAGGTGGTGGTTTGGTTGCCTTGTTGATAGAGTTGATAATTTTGTTCTTGGTCTTCTGCGGTTCAATATTGTTGGTACAGGGAACTCGGAAAGTTCCAGTTCAATATGCCAAACGGATTGTAGGTAATAAGCAGTATGGAGGAGTGCGTCAATATATTCCTCTGAAGATTAATGCTGCTGGTGTTATGCCTATTATTTTCGCTCAGGCAATTATGTTGTTACCGATCTCTTTAATAAATTATGCGAATTCAGAATCCTTGTCTGGTTTTGCTGCTGCATTTTCAAACATTACTGGGTTCTGGTATAATTTTACCTTTTTCGTAATGATCGTGGCATTTACTTACTTTTACACGGCAATAACCGTGAATCCGATGCAGATGTCAGAAGATATGAAAAAGAATGGAGGTTTTATTCCTGGAGTGAAGCCTGGTCGCAAGACGATGGAGTTTTTGGACACGATAATGTCTAGAATTACGTTGCCTGGTTCTATATTTTTGGGGATTGTGGCGATAATGCCTGCTTTTGCTCAGATTGCTGGAGTAAATCATCAGTTCGCTCAATTTTACGGAGGAACTTCGTTGTTGATTCTGGTGGGTGTCGTGTTAGATACCTTGCAACAGATAGAGTCTCATTTGTTGATGCGTCACTATGATGGATTGATGAAATCTGGACGGATAAAGGGTAAAAATCCAGGAGGTCCTGCTGCATATTAAAAAAATAAATTGTAATTTTGCGGCATGATTTTTTTGAAGACACAGGAGGAGATTGAATTGTTGCGGGAAAGCAATCGTCTAGTCGGGAAAACTCTGGGTGAGGTATCTAAGTATATTCGCCCAGGTATTTCTACTTTAGAGTTGGATCGAATCGCTGAAGATTTTATCCGTACTCATGGAGGTGAACCCGGATTTCTTGGTTATGGCGGATTTCCTAATACATTGTGTGTGTCGATAAATGATGAAGTGGTACATGGGATACCCTCTTCTTGTTGTCTGAAGGAAGGTGATATTGTTTCGGTTGATTGTGGGGTAGTGAAAGATGGGTTTTATGGCGATAGTGCTTATACTTTTGCCGTGGGGAAGGTCGATGAAAAGGTGAGAAAACTGTTGCAGGTGACGAGAGAATGTCTGTATCGGGGAATTGAGCAAGCTGTTGCTGGAATGCGAATTGGTGATGTGGGTTATGCGATACAGTCTTATGCTGAGGAAAACGGGTTTTCTGTCGTGAGAGAGTTGGTGGGACATGGGGTCGGACGAGATTTGCATGAGGATCCTCAAGTGCCTAATTATGGGAGACGAGGTCAAGGGTGTAAATTAAAGCAAGGTATGGTGATTGCGATAGAGCCAATGATTAATATGGGCGAGCGTTATGTATTCCAAATGCCTGATGGATGGACGATCCGAACCAGAGATCATTTACCTGCAGCGCATTTTGAGCATACAGTAGCCGTGGGACGTGGAAAGGCTGATATATTATCAACTTTTGAATTTATAGAAGATAATCTTTTAAATTGAAGGAAAGTATGGCGAAACAGCCGTCAATTGAGCAAGATGGAGTGATAACAGAAGCATTATCGAATGCTATGTTCCGTGTTGAACTTGAAAATGGGCATGTGATTACAGCTCATATTTCGGGTAAGATGCGGATGCATTATATAAAAATTCTTCCGGGAGATAAGGTGAGGGTTGATATGTCTCCTTATGATCTCACGAAGGGTAGAATAACTTTCAGATATAAAAATTAAATTGTTTAGCGATGAAGGTAAGAGCATCTATCAAGAAGCGTAGTGCTGATTGCAAAATTGTAAGAAGAAAAGGCGTTTTGTACGTCATTTGCAAAAAGAACCCGAAGTTTAAGCAACGTCAGGGTTAATTATTAACTAAAAAACTAAAACGAGTAAAAGAGATTTATGGCTAGAATCGTTGGTGTAGATTTGCCCTCGAACAAGAGAGGGGAAATAGCTCTGACCTATATTTTTGGTATAGGTAGAAGTAGTGCCAGGACCATACTTGAAAAGGCCGGCATCGATTTTGACATTAAGGTAAAAGATTGGAATGATGACCAACTAGCTGCTGTTCGCCAGATTATTAATAGCGAATACAAGGTAGAAGGAGAGTTGAGAACTTCCATTCAGATGAACATCAAACGACTGATGGATATCGGTTGTTACAGAGGAATCAGGCATCGTTTGGGTCTGCCTGTAAGAGGACAGAGTACGAAGAACAATGCCCGTACAAGAAAGGGGAAGAAGAAAACTGTTGCTAATAAGAAAAAAGCAACCAAATAATTGATTAGAGATTGAATTATGGCAAAGAAGTCTACATCAAACAAGAAACGGCTAGTTAAAGTTGAGGCCGTGGGACAAGCACACGTTCATTCATCTTTTAATAACATTATTGTCTCAATGACCAATTCAAATGGACAGGTTATTTCTTGGTCATCTGCAGGCAAAATGGGCTTTAGAGGATCAAAGAAAAACACCCCTTATGCAGCTCAAACGGCAGCTACCGATTGTGGTAAGGTTGCTTTTGATTTAGGGATGCGTAAAGTAAAGGTTTATGTTAAGGGTCCAGGTAACGGAAGAGAGTCTGCAATCCGTGCAATCCATGCTTGTGGAATTGAGGTTGCAGAGATTATAGATGTAACTCCACTTCCGCATAATGGATGTCGTCCTCCAAAACGGAGAAGAGTATAAAGTTAATTTTGGGTGTAATTTTTAATATCAAATAGAGATGGCTAGATACACAGGACCTAAGTCTAAAATAGCAAGGAAATTTGGTGAGCCCATTTATGGACCAGATAAAGCGTTAGAACATAGAAATTATCCTCCAGGACAACATGGATTAGCTCATCGTAGAAAGAAGATTTCTGAATATGGGGTTCAGTTGAGAGAAAAGCAAAAAGCAAAATATACTTATGGTTTGTTGGAAAGACAATTCCGCATTCTGTTTGAAAGAGCAGAAAGCCGCAAGGGTGTTACCGGTGAGATTTTGCTTCAATTGTTGGAGTGCCGTTTGGATAATATCGTTTATCGTTTAGGTATTGCCCCGACAAGAGCTGCTGCTCGTCAATTGGTTTCACATAGACATATCACGGTGAATGGACATGTATGTAATATTCCTTCATGTCATATTCGTCCTAATGATGTTGTTGCGGTGAGAGAGAAGTCTAAGGCTTTGGAGGTAATTAACGAGTCTTTGAGAGGAAATAGAAGTAGCAAATACTCTTGGTTGGAGTGGGATGCAGCTTCCATGAGTGGTAAATTGCTTAATGTTCCGGAAAGAGTTGATATTCCTGAGAATATTAAAGAGCAGTTAATCGTAGAATTGTATTCTAAGTAGTAAAATATTTAATATATATGGCAATATTAGCTTTCCAGAAACCGGACAAAGTAATCATGCTAGAATCAACGGATCGATTCGGAAAATTCGAGTTCCGTCCATTAGAGCCTGGTTATGGTATCACGATAGGTAATCCATTACGTAGAATTTTATTGTCTTCATTGGAAGGCTTTGCGATTACCGGAATCAAAATTCAAGGTGTTGATCATGAATTTGCGACTATTCCTGGAGTAATCGAGGATGTTACAGAGATTATTTTGAATTTAAAACAGGTTCGGTTCAAAAGAAAAGTTGAAGAGGTTGAGAACGAGGAGCTGACTGTTGTTATTTCGGGACAGGATACATTTACGGCTGGAGATATGAATCATTTCCTACATGGTTTTGATGTATTGAATCCAGAGTTGGTGATTTGTAATATGGATCCCTCTACTTCCCTGGAAATGGAATTGACAATCCAAAAGGGACGTGGTTATGTTCCTGCTTCAGAAAATATGCCAGCAGACGTTGAGATTGGATTTATTCCTATTGATGCGATTTATACTCCGATCAGGAACGTGAAGTATGAGATCGAAAACTATCGTGTTGAGGGTAAAACAGATTACGAACGACTTCTTTTTGAAATAGAGACTGATGGTTCTATAAATCCGACAGATGCTTTGAAAGAGGCGGCTAAAATATTGATTCATCATTTCATGTTGTTCTCTGATGAAAAGATTACCTTGGAAGCCGAGGATAAATATGGAAACGAAGAGTTTGATGAAGAGGTATTGCATATGCGTCAATTGTTGAAGACGAAGTTGGTTGATATGGATCTTTCTGTTAGAGCATTGAATTGTTTAAAGTCTGCAGAGGTAGAAACTTTAGGCGAGCTTGTTCAGTTTAACAAGAATGATTTGTTGAAATTCAGGAACTTTGGTAAGAAGTCTTTAACGGAATTAGAAGCTTTACTGGAGAATAATAACCTGGAGTTCGGTATGGACGTTGCCAAGTATAAATTAGACAAAGAATAGGTAAAATGAGACATAATAGGAAAATAAACCACTTAGGAAGAAAGAGTGCTCATAGAAAAGCATTACTTTCTAATATGGCTTGTTCTTTGATTCTTCACAAGAGAATTCAAACGACATTAGCAAAAGCTAAGGCCTTGAAGTTATTTGTTGAGCCGCTTTTGACAAAGTGTAAAAATGACACGACGCATTCTCGAAGAACCGTGTTCTCTTATCTTAGACGTAAAGAAGTTGTTGCAGAATTGTTTGGGGATATTGCTCAAAAAATCGCTAACCGCCCGGGTGGATATACTCGTATTTTGAAATTGGGTAATCGTTTGGGGGATAACGCAGAGATGTGTATTATTGAGTTAGTTGATTATAATACAACTTATACGGAAGTTAAAAAAGAGGAAGCGAAGAAAACTACTCGCCGTAGAAGAACTTCTTCAGCGAAGAAGGAAGATGCTCCGGCAGTGGAAGCTTCAGCAGAAAATGCTCCAGAAGAAGCTAAAGCAGAATAATATATTATTACATTCTGATATAATTGCCTCAAAGAAATTTGAGGCAATTTTTTTTTCTCGTTATTTTCTCGTATCTTGCTAACATTGTAAATTTACTTATTAAAAGGTGAGAGACATGTATATTACAGAAGTTATTGGACGCGAGGTGTTGGATTCACGTGGTAATCCAACTGTTGAAGTCGATGTCGTGTTAGAAAATGGAATTCGTGGACGGGCTGCTGTCCCTTCTGGGGCTTCCACGGGAGAGCATGAAGCGATTGAATTGCGAGACGGTGATAAGAAACGTTATGGTGGCAAGGGTGTCACTAAAGCTGTAGAGAATGTTAATACTACCATTGCAGATGCACTGCTTGGCATGGATGTTTCGGATCAGGTGGGTATTGATCGGGTACTCTTGGATTTGGACGGAACTCCTAATAAGAGTAATTTGGGTGCTAATGCTTTATTGGGGGTTTCTTTGGCTTGTGCAAAGGCGGCTGCTAATGCTTTCAATATGCCTTTGTATCGGTATATAGGAGGGATTAATGCAAAATTATTGCCGATACCGATGATGAATATCATTAATGGAGGTTCTCATTCCGATGCTCCGATCGCTTTTCAGGAGTTTATGATTCGTCCTGTTGGAGCTTCCTCTTTTAAGGAAGCGCTTCGAATGGGGGCTGAGGTTTTTCATAGTTTAAAGAAAGTACTTCACGAACGAGGATTGAGTACGGCCGTCGGGGATGAAGGCGGTTTTGCGCCAGCTTTAGAAGGAACGGAGGATGCTTTAGCCTCGATATTGCAGGCAATTTGTTCGGCCGGTTATGAGCCAGGAAAAGACGTGATGATCGGTTTGGATTGTGCATCATCTGAGTTTTACAGCGATGGTGTTTATGATTACACGAAATTTGAAGGAAGTAAGGGAGCAAAGCGGACTTCTGAGGAGCAAGTTAACTATCTTGAAGAGCTGGTGAATAAATATCCTATTGATTCAATTGAGGATGGTATGAGTGAGAATGACTGGGAGGGATGGCAAATGTTAACCAAGCGAATCGGGAATCGTTGCCAGTTGGTCGGTGATGATTTGTTCGTGACGAATGTTCAGTATCTGAAGAAGGGGATAGAAATGGGATGTGGCAATGCCATACTAATTAAGGTAAATCAGATCGGAACCTTAACAGAAACCCTTGATGCGATAGAGATGGCTCACCGAGCAGGATATACAACCGTTACATCTCACCGCTCGGGAGAAACGGAAGATGCCACGATTGCCGATATTGCTGTGGCGACAAATTCTGGGCAAATAAAGACTGGTTCTTTGAGTAGGTCTGATCGTATGGCAAAATACAACCAATTGCTCCGAATTGAAGAAGAATTAGGAGATAATGCCCAATTTATAGGAAAGAAATTTAATGCCTAATTTTTATTGTGATCCCGCAGTTTATTCTTCATCCTGCGGGATCTTTTTATCTTCTAGCAAGCATCCTGCCACGATAAGAACGATTTCTCCCTTCACTCCTGTGGTGTTGAAGTGAGCGATAAGTTCTTTTAATGTGCCTCTTTGGTAGTCTTCATGGATTTTCGAGATCTCTCGTGCTACACATGCCCGACGTTCTTCCCCGAAGTATTGGCTCATTTGCTCTAGGGTTTTTATGAGACGGAATGGAGATTCGTAGAATATCATTGTTCTTTCCTCTGTTGTCAATTTATGAAGCTTGGATTGCCGACCTTTTTTTTGCGGGAGGAAACCTTCAAAGCAGAAACGATCGCATGGGAAACCCGAGTTGACAAGTGCAGGGACAAAGGCTGTCGCTCCGGGAAGACATTCGGTGGTAATCCCTCGTTCTATGCAGGTTCGTACAAGTAAGAAGCCAGGGTCACTGATGCCGGGTGTGCCGGCATCGCTAATTAAGGCGATGTCTTCATCATTTTTTAAGATGCGTTCACTGATGTGATTTACTTGTTGATGCTCGTTAAATTTATGGTGAGACAATAGCGGGGTATTTATTCCGTAATGTTTAAGTAGTATGGAAGATGTTCTTGTGTCTTCTGCAAGGATCAGGGATACTTCTTTTAATATTCGTAACGCTCTTAGCGTGATGTCCTCTAGGTTACCTACAGGGGTTGGAATGAGATATAATTTTGCCATAAATATAATTCCCGGATATTTAACGATACAAAGATATGCGATTTTGCTTGAAATAATGTGCATGTTTGTTTGAAATATGCTTTGCGGAACAAGAAAATCGAATGTATTTACTATAAATATATCGTTGATTATCAATGGTTTTTATATATAATGAAAAATATTCTTTGCTAATTGTTTGGAGGGAATGAAAAATGCAGTATATTTGCAACCGCTAAACAAAGCATGGCCCGTTCGTCTAGGGGTTAGGACGTAAGATTCTCATTCTTAAAACACGAGTTCGATTCTCGTACGGGCTACTTTAGTAATGATGGTCCGTTCGTCTAGGGGTTAGGACGCAAGATTTTCATTCTTGAAACACGAGTTCGATTCTCGTACGGACTACCGCCAAGTTTTAACGGCCCGTTCGTCTAGGGGTTAGGACGCAAGATTTTCATTCTTGAAACACGAGTTCGATTCTCGTACGGGCTACTAAGTTGAATTAAATTATTGAAGAGATGGCAAATCATCAGTCAGCAGAAAAAAGAATACGTCAATCAGAGAAAAGAAGATTACATAATCGTTATTATGCAAAAACTGCTAGAAATGCAGTGAAGAAATTGCGTGCAATGACGGAAAAGGATGCTGCTTTGGAGTTGTTCCCTAAGGTAGTTTCTATGTTGGATAAATTAGCTAAAAAGCATATTATCCATAAAAATAAAGCGGCTAATCTTGCTTCGAAGTTGGCTTTGCATGTCAATAAATTATAATTGATATTTTGATTGAACGAAATATTACAAGGTGACAATTTTTTGTTACCTTTGTTTTTTATTGTATCTTGAGAAGAATTTTCTCAAGATATTTTTTTTGTTGATTTGCGATTGAATTTTGATGGACAATAGATATATTCCAATTACCTCTTGGGCAGAAGAGGATCGGCCTCGAGAAAAATTACTGACGAAAGGAGTTTTCTCATTATCAATAAACGAATTGATCGCAATATTGTTGCGTTCTGGTTCTGGAGGAGAATCCGCCTTGGATTTGGCGAGAAGAATATTGGGTGATTGTGGTAATGATTTGAATCAGTTGGCTCGATTGAGTATTGATGAATTGATGGGACGTTATAAAGGGATGGGAATTGCAAAAGCAGCTTCCATCGTTGCTGCTATGGAATTGGGACGACGACGGATGTTGGAGGGAATGGCCGATGCTCCCTTGCTGACAACAAGTCGGGATGTATATAATTATTTGCGTCCGCGTTTGGGGGATTTGGATCATGAGGAGTTTTGGATTGTGGCTTTGACGGGGGGAGGGCGAGTGAAAGGAAGTGAGCGCTTATTCTCTGGGGGATGGAATCTAACTTCTGTAGATGTACGTATGATTTTTCGCCGTCTGCTTGAATTGAAGGTTGTGGCATTTGTGATTGCTCATAATCATCCAAGTGGTAATCTCGTTCCGAGTCGGCAGGATGTGGACTTAACTTCAAAGATAAAAGAGGCTGGTCGGCTATTGGATATAACACTTTTGGATCATGTTATAGTGAGCATGAATGGTTACTATAGTTTTGCAGACGAAGGAGCTTTGTAGTGGATGTCTGTCACGGAATGGACAGAATGTCATTAAATCCTTTTGACAATGTGACATATTGCTCTGCTGGCAGAGATTTTGTAGGAGATGAATAATTAAATTTAAAATGACTATGGCAAAAGATAAGAATGAGTCTCCAGAGCAAGAGATCCTGGAGGAGAAAAAGATGGAAACGGAGAATACCTCGGAAAAAAAAGCCGGGGAAGATTCTGCTAATGAGACGGATAATGTGGAGATGCTGGGGAAAAAATTAATGGAAATGAATGATAAATATCTCCGATTGTCTGCAGAATTTGATAATTATCGCAAACGGACATTGAAGGAGAAAATGGAATTGACAAAGTCCGCCGGTGAACAGTTATTAATGAATATTCTGCCTGTCGTTGATAATTTTGAACGGGCTCTGAAGAGTATGGACACGGCAACGGATGTTGCGGCCTTAAAAGCTGGAGTGGATTTGATATACGCGAATTTTAAAGACTTCCTGGGACGGAATGGTGTGAAGGAGATTGAGGCGACGGGGTGTGACTTTAATACAGATGTACATGAGGCTGTGACATTGATACCAGCCCCGACTCCTGAGATGAAAGGAAAGGTCATCGATTGTGTCCAGAAGGGATATTTCTTGAATGATAAGGTAATACGTTTTGCGAAGGTTGTGGTGGGAGAATAATAAATAAACACGATTGTAATGGAAAAGAGGGATTATTACGAGGTGCTAGGGGTGGCGAAGAATGCTGATGCTGCAGAGATAAAAAAAGCTTATCGGAAATTAGCGTTGAAGTATCATCCTGATAAAAATCCGGGAGACAAAGAGGCGGAAGAGAAGTTTAAAGAGGCCGCGGAAGCGTATGATGTCTTGAGTAATGAGGAGAAAAGGAGACGTTACGATCAATTCGGACATGCAGGCATGGGGGGTGCTGGAGGATTTGGAGGGGGCGGAATGAGCATGGACGATATATTCTCTCATTTCGGGGATATATTTGGAGGTTTTGGTGGCTTCGGAGGTTTCGGTGGGGGACGCTCCGCTCGTAGGGTGAATAGAGGTACTAATCTGAGAGTCAAGGTGAAGTTGAATTTGCAAGAGATTGCGACGGGTGTGGAGAAGAAGATAAAAGTAAAAAAATATGTGGCATGTCAACATTGCAATGGTACGGGTGCTAAAGACGGGCATTCATATTCCACGTGTTCTACATGTAAGGGAACGGGCCAGGTGACGAGAGTGCAGAACACGATCCTGGGTGCTATGCAAACGACCTCAACATGTCCTACTTGTGAAGGAGAAGGAAAGATTATCAACGAGAAATGCGTGCATTGTGGAGGAGAAGGTGTCGTTTTATCGGAAGAGGTGATAACTATCAATATCCCTGCCGGTGTTGCAGAAGGAATGCAATTGTCTTTGAGTGGAAAGGGAAATGCGGCTCGTCGAGGAGGAATCAGTGGCGATTTAATCGTGTTAATTGAGGAAGAGGAACATCCTGAGTTGGTTCGTGACGGAAATGATTTATTATATAATGTATTTATCGGATTCCCGGAGGCCGTGTTGGGAGAAGCCGTGGAGATTCCCACGATAGAAGGTAAGGTTAAGGTTAAGATAGAGCCGGGCACGCAACCCGGAAAGATCTTGCGTTTGCGAGGTAAAGGATTGCCCGACGTGAACGGCTATGGCAAAGGCGACTTATTGGTAAAGGTAAACATCTGGGTACCTAAGAATCTTTCCAAAGAAGACCGGAAATTAATCGAGAAAATGAATGAAAGCAATGGATTCCGGCCTGGAGCTACCGAGAAACGGGGAATCTTCTCCAAAATGAAAGATTTTTTTGATTGAAAGATAGAAAAAGCATAGAATCACTATATTTGTCGATAGGTAAACGGATAAATAAATATGGTTACATTAACCCAGCTTGAATATATTGTTGCGGTTGAAGAATGCCGTCATTTTGCCATGGCGGCAGATAAATGTTTCGTGACGCAACCGACATTGAGTATGCAGATTAAGAAATTGGAAGAGGATCTGGGTGTAATCATATTTGACCGTAGCCGTCAGCCGGTAGTCCCCACGGATATCGGTTCCAAGTTGATCGAGCAGGCGCGGCTTGTGCTCGCCTCGACTCGGCGTTTACAGGAAATTATCAATGAAAGCAAGCAGGAAGTCACGGGGACGCTAAGGATCGGGATAATACCGACATTGGCTCCTTTCCTTTTGCCGATTTTTATTGGGGATTACATACGTAAATACCCGGCGGTGAATGTTGAGGTCGAGGAATTGGTCTCTGAGGAAATCATAAAAAGGTTAAAGCGGGATACATTGGATGCCGGTATTTTCGTTACGCCATTTCATGACGAGAAAATCATCGAGCGTCCGGTGTTCTACGAGCAGATGCTGATCTACGCGCATCCAGAACATGAGTTATTAAAGAAATTGACGCTGGATATCACGGATATCGCCACGCCTGAAATCTGGATGCTTGGCGATGGGCATTGTTTCCGTGATCAGGTGATTAATTTGTGTGAGATGCATAATATACAGCATCGGAATTTGCCGTTCGATTTCGAGAGTAACTCGTTGGAGACATTGATGAAAATTGTCGATCGCGAAGGCGGGTTCACCTTGATTCCCGAGTTGGCTCTGTTATACATGGACGAGGAGAAAAAGAAACAGGTTCGTCCATTCACCGCCTACTGCCCATTGCGGGAGGTGAGTGTTATTTATTCCCGCTATTACACGAAACAAAAACTGATAGAGCTGCTTTGCCGGGATATCCAGCAAGTTGTTCCTCCCGAGATGTTGAAAAAAGAACGGGGAAAAGTCGTAGAATGGAGAAAATAAGTCAGAAAATGGGAAATGTAGATAATATAAAGAAAAGTTTCGAGGATGCCTTGCATGTTTTATCTGATTTCATGAATAACGAGGAGAATCTCGGCAAGATAGACATGGCGGCGGGCATATTAACCGACGTGTTGCGTGATAACGGGAAAGTGTTGAGTTGCGGAAACGGTGGCTCCATGAGTGACGCAATGCATTTCGCCGAGGAATTGACAGGGCGTTTCCGGGAGAATCGCAAGGCCTTACCGGCAATAGCAATTGCTGACCCGACGCACCTGACTTGCACGGGAAATGATTTCGGCTTCGATTACATATTCTCTCGTTATGTTGAGGCGCATGGTCGGGCCGGGGATGCTCTTTTGGCGATAAGTACGTCCGGAAACTCGGCGAACGTGATTAAGGCCATCGAGAGTGCCAGGGAGTTAGGCATGAAAGTCATTGGTTTGTCGGGAAAGAATGGCGGAAAGATGAAAGATTTGTGCGACGTGAATATTTGTGTCCCCTGGATGGGGTATTCGGACCGGATACAAGAAGTGCATATTAAGGTTATACATATCCTGATCGAGGAGATTGAACGTCGTTTGGGCCTGGCTGGAAAATAAAGAATACACGTGATAACAATAAATATACTTCAATTTAACTTATAAGCGTTATGGGAAATAAAATTAATGATCCGATTGTGCGCTTGATGGGGTTGCGTTATAAGTCGCACCCGTGGCATGGATTGGATATCGGGGTAGACTTTCCGACCGTCGTGACGGCTTTTATCGAGATGGTACCCACGGATACGGTAAAATACGAGTTGGACAAGGTCAGCGGCTACATCAAAATTGACCGTCCTCAAAAATATTCGAATGTTGTTCCTGCCTTGTACGGATTCCTGCCCCAGACATATTGTGGAGGACTCGTGGCGGAATACTGCATGGCGCAAACGGGTCGGACGGACATTCACGGGGATGGAGACCCCTTGGATATTTGCGTGTTGACCGAGAAGACTATCTCTCATGGAGATATCATTGCCGATGTCCGTCCGTTAGGCGGTTTCCGGATGTTGGATCGTGATGAAGCGGATGATAAAATAATTGCTGTCTTGAAGCATGACGCCACTTACAGTATTTACAACGACATATCTGAGCTGCCTCATATCGTGGTCGATAGATTGAAACATTATTTCTTGACCTATAAAGACCTGCCAGGAGAGGAGAGACGCACGGAAATAACCCATGTCTACAACAAGGAAGAGGCTTACGAGGTTATCCGGCGCAGCGCGGAGGATTACAAGAACCATTTCCAGAGCTTGGAAGATATCCTGAGTCGTGTATAATCAAGAAACTATCTTGGAATAAAGTGAACCCTAAAAGTCTACGCGAGACTTTTAGGGTTTATTTTATGACTTGAAGCCTCCTTTGGTGTGAGTTGATTAATAATCATGCGAATGTTATGTATTTGTGTTACGGGACTAATCTTCGCGTGAAATCTTCCAATACCCGGTACAACTCCTCCTGAACCAGCTTGTGTTTTCCTCCTGCCACTTCCAAGACATTTGTCTCCCCGTATTTTTCCAGGAAAAGTTGTTTGAATGAAAACAATTCATCGGCAGTCCCGAAAGCCGCGAACGTCAGTTCCCTCGTCGTGGGCTCAAGATTGTCGTAAACATGGTTTTCCAGGTGAGCAAATTCCTGTAGTACCTCGTCGGGAATGGATGCATCCAGGTTTTTCAGTACGGTGGAAGGCTTCATGCACGGGTTTATGACGAAACAAGGGAGAATATCCCTCAAGGAGAGCATGAAGAAAGCCCCCAGTGACGAGGCGATACAAAGATCTACCTGCCACTCCTGCACCCTCTTTCTGATCTTGTGTCTCGTGCCCTCCACGTTCAGCAAATCGAAACTTTCCGTCAGTACCTGATGCTTCTTCCCGTAATATTCCTTGATGAGCTTGCCCGTGCTGCTATTCTTGTCCGAGCCTAGCCCGTGAACGTATAAAATATTCATGTCATTAAATTGATTTAATGGTTACGCGTAATTTGCATCGACTAATTGGTCGGTTGGGCACGTGTTGCAGGGGTGGATCCTTTTTACAGGTCCACGTGCACGTGCCACGAGGGAGAATAGGCGGAGCCGTCGGCTCGGGCGAAAAACAGGTAAACGTGAGCCCCGGATTCCTTTCCCGTGTCCAGGGAAAACTCTCCTTGTCCTTCCCCTCTCCGGCCCTCCATCCGGTTCGCCCACGTGACGCCCAGCAAGGTGGAATCGTAGATTGCTCCCACCCGTAACTCGTCATCCGGGGCTGTTGTTGACACGTCCCGTTCTTCTCTCCATGTTACCCGGAAATGTCCTTCCCCAAGGGGGGCAACCTGAATGTCCCAGGGTAATAGTAATTCTCCCGCCGAGAAATGGAACATATCCGGTGCGGCCATTTTCCCCTCCCCGTCGAAACACCCGTGGTTTTCCATGAAGAACAGGTTGGCTGCCATTTTTCCCTGAAGCTTGCCGGCCAAGCGCCAAATATCCGGTGAGATTTTCTGCTTGTAGAAGGAATACAGTTTTTGTACTATGGTGAATCGGCTGCTTAGCTTTTGTTGGGTCTCCGTGCGGGGTTTCCGTGGTTTCCCGGGAATACTTGCCCGTCGGGCGAAGGTTTCCCCGTTCATCGTGTAATAAATCAGGTTCCCGATTTTCCCTTGGAATTTCCGTCCGTTGTCATCAATTACTTTCATCGTGTCGCGAGATATCTATTCGATTGTACATGTTAATTCCTGGTCTATCCTTTCTCCTATTCAAATCCTAGGTAAAGCTATGTTTAAAAAATGGATTAAACAAGGTTACGGTTGTTTATTTCCTGATTATTTCCTGATAAATGAGGAAATAGTCAGGAGATAGTCAGGAGTTAGTCAGGAAATGAATACCGTGAAACATGGGTTAACCTTGGGTTAAATACGGATCAATCATCGATTGGCGTTAGAGGATGCAAGGTTGTGTGAGGATTGGGATCTATTTGTGTTGTCTATAGTTGGATGGTGTGTTTTTTACTTTTTTCTTGTCAATCTCGAAATTTATTCTTTATTTTGTAAGTAAATAAACTAAAAGATACATTTAAGAAATAGAGATTAAGATTAAGATATAGTGATAACTTATAGACGAAATTATTTGGCTTTAGTAAATCTGGAAAATTTAATATACAACTATTTAACCATTTGCAAATGAGTAGTTTATAAATTTTGTTTCTGAAACAAGAAACAAATCAGGAACAAAAATGGTTTTTTAGGTAAATCCTCGTTTTTTTGTTTGCATTA
>CALUMT010000022.1 GCA_944321845.1 uncultured Butyricimonas sp.
TCCTGTTCAGAAAAGCGGTTAATTGAGAGAATACGTATTTGTCTTGGAACATAGCAGCCATTTGTATTAGACTGCAAAGTTGCAAAATCAAGTCCGTTTCATTTCAAAAAACCGTGTAATTGACTATATTTCAATAGTTTCAAAGAACTATTTATCCACTTTTACGGGACAGTAGTGAGTTAACATCCAAAATTTCTAATTACCTGTTCTTTTTACACGTGCCACCCTCTAATGCCTTGCACGAAGGCGATAATCCGCATATTTTTAAGGGTATACCAAAACCATGTTTTCTACTCCCTCCCCCCTTCGGGGTACTCCCCCTAATCTAGGGGGGAGAGTTCTGTAGGATTCGTAAACACTTTACGTTGTGTCCATTAACTTCTCCCATAGATTAGGGGAGGTGAACGCGAAGCGGACGGAGGAGTAGAATTTTAATTCTGGCATACCCCTCCTGCACGCTACTCGAAAGTTTTGTCCCCGATTTTCTGCAAATCGAAGCCATAAGTCTCTTGCAGCCAATTTCTCAGCAAATCGTATTTCTTCTTCACCAACGGCCATTTCAAGTCCTCTGCCCAATCTTCCGAGCTTCTTAATACCATACCGATGATATAAGACTTCAAATCACTCTCCTTCTCTATCTCCCCGGTATAATAATCTGCAAATGTGTACCATTTGGATGGATCACTACCAAAATAATACTGTTCCACGAATCCCCTTGCCCGCGAGTAATTCGCCGATTCCGGGTCCGTGTCCGCCGCCGAAGTATAAGAACTTATCTCGAAAAACTCTTCCGGAATATCGAGTATGTCCATATAATTCGCCCAAAGATTGGCCTGTAAATCCTGCATAAACGTTAACTTTTCCTCTCCCGTGAATTCCCGCAACTCGTTACGACAATAACCTATCCCAACACAAGACGACCCCACAAAACAACGATATTCATATTCATATCCATAATAAGCGTCCGGAAAAGATTTAGCCAGCATGATTTTCAAGGGCAGGTATTTTTGCTTGAACTCGTCCGAATAAAAATCAAACCAAATCTCGTCCAAGAAATCCAGCATGTCCCCCACGTATTGGGGATCCGGCAATTCAAAATCAAAAATATTCACAAAATCATTCAATTCATAGCGAATATCCAAATACGTGTAATCGTACAAAATATACCGATTATACTGTTCATAGAAAGCCACGATACGGTCGTCCGCGTCCGACTTACCTTGCGGCAACACGTACTCGTCCTCCCAGGGTTCCACGTAACCAATCTCGTTATCGTCCGAGCAAGCCATCAGGCCGCAAGCCCATAAGGCGCATAAATAAATTCCTATCTTTTTCATAACATTCTCCTCTTTTTACTGGTTTATTGAATGGGAGCACCAACCCGTAGCGGTGCCTCTGCCGAGGGGTTTTGCTCCAGGCTGTTATTGTTTTCCATGGCGCTCGTCGGGAAGGGCAAAGTGTAGAACGGGTCTTTTTCCTCCAGCGTGTAGCGCAATAACGGTGCCCCAAGTCGTGTCCGGAAATCCCGCGTGATTTTCGGCATCCCGTACCGCCGCAGGTCAAACCAGCGGTATCCCTCGAAACAGAATTCCTTGCGCCGCTCGTTCCGGATTTCCGTCAACAACGTCTCCTCGTCCGCAATGTCCACGTCCGTGTAATTCGCTATCCGGTGCCGACGCAACTCGTTCAAATCCTCCAGCGCACCCGTCAAATCCTGCGCATCGGCCAACACCCTCGCCTCGGCACGATTTAAATAAGCCTCCGCCGAACGGATATACACCACTGGATCATACCCATTATCATTTGGAAATTTTGAATCTATTCGCTTCAGGCGCCAATCACTTTCATCAAATAGCGCAAGAAACTCCGTTGTTGGATCCATACTATAGGAAGGGTAAAATACGGTTCCGAATAAACATTCTACTTCCGACATATCGTACGTGAAATTAATAACATATGACAAATCCGGCATCGTGTTATAGTCGAACAAACCTTCCGTGGAGGCAATCGCCCGGGTCGCCGCCTCCACCGCCTTGTCCCACTCCTCCATAAAGAGATACACCCGCGACAACAGGATATCCGTAGCCGTGCTGTTCATCAGGTAATCACCCCTCGTCTTAGGATATTTGTTGAGCACGGCCGAGGCCGTTTCCAGGTCTTCCACGATTTGCTCGTACACCTCCCCCACCGTGGCCCGTGCTAACCCACCTTCCACGTAGGGCACGTTCAATTTCAACACCACGCCAAGGGCATCCTTATTGTAATTATACGGCTCCCCGTACGTGTTCACCAGCATGAAATAATGATACGCCCGCATGGCCAAGGTCTGCGCCTTTACTGTTTCTATCTCCTCCACGCTCCCCTTTGCGCCATCTATTTCATCCAGAATAGCGTTCATCCCCATGATGTCTTGATACGTCGCCTCGTAATTATTCACTAGGGTATTCGCCCTTTCCCAGATGTCCGGTTGCCACGTGAGGCTTCCCGTCAAATTCACGGCTTCATAATCATCTTCATCTTGAGAAAAAAAATACTCGTCCATCACCACATCATCATCCAGTATATAAATGACAGGCGAGAAGGGAGTAGCCTGATAATGCAACAAGATTTCTCGGAAATCCGTTACTGACGTAGGGATTACCTCGTCCTGCGATTTCTCCTCCAGGAAATCATCGCACGCCATTCCCAAAACGGAAACAAACATTGCCATCATGATTAATCTAAAGTATCTCATATTTCTCCTCTCTTTTATATTAGAACATCAATTGTATGGAAAATGAGGTAGTCCGCCGCGTGGGCCAATTACCCGTCTCCGGGTCCAACCCCTCCCATTTTTTGTCCGACACCCACATGAAGGGGTTCGTCATGCTCATATTCACGCTCAAGTAACCTATTCCCAAGCGTTCCACCCATTTCCTGTCGAAATCGTAACTCAACGACAAAGAACGGCAACGGATGAAATCCGTGTTTGCCACCCGGACGTTCGATAGATTATATAATTCATACCGATCCTTGTACGAGGCGGCGATATTCTCATTGGAAATAGCCGGAATCCTGGCATTCTCGTACCCTGTTCCCGGGATGGAGGGAATGTCCGTCACGTCACCCGGTTGTCTCCACCGGTTCTTCAACTTCGTGGACACGTTTTGCTCCACCCGGATAAAACCATTTTGCCCATTGTCCATATTGAAAATATCGGGCAAACGATCATGCCCACCCCACTGCACGGCGAATAAGGCGTAAAGGCTGATATTCCGCCACTTGAACATCGTGTTCAACCCGCCCGAGAAATCCGGCGTAATTTTCCCGCTCTCCTCCATGAGATCCGTGATGTCATCCACGCTTTCTGCACTTGAAAAGCCGGATCCATATTGAGTAATATTCTTGAACACCGGCTGCCCGTATTCCTCCTCCAAGCCCGTGAACACGTAAGAATAGAACGTCGAAAACGGGCGCCCCTTAATGATAGCCGAGCCACTCGTGTAGTCGCTCAGGAGATTCGCCCGCTTCGTCTCCACGCTGTTATTCGTCACCGACGTGTTCAATGACAACTGCCACGTGAAATCACCCGCCTGTACCGGTACCACGTTAATCACGAAGTCGTATCCGTTATTCTTCATTACCGTGCTTCCTACGATGCCGTTCCCGTTTCCGTTCTCTAAGGGAATGGCCCTAGAGGAAAGCACCTTACTTGTCTTCCGGAAATAATTGAACGTGAAATTCAACCGGCCGTTCAGCAATGACCCGTCCACGCCCACGTTCCACGTCTTTGTCTTTTCCCAACCCAAATCCGGGTATGGAACGGACACTATCTGTTGCGAATTGATATTGTTGTAATAACGTTCATTTGTGAACGAGGTAATCAACTCCGGCGACACCGTGCTCACGGCATTCCCCTGGTAACCGTAGGAAGCGTAAATGTCCATGTTGTTCGCCCACCATTTTCCCCGGGCAAAAGGCTCGTTACACAACCGCCACTTCAATCCCACCGACCACGTCGGCTGGAAGCGCTTGTTCTTGTCCTGACCGAAACGGTTGGAAGCATCCACCCGACCGCTCACGTTCAGCACGTAACGGTCATCGTACGTGTACACCGCCATCCCGTACTCGCTCATCTTGTTCTCCACCCGGTTCAGCACCGTGTGAGAACCCTGCGCGTAAGTCGGGTTATCATAATATTGAGGAGATGAACGATCCTCGTATTGTAACGGCGGCATGGAGAACGTTTCACCCCGGTCCGGCAAGTAGCCATACTGGGTATCCGACTCGCCCTCCGTTTTTGTCGAACTCGTCTCCACACCTAATTGCAAGGTCATCCGGTGCTTCTCCCCGAACATCTTGTCGTACACCAAACTATTCCTCACCGTAATAGAGGTTGTGTTCGTCAAATCCGTCTCCAGTAACCCGCCACTGGGCAACTGCGACCAGTCAATCTCCTCGTCGCTCACCGTGTACTCCCCGTACTCGTATCCGCGAATCTGGGTGATGTAATTCGAACGCTCCGTGGCCCACTGTTTCGTGTCCGCCGAGGAAGATGTATAAGCAAACAATCCTTGATATCTTAATCCCGGCAGAAGTTCCAGTTGCAAATCTATTGTCGCCCCCCACGACCGGGTCTTGTTCTTGCTGCCCGTGTTCTCCCGCTCGTTAATAATGTTATACTTGTACGTGTATTTGAGAAAATTACTATTATACTGACCTCCCTTATCATGATAATAAAGCGACCCGTCCTCGTTGTAACAAGGGATCGCCCGCGACGTTTCATATGCATAAGTAAAGGGATCCACCTCGTAAGCGAAACCTTCCACTTGCCGGATACTACCGTTCAGCGACAAGTTCAATGTTAACCGGTCCCACAAGTTGATTGTCGTGTTCGATACCGCCGTGAACTGTGTCATCCCGTTACCCTTCGCCTCGCCGTTCTCCTGCGAGAAGCCGAAGGACGTACGGTTCTGTATCTTCTCCGAACCTCCACTAATGCTCACGTTATGCGAGTGATTGAAAGAGTTCCGGAACAGGATCTTGAACCAGTCCGTGTTCTGCCGGGCCATCTTTTCATATTCCTCCCGCAAATCCGCTATCGTCGCCTCGTTGTTCCGGTAACGTTGCAGCAAGGCATCGAATCCTATCGCCAATTGCGAGTAATTCCCTGAAATATATCTTTTCTCCTCGTATATTTCCTTCGACAACTGCATCCGCTCCGCCGAGTTCATCAAATCGTACAAGCGATACTTCGGCCGCTGCCCTATCGAGAAATCACCCGAGTAACTCACCTGCACCCTCCCCACCTGCGCCTTCTTCGTCGTGATGACGATCACCCCGTTCGCCGCCTGCGAACCGTAAATCGCCGTTGCAGAGGCATCTTTTAATACAGTAATACTCTCTATATCATTCGGATTCAGCCATGAAATGGCGTTACCTGCCAGTTCCTTGATATCATCCGCATCCACCGAGAACTTTGTGTTCTCGTCCGAGTTGAACGGCTGCGGGTCCCGCTGAATCACGCCATCCACCACCCACACCGGCTCTTGGCTACCTAACAATGTCGACGTACCCCGCACCCGTATCTTCGGCGACGCCCCCACCAGACCCGTCCGGTTCATCACCAACATACCAGGTATTACTCCCTGTAACATTTGATCGATTGTCGACACACCTGCTACCATAATATCTTCTGCTCGAACCGTAGTCGAAGCCCCCGTGTAATTTCCTTTAGCAACATTACCATATCCTGTCACGACAACCTCATCTACTTCCAATACATCACTTTCCATCACCACGTTGATTGTATCCCGCCCAACATATTTTACTTCTTGACTTTTCATCCCGACGAAAGTAAACAACAAGGTAAATTCCTTCATATTGGGCAACGTCAGTTTATACTGCCCATTCACGTCTGTCACCGTACCGAGCGAAATACCTTTAACCTGCACGGTCACTCCCGGAATCGATTGCTTTTTCTTGTCCGTAACTTTCCCCGTTACCGTAACAGACTTTTCTTCATTTCCTTTTACAATCGTTTTCTGAATCACGATAATATCCCCCTCAAACTTGTACGTCAAGCCGGTATTGGCCAAGACACGCTGCAACACGTCCTTCACCATCTCGTCTTTCGCCTGAACACAGAACACGCCCAAATCGCTGGTCAATTCCGTGTTGTAAACAAAAGACAAGGAGGTCTGTTTCTGGATTTCCCCGAAAAGCGTTTTCAAGGACACATCCTTCAAGTCCAAATTTATCCTCTCCTGCTGAGCATGGGTGGAAGCCACCACGGAAAAAGAGAATAAAAACGTGAATAACACACATAATTTCATAACAAGACTTTTTTTTCGCACCCAACACCTTATTCGGCAAGGATCTTTTGAGTTTTTATTCATACCTTTGTTTTATATTAATACTGGGATAAATATGCTGGAACATATTTATCCGAATTATTTCAAGTTGTAACGGGAAGTGCTGGAACACTTTCCGTTTTTTATTTCATCACGCTGATCGTTCTTCCTTTCACGCTGAATTTCACGTTTACCGCACTCTCGATAGCCTTCAATATCGTGGTGATTTGATCGTATCGCTTCAAATGCCCCGTGAAATGCAAGTTCTTCAAGTCATTGTTCACGTAAAACACCTCCACGTCATACCAGCGGGCAAGCGTGTTCATGATTTCTTCCAGGGACTCCTCGTCAAAAGCAAAGAAGCCGGCTTTCCAGGCCACGAAACTTTCCGGATTCACGTCTTTTACTTCCACGGACAAATCTTTCCTGTTAAATTCTGCCATTTGCGAGGGTTTCAACCGGTATTCTTCCTGTTTACCCTTCACGGAGATTCCCACGGAACCTTCCAACAACACGGTCTGTACCCCCGTTTCCTTAAAGGTATTCACGTTAAATTCCGTACCGTACACACGAATCCGCATATCATCAACCACCACGTGGAAAGGACGTTCCCTGTCTTTAGCCACCTCGAAATAGCCCTCCCCAGAAAAATAGACTATCCGCTCCCGTTCATTGAATTGTACCGGGTATCTCAACTCTGACGCAGAATTCAAGTACACCACCGTTCCATCTGACAAAATCACCGAATATTCACCACCACGTGAAGTCTTCAAGGTATTGAAACGATTCTCATCCCCACCGTTCCCGGATAATGTATCCTGCTGCTCGTAAATAATCCCATCATTGGTATTCCGAACTTGCATACTTCCCTCCGTGCTTACCGTTTCCTCCGTTTTTCCGTCCAGTCTGATTTCCTCTCCCGTGGACAACTTCAGCGTTGCTTTCATCTCCCCGGGCTGAATTGACTCGGCCACCACCATTGGCTGTTTACTCTCATCCTTGCCTGTCCAGAACCACGTCACCAATCCGATCACCAGGCACACCGCTGCGGCATACCCTATCCATTGCCGGAAATAAACACGGCGACCTTTTATCCTTCTCTCGAACCGGGTGAAGGCAGCCTTTTCATCAATTTTCCGGTAACGGGCGTAACGCTCTTTCCAGGCATCATCCCCACTTACCTTTTGGAAAAAAGCCCTGTTCGCATCCGACATTTCCACCCATCCCATCAACCGATCCATCTCCTCCCGGGATATTTCTCCCACCATATACAGTGAAATCAATCGGGTTATCTCGTACTTTTCCTTATCCATAAATCAGTCTTTTATTATTGCCTTTACACCATAAAGACAACATCACCCCGGAATCGAGGTACAAGGAAAACAAAAAAATTACAAGAAATTTTTCAACACATCTTTTCCCAAGGAAGTATTTCCATCGCCAACAGCACGAAATACATCCCTCCCAAGCGTTCGCGTAAGTAACTCATGGCCCGCTTTTTCTGTGTCTTCACCGTCTGCACCGACAAGTTCAACAAATCAGCAATCTCCTCATTCCCCTTTCCTTGTAAATGCAAATCAAAAATTTCCCTGCAGCGGGGCGGTAATTCATCAATCACGGCAAACAGAAGGCGATACAATTCCTCCTCCATGATCTTAAAATCGATACTTTCCTCCTGCTCGTCACCAAGAGAATCGATATATCGCTGCTCCACATCCTGATGTTTCAGGTAATTCAAGCACGCGTTACGTACCGACGTGTAAAGAAAAGTTTTAAAACTGGTATAGGTAGCGTATGCCGTTTCACGTTCCCAGATCGCCACAAACAAATCCTGCACGATATCTTCCGCCACATCCTGCCGTTTCACGAAATCCATGGCATAAAGCACCAGGGTGTTGTAGAACTCCCCGAACAAGCGCTTGAAAGCCGCCATGTCCTTCGCGTTAATCTGTCGCAGAAATTCTTCCTCCTTCATACCGGCATTCTTTAATTAAAGTCACTCCACGCCGTATAATTTATTGAAAAGTATGGCCAGATTCGTGTAAATCGTGGTGTTCTGAACGATAATATTCTCCGGGACCTTAATCCGGGCCGGGGTAAAATTCCAGATGGCTTTAATTCCCCAGGCCACCATCAGATCGGCCACGTTCTGGGCACATTCAGCCGGAACCGTGATAATCCCGATCTCCACGTTACATTCCGCCGGCATTCCCCGGAACTGGTCAATGTGAGAAATCTCCACGTCATTGATTTTCGTCCCGATTTTAGCCTTATCCACGTCAAAAGCCTTTTGTATACACAGACCGAAATTCCGCAACCCCTTGTCCTGCAATAAAGCACATCCCAGCGAACCGGCACCGACAAGAAAAGCGTTATTGACCTTATTGAAACCGAGAAAATTTTCCAGTACTTCCACGAAATTATCCACCTCGTATCCCACCCGGGTCTTCCCGGAAATTCCCGTGTGCGACAAATCCTTGGTTACCTGGGTGGCATCAATCTCCATGTACTCGGCAATCCGCGTCGAGGATACGTATTTCTCTCCCTGTTTCTGCAATGTCTTCACGAACGAGAGGTACGTCGGCATTCGTCTCAATACCGGCACCGGAACTATTTTACTATCACTAGCCATAAACGCTTTATTTTTTCGGCAAAAATATAGTTTTCATTGTTAACACGCAACATCGTTCTCAAATTCCCTCTCAACTTCCCTCTCTTCTCCACTCCCATTGATTCCAAAATATCCAACCGCCAATTATCGGCTCTTCCCCTGCCAATACACCAGCAAGTGATCAGCAGGTGAAGAGCCGGCAAGCAGGAAATACCAGAAGTCGTCCCAGAAACAGGGAAAATAGAGAAATGAAAAAAGATTGACGTTTACCCGAAGTTTTACTACCTTCGTCCGTCCTTTAAGGACATGTCTATCCTAAAAGAGAAAAGAAATGAACTACAAGGAAACATTAGATTGGTTATTCGCCCAACTTCCAATGTATCAGCGGGAAGGAAAAGCCGCCTACAAAGCCAATCTGGACAACACGTTAAAATTAGATGAATATTTTCATGCCCCGCATCACTCGTTCCAGACGATACACGTGGGGGGAACGAACGGGAAAGGCTCCGTGTCGCACATGCTGGCTTCCATCCTGCAGGAAGCCGGGTACAAAACGGGATTGTACACTTCTCCCCACCTGAAGGATTTCCGAGAACGGATAAAAATCAACGGGGAGATGATCAGCGAAGCGTACGTGGTCGATTTCGTGGAACAGAACAAGGAATTGTTCGCGGAAGTGCGACCATCCTTTTTCGAGATGACCGTAGCCATGGCTTTCAAGTATTTCGCGGACCAACACGTCGACATCGCCGTGATTGAGGTCGGCCTGGGAGGACGGCTGGATTCCACGAATATCATCACGCCTCTGGTGTCCATCATCACGAACATATCTTTTGACCATATGGCTCTACTCGGGGATACCCTGGAAAAAATTGCCGGGGAAAAAGCCGGCATCATCAAACCCGGAATACCGGCCATCGTGGGAACAAGGGACAAGGAAACGGATTTCGTGTTCGAGCAAAAAGCCCGGGAATGCGAGACTACACTCCATTTTGCCTCTGACGAATGGGAAACGGAATATTTACCGGGAAATATATATAACCTGACAAGGACTGACGGAACCCGATTCCCGGAATTACATCCCGAATTGCGGGGACTGTACCAACGGAA
The DNA here is from genome assembly GCA_944321845.1 of uncultured Butyricimonas sp. Classification (GTDB taxonomy): domain Bacteria; phylum Bacteroidota; class Bacteroidia; order Bacteroidales; family Marinifilaceae; genus CALUMT01. The sequence continues at coordinate 10,054 of CALUMT010000022.1, forward strand.
GAATATTCCCGCCGTGTTGGAAGCCGTGCTGGCATTACGGGAAAAAGGCTTGCATATCCCGGACAAGGCCGTTTACGACGGTATCGCCCGCGTGATCACCAATACCGGGTTACTCGGCCGCTGGCAAGTGCTGAATCAGTCTCCCTACACGGTATGCGACACGGGACATAACATTGACGGCTTAACGGAAATCACCCGACAATTGAAGACATGCAACTACAAACGGCTGCATTTCGTCATCGGGATGGTAAACGACAAAGACGTGGACAGTGTACTGGGCATTCTTCCCCGGGATGCGGTTTATTATTTTTGCAAGGCATCTATTCCTCGGGCCATGGATGAAAACGTCCTGACTGAAAAAGCCGTCCGGCACGAATTACACGGGACAACCTACCCCACTGTCGCGGAAGCCTATGCCACCGCCCGGGAAGCAGCAGCTCCCGAAGATATGATTTACGTGGGAGGCAGTACCTTCGTGGTTGCGGAAGTTATCTGAACATAAAAAACGAGATACGGTTGTATCTCGTTTTATTTGGAAATTGTAACACATCCAATTTCCAAACCAATCATGAAAAAAACTATTTATCTACTTGCTTCTCTTCTTTCTTAAAAACGGCAAGGACATTGTCCTTATCCCCCTTCAGGCTTAACTTGTCTCCCTCGATCAGGAAATTCTTCGTGGAATCCAATGTTTTGAAGAATTGCACTTCAATGTCCATGTCCGGACACGCCATTCGGGTGGCTCCCATTCCCGAGAACGTCAACCGTGCACTATCCCCACGCGTGTAGGAACCGAAAAAGCGGTTACACCCTGCTTTACCGTTCACGCTATTTGTTCCGTCCTCCAGAATCATGTATACTTCACTCGTGGCTTCCTGCAATTTTATCGTTCTCCCGTCTATACTCTCGAGAACCCATTTATTGCCAACCAAGGAAGCGTTCTCTTTACGCGAATTACAAGACAACAACAAACCTACCATCACGTAAAAAAATAACATTCGTTTCATATATCACTCGTTTTAATCGTTTCTATTTTTTGTCTTTCATCAAACAAATTTTGTGCCAACTAAAGAGCCCCTTCTGTTTTTTTATTTTTTTTGCATTCCAGTATTCTTCATTATCCAGGCAAGAAAAAAGTGGGACAGTTCATTGAATTAATGTATCAGATTACGGATATAATTCAATAATAGATTGTATATTCGCGCAGAAATTTAAAACGATTTATACGAAGGGAATTTATTAATAATATTCTACATATCAAAAACATAAGAAAACAATGTCCAAGGTAGTAAAACTGAAAAGAGGCCTTGATATCAAGTTGAACGGAGAAGTGGGAAATACGGTTAATTCCGTGGGGAATTGTAGTCTCTACGCGATTAAACCTACAGATTTCCGGGCACTTATCCCTCGACTGGTAGTAAAAGCAGGCGACCAAGTGAAAGCGGGCGAGGTGTTGTTCATCAACAAGTACAAGCCGGAAATAAAGTTCACGGCCCCCGTGAGTGGAACCATCGAGAGTATTAATCGAGGAGAAAGACGTAAACTACTGGAAGTAGTCATTAAAGCGGACAACGAGATCCAATACAAGGATTTCGGGGCTGCTGACGTGAACAAGCTTTCAAGAGAAGAGATTATTGAAAGACTGTTGGACAGCGGTATATGGCCCATGCTCAGACAACGGCCCTATGACATTATCGCTAACCCGCAGGATACGCCCAAAGCCGTTTTCGTGTCCGGATTCGATTCCGCTCCTTTAGCACCGGATTACGAAATCACGTTAGCTCATGATTTGGAGGCCTTACAGGCAGGTATTGATTGCCTGAAGAAACTTTCCAACAAGAACGTGAATCTGAATTTAAGAGCAAATACTCCTTCCTCCTCCGTGTTTTCCAAACTGAAAAACGTGGAGGTGAATTATTTCGAGGGTCCTCACCCGGCCGGTAACGTGGGTATACAGATCCACCACTTGAACCCGATCAACAAAGGGGATATCGTGTGGGTCATCAATGCCATGGACCTGGCTATCATGGGAAGACTTTTCACGAGCGGCAAGTATGATGCGCGCAAAACCATTGCCCTGGCCGGTTCAGAAGTGAAAGCTCCTTGCTATTACCAGGTTATTACCGGTGCCCAAATTGGAAGCATCGTGAACGGTAAACTGAAAAACGAGGTGGAAGAACGGATCATTTCCGGTAACGTGCTGACTGGTTACAAGGTGGACACGAACAGTTACCTGGGATTCTATCATAACATGATTACGGTTATCCCGGAAGGACGCGAATACGAGTTCATGGGATGGGCTACTCTCGGATGTAAGAAATTCTCCATGTCCAAGACGTTCCCTTCATTCCTGACCCCTAACAAGAAATACACGCTGAATGCCAATTACCACGGGGAAGAAAGAGCTTTCGTGGTCAGCGGCCAATACGAGAAGGTATTGCCGATGGATATTCTTCCTGTATATTTATTGAAGGCTATTCTGGCCGGAGATTTGGATAAAATGGAGCAATTAGGTATGTACGAGATTGCCCCGGAGGATCTTGCCCTTTGCGAGTTTGTCTGCACGTCCAAGATTCCAGTACAATCCATCGTGGAACAGGGGATCGAGCTTATGATGAAAGAACTTAGTTAATCGACAATTATACTATTAAAATTACAACAATGAATTTTTTACGAAATTATTTAGATAAGCAGAAGCCAAAATTCGAGAAAGGAGGCAAATTCGAGAAATTGCACTCCGTGTTCACGGGCTTTGAGTCTTTTCTGTTCGTGCCCAATCGTACCACGTCCTCCGGTTGTAATATCCGGGATGCCGTAGATTTGAAGCGCACGATGATTATCGTGGTTATTGCGTTGATTCCCGCCTTGTTGTTCGGTATGTATAATGTAGGATACCAGCATTTCAAGGCAATCGGGGCATTGGCCGACACGGGATTCTTCGAATTGTTCTTTTACGGGTTATGGAAGGTTCTACCCATGATTATCGTGTCCTACGTGGTCGGATTGGGTATTGAGTTTGCCGCCGCCCAAATCCGCGGACATGAAATCAATGAAGGTTTCCTGGTTTCCGGTTTGTTGATTCCTATGGTGATGCCCGTGAATGCACCCCTGTGGATGATCGCCGTATCTACCGCCTTCGCCGTGATTATCGGGAAGGAAATATTCGGGGGTACCGGTATGAACATCTGGAACCCGGCCTTATTGGCACGTGCCTTTTTCTTCTTCTCTTACCCGTCCATGATTTCCGGGGACAAGGTTTGGATTGCCGGAATGCCTGACGGATTCTCACAGGCTACCCCACTGGCTGAAGCCGCTCTGGGAACCCCGCTGAATTATGACATGTGCTCCATGTTCTGGGGATTCATCCCGGGATCTGTTGGAGAAACATCCACGTTCTGCATTCTGATTGGAGCGCTCATCCTTATCGCTACCGGTATCGGCAGCTGGAAGATCATGTTATCCACCTTCGTGGGCGGATTCCTGATGGCCTTCTTGTTACAGAATGTATTACCGGAAACTAATCCTTACGTTGTTTCAGGTATGACCCCGCTCATGCATCTCGTGGCCGGAGGATTCGCTTTCGGAGCCGTATTCATGGCCACCGACCCTGTAACTTCAGCACAAACGGAAAGAGGAAAATGGATTTATGGGTTCCTGATTGGAGTCATGGCTATTTTGATCCGTATGTTGAATCCGGGTTACCCGGAAGGCATGATGCTCGCCATCCTGTTGTTGAACACGTTCGCACCGTTGATTGACTGGTTCGTGGTTCAAGGTAACATCAAACGCAGATTGAAAAGAGCGAAAGCAGCATAATGGACACAATTAACTTATACTAAGATGAATACACAAGGAAATACATATACCTTTATTTATTCTATCGTACTGGTAGTGGTTGTAGCAGCGATATTGGCTTTCGTGTCTCTCTCGCTAAAACCATATCAGGACGAGAATATCAGAAACGAGAAAAGACAGAATATTTTAAGTTCTGCCCGTATAGAGTCCACGGCCGAGAATTCCGAGAAATTGTTCAACGAAACCATCAAGAAACAATATATCTTGAATTACAAGGGAGAAGTTATCGGCGAAGATGCTTTTAACGTGGATATTCCGACGGAAGGGAAGAAATTCCAAAGCGCCGTGAAAAGTGATGCCAAACTGGCGGAAGCGTTGAAAACGGGTACTCCCCTATCCACGATTGAAAGTGCCGCTTTGGCCGCAATAAAATTCCCCGTATTTGAGGCTGAAATCAACGGAGAGGTGAAATATATCCTTCCCATGTACGGGGCCGGATTGTGGGGACCGCTTTGGGGATACATTTCCCTGAACGCCGACAAAAACACGGTATACGGAACATTATTCGACCACAAGGGAGAAACCCCGGGATTGGGTGCAGAAATCACGACCTCAAAATTCGAGAACAATTTCCGGGGAAAGACCCTTTTCGAGAACGGGAAACTGGAATCCATCAAAGTGAAAAAAGGCGGTAACGCTACCGGTATGCATGAGGTGGATGCCATTTCTGGAGGTACGATCACGTCCAACGGCGTGCAGACCATGCTCGACAATTATTTCAAATGTTACGAACAATTCTTAAAACAACAACAATAATGAGCGATAAAGCATTGTTTTCAGCCAAGAATCTCCAGTTATTACTTGGACCCTTGAGCAAAAATAACCCGGTACTCGTTCAGATTCTGGGTATATGTTCCGCTCTGGCGGTAACAGCCAAATTGCAGCCCGCGATCGTGATGGCCTTATCAGTGACTGCCGTGACTGCTTTTTCGAACGTGATACTTTCTTTATTGAGAAACACGATACCTAACCGTATCCGTATCATCGTGCAGCTTGTTGTGGTGGCCGCACTCGTGATCATCGTGGATCAGGTATTGAAAGCATTCGTGTACGATATCAGTAAACAATTATCCGTATTCGTGGGATTGATTATCACGAACTGTATTATCATGGGACGTATCGAAGCCTTCGCGTTGGCCAATAAACCCTGGCCTTCCTTGTTGGACGGTATCGGTAACGGTTTGGGATACGGACTCGTTCTCGTGACTGTCGCCTTCTTCCGTGAATTGTTAGGTTCCGGAACATTGTTCGGGTTCAACATACTAAACTACGACTGCGTAAAGGCATTCGGGTACCAGAACAACGGTTTGATGATCCTTGCCCCGATGGCCTTGATTCTTATCGGTCTCGTCATCTGGTTCCACCGTTCCAGAAACAAAGACTTAATAGAAGGAAAGTAATTAATTTTAAATGAATATTCATTATGGAAAACCTATTAAACATATTCGTTCGTTCGATATTCATTGACAACATGATCTTCGCGTACTTCCTGGGTATGTGTTCTTACCTTGCCGTATCGAAGACCGTGAAGACTTCCTTTGGATTAGGTATTGCCGTGGTATTCGTGCTACTCATCACGGTTCCGGTAAACTACCTGTTGGACAATTACGTGCTGAAGGCAGGAGCTCTTACCTGGTTACTCGGGGAAGAGGCTGCAAGCATTGATTTGAGTTTCTTGAGTTTTATCATGTTCATTGCCGTTATCGCCGCCATAGTGCAATTGGTTGAAATGATCGTCGAGAAGTTTGCCCCGGCTCTATACAACCAGTTGGGTATATTCCTCCCCTTGATCGCTGTAAACTGCGCCATCATGGGAGCTTCCCTGTTCATGCAGGAAAGAGGTTACACGAATGTTGGCGAAGCCACGGCTTTCGGTTTAGGCTCAGGTATCGGCTGGATGCTCGCGATTGTGGGTATTGCAGCTATTCGTGAAAAATTGAAATATTCAAACATCCCGGCACCATTGAGAGGGGTTGGTATCACCTTTATCGTAACCGGATTGATGGCTATTTCATTCATGAGTTTCTTGGGTATCAATTTATAATCTAACATCGTTAAATCTAAAAACAAAGACAATGTTATTAACAATTAATACAGCAATTGTCACGACGGGTGTTATCGTGTTCCTGATAGTAACACTCATTCTTGTGGCAGTCCTCCTGTTCGCTAAAGCCAAACTAACTCCCAAGGGAGACGTGAAGGTCAGTATTAATCACGGATCCCGGGAAATCACCGTGGAACCAGGTTCCAGTTTGCTGGCGACATTAGGAAACAACAAAATATTCCTCCCCTCGGCTTGTGGAGGAAAAGGTTCATGCGGTATGTGCCGTTGCCAGGTAGAGTCCGGAGCAGGTTCTATCCTCCCGACAGAAACGGGCTTCTTCTCTTACAAACAACAACACAACAACTGGCGTTTGGCTTGTCAGGTAAAAGTGAAGGAGAATATCGAGATGACCATTCCGGAAAGCGTATTGGGTATCAAGAAATGGGAATGCGAGGTGGTATCGAACCGGAATATTTCCACTTTCCTGAAAGAATTCGTCGTGAAATTACCGGAAGGCGAAAACCTGAACTTCAAATCCGGTGGTTATATCCAAATTGACGTTCCGGCTATTGATGTCGATTTCAAAAACATTGAGGTTGACGAGAAATATAAGGCTGATTGGGAACGCATGAAGATGTTTGACTTGAAAATGCACAACCCGGAAGCTACTTACCGTGCTTATTCCATGGCCAACTCTCCGGCTGAAGGCAATATCATCATGTTGAACATCCGTATCGCCACTCCTCCATTCGATAAGGCTATCGGAGGATTCGCGAATGTTAACCCCGGTATCTGTTCTTCCTATATTTTCTCCCGCAAACCGGGTGACAAGGTAACGATTTCCGGTCCTTACGGAGAGTTCTTCCTGAAAGATACAGACAACGAGAAGATGTTTATCGGTGGTGGTGCAGGTATGGCGCCGATGCGTTCACATATCTTCAACCTCTTCCACACGATACACACGAAACATAAAGTTTCCTTCTGGTACGGTGCCCGTTCCTTGCAGGAAGCTCCTTACGTGGATCAGTTCAATGAAATCCAGGCACAAAACCCGAATTTCCACTGGACATTGGCCTTGGATAAACCAGATCCTGTTGCCGATGCCGCCGGCGTAGCTTATAAACCGGGATTCGTTCACCAGGTAATCTTCGAGAACTACCTGAAAAATCACGAGAATCCGGAAGACATCGAATACTATTTGTGCGGACCTCCAATGATGATCAAGGCAGTGACCAAAATGCTGTACGATTTAGGAGTACCCGACGAGAATGTGATGTACGACAATTTCGGGGGATAAAGAATAAAAATAGCCGTAATACTACGGCTATTTTTATTTTCAACCAAAACCCATTTCTATAATTACAAGAAAGATAACCGTGAAAAAAGTCTCAAAATACTTTGCTAAAGACAAGGCTTTAATATAAATTTGGCGAGTATTATGAATACGATTGACACGATTAAAAAATTGAAATAATGAAAAGAGACACTCAAATTTTTGACCTGATCGCCAAAGAAGGTCAACGCCAAAAACAAGGGATTGAATTGATCGCTTCCGAAAACTTCGTGAGTGAACAAGTAATGCAGGCCATGGGTTCCTGCCTCACCAACAAATATGCCGAAGGTTATCCTGGTGCACGTTACTATGGCGGTTGCCAGATCGTGGACCAAACGGAACAATTGGCCATTGACCGGGCTTGTGAGTTGTTCGGCGCTGAATTCGCCAACGTACAACCCCACTCCGGAGCTCAAGCCAACGCTGCCGTATTCTTCGCCTGCATGAAGCCCGGAGACACCTTCCTGGGTCTTGACTTGGCTCATGGCGGACACCTTTCTCATGGTTCACCAGTGAATCTGTCCGGTATCAACTATCACCCGGTAGCTTATCACGTGAAAGAAGAAACCGGAATGGTTGATTACGATGAGATGGAAAGATTGGCTTTGGAACACAAACCCAAAATGATCGTATCCGGAGCTTCTGCTTACTCTCGTGATTGGGATTACAAGCGTATGCGTGAAATCGCCGATAAGGTTGGTGCCTTGTTAATGTGCGATATGTCTCACCCGGCCGGATTGATTGCAAAAGGTTTGTTGAACAACCCGATGGAATATTGCCACATCGTGACGACTACTACTCACAAAACTCTTCGCGGACCCCGCGGTGGTATGATTCTTCTCCCGAAAGATTTCCCGAATCCATGGGGATTGAAGACTCCGAAGGGAGAAATCAAGATGATGTCACAAGTTATCAATTTCGCCGTATTCCCGGGACAACAAGGTGGACCGCTTGAACACGTGATCGCTGCCAAGGCTGTTGCTTTCGGAGAAGCTTTATCTGATGACTACACGAATTACGCCAAACAAATGCTGGCTAACTCCAAGGCGATGGCTAAGGCCTTCATGGATAAAGGTTACAAGGTTATCTCCGGAGGTACGGACAACCACTCTATGTTAATCGACTTGAGAACCAAATTCCCGGAATTAACTGGAAAGAAAGCCGAAAATACATTGGTATTGGCCGATATCACCATCAACAAGAACATGGTTCCGTTCGATACCCGTACCCCGTTCTCTACTTCCGGTTTGCGCGTGGGAACTCCGGCAATCACAACCCGTGGCTTGAAAGAAGAACACATGCCGGTTATCGTCGACATGATCGACCGTGTACTGAGCGATGTAAACAACACGGACGTTATCGCCCAAGTAAGAAAAGAAGTGAACGAAATGATGAACGACAGACCGATGTTTGCCTGGTAATCATTCCTCCAATACTTATAAAAATGAGATTCCTTTTTCCTGGAATCTCATTTTTTATATAGATAGAATGCTGTGTTCATAAATTAAAAACTCCCTAGTTTCACAACTCGGGAGTTTTTCGTGACAAAACTTTTTAATGGCTTACGTTGAAAAGAAATCAATTTATCTCTCATTGTACATAACAAAGATAGAGGCTTATCTCCCGTGAAACAATCCCCCGAAATGGGGATTTTCACCCTCTTTTTCTCATTCCACGTCATTAATACTGATGAGATTGTTCAATATGGCGTAAACGGTCAGCCCAGAAATGGACTTTATACCCGTCTTCCGAATGATATTCTTGCGATGAGTAATAACCGTATGAATCGAGATATGATACATTTCAGCTATTTCCTTGTTAATTTTTCCTTTCGCCAACGCGACCAAGACCTCTTTCTCCCGCTCGGATAATTCATTCTTTTCAGCAAGGTCAACCGGGGTATTCAAAGCATTTATTGCCTGGGATAATTTTCGGGTTATACGCTCTCCATCGTCCGAGATATCAATCATGGCATGGTATTGTTTTACCACCTCCGGTTCAATATACTGATAAATCAAAGCAACAAATGCCGTGTTCTTCAACTCAGAGAACAACTCTTCCAGATGTTGCCGCTTCTTCATCTCCACGACAGCAGGATTCATGATAATAATATCCGGATCCAGGTAATGAATTTTTTCCAGATAATGGTAATAATCCGCAATCAAGGCTATTACCTCGAAATCCTTCTTCATCTCTATCAAACGCTTCAGGCCTGTAGAGATAATTATCGAAGGTTCCACGATTACAATCTTGAGACGCATATTATTTTTTATCATAAGATTTCTCAAGTTTCAACACGAAAGGGATCAATATCTTATCCTCAATCAAAGCATGCTTGCTCAAATCTTCCTCCAAGGAGAATATATCAAATAAGACATTAATCTTTTCCTCTCCCCTGGCACTTCCCTGCAGGTATTTCATAACAATATTCTTCAGGTCGTTCAGCTTATCATCAATATTACTATGATTTTCCTTAAATACTTCTATTTTATAATTACCGGAAGGACATCCTTTCGTCACGGTCATGATATAAGGGAAGACTGTTTTCTCCTCGTAATCAAAATGACTGATCACTTCATTCTTGTATCCCTCAAAAAAACGTTTCAATATTTGTCGGTGTCCCTCGGGACAGGTTTCTCCAATATCCTGCAATCTCTGCTCGATCGCCGGTAAACGATTCTGCAAATAGTAGACATGGGAACGCTGTAAATAATCGATCAATTGATTCACGTCTATTTCCTCTATCTCCTGTTCTCCCGGCAGATATTGTTCGCAATTATACACGTTACAAATCATTAAAAACAACTGGTGCGAAACAGCACTGCTTTCGCACCATTCCTTCACGGTTTTATCACCAAAACCAAGATTCATCCCCAAACGGGGGAAAAGTAACAATAGCCTATAATTCAAATGAATAATATCGGCTAATTTCATTTCATCAGTAAATAAGGGTGCATTCATATGTTCTATTTTCCAACAAAAATAACATAATTAATTCCTTTACACGGATATAAGTAAACATATACCCTACAATACTTCATTTCGCGTACAAATATAGGTATCTAAAACATAAACGAACATCCCCACAAAAGGGGATAAAAAAACCATTAACATCCCCCTTTATAAGGATACCAACAAAAAAGAGGATACTCTCTTTTACAAGAATATCCTCCTTTTGCTTAACATATTATTGACTATTTAGTCACGATTCTCTTTCCGTTCGGGTCTTGGGCCACGCCGTTCTCCTCTTTCAGGTCTAGGACCACGATTCTCTCTTCTCGGACGTTCTCCTTCTTCCATTCCTTCCGGCTTAGGCAACAATGCCTTGTGTGAAAGTTTGAACTTACCTGTTTTGGGATCAATACCGATCAATTTTACCTGTATCTTATCCCCCTCTTTCAGTACGTCTTCAACCTTCTCTACACGCTTATAATCCAATTCAGACACGTGCAACAAACCGTCTTTTCCCGGCAAGAATTCAACAAAAGCTCCAAATGTAGCCAGATTCTTCACAGTTCCCTCGTACACTTCCCCTACTTCCGGCTTAGCCACGATAGCTTTAATGCGTGATACGGCAATAGCAATGGATTCTGCATTAGATGCTGAAATGTCAACAATTCCTTTATTATCCACTTCTTCAATAACAATTACCGCACCCGATTTATCCTGAATATCCTGGATAATCTTTCCACCAGGACCTATAATCGCACCAATCTGATCCTTATCCACGGTCATGGTCACCAAACGCGGTGCATGCGGTTTCAGATCAGGACGTGGAGCAGGTAAAGTTTGCGTGATAATATTCATGATATGCAAACGGCCACGACGAGCTTGATCAAGAGCTTTCTCCAAAATCTCGTAGGGTAGTCCGTCTACCTTAATATCCATTTGTGTTGCAGTGATACCATCTACAGTTCCGGTTACCTTGAAGTCCATATCGCCAAGATGGTCCTCATCGCCCAAGATATCGGACAAAACTGCATATTTCTCACATCCCTTATCGGTAATCAATCCCATGGCAATACCCGTTACCGGTTTCTTGATTGGAATACCGGCATCCATCAACGCCAAGGTTCCTGCACAAACAGTTGCCATGGATGATGAACCGTTGGACTCCAGGATATCAGAAACGACACGAACCGTGTAAGGATAATCTTCCGGAATCATCCGCTTTAATGCCCGATGGGCCAGATTTCCATGACCGATTTCACGACGACCGATACCACGAGAAGCTTTTGCCTCTCCAGTAGAGAATGGCGGGAAATTATAGTGCAACATGAATTTCTCTTTTCCCTGTTCGGTTGCCTCATCGATAATCTTCTCATCCAATTTCGTTCCTAAGGTTGCGGTAGCCAAAGCTTGAGTTTCCCCTCTGGTAAAAATTGAAGATCCGTGAGGTCCTGGAAGAGGACTTACCTCGCACCAGATAGGACGAATTTGCTCCGTGGTACGTCCATCCAAACGTAAACCTTCATCCAGAATCATGCGGCGTACAGCCTCTTTCTCTACATCATGGTAGTAACGTCCTACCATCATTTTCTTCTCTTCTCTCTCTTCTTCAGGAATTGATTCCAAATATTGCTCCCGTACTTCAGTAAACAATCTCTCACGAAGATGTTTGTCTGCATTACACTGGCGTGCTACAGCATAGCATTTGTCATAGCACTTATCCCATACATCCTTACGCAAATCTTCGTCATTTACCTCGTGGCAATATACTCTCTTCTCTTTACCAACTTCTTTTGCCAATTCCATTTGAACCAGGCAATGCTCTTTTATGGCTTCATGCGCGAACTTTATTGCCTCGAGCATCTCTTTCTCGGAAACCTCGTTCATTTCACCCTCAACCATCATGATGTTCTCGTAAGTTGCACCCACCATGATATCCAAATCAGCCTTGGCCAATTCGCTCTTCGTCGGGTTAATGACCAGTTGTCCATCCACACGTGCTACACGCACTTCTGAAATCGGTCCATGGAATGGAATATCACTCACGGCAATGGCAGCAGAAGCAGCCAAACCGGCCAAACAGTCCGGCATAGACTCCTCGTCAGCAGAATATAAGGTCACTTGCACGAAAGTTTCCGCATGATAATCATCCGGGAATAACGGACGCAAAGCACGGTCCACAAGACGAGAAATCAAAATCTCATAGTCAGAAGGCTTTCCTTCCCGACGAGTAAAACCTCCGGGGAAACGCCCTACTGCAGAAAATTTTTCTTTATAATCTACCGATAACGGCATAAAATCAACATCCGGTCCTGCTTCCTGGGCGGAAACAACCGTGGCGAGCAACATCGTGTTACCCATTGTCAACATAACGGCACCATCGGCTTGCTTGGCCAATTTACCCGTTTGCAAAGTAATTACCCGACCATCTTTTAGGGTAATATTCTTTTCAATAACATTCATAAATAATACGGTTAAAATAGAACTATTTTAACGGAATTCTTTTAGATAAGGAGGAGGAGGGAGGAATATACAAGGTGACCCGCCTAAGCGGGTCACGTATGAAATTATCGACGTAAATTCAATGCTTTCACGATAGCACGATATCTCTCGATATCTTTTCTCTTCATGTAATCAAGCAATGCTCTACGTTTCCCGACCAATTTGGTCAATGCTCTTTGCGTAGCAAAATCTTTGTGATTAACTTTCAGGTGCTCGGTCAAATGAGCGATACGGTAGGAAAATAAAGCTACTTGAGACTCAACAGAGCCGGTATCTTTATTAGACTTCCCGTACTGTGAAAAAAGTTCTTGTTTCTTCTCTGATGATAAATACATGATACTTAATCTTTTAAGTTTATTCTTTTGATTTTAACGGCGCAAAGATAGTAAAACCCTTTGAATCAAACAAGAAAATAAGAAAGAGAGTAAACAATAAAAATTGACGAAAAAACCTGAACTCGTATTTTATAACAAAATATTTATGATTAACTTTGTGTCGGTTAATATTATACATATGGAAGAAGAACAAAAACATGAAGTTGCTCAACCAAAGAAAGCAAGACGGAGCAGAAGGAATAAAGAAGAAATCGAAAGGGATTTATTTTCAGCAATCACGATCATCATTCAAAAGCAGGGATTCGGGAAACCCATGATTAATCATGTTTCCGAAGAAGCCAACGTGATCAAACGGGTTATATACGAGAATTACGACTCGTTCGATGATTTATTGAAACTCTATTTCTCCAAGAATGATTTTTGGACTTTCTTCATACTGGACAACATTGCCAACCAATCCTCGAACTACAAAGAATTCTTCACCAATGTTCTAAAAGCATTCTTCACGACATTCGATGAAAATCAGGCCTTCCAAAGTATTGTCCGCTGGGAAGTGGCTAGCCCGGACAAATTTGTGCAAAAAAGAGCTAGAGAAAGGGAACGGAATTGTAATGAAGAATTGCAAGGTAACGTTCAATTTTTCCAATCCTTCGGTATAGATATCGAGGCATTGTACGCGTTATTGATTGGTGGAATTTACTATTTGATTCTACGAAAAGACGTCTCCACGATTTGCAATATTGATGTTTCCATCAAAGCCGGTAAAAAACGGATTCTCGCGACCATCGACAAGCTTGCAGAATTAATTTTTTACGCGCAAGAACAAAAGGAGGAGAAAAAGCGGATTGCCCAACGTTTATTTAAACGAGGTATCAGCATAGAGGAAATAGCCCAAATTCTGGAAATTGACCAAGAGCTTGTATCCTCATTCGTGCATGATGGAGAATAATCAAAAATACTCGATTCATATTAATGAATGGAATGACTAAAATTGGGTTATATCTCCTGCTTCTTCTTTGCCCCGTGGCCCTTTGGGCACAAAAAGCAAAAGTAGAATGGAATACAACCGTCCATGATTTCGGGGATATTCAAGAAAATAAAGGGAAAGTGAGTTACACGTTCCAGGTGACGAATTGTGGGGATGCCCCTCTACTTATTCGTCACGTGGAATCGTCTTGCGGATGCGCGATAACCGATTGGTCTCGACGTCCTATTCCCCCCGGGAAAACGGCAGGCATAACCGTAACCTTCAACCCGCAAAACCGAGAAGGAAAATTTATAAAAAAGATTACTGTCTACACCAACGCCACCACACCCAATCATCTATTGAAAATCACCGGGAATATCCTCAAAGAGGAACTTCCCCTCAGCCAACAGTACCCGTTTAAAGCCGGTAATCTGCGGTATGACAAGGATTCTTTACGAATTGACACTAATCGCCCGTACCAAAGCATTCATTTCCTAAACACGGGTAAAAAAATCGTTACAATCACACGAGTTACCGCCCCGGAACTTTTACGGGTAAATGTTACATTCAAGAAACTGCGTGATAACGAAAAAGGTTATATCACGATAACACCGCATGCGGATTATCCCCTCAAGTCAACAGGAAAGGACACAATCATTCTTTACACGAACGAAGGAGAGGAAATACGCATTCGCCTCTTTAAACAATTACAAACATGACATACCCGGATAATTTCGAGAACAAAATAAAATTTGATAAAATCCGCCAGCTCATCACGTCCAATTGCCTGAGTGACATGGGACGAGTGCTGGTAAACGATATTACGTTTTCATCCGACTTCGAATGGATAAAGCAAAGCCTAGAGGAAACGACTGAATTCATGCACATCTGCACTGAAGAGGACAGTTTCCCCGTGTCCTATTACCAGGATGCACGTCCTTTTCTCGCTCGGGTCAGAGTCGAGGGACTTTTCCTTGAAATCAATGAACTGATTATTCTGAAAAATTCGCTGGAATCATTAAACAGTATTGTTCGTTTCTTTCGCGACAAACAGGAACGATTCCCCCGATTAACGGAAAGAGCCGGGAATATCCAGATTTTTCCTTACGTGCTACAACGTCTGGACTCCATTGTTTCAAAATATGGGACAATTAAAGATTCCGCCTCCCCCGCGCTGGGAACAATACGCCACACGATAGCGAAAAAACAATCGGGTATATCCCGCCGGATGCAAAGTTTATTACAGAAAGCTCAGGAAGAAGGCTGGGCTGACAAAGATACAAACATCGCTATCCGGGACGGAAGAATGGTTATTCCGGTTCCATCCGCCTACAAGAGGAAATTGAACGGTATTGTCCATGACGAATCCGTCACGGGAAAAACTTCATACATCGAACCAACTGAAATCATCGAAACCAACAACGAGATAAGGGAACTGCAATTGGAAGAGAAAAGAGAAATCACCCGGATTCTCCGCAAATTTGCCGACGATCTACGCCCATACATAGACTCCCTCATACCGGCTTATGATTTTATGGCGTTTATTGATTTCATCCGGGCCAAAAGTTTATTCTCTCTCCAGATCAATGCCATAGCCCCTCCATTTGAAGACAGACCTGAAATGTTGTGGTACAAGGCAAAACATCCCCTACTCTACCTCAGTCTAAAAAACAATGGCAAAGAAATTGTACCCCTAAACATCGAGGTAAATGAAGAACAACGGATTATTCTTATTTCAGGTCCCAACGCGGGAGGAAAATCGGTTTGCCTGCAAACGGTCGGATTGCTGCAATATATGTTCCAATGCGGGATCCCCGTTCCCGTCGAAGAATCCAGTAAATTCGGGATTTTCAAGAAAATACTTATCGATATCGGCGACGAGCAATCACTGGAAAATGACCTCAGTACCTACAGTTCTCACCTGACAAACATGAAGAATTTCCTACGCCACGGGACCAATGACACCCTCATCCTCATCGATGAATTCGGAACGGGTACAGAACCGATGCTCGGGGGTGCCATCGCCGAAGCCATCCTGAATAAATTGAACGAGAACAAGGTAAAAGGGATCATCACCACGCATTACACGAATTTAAAACACTTTGCCTCTTCCGCCCCGGGTATCACGAATGGCGCCATGTTATACGACGCCCATCGGATGTTACCCCTGTTCGAACTGGAAATCGGGAAACCCGGCTCCTCTTTCGCCTTCGAAATTGCCAAGAAGATAGGCTTACCACAAGACATACTGGATGATGCCGCCCGTAAAATCGGGGAGGAGCACGTGAACTTTGACAAACACCTAAAAGAAATTATCCGGGACAAACGCTACTGGGAAGAGAAACGGAAACGCATCCACGAAAACGAAAAACGCCTGGAAGAAGTGCTGGAGAAATATAAAACGGAATTAAACGATACTTCCAAACTGCGCAAGGAAATTATCAAAGAGGCAAAAGAACAGGCAAAAGAAATCATCGCTTCCGCCAATCGAACCGTTGAACACACGATTAAAGAAATTAAAGAAAGCCAGGCCGAAAAAGAGAGAACCCGCCTGGCCAAGAAACAACTCGAAGCAGAAAAAGAAAACCTCAATCAACAGGACGAAAAAGAAGAAGCCCGCCTGCAACAGAAAATTGAGAAAATTAAAAACAGGGAAAAGAAACGGCAAAAACAGAACAAAACCTCTCAGACGGAAACAGCCCCCTCTTCTACCCCATCGTCTACTTTAAGCAAAGGCGATCTCGTGCAAGTAGACGGGAAAACCGTTGGCGAGATTCTGGAATTAAACACGAAAGATGCAACCATCGCCTTAGGTCCTTTACAAATGAAGGTCAAACTCGATCGCCTGACTAAAATATCAAATAACCAGGCGAAGAAATTCGTGAGCCCACAACCTCAAATCCGTACATCAAACTACATAGAGAATATAAGTAGGAAAAGAGAGAGATTCAAGGCTGAAATAGACGTCAGGGGACTACGGGGAGACGAAGCATTGCAAAAAGTAATGGAACTCATCGATGATGCGGTCATGCTAAACGTCAAGGAATTACGTGTACTACATGGTACCGGGACCGGGGCATTACGCCAAATTATCCGGGACTATTTACGCACGAATCCGGTCGTGGGTTCCTGTGGCGACGAACACGTGCAATTGGGAGGAGCCGGAATCACGGTCATAAAACTAGATATATGATTTGCAAATATTTATTCTACCCATGCAAAGAAAAATTCATATAGATATCATTTTTTCTTGCAAGAATCATTTTCATTTCATACATTTGTGACGTCAAAACGAAATGATATTTAAAGATGCAACCAGCTCGGAGAGGCCGGACAACTCTTCGAGATATTTGGCGGGGAACTCCAGCGTTCCCCGCTTTCTTTATAACCAGGCCCCATGCATATTTATTTTCCTTTTTTGCATAATTATAGTGGTGATTTATAAGTGTTATCATGAGAAGTTATAGTAACTTTGCCTCACTAATTAAAAACAAACACTTTATGTCGAAGATTGTAGAGGTAAATGTTCAATCCGAAATTGGTAAATTGAATGGAGTCATTCTCCACACTCCAGGAGAAGAAGTCGAAAACATGACTCCTGAAAACGCAGAAAGAGCACTTTACAGTGATATCCTGAATTTATCCATAGCGCAAAAAGAATACAAACAACTTAGCGGCGTATTAAGTAAAATCACCAACACTTACCAGGTAAAAGACCTGTTGACCAATATCCTGAAAGACAAGGCCACAAAAGCTGAAGTTCTAAACAGAATCGAGAAAATAGAACCGTTCATCGGGGAACATACCCCCAAGGGATCCATTAAAGAAGTTCTGCTTGACGAGAATGCCAGCGACCTCGCCCGCCTATTGATTGAAGGCGTTGAAATGAGACGGGACACGTTAACAAAATTCCTGAATAAAGACTGGTACGATTTACGCCCCTTGCATAATTTCTTCTTCACCCGTGACGCCTCCATGAGTATGTACAACGAGGTTCTCATTGGACGTATGGCCAACGCCGTTCGGGACCGGGAAGCAATCATCATGCAATCCATTTTTGATTTCACCCCGGGATTCAAGACCAAAACATTGACACTGGATCCCCAAAGCGGAATTAACCGCAAGACCACGATCGAAGGCGGTGACGTGCAAATCGCCCGTGAAGACATTCTCGTCATCGGGTGTGGCTGCCGTACCAACTCGCATGCCATCGACTCGCTCATGGAAGAATTCATCAAGCGCAACGAGGATCGGGTACAGCACATTCTGGTTCAGGAATTGCCTCATAGCCCGGAATCCTTCATCCACCTTGACATGGTATTCACCTTCCTGGATAAAGACAAATGTATGGTTTACGAACCGCTCATCATGAGCCCGGGGAACTACCAGACCGTCCACATCAAAATACAACATGGTAAATTGATCAGCATCCGCCGTGAAAAGAACCTGCTGTCCGCCCTGCGGAAATTAGGCATGGATCTGGAACCCGTGTTCTGCGGAGGTGAAGACACTTGGAATCAAGAACGTGAACAATGGCACAGCGGGGCTAATTTCTTCTGCGTTGCGCCGGGAAAAGTCATCGGTTATGCCCGCAACAACTACACGGTTGAGGCCATGAACGAGGCCGGATTCGAAATCATCCGCGCCAATGACGTCATCAACAACAAAATCGATCTGGCTCAGTACGAGAAATACATGATCACGATCGAAGGTTCCGAACTTCCCCGTGGAGGCGGAGGAGCCCGTTGCATGACAATGCCCATCAATCGGGATGCCGTGGAATGGTAACCACCATAAACTATATAGAGCGGACAACTTCAAAAAAGTTGTCCGCTTTTTTAATTATCATGAACAAATTTGCCCAAGTAAAATATTAGTACTACCTTAGTACCCGAAATAGGACTGCAAACGTTTTATATAGATAGACAATGTACAGACCGTCAGAATACTATTTCGTGCTAGCCTACATCGTGGGCGTACTGAAACTCTTCGGGGGGTTATAATAGACCCACCCATGTTCTTCTCGTAGCATGGGAAATTTCTGCCCCGACAAAAAGAATATTACATTTTAATTAAATCAATATCTCATCATTATGCAAAAACGACTGCTTTTAGGTGTTGAAGCTATCGCACAAGGTGCGCTAGACGGAGGTATATCCGGTGTATTCGCCTACCCGGGAACTCCTTCAACAGAAATCACCGAGTATATTCAAGAATCTAAAGAAGCCATTGCCCGCAACGTACACCGGGTATGGTCAGCCAACGAAAAGACTGCCATGGAAACGGCACTTGGAATGTCCTATGCCGGCAAACGTGCGCTTGTCTGCATGAAACACGTGGGTATGAACGTGGCCGCCGACTGTTTCATGAACGCCGCCATCACGGGTGCCAACGGAGGTATGGTAGTAACTGCCGCCGACGACCCATCCATGCACTCTTCCCAGAACGAACAGGATTCCCGTGTATACGGTAAATTCGCTTTAGTTCCCATGATGGAACCCTCAAACCAACAAGAGGCTTACGACATGACCCGCTACGCGTTCGACCTGTCAGAGAAAATGGGAACCCCCGTGCTGATGCGTATCACGACCCGTTTGGCACACTCCCGCGCTGGTGTGGAATCCCGTGAAGCCCGTAAAGAAAATGAAATGTCTTTACCGGAAGACAAGCGTCAATTCGTGCTGCTTCCCGCCATCGCCAAGAAAAGATACCAAATCTTACTCGACAAACAACCGCTTTTCGAGGAAGAATCCAATAACTCCCCCTTCAACAAATACATCGAGGGACAAGACAAATCCATGGGAATCATCGCCTGCGGTATCGGCTACAACTATCTCATGGAAGCATTCAACGGTAACTGCCCCTATCCTATCGTGAAAGTAAGCCAATACCCGCTGCCCCGCCGCATGATCACCCGCTTGAGTGAAAGCTGCAAACGCATCGTGGTACTGGAAGAAGGATACCCCGTTATCGAGGAATTATTAAAAGGATACTTGGCCAAGGAAGCCATCCACGGCCGTCTGGACGGGACACTTCCCCGCACCGGCGAACTTAACCCGGACTGCGTGGCCAAAGCCTTCGGTCTGCCGACCACGGAAGGAGCCCCTGTACCTGAACTCGTTGCTCCGCGTCCACCGGCCTTGTGCGTGGGATGTAGCCACAGAGACGTGTACACGGCTTTGAACGACGTTATCAAAGAATACCCGAACGCACGCGTATTCTCCGATATCGGTTGCTACACGCTCGGTGCACTGCCTCCATTCCAGGCCATCAACTCCTGCGTTGACATGGGAGCCTCCATCACCATGGCCAAGGGTGCCGCCGATGCCGGCTTATACCCCGCCATCTCCGTTATCGGTGACTCCACCTTCACTCACTCCGGTATGACCGGTTTGTTGGATGCCGTGAACGAAAAATCACCCATCACCATCATCATCTCCGACAATGAATCCATCTCCATGACCGGAGGACAGGAATCATCCGCACTCGGACACCTGGAAGCCATCTGCCGGGGAGTCGGCGTGGAACCGGAACACATCCGCGTAATGATGCCGGTACCCAAGAACCACGATGAACTTTGCAGCATTATCCGCGAAGAAATCAACTACAAGGGAGTATCCGTGATCATCCCGCGTCGGGTATGTATCCAGAAAAACGCCCGTGATGCCAAGAAAAAGAAAAAATAAATTAAACGAGAACAGATTACTATGAAAACAGATATCATATTAGCCGGCGTCGGGGGACAAGGTATCCTCTCTATCGCCGCCGCTTTAGGTTCCGCGGCCATAACCAACAACCTATACATGAAGCAGGCCGAAACCCACGGAATGAGCCAACGCGGGGGAGACGTGCAATCCTACATGCGTATCTCCGACCAACCGATCTATTCCGACCTGATCGCCAAGGGAACAGCCGACATCATCCTCTCCGTGGAACCCATGGAAGCACTGCGCTACCTTCCCTACCTGCGTCAAGGCGGTTACGTGGTGACCAACGCCACCCCGTTCATCAACATTCCGAACTACCCTGACGTGGAACAACTCATGGCCACCCTCAAGGCACAACCCCATCAGGTAATCATCGACGCCGACACCATCGCCAAGGAAGCAGCCGGGAACACCCGTGCCAGCAACTTCGTCATGTTAGGTGCCGCCTCCCCCTTCATCGAAATTCCTTTCGAATACCTCGAAAAAGGTATTGCCGCTATCTTCGAGCGTAAGGGCCAAGAGGTAGTTGACATGAACTTGAAGGCTCTCCGTGCCGGACGTGAGTTCGCTCAAAACTACATCAAGTAAAACATAACCAATCAAATCATATCCAGAAAAGGCCACATCAAGTGGCCTTTTCTCTTGCCTCTAAAACATGGAAAACTACACGGGAGAACTTATAGCCCTGGGAGTAGCCGTCTCCTGGACCATCACGGCCCTCTGTTTCGAATATGCCGGTAAGAAAATCGGTGCCCTTGCCCTCAACGTGGTCCGCCTGACCCTCGCCATACTGATGCTTGGCATCATGCTGCAATACTTCACCGGCAGTATCGCCCCCTGGAATGCCGGCTGGGAAGCCTGGGGTTGGTTGACACTATCGGGACTCGTGGGCTACGTCTTCGGCGATTTCTGCCTATTCAACTCCTACCTGATTATCGGGGCCCGCTTCGGGCAACTGTTCATGACCCTTGCCCCGCTCTTCGCCGCCATAACAGGTTATCTCTTCCTCGGGGAAAACATGAACCTGTCAGCTCTACTCGGCATGCTCATCTGCATAACGGGAATAGGCCTCTCCATCATCGGGCAGACCGACTCTGCCAAAGAAAAAAACGGCAATTCCCACAAATGGGAAATCACCTTACCGACCAAAGGAATACTGCTGGGCATCGGAGCGGCTCTCGGACAAGGTGTCGGACTCGTTCTCAGCAAAATGGGGATCAACAGCTACCTCACCCATGTGCCACCAGTCACCCCAACAGAGACCTTCATGGTACCCTTCGCGGCAACTCAGGTACGGGCCATCGTGGGGCTGATCGGTTTTCTCATTCTTCTCTTCATCCAAGGTCGACAACATGCCTTACTTGGCATATTCCGTGACCGCCGAGTACTGGCCACCTCCACTGCAGGCACCTTCTTCGGTCCATTCGTGGGAGTCGCCTTCTCGCTCATGGCCGTGCAATACACGGGTGCAGGCATAGCCTCCACCCTCATGGCCCTCACCCCCGTGCTGATCATCCTTCCCTCCCACTACATTTTCAAGGAGCGAATCACTTTCCGGCAAATACTAGGAACCCTCATCAGCATCATCGGCGTCAGTTTATTTTTCCTGTAATCATCACCCTAACCCTTCTCTCCCTTACCTGTAAGCACTACCACGTCATACCACCCTATCCCTACATGTTGGCAAGAAGCTGCAACACTTGCCAATAAACTTCCTATACCCGTCCCTTTTCTTCCACACGAGTATACCTAACACCATTCTCATCTTCCCCTATAAATCGATAGCTTATTCCTCGACAGGGATCATACAGGGGATAAACAGGTATTTGACAGGGAGAAAAGCTATATAAAAACCGTTATATCACCGATATTCAACCGGGATCTATCTTTTAGATATCTAATAACAATCCAATAAAAACCCTATATAATAGTGGGTTCTTACAAGGATTTTACAAGGTTCTTACAGGGTTTTACAGGGTTAAAGTACGGTTTATATATAGAGAGATAACTTTTCTTCTCCCTGTAAAATCCCTGTTTATCCCCTGTATGATCCTTGTATAAGCCCTGTTTAGTTACAAGCGTTTGCGCATCTCGAAATTTCTTAGTTCCAATTTATTCGCCCGCCGCTTTTGGGATTTCACGACCTCGTAACCTTTTCGCTCGAAGAAGGGTCTAGCGGTCAGGCTTACCTCGGAGGTTATTTCCGGAACGCCGAATTCTTGAGCCATTTTTTCTACCGCGGCCAATAAAAGCGTTGCCACGCCTTTTCCCTGCCAATCCTCATGCACGAACATGGAATGCAGGTAACCGTCCGGGTTCATGGAGGAGAAACCGATGATACGGCCTTCCCCGTCCAATGCCGCAATAAAAGAATTTTTGAGTAATAGATCTTCCCAATGCTCCAGGTCATCGCCACAGGAGGCCCAATCCTCGACTTCTTCCGGGGAATAGTCCCTGATATTGACATGAAGCACCGTGGAATGGAACAATGCCCGCATTTCCGGGGCATCTTCCACGGTAAGGGCCCGAAGCCTGTACGCCGGGGAGCATCCCTCGCCGGCAGTCCGTTTACGTAATTCTTTTACCATGATGTATTCCTCTCCTTTCGTTTTTATGATGTTGAATCCTTGTTTAAGATACAGGTTTACCGCGTAGTTTGCCCGCTGAACGGAAAGTGAAACCCGGGAGTAGCCTTCGGCTGCCAATAGGGCAAGCATCTCGGTCATGAGGCGGGTACCGATGCCCTTACCCCGGTGCGACGGGAGCAGAGACAGAGAGAGCGAGGGAGTCTCGTTGTCCACGTGCCCGTAATCAGGCATGATTCTCGCCCAGAGGGCTCCCACCACTTCCCTCTCAAGAGAAGCCACGAGGCAGTGATCGTCTTGCCTCGTCCCGAAATCCTCGATATACACGCTCAGTTCCGGCAAATCAATGACGTCCCGTGGAGGGGGTGCCATTCCAGGAGGAATGAATATGGCCTGGTAAAGGAATTCCCTCAACAAGGGTATCTCGTCCCGGTGCAGGGGACGAATTGTATACCCGACCACGTTAGCCATACCGCTTTCGCTCGTGTTGGCCCAATCACTCCTTGTCAGGAGGGTGAAATGTTCCGTCCGGGTGTCCCCGAGCGGAGAGATTTTCCCTTCCTCGGTGTGATGGAATTTAAAGCCGCATTTATCCATGACACGACGGGAGCGGGTGTTTCCATCGTAATAACCGCACCATACCCTCGCCAAGCCCAGTTCGTCGAAGCAACGTTGCAACAGGCGATTCACGGCCTCCGGTATCAATCCTTTCCCCCAATAGGGTACGCCAATCCAATAACCGATCTCGGCATCCCCTTCCCGCATATCGGCACTATGGACGCCATCCCCGAACATGATGCCCACGCTACCGACGGGTTCCCCGGTTTCCTTTAACACCACGGCATAGGTTTCCGGGGCGGAAAGTATATCCCGTATGACTTCCCTGCTATTCTCCACGGATTGATGGGGTGGCCAGCCGGCTATCGGTCCGACTGCCGGGTCCCGCGCGTATTTATAAAGTGCCGCGGCATCGTCCTCTGTCCAGGGACGCAGCCACAGGCGTGGGGTCTCCATGCATATTTTTGCCATATTCACTATTTTTTCCGATTGACGAGATTATCAAGCATTTTTTTCAGGTTCGCGGCGTTCTCTTCATCCGAGATGGAGGGGTCTTTCATGAAACGGGTACAAGGTAATTCCGGGCAACCGCCACAGTCCTTCCTTTTCCCGTCCTTACAGCATTGCCAGATGGGGCAGGTCTCGTGCCCGGTATATTGCAGCCAAAAGACTTTTCCCTTGATGGCCCGGCAACCACGACAAGCCCGCGGGAATTGGGGACATTCCACGCACACGGCGCCACAGGGCGAAGGATAGAAGAAATCGTCTTTCCAATACCACCACTTGCATTTCTCCGGGTCGGGATTCTCCGAATTGAGGAAGTATTCCAAGGCCCGGTACAAGTATAACTGGCAACGGTCCACGGTACAGCCACGCAGGCGACATTCCTTATCGTAAAGGTCTTCCGCTTTCTTGCCTCTCAAGGAGTCGATGGAGGTATAACCCATGGCCAGAAGGTCTTGCCTGGTACGTTCGCCAACATTGGGAATGCCTCGCAAGGTATGGTCTGTCGCTTTCCGCTTTTTCTCCCTGGGATATGGCAGTATCTTTTCCAAGGCTCCCACCACCTTCAACAAGGAGTCCTCGTGGTCCACGTCCAGAATGTAATGTTCCTTTGCCCCGTTATAAGGTATTCCGGTTTCGGCATTCTCCATTATTCCCGCTATGCCCGGGTGTTTCTTGACATAGGCTATATTATCGCATAGCAGGATAACGGGTTTCTCGTTGAGATACACCATATAATCGCCGAACATCTTCCGGCAACGTACAATCCCGAGTTTCTGTACCCGGGAACAGATAAATTCTACAAGATCAACACGAGTGGCCATATTTCACGATTGAAAAACGTTGCCTTGCAAAGGTAAGAAAAGTGTGCTTTGAACACTTATCCCCGAGAACAAAAAAGGAGCGGACATTATACCCGAGAATGTCCGCTCCCTTAACTCCATGATCACGTTAATCAAGAACGATCAGCTGGTATTTCTGGCTTCCCAGGCCTATGGCTTCAGCATGGTCCAGGGTGTGCATGCCATGCCGGGAATCGATACGTTCCACGAGATGGATCTTGCCATGGTCTTTAGAGGAACGCACGAGGTCGGTACAAGCCTTGTCCAAGGCCACGGGATCGAGAGAGGCCAGTATCCCGATATCCCCCATTTGCGGCTCTTCCGGGGAGGAGTCGCAATCACAATCAACGGAGAGGTTATTGGCGACACTGATATAAAGGATATTCTCCCCGCAATGATCGGCAACGGCTTTGGCCGCTTCCGCCATTGATTCCAGGAAGTCATCCTGTTCCGGGTTACCCCAGCTTGTCGTGCTCGTGCCAGCGGAATGAATCAGGCGTTTGCCGTTGGCCGAAGCGATACCGATTGACATGTTTTTAATAGCCCCACCGAAGCCTCCCATGGCATGCCCCTTGAAATGCGAGAGGATGATGGTAAAATCATAATTCAGGTAGTTTTTTCCCACTATATCCCGGGTAAGATGTTTTCCTCCCGTAACGGGAAGCTCCACCTCCCCCGCCGCATCCATGATGTCGACGGGAGCGATTGCCGTGAAACCATGCTCCTTCGCCGCTTTCAGATGACTTTCCGTGTCGGAACGTCCGCCGCCATAAGCCGTATTGCATTCCACGATGGTTCCCTTTACTTTCTGCACCAGGTCCTTGATAAGGGATGGTTGCAGGAAATTATGTCCTCCCGGCTCCCCGGTTGAAAGTTTCACGGCCACCTTCCCCTTGGCTTCCCGTCCAAGAATCTCGTAAATCTTGATCAGGTTCTCGGGAGTTATTTCCTTGAACATATACACCTTAGGCAGCGACGTGCTTCCTTCAGTCGTGTTTTTTCCGGTCTCGACCGATTTCTCTTGTGCGTTCAGTCCCGTGGAGAACATGAACGATGTTACCAATAAAATTGTCAAGATTTTCTTTTTCATAAGACAAAACGATTAAAACAAATCCTTTAAAATTTCACGTTAAATCCTGCCATTACCGTGGCTCCCGGCATAGGATAACCGGCATTGATCTCGTAATCCTGGGCCAGTAAATTCTCCCCGCGAGCCCATACCCCGAGCCAACGGGTAAGCTGAAAGAGCAGACGGGCATTCCATAAGGCAAAGGTTTCCTTTTCCTCCGGTTCCGTTCGCTTGTACAACCCGGCAATATATTGTATCCCCGTAGAAACATTCCAACGCCCACGGGCAAAATTCGCCCCGGCATAAAGTTTGTGCTCCGGTGCGGCAATGACCGGATTCTCCATGTGGAGGAAACTATAATTCCCGTCCAGGAACCAATACCGACCGAGACGCCAAGCGAACTGGAGCTCGACTCCGGTATTATCAATCTTCCCGGAATTCTGGTTCAGCATACCACTCCCGCTTGGATTCGGGAGCGTCTGTATCAGGTTTTTCCCATCAATATAGAACAGGTTCATCCCGTACCGCAACCGACCATCCTGCAATTGCCCGGAGAAAGCAATCTCGTAATTCCACATGGATTCCGGTTTCAAATCCGGATTCCGCGGGGGAAACATGTACATCTCGCGGAGAATAGGGTACCGGAATCCTTTCGATGCAGAAACTTTCAATTCCATAGCCCGAGGCAAATGAAAGGCCAATCCCAGTTGTGGTACCCATTCCATCCCTACCCGGGAATGATGGTCGGCACGAATCCCGGCATTGAAAGTCAACCAAGAGGCTAGATGCTGACGGAAATCAACGTACCCGGCCAATTCATCCTCGTGCTTATCCACCAGTTCAGTCTCTGTACCCACGTTCTCCCCGCTCACGTATTCGCTCCTGGCCCGTCCTCCATAACGGAACCAATCGAAACCGACAGTCACCCGATTGCCCGTGAAAAACCGCGTACTCTGGTAAATCGAGATGCCCATCATATCATCCCGGGAATTAAAACGGTCATCTTGCGGTTCCTCACCTTTACCAGGAGTATAACCGTCATTAATCCAATGTTTCCCCCAGTTGTAAAAGAAACTCAAGGCCCCGGAAGTCTTATCGAAATCATTTTCCAGGGACATCGAAGCCATTCCACGGGTGATTCGCTGATCTCCATCGAGCAAAGGAGCATCAACCGGTCCCGGGTAAGAGGCGTTAAAATGAGTCAGATTTATATCGCCGTTCCATTTCCAATGTTCCATCAATTTATAAGCGAGCTTGGCATATCCCCCGTATTGCTCGAATTCCATGTCCGTCCGATGACCGTCCGTGCGGTTATAGGACCCGGCAACGACACTTGAGAATCTCCCCTTCCGGATACGATTGGTCAATTCCGTCTCCAAGGTGTTGTAAGAACCATAAGCCACACGAGCGTGAGTATTCACCCCGTCCCGCTGCATTTTACGGGTCACAATATTCACGACACCTCCCATCGCGTTGGAACCGTAAAGCACGGAAGCCGGTCCTCTCAGGACCTCAACCCGCTCGGCCAGGAAGGATTGGTAGGCATCCGCAATGGGATGGCCAAAGATACCAGCATATTGCGGATGCCCATCGATCAAGACAATCAAACGCCCGGAACTACCACCTAATCCCCGAAGAGATATCGCGCCGGAAGCACCATCCGACACGCCGTATCCCATCATGCCCCGGGAGGTGACAAACAGCCCGGGAATCTGTTCACGAAGCAAGGGTAATAACGAGGGTTGCATGGAACTCTCGATGCGGGAACGGTCAACCACGGACACAGTCTGTGACAGATGCCGTACATCCATTTCGCCACGGGTCCCGGTGACAACAACTTCCTTTATATCATAAACACGGGTAGTATCCACTCGTTCCTGAGTATATCCCATCAAGGGCACCAATAATATCAGGGCCAAACCCGCCCCTCTGGTTATCTGTCGCATGATTTTCATCTATTCTAATTTTCAATATTTAATCAGTACAAAAATATCACATCTGTTTTTTTCTCCACGTACCATAATTACCGGAATTATTACCATTTTTATGGTTGCTCATCCCCTAATAACTATCACTTAACCGATAAGATATGGACGAAATTCATTATATTGAGATTGGCCCATCATCCCCGGTACACTATTCCAACAAGGCTTCTTTCACCATGCTGGAAACAGTAGCGATTATGTCTTCTGTTTCTTTCTCCGTCAGGCCGGAATCCCGGACAAACACGGCGATAACGTATGCCTTTTTCCCCTCGGGAGAAAGGACAAAACCGATGTCGTTACAAGCCATAAGCCGACCTGCCGCATCCACGTAACCGCTTCCCGTTTTATGTCCCAACTTATAGCCGGAACCTTCAAACGGCCGAGCTAATCGATTCACCCCGGTTTCACAACCCAACATCAGATCCCGTATACAATCATAATAAGGCTCACCGATCACTTTCCCGTCAATAAATTTATCCAACAGCAAAGCCGCCGCATAAGGAGTACTCCAGTTCGCGTAACTCAACATGTGATCCCCGTACATATCCACCTCGTTATACCGGATAGCAACCCCTTCAATGCCTTGCCGCTTGATAAATGCCTCAACACCATCCGTATCCACGAACCGATCAAACAACATATCACACACGAGATTATCGCTTTGCTGCAACGTGTATCCCAAGGCCTCGGCAACCGTTATTTCAACCCCGCCATCAGGATATTTATCCCGCAACGGACTCCAGGTATCCGTCTGCAAATCGCTTGCCCGAACTTCTATCTTTGTATCCAAGGGCAATTGTTTCTCGGCCAAAAATGCGGAGACTCCAAGAGCTTGATGAAATTTAAAAACACTCATCATCGGGTAATGCACCCCATTATTCACCGTCAACGTATCGCCCCCGGACGTGATTACCGCAATTCCTACCGTAGCATCCACTCCATTGGTGTAATCCTGTAAGTTTTTTCTCAAAGAATCCAATGATGTTGGATTACAACCTATTGCCATAAAACAAATTATGGCCGACAAAATAAAATTCCTATTCATATAAAAACCAAGCAATAACATTCGACAAAATAAAACGTTCAAAAATATATCATTTACCCCTACACACAAACAGTCCAAAATAATGGAAACAACAAAAGTTTAAGGGGAATGTCTATTTATCCTATCTATAACCAAAAATCAGCCTTATCTTTGTGCCGTTCAATATTAAGCCGTCATCAAATGAAAGAAGTAAATCCCCAGGACACCACCCGAGCCTACGCTTTTGAAGCATGGATGAACGCCCCCATGCCCATGCTTACCTTTTTCAAAACATTAAACGTGCGTCCACTTATCCGGTTTAGTAAGCGAAAAGGTCTAAAATTCAATATGCTCATGTGCTGGTGTATCGGTAAGGCGGCACAAGACATCAAAGAATTTTACATGCTACCGGTCGGCAAAAAGCTCATCCAATATGACAGTATCGCGGTCAATACCATTGTTGCCAATCGGCAAGGGGAAGTAAGCTCATGCGACATTCCTTTTTCCCGAGATCTGCGACAATTCAATGACAATTACAAGAGACTAACAAAACAGGTCGCAGAAACTTGCGAGAATCACGATATTCCCGAAAGCATGGTCATCGGCAGTTCGGCTCTCGCCCAATATGAAATTGACGGGGCTGTTGGCATGTACAGCGGTATATTCAACAACCCATTTCTAATCTGGGGCAAATACAAGAAACACTTGTTTAAAACCACGCTCACCGTTTCTTTTCAATTTCACCACACCCAGATGGACGGGGCACATGCCGCCCGTTTCCTGGACAACCTGCAAAAAGAAATCAATGGACTAAATTCCTATTAATTCCCTGCCGTTATCCCGTGCTACAATGCTGCAAGCGTAATCATTTTTTAATACCCTTACACCATTGTAGTGCAAAATCCATTTTCACTCAAGAGAAAAAGATTACTGATGATCCTTCGTTTTTTCTACAAACAAAGTTATTTTATCTCCAAAGAATTGCTCTCTCTCGTTCGGGCCAATAACAGAAAACGTGGCATCCTCTATTCTATCTTTCCTCAATACACCGGTGAAACCTTCGATATAACTCTCTGTTATCTTATCGGAATCAGGTCGTTTTATATAGGGACTCTCAATTCGTATTTTCCCGTTTCGTATCTTATAGCTTGATTTTACATTCAAAAGATATAACGTGTTCTTTGTTTTAAAAGAAACAGAATCACTACTTTCAAATGTAATAGAAAAGCTCTGATTACCAAAAGTTTTTCCAATAATCATGTTTTCCATGCTCACCTGTTCTTTTTCGCATGAACACAAGCATACTCCCAATACAACCAAATAACCTAACATTCTCATCATTTCTAAAATTCAAGCGATTAAACCTCGATATCTAACAATTATCATTCATCCGACATCAAAGTTAGCCAAATTTATCACAGCACAAGTATTCCTTTCTAGAAATTTACATTATAGCAATTCATTTTCCATATTTTCTGACAAACAGTTCCTTATTCTTCTTACCCCACTCCAGCATAGCATCAATAATTGGAATAAGTGTCATTCCCAGGGAGGTTATAGAATATTCAGAACGAGGCGGAAGTTCCGGGAAAATCGTTTTCTCAACTAAACCGTCTTCCACCAATTCTTTCAATTGTAAATCAATCACTCTCGGGGTGGCTTCCGGCAATGCCTTATGAAGTTCACTGGGACGCATCGACCGATAACGTAATTCATCCAATATACACGATTTCCATTTAGAATCAATCAGACTCATCGTCAATCGCAACGGACAATCCAAATCCACCGGAATCTTTCTTTCGTACATACTGCTAATTGTTTTTACAAAATTACGAAAACCTCCTACAAAACAGGTACACCGAATAATTTTTCAATACATGAATAATTTTACAGTACTTGTGCAAACGAGGACTACTCTCTAATTTTACAGCAAAATAATAACAAGGTACTAAAATAAATAAGTAAAGATTATGAAGATCACAGTTATTACAGGCAGTCCTCGTAAACACGGCAACAGTATTGCCATGACAGAGGCCTTTATGAAAGAAGCTGAGAAATGTGGACACACTATACAGCGTTTCGATGCCGTTACGATGAAAATCAACGGTTGCCATGCTTGCATGACCTGCTACAAGAGTGGCAAAGCCTGCTCGTTTAACGAGGAATTCGACGCCATCGCCTCTTCCATTCTCGAATCCGACGGGATTGTATTCACCATGCCCGTTTACTGGTATTCCATACCTGCACAAATCAAAGGTATCATTGACTGCCTGTTCTCCCTGGTTGTCGGAGAAAAAGATGTTGCCGGGAAAAAATGGGGCCTGATTACTTGCTGCGAGGAACACGACCTGTCAGTCATGGATGGAGTACGTATCCCACTGGAAAAGTCTGCCGCTTTATTGAAATGGGAATCGGTAGGCGAAGTCCTCATTCCAGGAGTATTAAATGAAGGAGATATCAATAAATCCGAGGGCTGTCAACAGGCAGCAGAACTCGCTCACAAATTTTAATTACCATGAAAGTATTACTGATAAACGGCAGTCCCAACAAAGCAGGATGCACTTACACGGCCCTGCACGAGGTTGAACAGACATTACAATCCAATGGCATTGACACAGAATTAATCTACCTGGGTAAAAAACCGATAGCCGGTTGCATCGCTTGCATGAGTTGCCTGCAAACAGGAATGTGCTTCCAAAAAGATATCGTACGGGATATCCAAGCCCGATTAGATGAATTTGACGGCATTGTCATTGGTTCCCCCGTCTACTACAGTGGTCCCACGGGTCAATTGATCTCTTTCCTGAACAGATTATTTTTTTCGACAGAAAAACGTATGGCGGGTAAACTTGGAGCATCCGTGGTATCCTGTCGGCGGGGAGGTGCCTCTGCTACATTCGAACAGTTAAACCAGTATTTCACGATTTGTAATATGCCCATCGTTTCATCCCAATATTGGAATTCCGTGCATGGCTTTACACCCGATGACGTACGGAAAGACGAAGAAGGATTACAAACGATGAGAGTACTGGGACAAAACATGGCCTGGTTATTGAAATGTATCGAGCATGGTAAAAAAGCCGGCATCGAAAAACCAGTTTATGAACCAAGGCTACGGACACATTTCATTCAATAAACGACACACTCACATTATTGTATTTTCATCAACATCACGCTATTTTAGGGCAACCATCATCAAAAAATAATTACTATCGCCCTAAAATAGCGTGATGATTATTTTTCCAGAAACAAAGCACAACATGTAATCCTTCACGAAGCAAAAATATCAATGACAGAAAACAACGACAAATCCCAACAAACAACCAGACATTAATAACATTTACCCGAAGAATCTTCAAATTTCTTTCTATGGGTCATTATTGATTTCATATTATTTTGAGCCCATTCTGTCAACGCTATAATAATAGGAACAAGAGTTTTCCCTATTTCTGTCAACTCATATTCCACTCTTACAGGGACCTCTGGAAAAACAGTTCGTTTTACTAACCCATCCGCTTCCAGTACATGTAACGTACTGGATAATACCTTAGAAGAGATATCTGGAATTTGTTTTGCTAATTGATTAAAACGAATAGAACCAGTCTCATTCAATATATAAATAACCAATAATGCCCACTTATTTCCAAAACGCGCAACAACATTCCGAATAGGACAAATCTCAATAATAGAATTTTTTTCTTCTTTTTTCATCTGTATAAACTATTGTTTTTCTGCAAAACTAACCATCAAGTAACTTTAGAACCTATTTGTAAGTTCTTGTATTGCAGATAAATATTTCTCAAATTTGCAACATAAAGAAATGTATTGGGGTAAAGATATCCAATTTACGAGATACTATCAATAAAAGTATTAACATTTAAAATTAAAAACAATGAAACAGATTGAAAAAACAGCATCAGCTGCAAACTTTACAGCCATCAATTTAGGGAGATTAAAGGAATTGGGTGATTATGTATTAAAACTTTCTCCAGAAATAAACATTCCCGGGAAAGTATTCGGAGGCTCAGCACTTCAAACCACAGGAAGTGATTTTTCATTCCAACTGTTCCAACCAGGAACAGAAACAGGCTTTCTTCATACCCATAAAACTCATGAAGAACTTTATTTCTTTCTAAGTGGAAACGGAGAGTTTCAAGTAGATGGTCATGTATTTCCCATCTCTGAAGGGAGTGTAGTACGTGTAGCCCCTGAAGGGAAACGCTCTATCCGTAATAATGGAACAGAACCGCTTATCATGCTTTGTGTGCAATATAAAGGTAACACATTCAGTGAAGAAGATGCAAAAGATGGCAACCTCTTGAACGAAACTGTAAAATGGTAATCTATATAGATCAGTATAATATCCATGCCCGTTTGCTTGCCATTCGGGCTATATTCGCATAACAACATAAAACATACACAGATTAACATATTTATTATCAATTTATTAACAAACAAATCGTTACTATTTTTGTCCGGTAGTGAACATGTAACGATTTAGTAACTAAACTTCGTCTTTTTCGGTACTTTGGAGATCTTGGAAGACGGACTTTGGGGAAATAAAAAAAGCTACAAATCAATGATTTGTAGCTTTTTATTCGTTCAGTGACTATTCCCGTCCAATATACTGGGCGGAGAGAGAGGCACTAATAACTTGTATATCATAGAATATCATACAATGCCAAAATCCTTGTCGCTTAAATGAATTTTCTTGTTCGCCCAAAATGGTGATATTCTACAATACCACACAATCCCATGAAAATGCCCAAAAATCGTGTACAAAATCGTGTACGCGGCAAAGCCGGGCAATTCGTGTACATTACAGACCGTCAAACCTTGACATTGCCTTTGCTTTCAATTCATCTACTATCTTGACGTAAGGTTTCATTGCCGAAAAGTCATTGTGACCCGTCCATTTCATAATCACTTCACTTGGAATGCCAAGTTGCAAGGCGGTGACAACAAACGTGCGCCGTCCGCAATGTGTGGTCAGTAAAGCCCATTTGGGGAACACTTCTTCATGTCGGACACCGCCTTGAAAATAGACAATGCGTGTCGGTTCATCAATGCCGCACACTTGCCCAAGAATCTTCAAGCGGGCATTCATCTTCACATTCGATATGATGGGCAACGCCAAATCCTTTGGAAATTTCATGTCCTTGTATTTGTCAAGAATGGCTTGCGAATGCTTGTTCAGTTCAA
>CALUMT010000023.1 GCA_944321845.1 uncultured Butyricimonas sp.
GTTGCCAATCTTTACAAGAAAAGATGGTTGATTGAACTGTTCTTCAAATGGCTCAAGCAGCACCTCAAGATAAAGAAATTCTGGGGCACAACAGAGAACGCCGTCCGCATACAAATCAGTGTGGCTATTATCACATACTGTCTTGTGGCTATTGTCCAACATGATATGAAGTTGAAACGCTCAACCTATGAAGTTTTGCAAATTCTCAGCATATCATTGACAGATAAAAACCACTTGCGTGACCTGTTCGACAAGACTAATTTCAATGATGTCAAAGATCTAAATAATCCCATTATTCCGGGGCTATTTGATTAATTGTTTAACTCGTCCCATTTTAACGGGACACTAATGATTGAATTTATCGAGTGTAGTAGAGCGTTTATGTGCTCTACTACACTCGATTTTGTATGTGATTTTTGTATAAATATAACAAGCTACTTAATTTTGTGAGATTAAATTTAACTTGTGTGACTCATGGATGATTGGAAGATTATTTGGAGTAGTACGCCTCCCGAAATTTATATGGCTCGGAGTTATTTGGAGGCGAATGGAGTGCAATGTATGTTGCGAGATGAATTAACAGCACAGACAAATTATTGTGCGAATACGGTAGGTGGGGTTAAGTTGTTGGTAAAGGAAGAGGATGGGAAAAGAGCCGCGGAGTTGTTGGTTGAGGGAGGATTTGTCCCCGTGAAGGATTGTGATCCGGGGAATGAGGTCGCGATAGTAAAAATAAGCGCAACTACAGATAAAAAACGTTGTCCTTTTTGTGGTTCGGCAAATATCAAGCACGTGAAAGATACGGATGCGGCGATGGCTATTTTGTCCGTGTTGTTCCAGGCGTTTTTCCCGGTGTTGCGTCGGCCATATAAATGTTTGGGTTGCGGTAAAACGTGGAAATGGGTGAAAAAGCACGACTGATCCCGTTCCGTATCTCGAGGTATACCACCGCGAACCCGTAGCATTCACGGTGTGCTTACGGTACACAGCCCATTCACCTTCCTTACACAGCCGCTCTAAAGTCGCTCAATGGATTGGTTGTGAATTGTTTGTGAAACGGGAATGATGCGAGTATGTTCCTTGTATGTGGCGTGTAGACAGCGTGTGCCTAGCGTGAAAGAATGGAGACTTGAGATTCCACGAGGTGATTGGAGAGTGGCTAAGCGTATTTGTGAGAATAATTGTGTGAAGGACTTATTGTTTTTCCAATGAATTATTGTATTTTTGCAACTTGTAAATTGCAAAGTGTAATTTTTTAAAAGAAAGCATAATGGTAAAGATTAAATTTCCCGACGGGAATGTGAAAGAGTTCGAGTCTGGGGTTACAGGCTTGGACATCGCTAAGTCGATTAGCCATAAGCTGGCTAAAGAGGTGTTGTCAGTATCCGTGAATGGTGTCACGTGGGATTTGACACGGGGTATAACGACTGATGCCGAGATTAAGCTGAACACGTGGGATGACGAGGAGGGACGTCATGCTTTCTGGCATTCGTCCGCACATCTTATGGCGGAGGCTTTGCAAGCTTTGTACCCGGGTATCAAGTTCGGGATCGGACCTTCTATCGAGAATGGATTCTATTATGACGTGGACCCAGGGGAAGGGGTGAGTATACAGGAAAAGGATCTGGTAGAGATCGAGAAGAAGATGATGGAGTTGGCAAAGCGCAATGAAGAGTATTGCAGAATCGATGTTAGCAAGCAAGAGGCGTTGAATCATTTTTCTTCGCTGAATGAAACATATAAGGTGGAATTGATCAATGATCTGGAGGACGGTACTATCACGTATTATCGGCAAGGTGATTTTACGGACTTGTGTCGTGGACCGCATTTGCCGAATACGTCTTATATCAAGGCAATCAAGTTGACTTCTGTTGCCGGGGCTTACTGGAGAGGAGATGAGCATAACAAGATGTTGACCCGTATCTACGGTATTACTTTCCCGAAACAGAAAATGCTGGAGGAATGGGTGGCTATGATGGAGGAAGCCAAGAAGCGGGATCACCGGAAAATCGGTAAGGAGATGGAGTTGTTCATGTTCTCGCAGGCTGTCGGTTCAGGTTTGCCCATGTGGTTGCCGAAAGGTGCCATGCTGCGTGACCGGTTGGAGGCCTTTTTGAGAAAAGTGCAAAAGAAGTATGGTTACGAGCAGGTGATTACCCCTCATATCGGTAACGTGAATTTGTACAAGACTTCCGGGCACTTCCAGAAGTATGGGAAGGATAGTTTCCAGGTGATTACCACGCCGCAAGAAGGAGAGGAGTTTATGCTGAAACCGATGAACTGCCCTCACCACTGCGAGATGTACAAGTTTAAGCCTCGTTCGTACAAGGATCTTCCGGTACGTTTCGCTGAATTTGGAACGGTATATCGTTACGAGCAGAGTGGAGAGTTGCACGGGTTGACTCGGGTGAGAGGTTTTACCCAGGATGATGCTCACTTGTTCTGTACCCCGGACCAATTGAAAGACGAGTTTAAGAAAGTAATTGATATTATTTTCACGATTTTCAAGGCATTGGATTTCGAGAATTTCACGGCTCAAGTTTCGTTGCGTGACCCGAACAACAAGGAAAAGTATATCGGTACGGATGAAAACTGGGAGAAGGCTGAAGCCGCTATTATCGAGGCTGCCGCGGAGAAAGGCTTGAAGACAACCGTGGAATTGGGAGAGGCTGCTTTCTACGGGCCTAAGTTGGATTTTATGGTGAAAGATGCTATCGGGCGGAAATGGCAGTTGGGTACGATTCAGGTGGACTATAATCTGCCGGAGCGTTTTGACCTGGAGTATACGGGGGCTGATAACCAGAAGCATCGTCCCGTGATGATTCACCGGGCTCCTTTTGGAAGTATGGAACGTTTCGTGGCCGTGTTGATCGAGCATACGGGCGGTAAGTTCCCGTTATGGTTGACTCCGGATCAGGTTGTCGTGCTGCCAATCAGTGAAAAATATAATAATTATGCTCAAAAAGTTTTGAGTGAATTAAATAATTGCGATATTCGCACCGTCTTAGATGACCGTAATGAAAAGATAGGTCGGAAGATACGTGATAACGAGTTGAAGAAGATCCCGTATTTGTTGATTGTCGGAGAACAGGAAATGAACGAAGGGAAAGTTTCTGTTCGTCGCCAAGGGGAAGGAGACAAGGGATCGATGACGATAGAGGATTTCGCGAAGATGATAAATGAAGAAGTTGAAGCACAATTAAATGCTATATATAATAACAAATAAAAGGAGGATTAACATATCGTAAGTACAATGGAAATTAGGGGCAAGGGTCAAAATGACAAGCCACAGCACAGGGTTAACGAGCAGATACGAGCTGCATCTGTGAGGGTCGTCGGAGAAAATATTGAACAGGGAGTGTATCCCTTGAAACAGGCTTTAGCCATGGCCGAGGCGGCCGGAGCAGATCTCGTGGAGATTTCACCGAACGCGGATCCGCCAGTGTGTAGGATTATTGATTACAGCAAGTTCCTGTATCAATTGAAGAAGAAGCAGAAGGAAATTAAGGCGAAAAGTGTAAAGGTGGTAATCAAGGAAATCCGGTTTGGACCTCAAACGGATGAACATGATTTTAACTTCAAACTGAAGCACGCTATCGGTTTTTTGCAGGAAGGTGCGAAAGTGAGAGCTTACGTGTTTTTCAAGGGACGTTCAATTCTGTTCAAGGATCAGGGGTCTGATTTGTTGGAACGTTTCGTGAACGCTTTGGAGGATTACGGAAAGGTTGAATCGGCTCCCAAGTTGGAAGGTAAGAAAATGTTCGTGGTAATTGCCCCCAAGAAATAGACGGGATATTATATTACATATTTCTGAAACACACTTAAATTTAAGGACAAATGCCAAAAATGAAGACTGTAAGTAGCGCGAAAAAGAGATTTACTTTGACTGCTACTGGTAAGATTAAGAGAAAACATGCTTTCAAAAGTCATATTTTGACGAAGAAGGCAACGAAGAGAAAGAGAAATCTGACTCACACTGCTTTAGTTGATAAGACCAACGAAAGAGTAGTTAAAAAATTATTGTGTATTTAATTATTGAGAGTTATTAACCAGGATGTTATGCTATTAAGTTCCCATGGGACGCTGACATTCAAAAAACAGTAAATTATGCCAAGAGCTAAAAATGCCGTTGCCTCAAGAGCACGTAGAAAGAAAATTTTAAAACAAACCAAAGGTTACTTTGGGGCGAGAAAAAATGTCTGGACGGTTGCTAAAAACACGTACGAGAAAGGTTTGACGTACGCGTACCGTGACAGAAAGAAGAAAAAATCAGAATTTAGAGCATTGTGGATTCAGAGAATTAATGCCGCTGTCAGAATGGAAGGTTTGTCTTACTCCAAGTTTATGGGCTTAGTTCATAAAGCAGATGTAAACATGAACCGTAAAGTTTTGGCTGATTTGGCAATGAATCAACCGGAAGCTTTCAAAGCAATCGTTGCTAAAGTAAAAGAGTTAGCTTAAAGTTGTTGTAAAATATCCCGAAAAGGCTACCTCACGGTGGCCTTTTTTCGTTTTTAATATTAACTTTGCAGAAACCTTGAATTATGAAAATTGCGTTATTAGGATATGGAAAGATGGGACAGGCTATTGAACGTATTGCCAAGTCCCGTGGACACGAGATTGTATTGATTGTGGACGAAAATAACCGGGATCGGTGTACCGATGCAGATTTACGTCAAGCAGAGGTGGCTATTGAATTCACGATGCCTGGTGTGGCTGTCGATAATTATGAATGGTGTTTTAAAAATAGAGTGCCTGTCGTTTCAGGAACAACGGGATGGTTAGCCCGTTGGGAGGAAGTTAAGAATTTGTGTGCAACGTTGGAAGGATGTTTCTTTTATGCTTCTAATTTTAGCATTGGGGTTAATTTGTTTTTCCGGTTGAACAGACAGTTGGCAAGCATGATGTCCCGTTTTAAAGATTACAAGGTTTTCGTGGAAGAAACTCACCATATCCATAAACTGGATGCACCAAGCGGGACGGCGATTACTTTGGCGGAAGGAATTATTGATCAACACGAGAATTATTCCTCCTGGAAATTAGCGGAGAAGGGTTTATCAGGAGAGGTTGTGCCTATTACCGCTAAACGAGAAGGAGAGGTCCCTGGAATTCATGCTGTGACGTATAAATCATCTGTTGATGAAATAGAGATTCGTCATTCTGCTTATTCTCGGGATGGTTTTGCTAAAGGTGCGGTGATTGCTGCTGAATTTTTGCATGGTAAGCAAGTCGGCTTTTATGGCATGGAAGATTTATTGAAATTCGAAGATTGAAATGTTAATGATTGAATTATGGATGTGTTAAGGAGTAAATGGTTTAAGTTTGGGGTAGTTCTTTTCATATATTTGTTGTGGGCTTTGTGGGTAGAGAGTTGGTGGTTATTGTTGGGTGTGCCTATTATATATGATATTTATATATCCAAGAAAGTTCATTGGGCTTTCTGGAAAAAGAAAGGAGTGGAGAAACAGACAAAAGTTGTCGAGTGGGTAGATGCATTAATTTTTGCGGTGATTGCGGCAACGTTGATTCGTATGTTTTTCTTTGAGGCTTACACGATACCGACTTCTTCGATGGAGAAGTCCATGTTGGTCGGTGATTATTTGTTCGTGAGTAAAGTCGCTTATGGTCCGAAATTGCCCAATACTCCCTTGGCTGTTCCTTTTACTCATCATACATTACCATTTACGAGAAATGCAAAAGCTTATTCTGAAGCCATTCAATGGCCTTATAAGCGTATTGCCGGAACTGGGGAAATGAAAAGGAATGATATTGTTGTATTTAATTTCCCCGCAGGAGATACGGTTGTAATTGGAGCGGATGGTTCGGATGACTATTATTCATTATTGCGTTCCAAAGCTAATAGTATAAAATATCAAGCTGACGAGAAAGGTATCGCGATTACTCCCGACAAGGCCATGAAATTGGCTCGTATGGACGTATTGCAGAATAATGAAATTATTGTCAGACCTGTGGACAAGCGCGAGAATTATATAAAACGTTGCGTGGGTATGCCCGGAGATGTACTGGAAATGCAAAATTCTCTGTTGTACGTGAATGGAGAACCAGAAGAGAAACATGATGGTGTTCAGCATCAATATTGGATAAAGACGAATGGAACTCCTTTTTTCAGGGATCGACTGAAAGAGGTTATCGGTTTGTCGTATAGTGATTTCGCGGGAACTGGCCAAGATTATTGGTTTTATCTGACAGATGATATGCTCGCTAAATTAAAAGCAATGCCTAACGTGGTCAGCGTGGAAAAAGTATTGAGTGATGAAGAGATATTTCCCTATAGTTCACGTTATCCGTGGACGAGAGATGATTTTGGGCCTCTATCGATTCCCAAGAAAGGAGAGACCGTGACGTTGACATTGGATAATCTGCCTTTGTACGAACGAATTATCGGTGTGTACGAGGAAAACAAGCTAGAGGTGAAGGATTCCGTGATATATATTAATGACCAGCCTTCTACAACTTATACATTCCGTATGGATTATTATTGGATGATGGGAGATAATCGTCACAATTCTTTGGATTCAAGGTATTGGGGATTTGTTCCCGAGGACCATATTGTAGGAAAGGCTTATTTTATTTGGTTGTCGTTGGATCGGGACAAGTCGTTCCCGGCTAATATACGATGGAACAGAATGTTTCGATTCATTCATTAAAAAAGCGGGTTTCCCGCTTTTTTTTGTGGATATAATTCATTACCTTGTCATAGTATTAAAACATTACGCTATGGCTGGTGACACTAACAAGAAGATATTTGTATTAGATACAAATGTCATTTTACACGATTACAAATCGATTTATAACTTTCAGGAGAATGATATTGTCATTCCGATTGTAGTACTCGAGGAATTGGATAAATTCAAAAGGGGAAATGATCAGATTAATTTCCATGCCCGTGAATTTGCTCGCGAATTGGACGAGGTATTGGGTGGGGATATATTAGGACCAGAGGGAGTTTCTTTAGGTAAGGGACATGGTAATTTACGCGTGCAGACGGGGGTTCCTTTTTCCGATGAGATGAAGTTATCCTTTAGTGAGGATATCCCGGATCATCGGATTTTAGCCACGGCAGATTATCTCACGAGGAATAACCGAGACCGAAAAGTGGTACTGGTTACAAAAGATATGAATCTGCGCGTGAAGGCCAAGGCTCTGAAGGTGTTGGCTCAGGATTATTTGACCGATCAAGTGAAGGATCTTGATACTTCATTAGGTAAAAGCGTTACAGAACGGAATGATGTGTCCGGAGATAAAATATCATTATTGTACGAGAAAGGGGAGGCAGGCATTCCCGTGGAAGAATTCTTCCCGGGAGAAGAAATAGAGGGAAATCATTTTTATGTGTTGAAAAATGGCAGTGCTTCTGCATTGGCCTGTTATGACCCGATTAAGCGAATTATCCGCAAGGTGGATAAATTGAATGCATTCGGTATTTATCCTAAAAATTCTGAGCAAGCTTTTGCTTTGGATGCATTATTGAATCCGAATATATCCCTTGTGGCTTTAAGTGGTAAGGCTGGGACCGGAAAAACTTTACTGGCTTTGGCAGCCGCTTTGCAGCAGAATAAAGCATTTGAGCAGGTATATCTGGCTCGTCCCATTGTTGCTTTGTCAAATAAGGATTTGGGGTATTTACCCGGTGATATAAACGAGAAAGTGACTCCTTATATGCAGCCATTGTTTGATAACTTGAACGTGATTAAGCATCGGTTTAACATGCATAGTCCTGAGAATCTTCTGATAGATGAAATGTTGAAAGATGAGAAGCTGGTCATTTCTGCATTGGCTTATATCCGTGGACGGAGTTTATCAAATGTATTCTTTATTGTAGATGAGGCTCAGAATCTGACACCGCATGAAGTGAAGACGATTATAACCCGTGCGGGAGAAGGGGTGAAGATGGTATTTACTGGAGATATAGACCAAATAGATTCTCCTTATCTGGATCGTCAATCCAATGGTTTGTCCCATTTGTTTGACCGGATGCAGGGACAGGATGTCTTTGCTCATGTTCATTTGGAGAAAGGGGAGAGAAGTTATCTGGCTGAATTAGCAAGTAATTTATTGTAATATGGTTCAAAGAGGGGAATCTCCCCTCTTTGCTTTTTTATTATTGAGTATGAATATTGTAGGATTCTTGAGTGCGGCTGTTTTATTGACGTTGATGCCGGGACCGGATATCTTGTTCGTGATAACCCAAAGCGTGACGAGAGGTAAAAGGGCTGGTATTATTTTTGCCGGGGGATTGTGTACGGGATTGATTGTGCATACACTTGCGGT
Organism: uncultured Butyricimonas sp.; assembly: GCA_944321845.1. Taxonomy (GTDB): domain Bacteria; phylum Bacteroidota; class Bacteroidia; order Bacteroidales; family Marinifilaceae; genus CALUMT01. The sequence goes on from CALUMT010000023.1 coordinate 8,293, forward strand.
TAGTTTAGGACTTTCTTTCCTTCTATACAGCTCATCGCTTGCTTTCTTCATACTTAAATGCTTGGGGGCCGCTTATTTGATTTATTTAGGGGTGAAGGCATTTATTGGCAGGAACCAGAATATGTTTATCCAGCCAGGAATGAAAGGAGCTGAATCCCGATTGTATCGGAAGGGTATACTGATGAATGTATTGAACCCTAAGGTATTGTTGTTCTTTATTGCCTTTTTCCCTCAGTTTGTAGATCAGGATGCGGGAAATGTTATGGGAAAATTCCTGTTATTGGGCGGTTTGTTTATGCTGCAGGCAATGATCATTTTTTCATGTGTTGCGTTATTGGCTGAACGTTTATCCCGGCGGGTGATGCAAAATAAACGATTCTCCTTTTTTATGCATATCGTGGAGGCAGTGGTTTATCTGGGAGTGGGAGTAAGTCTGTTTTTCGTTGAATAGATATGAAGATAATTATAATTAGGGATTTTATTGTTAGAAATCCCTATTTATAGGGATTTCGTGTTTTTTTATACATGTATATTTTTACATCATTATATTAAATATGAAAGTATATGTGTAAGAAAAACAAAAAATCATGGAAAATTAGTGATGTATTTCGCTTTTTGAGATGTGGTTTCCTCTTATTGGTGGGTGTGTCGTTCGCTGTTGTTGAGTTGAAAGCGACTGATTGTATTATAAAACAATCTGAAGAATGGATAGTTCATGGAAAAGTGTTGGATGCAGATTCTTTACCATTACCTGGAGTTTCTGTGATGGTGAAGGGTTTGAAAATGGGTACAGTGACCAATGTTTCAGGTTTATTTGAACTGGAATTAACAGGAAATGAGGAGTGGATTTTAGTGTTTTCATTTATTGGAATGGAATCTCAAGAAGTGGCTGTTTCAAAGAAACGAAGAGAGATTGAAGTTGTAATGAAACCACATTTTGAAGAGTTAGATGAAGTGGTAAAAGTTGGATACTATTCAACGACAAAGCGTCGAGCATCTGGTTCTATGGCGGTATTGACGCAAAAGGATTTGCAATATCGTATTCCAACTTCAATCGATGATCTTTTTCAGGGGATGGTTGCAGGTGTTGCAGTTACGATTCCCTCTGGACGTCCCGGAACATCTGCTAAATTGAGAATACGTGGAACGAATTCTATAGACGGGGATAAAGAACCGTTATGGGTAATAGATGGAGTTCCCTTACAGGATGAATTACCCGAGATATCAACGGATCAGATTAAATCGGAAAATTTTAATGAGATATTCGTGAACGGGGTGGCCGGGATTAATCCGAATGATATAGAGAATGTCACCTTCTTAAAAGATGCTGCGGCATCTGCTATTTATGGTTCCCGGGCGGCAGGGGGTGTTGTCGTGATCACGACCAAGGATGGTAAACCAGGCAAAACACGGGTTAATTATTCTGCTCGTTTAGGAATTGGATTGAAGCCGCAGCGAGATGCTGGATTAATGAACGCTTCGGAGAAACTAGCCTGGGAACAAGAATTGTGGGACGAGTTTTCCTCGCAAGGTTTTGCGGATAATTCGGCGCATTATCCAGTGATAGGTATTGTTGGGATGTTACGATCTAACAAGTTGGGAAAGAATGGTTCCTTGTGGGTGGATGAAGGTTTTGAACCCATGACAGATGAGGAAAAAAGTACGTATATTCACGATTTGGCGAGCCACACGACCAATTGGTTTGACGAGATTTTCCGAAATCAATTCGAGATGACACACAATCTTTCCATGTCTGGAGGAGGTTCTACCTCTACTTATTATGCCTCGTTAGGCTACACGACGCAAGAGGGTTTGTTAAAAGAGGATAGTTACGATCGTTACACGATGAATTTAAGAGTCTCTGCCAATCCATCGAAACGAGTAAAAGCTAATTTTGGTTTAAGAGCCTCTTATTTGAAATCTGACGGTCCTGCCATGAGCGTGGATCCGTTCAGGTACGCGTATTTCGCTAACCCGTACGAGCGTCCTTATAATGAAGACGGGAGTTATCGTCCGGACATGACGTGGTTCAATATAACATCGATTAATGACGGGACAGCTACACCTGAAGATGAACCTGTCAACGGGTTTAATATCATGAGAGAATTGAAAGAGACCTCCAGTAAAGGGACGAAGTTTTCCGTGTCGGGACAATTAGGTTTGGATGTTCAAATTATTAAATCTTTATCATTTTCTGGGTTAGTGTCTTATAGTTTTACAGCTAATCGAGAAGAGACTATATTGGGTAAAGGATCTTACGCTGCATACGCGGATAGGTTATCTTTTGACGTGAATAATCATACCACAAACACGTATGGATCGATATCTCGTTCACTTTCTGATGGGGAACAATACAGTGTTCGTGGACAATTTTCTTACACGGGTTTTTATGCGGACGTTCATTATTTAAATGTGCTTGCGGGAGCCGAGTTAAGAAGTTCCAAAAGTAAACGAACAGCACTTAAACGGTATGGTTATAATGAAAAAACGGATATTGCAATTATGCCGGAGAACGGGGACCCGGATAGTTATGATGCAAAATGGTATACGGATTTGATTGATGCCCTTTCAGCCATGAGTCGTTCGGAGAATACTTATGCTTCGTTTTATGCTTCTGCAGAATATTCTTATCTAGAACGTTATATTTTGAATGCTTCTTTTCGTACAGATGGTTCTAACAATTTTGGTAGTGACGAACAATTTAATCCGACATGGTCGTTGGGTGTAGCTTGGAATATAGATACTGAAGTATTTATGCAATCTTTAAAACCCGTTTTGAATCGTTTGACATTAAGAGTATCCACGGGATACACGGGCAACGTGGTTCAGGGTATCTTGAAGAATCTGGTAATCACGTATAACTCGAAATACTGGAATGAGCAATTAACGGGGAAAGTTGCTACTGCTCCTAATCCTAGATTACGTTGGGAGAAAACTAGAGACGTGAAGTTGGCTCTTGATTTCGGTTTATTTGATGATAGGGTTACAGGACTTGTAGAAGCTTACTGGCGTAAAAGTTCAGACGTGATATCGCGAGTTCGGGTTGTTTCTTCCACTGGTTATAACGCACAAAGTTATAACTCGACAGAAATAGAAAATAAAGGTGTGGAGGGTACTTTAGGTTTGAGAATAGTTGATGGTTTGAATTTTAAATGGAACTTAACCGCAAATATAGCCTGGAACCGTAACGTTCTTTCTGATTACTCATCTCCAAACGGGACAATAAGCGAGGGTAAATATGTAGGTTATCCTTTAGAATCAATATTTGGAGGTAAACAAATAGGTATAGATCCCTATGATGGCGTGTACATGTATCAATTACGTCCGGATGCAGTTGTAAATAAAGCATCCGATTTGAAGACGCTGGTAAATTATCGTTATTATCTTGGAACTTCGATAGCACCTGTTACGGGAGGTTTCACGATGCGGTTTTCTTATCGGAACTTGTCCTTGACGGTTGGAGGCTCATATTCTTTAGGAGCTAAAATAGATAATCGTGTTGACTCCCCGGTTAGTTACGAGGCAGTCTCTTATTGGGCGGAGGAGACTCCCCAGACGATATATAGTGACCTGTATCGTAATCATTTGAATGTACGTAAAGATGCAGTTGATAGATGGACACCTGAACACACGGATGCAAAATACCCGAGGATAGTTGATGCCTTTGGTCCCAAATTAAACCTGGATCAATACGCTCCAAACTCCTCTAGCATCACGTTGGGAAGTTTTTTAGAGGATGTCTCATTCTTGCGGATTCGTGATATAACGTTACATTATAATGTTCCTAGTAAATTGTTTGTTAATAAATGCATAAGTTCGCTCGGAATTTCGTTAATGATGAGTAATTTTTTCACGTTCACGAATTATTCAGGTATCGATCCCGAGACCCCAGGGGCAACTTACCCGATAACACGTTCTTTGGCGTTTGGAATTAATGTTGGATTTTAAAGTCAAGAAATTATGAAAGGAAATAGATTTTTACAAGTAATATTGTTTTTTGCGGCTTATTGCCTGTCCTGCGATGATTACTTAGAAGTGAAGACCTATGGTCAAGTGTTACCAGAGACCACTGAAGATTACGCGTCATTGATTAACACTCATTTAAGTAATGTGGAGACTTCTAGTTCGGATAAAATTATCGGTAATTTTAATGATGTTTTACGTTTCGAGTGTTTTTCTGATAATTTGAACGCAAACTTGTCAACATCCGTGAGTTCATCGTACACACCTATATATGTAGGTTCTTATGTTGGTTCAGCTATGTATAGATTTAATAATCTTTTCCAAGTGGTTAAGGACGTGAATGTTGTTTTGGATTACATGAATGATGTTGAAACGGAATTGGGAAAGAAGGTGACGGCCGTGGCTTATACCTTACGTGCTGTGTTATATTATAATATGATGCGTGAATTGTGTGAACCTTATGAAAAACAAAGAGCTTTAGAAATAATGGGAATTCCAATCATGGAACATTTTGATATGGAGGCGAAACCGGGGAGAGGTAATATTCAGAACACAGTTGATTTTATAATAAGCGACTTGAAAAAAGCGATAGCGTTGAATCAAACGGACGAGATGTATATTTTCACGGTAGACGTGGCCAAGGCTTATTTGGCGCGGACTTATTTCTGGGCTCAGGATTGGGATAACGCTATAATAGTGGCTAAGGAATTATTGGATAAATATCCCTTATTGGAAGGAGAGGCTTATACTGCAATGCTGCAGACCGTACCTCCAATTGATGAGAATCCAGGAAATGTGTTGTTATATGGATATCAAAAAGGAACGCAGTCTTCAGCATTTAAAACCCGTTACGCGACGGATTCTCGCCGTCGACCGGTAAGCCTAGAGTTCGCACGTTTATTCGTGGAGGGAGAACGCGATATTCGTTATTCACTTTATTTTGATAAGCAGTATTTAAACACGAAACGATTGAATATGTGTATCCGTTCGGCTGAGATGTGTTTAATATTGGCGGAAAGTTATGCGCATTTGAATAATTCTGAAGAAGCTTTATATTACTTAAATGAACTGAGAAGACGACGAATTAAAGACTATGTTTTGCTGACGGAAACCACGTTGCCAAGTGTGGATGAGGAAGCATTGATTCAAGTAGATGCAGAAGGGAAAGCATTAACACCACTAATGGCGGCGATTTTGAACGAGAGACGTAAAGAATTATACATGGAAGGAGATCGTTGGTTCGAGTTAAAAAGGAATGGTCGTCCTGAATTTTGGGTGGGATATAATGGGATAAAATACACGACGAGGAAATATCTTTACACTTACCCGTTATGGAAGCAAGATTTGGCAGTTAATCCGAATTTGATCCAGAATGAAGGTTATGAATAATTAATGTATAACGAGAATATTATGAAAAAGATATTATTGGGTTTATTATTAGTAATAGGAACATTTTCCTGTGATAATAGCGAGGAAATGCCCCCTCGCATAGAAGAAATAACGGATGATTCGATGACGATCCCTACATCTCGCTTGTCTTATGAGGAACAAGATTTGATTGATGCGCAGCGAGAGGAATTCGAGGATGCTGTATCCCGGAGAATTACGGAATAAATAAATGATTATAAAATACTAGATATGCAGAAGTTGTTAAATATAGTGCTGGTAATTACTAGCTTATGTAGTTTAATCGGATGTTCGGATGATGAAGTTAATAGCCCAACGGTATCGTTCAGGCGTCCTTATTATATATTGTCAACTACGGGAGATTTGAGCGTGGAGGTGCGTTTATCCGAGCCAACCTCGAGAGATTTAGTTGTTAATTTTACACTTGGGGGAACGGGAGAAGAGGGTGTGGATTACACGTTATCGGCTAGTGAGTTTCTGATACCTGCCGGTCAGGATTCCTCGATAATTACATTATCTCCGATGAACACGATAAATGAAGGACGAGAGGTTAGTTTGTACCTTCAGGAAGTGGAAGGATATGACTTTGGAATGTATAGACAGACAATGATTCCTATAGAACAACAAGAACCTTTCACTACTTCTTTTTTCTCCTCGGACTACAATTTATACGAGGAAAGTGAAATAGCGATAAAATTATTCATCGGGACCTCTGAATATACTAGTCCATCGTATGATATAACAGTTCCCTTTGACATCGATCCGGCATCTACAGCGGAGCTTGGAGTTCATTATGAGATCGTTGGAGGAGAGAAACAATTTCTTTACAAAAAGGATGATTTGATGGGACGAGTTAGATTGCGATTTTTAAAAAAGGAAGCTGGCAAGGATAAGATAGTCCTTCGTCTCGTCGAGGATGATAGATTTTTGATATCCACGTCGAATAATAAAGCTAATATTAATATTGATGGTCCGATAGATTTTGAGAATCTGGTAGGGACTTGGCGATTTTCTGGTTTTTCTAGTGAGTCTCACGTGCGAAAAATGGCCACGATGTTTGGTGATACAGAGGGATTGCAAAAGTTGCCTCAAGGTGATATGTCTGATGTGTTAGTATTTACAACAGAGTCGGGAAAGAATATCATTAGGACAAACCAACTAGTTAGTGATCTAAAGAATTATTTTATAGATGAGGCAGAAGTGAGCGTGCTGGATATTGTTGAAAATCAACTTTATGAATTAGATGAATGGAGCCTTCATCGTTCCGTGTTGCAAACGGAATTAAGTAAAGTAAATTTGAATTTCTCTGACAAAAATATGAAAGAATCCGAGGCAGAGGTAGACTTCCGTTTATTGAACGAGGGAAATACTTTGGAAATACGTATTGTTCAATATGAGCCTGTCGATTTTTTACAAGAGGTTTATTCTTATTATAGTGATCCTAATTATTCTGGTGATGTGAATTTTGATAAGAATCTACCAATGAAAGGGAATTACACGCTTTCTTTCCAGTTTTCTCGTGAGAGAAATTGATGATAATGAGGATGGATGAGAATGTAGTTCTAGATAAAGATGAAGAATTTGTAAAAAGCAAACTCGTAATTTTTATCTACCAAAAAAAGCCCCTATCTTAATTTTAAGGAAAAAATTGATAGGGGACTTTTTGTGTTTATAACCTACTAGTTTAATTTTTCTAAATGCGTAGTTTGGCTTAGCATCTTATTCTCATTTTTAGAATATTTTTCGTTTCAGGATTCGGGGAATGTAAGTCGATATGTGTCTTGCTTTTTTCGTTTCATACACGTCCGCTATTTTGATAAGAATTGCGGTTTCTTCCACTCCCCCGAAAGAAGCATTAATTGCGGTTCCGAACGTTTTCATGGATGGGGATAAACTCATGTAGGCGTTCACGAGTGGGGGAATATTCTCACCGAGAACCCGTACTTGATGAGATAGGATCTTGTAGTCTTCCTCGTACGTGGAACCGTGTAAAATGTCTTTCAGTTTGTCTTCGTCAATTTGGATCTCAAGAGGGATAATCGGTTGAACCAGATTTTCTTGATCTCGGAAATATTTCCGCATGAAATACAGAATCAAGTCTCTGGCCTCGATGTTAAAACTGGTGTACATGGTTACTTTCCCGAAAAAATATTCCATTTCGGGATACTCCACGGTCAAAGCCCCTAAACCGTCCCAAAGATTATCCAGGGCAAAAAGTGATTTCCGTCCCATGCGGGTAGATTGATACAGCGGCTGCACGAATGAACGTCCCAACTCGATCATTTTCGGCAGATACTGTTCCTTGAACTTGGGTGAAAATTTGAATAATTCCGTGGTCGCCAGATTAGGTTCTCCTTCAGCATTTAGCGGCAGATTGTTACATAGAATATAACGGTATCCTCCCAATATTTCCTGTTCCTTGGGATCCCACACGATAAGTTGCTGATAGGGGAGTTGTTCATCAATATCCCAAGGGTCAATATCCACCTCATTACCAGTTCCTCCACCTGCGCTTCTGAATGTTAACTCCCGCAATCGTCCGACTTCCCGCATCAGGTTCGGGGCGTTGAACGCGTTAAAGGAATAAATCTCGTTCCCTGCCTTGTTTGTCTTTCGAACAAATTTATCTTCAGTTAATTCAGCGAGTAATTTTTCTCTACTGATGGGATAAATGACTGGTTGCATGACGAAAATATAAAATTTATATACTATAAACTATTTCTTTAATATACTCTGCCCATTCCTTGGGAGTTTTGCTCTTGTCGAGGGATTCCCAGGAAATAGGTTTACCGATGCGAAGCGTGAACGATGATCCCTTTTTATTGAAAGTTTCTTTCGGGAGATACATCATTTCAAGATTCAGTTTTAATCCTATTTTTGTCCGGAAGCGTGCCAGATTGTAAAAGAAATTAGAATTCTGACCGATAAAATGAATCGGAACAATATCCCGCTGGTGCTTGATGGCTTTCGTGATAAAACTTTTTTGCCATTCCAGATCTTTTATCACGCCGTTGTTTTTCCGGCTGACCATTCCGGCCGGGAACATGATGATTTGAGCGTCGGAGGCATAGGCGGCATCCATTTCTGCCGCGGCTTCCTTGGCTAAAGCTCCATGCTTGTTCACGGGTAAAAATATATTGTTCAGATTCTTCAGATTCATGAGCAAGTCATTCACCGGGAATTTTAATGTGCGGTATTTTCTTCCAAGAAATGAAATCAGGATGATACCGTCCGGTCCACCCAAGGCGTGATTGGACACGAAAATATATCGTCCGTCAGGCGAGGGTAGATTTTCTTCCCCTTCCACCTTGTACGAGATATCGAGATACTCCAGTATCCCATCAGAAAAATCCAAGCCCCGGTGATCCCCGTATTTGGAAATAAAATCATTGATCTGATCCTGGCAAATGACCTTTTTCAGCAATGAATACACGAAAGATGGTATCCATTTGGCTAACTTCGGATTTTTGCTTTCAAACAGTTTTTCAATATATATTGGTTTAATTCTTTCTTCCATACGGCCATTTATTAAGTGAATCTTTCTTTTCCCGTGAAAAATTGCTTGCAAATATAAAAAACCTTATTTAATAAAATTCGTCCCTGATGCGCTTATATCACTTTGTCCGGATTTTGCTTCACGAAATCACTCCATCCTTTACATTTGGCTCCTCCGCTCGTGGGTAGATTCCCTTGAATGTGGTGACAGTAGGCTATAGCTATGGCATCCGTTTCGTCTAGTGTCGATATTCTTTCCGGCAGAGTCATGAATTTATTGAGGAGTGACGCTATCTGTTCTTTGGAAGCTTCCCCCGTACCCGTGATGCTCATTTTGATTTTTCTGGGAGCGTACTCGTAAATCGGGATATCCCGTTGCAAAGCTGCAGCCATGGCCATACCCTGTGCTCTACCCAGTTTCAGCATGGATTGGACATTCTTGCCTTGAAACGGGGCTTCAATGGCCAATTCATCCGGGTGATAGGAATCGATAACCTGCAAGACACGTTGGAAAATACGTTGTAATTTCAAGTAAGGGCTTTCCATTTGCTTCATGTTGATCACACCCGATACGACCAATGTCGGACGGCAATTCCTTCCCGTGGTCCGGATAATGGCATATCCCGTGAAATTGGTACCGGGGTCGATTCCCATGATTAATTTTTCCGTGTCAGTGCCCATGTCAGCAGATTTCTTCTAGTAGCGTGTTGAAATATAACACTTGATTTCCATGCCTGATATGTAAATCCTCGAAAATGTCGTCCCTGTATTGGTTCAAAAATTTATTATATTCTTTTTCCGTCGGGAAAATGAGTTGTAAGGAAAATGCCCTCCCTTCTTCCTGCTCCACGTGTACTCTTGTGAACAAGGATTCAAAATCCACGCCCTCTTCCCGCAGGTAGGGAAGCGTGTATTTTTGGATATGTTCCTTGAATATATTTTCCATGGAATCCGGTAAATGGAATGTCGTGTTGTAAACGAAGCGCATACGATACGTGTTAATGAAAAATCAAGAGACAAAATTCAATCATGCTTTTGTCCCTTGATTTCCTGGAATAAATTTTATTTAATCATATCGGTTCCCATGAAATCTTGAAGGACTTCAGGAACACGGATTCCTTCCGGGCATTGATTGTTTTCCAGCAAAGCGGCCACGATACGCGGCAGAGCCAAAGAACTTCCGTTCAGCGTGTGTACCATAGTCGTTTTCTTTTCTCCTTTTTCCCGGAAACGTAATTTCAAGCGATTGGCCTGGTATTCCTCGAAATTGGAAACTGAACTGACTTCCAGCCATCTGTCCTGAGCCTTGGAATAGACCTCAAAGTCATATGTTAGCGCGGAGGTGAAACTCAGGTCTCCACCACACAGGCGAACGATACGGTAAGGCAATCCCAATTTGATCAGTAATCCTTCCACGTGTTTCACCATTCCGTCCAATGCCTCGTAGGATACTTCCGGACGGCTGATTTGCACGATTTCCACTTTATCGAACTGGTGCAGCCGATTCAACCCGCGGACATCTTTCCCGTAGGATCCGGCTTCCCGACGGAAACAAGCCGTGTAGGCCGTATTCTTGATCGGCAATTGCTCGGCATCCACGATCATATCCCGGTAAAGATTCGTCACGGGAACTTCTGCCGTCGGGATAAGATACAATTTATCCTCATTTACGTAATACATTTGCCCGTCTTTATCCGGTAATTGTCCTGTCCCGAATCCGGAATCTTCATTCACGACCAGTGGAGGCATAACCTCTTCGTATCCTGCCTTGATGTTCTCTTCCAGGAAGAAATTGATCAAGGCCCTTTGCAGGCGAGCTCCCAATCCCTTGTAGACGGGGAAACCGGCACCCGTGATTTTTACCCCGACTTCAAAATCGATCAGCTTATATTTCTTGGCCAAATCCCAGTGAGGCAATTGGCCTTCCTCGTGAGCCGGAACGTTCTCGCTGATTTTCACGATAACATTATCCGCGTCGCTTTTCCCCGGGGGAACGATATCATTCGGAAGATTCGGCAAGCGTACGATAAGCTTATCCAGTTCGGCCACAGTCTCCCCGTGGCGGGTATTCAATGTCGCGATTTCCTCTTTCAGGCGGCTTGTGTTCGCGCGGGCGGTCTCTGCTTCCTCGCGTTTTCCTTCTTTCATCAGCTGGCCGATTTGTTTCGATATCGTGTTCATCTCGGCTTGCTTGTCATCCGCCTCCCGTTGTATATTTTTTCTCTCGTTATCGAGAAGAATGATTTTTTCCACTAAATCCTTGGCGTCAAAATTCTTGACGGCTAATTTCCGAATAACCGTCTCTTTGTTTTCTTGGATGAATTTCAGGTTAAGCATATCATTGACATTTTTTATTTCCGAACAACAAAAATAAAAAAACTCCCGTCCTTTTTCAAAGACGGGAGTAAATATTTCAAATTTTCCTTTATTCCGCGATAGGTTCGATGGAAACGAAAGATTTGTCGTCACGTTTCTTTCTGAAAACTACGATACCGTCCATCTTTGCGAACAAGGTGTGGTCTCTACCCATGCCTACATTGTTACCCGGGTTGTGAACCGTTCCTCTTTGACGAACGATGATGCTACCGGCTTTGGCAAATTGACCACCAAAAATCTTTACTCCTAAACGCTTGCTTTCTGATTCACGACCGTTCTTAGAGCTACCTACTCCTTTCTTGTGTGCCATATCATTAAAATTTTAGAAGTTACAAAATACATTAAGCGTTGATTGCCTCAATTTGGATTTGGGTCAGGTATTGACGATGACCATTCTTCTTGCAATAACCTTTTCTTCTCTTTTTCTTGAAAACGACAACCTTGTCACCTTTCAAGTGAGACAATACTTTAGCGGTTACTTTAGCACCTTCAACAACGGGAGTCCCGATCTTGATTTGGCCTTCATTGTCCACTAAAAGAACTTTGTCGAACTCGATTTGAGCTCCTTCTTCTGCAGCCAGTCTGTTTACATAGACTTTACGGTCTTTTTCAACCTTGAATTGTTGTCCTGCGATTTCTACAATTGCGTACATTACTATCTGTTATTTAAGTTAATACCGTGGGGTGGGCTTTCACCGCTTGTTGTACCCCTGAGGTTAAAATTTCGCTCGGCAAAGATAGTAATTGTTTTTGAATCACAAAACATTTTCTACTCGATTTGATAGAATAGTTTCCTCCCCTTTTTCTTTTTCATGCACGTGAGACGGGTGTACGGTGGGTGTGGAACGTTATTTGAACCCGTGTTTACGGTTAGTGAACCGTTCCTGAACCGTTGCTGAACCGTTCCAAAGAGGACTAAGTGCTATGTTTGATAGGAAGTTATGTCGTTCTTTTATTATCCCTTTTTTTTAGTTGGAACAGGAGAATGGCCAGTAGTGTAATAGTTTCCGATAGCGGAACGGCAAGCCATAGTCCGGGAATTCCTATAATTCGAGGTAATAAAATGAACGCGGGAACCACGCATATCAGTCCTCGTGAAAGCATGAAAAGAGTGGCTGTCTTGAATTTTTCCAGGCTCTGAAAATAGCCGATAAATACAAGATTAAGGGTGAAGAACAAGAACGCGATGGAGAAATAGGGGAGTCCGGCTTTGGCTATTCCGCTCGCGACCGTGGTCTCGGGCAGGAAGAGGGATACAATGAAGGAGCTTTCCATGATACCTCCCAGCATGATCAGAATTCCGCAGACTATGGCGAGCCACATGGAAAGACGGAAGGTCTGTTGTACCCTGTCCCATGCCCCGGCCCCGTGGTTGTAGCTGATAATGGGTTGAGCGGATTGGGCAATGGCGTTGCCGAGCATAAATACAAGCGGGAAGCAGTAGCAGGCCACGCTGAAGGCCGCAACTCCGTCTTCCCCGAGATAGTGAATGAAGACGAAATTCCCGGTAAGCATCATGCAGGCGATGGCCAGTTCTCCGATGATGGAGGAGGCCCCGAGTTTGACCTGATAACCGATGTTCCGGGCCGTGAGGCGAATGCTCTTGGGGGTGAATTTCGGTTTGTAAAGATGTATCGTTTTTGAATATTTCCACATGTATATTCCGATAAGCATGCTACCGAATACCTGGGCTATGCCGGTTGCCAAAGAAGCTCCCTCGATACCCATTTGCATGGGGAACACGAAAAGATAATCAAGAATGATGTTGATGATTGCCGGAAGGGCGTTACATACCATGGCGTAGAGTGGCGAACCGTCCAGCCGTACCACGAAAAGGCCGATGCTCATGAGCATCCCGAATGGTAACGAGGGAATAACCCAACGCATGTAGTCTTTCACGTAAGGCATCAGTCGGTCGCTGCATCCCATTATCCGTGCTGTTGTCTCGGGGAAACTCATGACGAACGTGGCGAGTAGTATCATCACGAGTGTGGCAACCGAGAAAGCCTGAGTCACGTTGATGTTCGCCGCTTTCTGGCGCCCTTTGGACAGATGCACGGAGGCCACGATGGAAGCCCCGGAGCCGAACATAAGCCCGATACCGGTAGTTATTAAAAAAAATGGAGCGACGATGTTTACTGCTGCCAGTCCGTCACTGCCGACTCCTTGCCCGACAAATACTCCGTCCACGATTGTCATCGTGGAGGCTAGCAACATTCCCAATAACGTGGGAACAAACATTTTGCGAAATAAAAAGGGAATATCCATTTTTCCCCAGTCAATCCGGTCTCTTTCCATATTTATTCGTGTTGATTAACGGGGGCGAAGGTACCATCTTTCGGGAGGTGTTTTGTTTTCATTATCGGGAGAGAATGGGTACTTTTGATAAATAATTACTTTTGTCCCCAGTATTGGTTAATTAAAAGAATATGGCAGCTGTTTGTATTGTCGGGGAATCGGACATGAGGGATTTCACGTCATGGTGGGAGCGACATCTCCCCTCCTGGATTGTCGTTTATTGTCGGGAGGGGGAAGCCGAGTTGATGTTGCAGTTTAAACCTTATGCTTTTAAACCGGGGATGATGGCCATCGTTCCGCCGGATATGTTTCCGGCTTTCACTTCTCTCTCGGGTGATTTCCGGGCTTTTTATTGCCTGGTGGGGCGAGAGGTGGCGGAAAAAGCTTTTTATGATATCCCGAATAGCTTTTTTGATGCCATTTATACATTGCCCGTGTTGCCGGTCGGGAATGCGCTGGATGTTTGGATGGAGTTGTTGATGGTTGTTCACGGGGAGGGAGAGAATCCGTATCGTCAACATGTTTTTTCAGATCTGTTACATGCCTTTACTCTTGAATATTATAATAAATGGAATTTGCAATACGGTAATCAGCCGGCCATACACAGGAGAAGCGCGGTAGACACGGTTTGTGTGAAATTTTATAACCTGGTGTTCGACCACTTCAGGGAGCACAGGGATACGGCTTTTTATGCCGATAAATTATGTATCACGCCTTGTTATCTGGCAATGGTCACGAGGCAGGTGTATAACGAGAGTCCGAAACAGGCCATTGACCGACAGGTGACCCTGGAAATCAAATACCTGCTTCGGAACACGGGGCAGACGATACAGCAAATCGCTAATGCCCTCCATTTCCCGGATGCTTCTTATCTTTGCCGGTTCTTCCGTAGACAGACCGGTTTCTCTTTATCTGAATACCGGAAACTGGGCTTGATTTAGTCGGGAATATGTTTAAGATTGATGGAAAAACGTAATAAAGTAACTGGTTGGAAGGAATCCATGTTTTTTATGACGTGCAATGCGGGTTGTAGGTAGCCGTTTTTCATAGTTCGTGATTATAACCATTTGATGAATCGTTTGATGTACCAGTTCTTGATTAGTTGTGTCAGTATACAGTAGGATAATAATATACCGATCAACCAGGGGAAATAATTTATGGGTAGCGGTTCCAAACCGATAGCTTTCCCAAAGGGAGAAAATGGAATGATAATACCTATGGCCATGATTAAGACGGTAAGAGCGGTTACTTGCCAAGAGGCACGACTTTGGATGAAAGGTATTTTTCTGGTACGGATCATGTGTACGATCAGGGTTTGGGATAACAGCCCTTCAATGAACCAACCGGATTGAAAAAGTGTTTGTTGTTCTATTGATTGACAACCAAAAGCATACCACATAACGAGATAAGTGGCAATGTCGAAAATCGAACTGATAGGGCCGATGCATATCATGAAGCGGCTTAAGTCCGAGGCATCCCATTTACGGGGTTTTTTCAGGTAGTCGGCATCCATTCGGTCGAAGGGAATTGTTGTTTGAGATATGTCATAAAGTAGATTTTGGATAAGCAAGTGGATTGGCAACATGGGAAGGAAAGGGAGAAAGGCGCTGGCTGCCATGACGCTGAACATGTTCCCAAAATTGGAGCTTGCAGTCATCTTGATGTATTTTGTGATATTTCCGAATGTTTTTCTTCCCTCAAGCACACCGTCTTCCAATACCATGAGGTCTTTTTCCAGTAAAATGATATCTGCACTTTCTTTGGCTATATCCACGGCAGAGTCCACGGAAATTCCGATGTCGGATTGGCGTAGGGCGGCAGCATCGTTGATACCATCTCCGAGAAATCCTACTGTATTTTGTTGTTCCTGGAGTAACGTGATGATTTGGGTTTTCTGGAGAGGTGTCAATTTGGAAAAAACAGTTGTTGTCCGTGCTGCCTGATGTTGTTCTTCTAAACTCATTTCTGCGAATTCCAGTCCGGTCAGAGCGTTTGTTGTATCGATACCAACTTGTCTGGCTATCGTACGAACGACGGCATCATTGTCTCCCGAGAGAATCTTTACCTCGATGCCGTTTTCGTGCAGTTGTTTAATGGCATTGGCTGCAGATTGCTTTGGTGGATCGAGAAAGGCCAGGTATCCGATTAAAACCATCTCATCCTCGTCCTTTACACTGAAGTCGCATTCTTTGTCCAGGTAGCTTTTATGGGCGACGGCAAGTACTCGCATTCCTTGACGGTTCATTTGTTCACTGATGTTTTGTGCTTTTCTCCTCAATTCATCGGAAAGTGGTTGTACTTTCCCGTCGAATTCTGCATGAGAGCAGATGTTCAGCATTTCCTCCACAGCTCCTTTCGTGATGATTTGTCGTTTCCCCAGTCTATCTTCGACCACGACAGACATGCGGCGCCGGGTGAAATCGAAAGGAATCTCGTCTACTTTCTTGTTCGTATATTTGATGTAGTTTGATTAAGATTCTTTGAGTATCAAACCATTAAGAAGAACTTGCATGAGAATGGGCAATGGATAAGAAATTGCTAACTTGTTTTGTTACACTATATTCCTCATGCTTTTCAAATAACTCTTTTCTTGGTGCAAAGATACGATTTTTTCTCCAATTATTAGTGTGTACTAGTAAAAACTATCATATTTATAGTAGAGAAGGCAGTTAATCTAACCGCCTTCTCTCTTCAACGATTTATGAGCACCTCGTTGACAAATGCCACAATCAACTTCTCCTTGGAAGTTTCCTGCAATGCGTCCTAACATATTCTACTATGCCTCTGCGGAAACGAGTATAATCTCGTACACTTACAGGTTTTAATCGTGATTTACATTGACATCTTGCCATATAAAATCTTATTTATTAATAAATATCACGATAATTCAAAAAGTAAAGATTATTAAGAAAAAATATATCATTATTTCGTAGCCGAGTTCACCAAACCACAGGCAAAGGTAACTCGTGTTCTGTTCGTCCAAGCAAGGTCAAGCCCTGCGGGTGTCGTGGAAAAATCATCCTCGCCCCGTGGGGCTTTCTGTATTTTTCCACACAACCTTGCCTGATGGAAAAGCCACGCGACTTTGACCCCTTTGGCCAAACAGGATTGTCCCCTTTGGCTACAATATGATTGATCCTTTTGGCCAAAATAGTATTGACCACTTAGCCCACCTATTGTTATAGATTTTTTT
>CALUMT010000024.1 GCA_944321845.1 uncultured Butyricimonas sp.
CGCACGTTCGGGGAATCTCACTCGTTGGAATTGTTGGGAGGTTTCTCCTACCAGTACGACCAGGAGGAGTATAACGGAGGTTACGCTCAAAAATCCCCGAGTGACAAGATTTATTATGCCCCACAAGGCATGCCGGATTTGGAAACGGTGGATTGGGGAGATTACGAGGAAGTACGGGCGTTGAAAAATTACCAGTCCGACATGCAGGAGAAATCCCTGCTTTCTTGGTTTGCTCGGCTGGAGTACGGTTATCGGGACAAATACTTGCTCTCGCTCAGCATTCGTCGGGACGGGAGTTCCACCTTTGGGGCAAAGAATCGTTGGGGAACTTTCCCCTCCGTGGCGGCAGCCTGGACGTTCTCAGAGGAGCCTTGGGTAAAGGAGAACCTGGGTTGGCTTTCGTTCGGGAAGTTCCGGGTTAGCTGGGGGCGTTCCGGGATGCATTTTTCACAGAATTATTTGGCGTTAGGCATAATGAATGTCGGAACTTCCTCCTACCTTGGCGATAGTTATGTCGAACCTGTGTGGTACGATGGCTTGTACAACGATTTACTTTCTTGGGAGGAAACGGATCAATATGATTTTGGAATAGATTTAGATTTTTTTAATCATCGTTTAAGTGTGACAATGGATTATTATTATCGCTATACAGATAAATTGTTGGATCGGGTAAATCTACCTAGTAATGGCCTTAACACCGGATATACAACGCAATGGCAAAATGCGGCGGCGATCTCCAATGAAGGATTGGAAGTTATGGTAAAATACGAGATTTTTCGAAAACCAGAACTTTATTGGAAAGTGGCTGTGAATGGTGCGCATAACTGGAATCGTTTTGAAAAATCTTATACGGGAAAAGATTTGAATAATCGAATTATTGGAAAATCATTGAATGGTATTTATGCTTTACGAACGAATGGCTTTGTGGATGAAGAAGAAGAAATTCCTATTTATTACAATCAACAAGGAACGAAAATTTCATTGGCGGCAGAATGGATGGAGTATTTTTTCTATAAGCCTGGCGATTATTATTTTGTTGACGTAAATGGAGATCGAAAGATTAATTTTAACGATCAAGTTTATTGTGGTAGTGCCTTGCCGGAATTGACAGGAGGGTTAGTGAGTGAATTCTCATGGCGAAATTTTGACGTAAACCTTTCTATTAGCTTTCAGTTAGGGCGGCATATGCTTAATTATGTGCCCACTCGTTCTTTGTCCGTTTGGGGAGCATCAGAATTCCCTACTATTGTGATGGATTTGAGGGAAATTACGTTTTGGGAACAGCCTGGGGATAATTCTGATTTTCCTAAATGGCAATATGATTTCAATACTTATTTGTGGGGAGGACTTTATACCTCACATCAGGTAGAGAAAGTGAATTGGTTGAAAATGAAGACACTCTCGGTAGGTTATACATTGCCTGGTTTTTGGATTAAACGATGTGGTTTGGATGAATTGCGATTTTTTGCAAGCGGTGAGAACTTATTTACTTGGACAAATTATTCTGGTTTAGACCCGGAAGTTGTGGATGTCCGAACAGGCATCGATGCGGGGAGTGCTTACCCGATGGCGCGAAAATGGACATTAGGATTAACATTAAAATTTTGAAAGATGAAGATATACATATATTTGTGGATAATTTCAATGTTGTTATCCATTGGATTAGGAGGATGTAAAGATTGGATAGATTTGAAACCAGAAAATTCCCTTGTTTTTAAGAACGCTTTTGAATCGGAACGAGATGTCGAGGCGGCATTGCTTGGTGTGGAACAAAGTGTTCGTGTTAATATGACGGCGGCTTCTTGGACTCCTCAAACTTATGGAGAATATTCAGATTATCACGATAATCAATCCTTTGCGTTGTTAATAGAGAGTCAGGCTTGGGCATATGTTAGTCAATGGCATTGGAATTATAATGTGATTGCGGCGGCAAATGTGGCATTACCTTATATAGATGACGTGGATATGCCGCAAGAGAGGCGAGATTTTTACAAGGGATCAATGTTTTTTTTCAAAGCGTTTGCTTATCTCGATTTGCTTCGCCGTTGGGGGGATTGTGTGTTGATTCAAGATGAGATAGAAACAGGGCCTATCGGGAAAACTCCTTGGTCTGCTGTGGCAGATTACGCCATCGCCCAAGCTCGGGAGGCGGTGTGTTTGTTGCCGGAGTGGAATGAATTGCGAGATACGGATGGAAATGCGATAACCCATCGGGCTCGTCCTTGCAAAGGGGCGGCGAATGCCGTGTTGGCTCACCTTTGCGCTTGGAAAGCGGGATGTAAATATCTGGCACAATCGGAAGAACGGAATTATGATGAGCAATCTCTGTGGAGAACGGTTGATTCCGCCTGTTCTGCGATTATTGCTCGCACAGATATTTATGCGTTAGAAGCCACTCCGGATGAGGTTTGTACTAGAACTTTGTTGGATGGAGGGAAAGAGTGTGTTTTTGAAAGTATTTTTCATGGTTATTGGGAAGAAATGGATAGCCAAGCCCAATATAACTCTATTTGTTTGGGACAAACGTATGAATCTTACCCTGTGATAACAGGCAAACAACCTGGAGATATAAAAATGAGCTATAATCGTATTTTAAACACGACGGTGCGAGCCATGTTCGAGGAATACGAAGAAAATGGAGAAATTCGGCACGATACTCGGCGGGATGCTTGGTTTTATAATTTTGAGGAAATGGAGCGGATGGACGAGTCCATTACAGGAGGGTATGCCTATCCTTATAAATGGCGATATGGCCGAGTGTCTACGGAAGGATGGGATGCTGGACAATTTATTAATTTTGATTGTAATAAAATTTGGTTTCGTTTGGCGGATATTTACTTGTTGCGGGCGGAATGCCGGGTAAGATTGGGTAATCGGCAAGGCGCTATTGATGATTTGAATAAAATTAGAGACCGGGCGGGAGCCAAACGTTATGACGAGAGCGAGTATAACGGCGATTTGCGCTATGCTATTTTCAAGGAACGGGAAAAGGAGTTATTGATGGAAGGGCAACGCTGGTTCGATGTTTTGCGGAACGGCTACTATAAAACGGAACTTTATGGCGGTTTCCGGGAAGTTTCGGAACAGGATATCGTGGATGGCGTGTTCTTTAATGCCTTAGATGAGGCTTTGTTCACGGATAATCCCTTGATGCGACAAAACACTTACTGGTTAAAACGACAATAACGAGAAACGGAGTAAAATAATTAGTATATGAATAAACTAATATTAATCACAATAGTGGCAACACTTTGCCTGGGTTTGGCAAGTTGTGACACGAAACAAAACTGGTGGGACTCGGGGATCAGTACCCCTTACCATGATTGCAGTATTATGGATTACCTGCGGTCCGACACGGCCAACTGGGGGTTGACGGTAGTTTTAATCGAGCGGGCGGGATTGACTCCGTTATTCGAGGGGAAGGACGAGGATTATCCTGAGATTACCTTCTTTGCACCACCCTCTTTCTCGATACTCCGATACGTGTGGGATGAGGCCTCCGGGAAGGACACGGGCAATCAGCGTCCCCTGACGGAGGAGGAAAAGAATCATCCGGAACGGTTGGTGCAGGCCCTGGACCCGGACTGGTGTCGGGAGATGGTGATGCGCCACGTGGTGAAAGGGAAATACCTGAAAGCGGATATCGCTTACCGGGATCCGAGTTATGATATTTTTGCCGAGGAGCAGACGGGCGGCACGGATTTCACCTGCGAGAGTGGAAACAAAGTACGGGCTTACCGGGATAAATCGGCCTACGAGGGAGTCCCGGATGCCGGTCCGGAGACGCTTTACCTCTATTCCTTCGATGCCATGCAAATGGTACCCCTGGCCTCTCCCGATATCCAGCCGTTAAACGGGGTAGTACACGCGCTGAATTACAATTACGTGCTGGGAAGAATTTAAGTTAAACCTAAAAAATGAATGACGATGAATAAATTATACATGATCGGGGTATTGCTCTTGTTGGTCT
>CALUMT010000025.1 GCA_944321845.1 uncultured Butyricimonas sp.
AAGATGGTTCCGCATATAGGGCACTTCCTTCGGATATGATAATTTGCCTTTGCCATTTCTTACATATAATAAGGTATATGTCTTTAAGTTTAACTTCGTCAACCTTTAAGTCGCGTGAACGATTTGGCGCAAATTTACGATAAAAATCCGAAATCAGAGCCAAATACACAAAGTTTAACAAAATAAAAATCGGTGCAACTCAATGAGTTACACCGATTCGCTTATTATTGTTTATTTCTTTTTATCAGCCTTACTTAACTAAACTCGAAAAAAACAGAAGGAGGATTTACCAACAATTTCTTTTCTCCCAATATCCGCAGGAACAAACTATTTACGCCCATGGAGAATTCTGCTTTTAACGAGTCTGTCATATTCTTTACCAACTCGTTCCCTCCATTTATTGCTAAATAATCATATCCTTTTTTCCCCCATAAATCATCATAGACTGTAACGACCTCCGTTTTACCTATTTCTGGATTCCAAATTCTTTGATTCTTTCCCAATTTTAAATAAGAACATAACAGTATTTTCAATGGCATCCCTTTTTCAAGATATTCATCCGGATAATGAGCCAAGAACAAATCTTGAAACAATTGAACTTGTTCCGCTACATAATTTGTATCTGCCTTATAACCGAGAAGTTTTCCTGTCAATTCATAATCCAACATCTCACTTTCTTCCCAGTCTGTATTATTCCAGTATAAATCTCTCTCGTCAAAATCATATAATGTATAGAACCCGTATTTTTCAAACCACTCTACAATACATTTATCGTATGGATGGTCACCTTGAGGTAAAGTATAAAATGGTTCTCCTTGAGACGACAACTTGATGTCCTCATCATAGCATCCCAACAAACACATGCAAATTCCTAATAATACGATATTTTTTTTCATAGAACTTACCATCAATCCCGGAAGTAGTACCCAAAAATACATCTCCCTCTTTCAGGAAAATCGTCACGCCCGGCAGAGGTTTCTTCTTGGTGTCTGTCACCTTACCCGTGATTTTTATGGCCTTGACTTTCTCCTTGTCATCCTGAGCCAATGCCCGGATTAAAATGACATTGTCTTCCATGCGCCAGGTCAGTCGGGTGCCGGACAAAAGCGCCTCCATCACCTCGTCAACGGAAGCATCCGTCACCTTCAAATCCCGCTTGCCATAACGCTCCAGTTCATCTACCTTGTACAAAAACTGGTAATCAAATACTTTTCTTAACTCCTGAACGATTTCCACCAGCGAACGCTGCTCGATGGACAAGTTCACCTTAGCTTGTTGCGAATACCCTTTCACTGAAAGAGCAAACGAACTCAAGAACAATAGAAATACTCCTAATCGGGTCATGTTTCGAATTTTTAACACAGTCCTTTCTCGAAAAAGAACCACATGTTCTTCTTTTTCCATACATTTGTTTTTATTAAGTTTATACTAGGAACAAACGTTTCCCGGACGGAAGGAGGTAGGAGCCCTTCCGTTCGTTTTTTCAGTTTATTCCGATTGTCACACAATTCTCTTTGATATCTATCCGAACCCCGGCAACCTCCTCTATCATCCGCACGATTCTCGTGAAATCATCGTACTTGGCCAGATCACCCGTGAACCGGTAATACCGTACGGCATCATCCCGGTAAACAACCTGAATATCGTACCACATCTTCAACCGGTCCATAATATATTCCAGGGTCTCGTTCTCGAATATGAATTTTCCAGACTTCCAGGATGAGTATATACTGGCATCCACATCCCGACAAAGATAGGTTTTCCGTTCCTTGTCAAACACCAGCTGCTGATCCGGCCGGATAATCTCACTCCCCTGGGGCAGAATCACCTCCACACTCCCCTCTTCCAGGGTGGTAGCTACCTGATGATCCATCCCGTACGCGGAGACGTTAAAACGTGTACCCAACACACGCACGCTCACCTCTTCCGTTCGCACGATAAAAGGATGCAGGGAATCCTTCGCCACCTCGAAATAAGCCTCTCCTTCCAAATAAACCTCCCGGGTATCTTCCCGGAAGTCAACCGGGTAACGCAAGCGAGTACTGCTGTTCACCCAAGCAATCGTCCCGTCGGCCAACCGCACCTTGTACTCCGTACCCCGGGGAACAACGAGCGTGTTAAAGCGCACCTCCTTAACCTGCCCGTTGCTTTCTCCCGTGTACGACAACAACTCTTTCCCCCGCTCCACTCGTATATGTTTTTTAGCTTGTGTAATGGAATCCAAATCATGCAGATTAACCTGTTCCCCGGAATCGAAAATCAATTGCACTTCCCCTTCGGCCAACTTGATGGCAGGAGGAACTGATATTCCCATCTGTTTCTCCGGTTGGAAATGGAAATGTAATGCCACGGACACACCCAACAAGATCAGTCCCGTTGCGGCATATCCCATCCAACGACGCCAGGGACGAACCCGAAGCGTGCGCCGACGGTAAAAACGTTCCAGCTGCCGGTCCACTTCCTCCCGGCTATAAGGGCCCCTTCCCTGCCCCAGGGAATATCCCCGGGCAATTTCCTCGTACAGGCGGGCATTTTCCCCGGAGGCATCCCGCCACCGTTGCAACATCTCCCGTTCTTCCTCGGAAAGCATCCCGGAAAGATCTTTAGCGATCCATCGGGCTATATCGAATGACTCTTTTATTCCTGACATATTTTCTGCCTTTTCTTATAAAGACGACATCCCCCGCGAGGTGGGTGAATCAATTTTCTACTTTTTTTTTATTTTCCCTCAAAAATAATACATTTTTCTCCTCCACAATCCATCAAGTACCAATCTACCAACACATTAACAACTCACACTTATCACAAAATTTCTCCATCTCTCATTTATCTTCACCCTAACTTCGCTCTTAAGTCGCTCTTCCTTCGCCCCTTAGCCTTCTTTGGAACGGTTCAGTAACGGTTCAGCAACCGTAAACATGGGTTCAAAAACCGATTTCAGAAATGTTGTAATAACATTTTTCAGGGGAATGGGAGAAGAAGGAGTATAAAAAGGAAAGCGTTGCCGGTCGATGAATCACAACTGCTCTAACAAAAAAAAGAGAAAAATGACATACTCGTTGGCCAATAACTGACGCAAGGTGGCGTAGCCATTCTTTTTCAGCGTCTTGACGGTGTTAACGGAAATCCCAAGCTTTTCCGCCACCTCGTTATTCGAGTCACCATCCATGCACATGAGCACGATTTGCCGCGTTTGCCAAGGTAGTTTGTCAATAGCCGCGTACAAGATACGATAAGTTTCTTCCCGGATGACTTCCCCCAGGAAGGATTCCTCCGCCTCATCCTGTTGACGGGAATAGTCCAGGTAATTCTCCGCGGCCTTTTGCCGTTTCAACTGGTCCATGCACAAATTGCGGGCCGACACGTAGAGGAAGGCTTTGGCATTATCCGTCGTCTTGAATTCCTCTCAACGCTCGTACAAGCGCATGAATACTTCCTGAGCCATATCGGATACATCATCACTACGCTTCAACACCCGCCCGATAAACAGGCAGGCCGGATTGAAAAAAGCCCTGAAAAATTCGTCAAATCCGCTTTTGCGCTCCATGGTCATTTCGATTAATTAGCAATAATTAGCCGGAACAAATGTAAGAAAAAATATAAAATAACAACATTTTCAATCAAAAAGGCCGATAAACATGGACACTCACGGAAAAGGGAGTCGACCACTCTCGCGAAGATTAGGAATTATTTATATCTTCGCGCATCAAAAAGCGGAGATATTATGGGATTTAAGGAAGAAATCGCGAGACGGCGCACGTTTGGCATTATCAGCCACCCGGATGCCGGTAAAACAACGTTAACCGAGAAATTATTGCTATTCGGGGGAGCTATCCACGTGGCAGGAGCTGTTAAATCGAACAAAATCAAGAAAACCGCCACATCGGACTTCATGGAAATCGAGCGGCAACGTGGTATATCGGTTGCCACCTCGGTAATGGGATTCGAGTACAAGGATGTAAAAATCAATATTCTGGATACACCGGGACACCAGGACTTCGCCGAGGACACGTTCCGCGTGCTGACGGCCTGCGACAGCGTGATTATCGTTATCGACTCGGCCAAGGGTGTGGAAACCCAGACGAGAAAACTGATGCAGGTGTGCCGCATGAGAAAGACCCCGGTAATCGTGTTCATGAATAAACTGGACCGCCCGGGACAGGACCCGTTCGACTTGCTGGACGAGGTGGAAAAAGAACTGCAGATACACGTTACCCCGCTCAGTTGGCCTATCGGCAACGGGGATATGTTTAAAGGTATCTACAATATCCACCGGGAGAATCTTTGCCTGTATTCGGCCAGTATCCAAACCATACAGGAAGGTATCGAGATCAACGACATCATGTCCGAGGAACTGGACGAGCATATCGGGGATCGGGCTGCCGGCAAATTGCGAGAAGACCTGGAGTTAATCCGTGAAGTATACCCCCCGTTGAACCGGGAGGAATACCTGGAGGCGAAAGTGGCCCCCGTGTTCTTCGGTTCCGCCTTGAATAATTTCGGTATCCGGGAGATGCTGGACTGCTTCATCGAGATAGCACCTTCACCCCTACCCCGGGAGACGGAGGAACGCATGGTGTACCCGGATGAAGAGAAATTCACGGGATTCGTTTTCAAGATCCACGCGAACATGGACCCCAATCACCGGGACCGTATCGCTTTCGTGAAGGTATGCTCCGGTACTTTCCTCCGAAACACGAACTACTACCACGTGGGACTGGGGAAAAATTTAAAATTCTCGACCCCGACGGCATTCATGGCCTCGAAGAAATCCATTATTGACGAGGCATACCCGGGAGATATCGTCGGATTGCACGATACGGGGAACTTCAAGATCGGGGACACGCTGACGGAAGGCGAGAAACTGCACTTCAAGGGAATTCCTTCTTTCTCTCCGGAATTGTTCAAGTATATCGAGAATGCCGACCCGATGAAGTCAAAACAATTGGCCAAAGGTATCGACCAATTGATGGACGAGGGTGTTGCCCAATTGTTCGTGAATCAATTCAACGGGCGCAAGATTATCGGGACGGTGGGAGCCTTGCAGTTCGAGGTTATCGAGTACCGTCTGCTGCACGAGTACGGGGCAGCCTGCCGCTGGGAAGGTATCAACCTATACAAGGCCTGCTGGATAGAGGCTTTGGATAAAGCGGAACTGGAAGATTTCAAACTACACAAGGCCCAATACCTCGCCAAGGACAAATGGGGTCGGGATGTATTCCTCGCCGAATCGCAATACATGCTGCAAATGGCCCAGACCAACTACAAGAAACTGGTATTCCACTTCACCTCGGAATTCTAAAAATAAAGACACGAAAAAAGGCTTCTTTTACAGAAGCCTTTTTTCATACTGTCATAGTGGCAGTTTTAGCGTTTGCCAAGAGCGTGATCAACGATGGCAATGTGGCATTCCCCGTAACGGTTCAGATCGTCCAGAATCTTCTTGGCAGTAGATTCTTCTTCCACTTGTTCACGTACGAACCAGAAAAGGAAATCACGGGAAGCGTGATCCTTGTCCCCTTCGGCAATATTCATCATGTTGTCGATCATGGCTGAAACCTTGCACTCGTGGTTATATACCTGTTCAAAAGCGGCGATAGGACCTTCCCAAGCGGTAGGTACTGCATCGATTTGACCGATAGTAACATCAGCACCCCGATCAATGGCGTAATCAATCATCTTGTGAGCGTGTTCCATCTCTTCTTCTGCCTGTTTTTTCATCCAATGAGCGAAACCGTCCATTCCTTCCTTCTGGAAATAGACAGCCATGGAAAGATAAAGATTGGATGACCACATTTCGGCATTGATCTGCTTGTTGAAAGCCTCTGCTAAATTTTTAGTTAGTTTCATGATATTTCTCGTTTAATTATTAATATTCTTTTCATACTACTAAGCATTGGTCAAAAATCATGCCAATAATATCAAAATCCTCACCGGGCAATAAATAAAATAATTATATGAATTTTAGTTGTTTTTGTAATTCCTTTTTCCTAGCTTTGAGAAAAATAAAAAAATTATGGTTCGGTACATCTTACATAGCTTCCTGATTCTCGTGATGGCGCAGTTGGCGAATATCACGGGAGGAGTTATCATGACCGAGCTACAGCGGGGCCAGATTCAGCACGAGATAAGTTCGCTGGCCACGATAGACCTAACCCAAAAATTTCAAATTCCCGTTTTACAAGACATCCCTGTCACGCCGACCGAGACGGTCCGCCTGCCAGAACGCGAATTGACGGCAAGAGTACGCCGACTATCCGAAGGAATGCTGTTCCCCTGGGAAATAGCGGCGGAAAACAATCTTCCGGGCAAAAACATGGAGACATGCAGCACACCGTGTCAAAGCCAGGATAGGTATTTTCATGAACTCTGCCGTCTGATCATTTGATTTCCGAGAGACAGAAACGCCCCAGTTTCAAATGAGGAAATCCTTTCTCATGAAAATTTTTATTTATCCTTTATTAAACAATGCCGGTAGTCCGGCACACAAACTCACACACACTATGAAAACACTAATTAATTTCAAGAAACGGGAAGGGGAAAATAATTTTGAATTATTTTTCGAATCCAACGATTTACCAAGAGTGCAGTATTTCTTAGAAACCAAGCAATTTGATGACCTGATGCGGTTAAGTCACAAGGAAAAGGACGAAACGGATATCCAATTGCGCCTTGAACTCTCCCGGGGAGGCAAACGCTTCACGGCTCAATTATTCGAGTATTTCAGCACGACTTACGAGGCCATCTCCCCTCTCATGGAGTTCAGTACCAAAGAAGCCTTGTCTGCTTGTGGAGGTATTAATGCCTTGAGAGCATAACGGTCAATTAGAAGGTTTAACCATAAAAAAAGCTCCATTCCTGGAGCTTTTTTATCGTTTATATAACCCGTAATTCGTTCAAACAAGACGCTTGGAATCAAACAAGCCTTTCCGATAGAAATAGAACAATGTTCCTAAAGTGACAAGAACGGAAACAGCATCCGCCACTGGCATACTTGCCCATACACCGTTAATACCCCAGAAACGAGGTATAATCAATAAACCGGGTATCAAGAACAACAACTGCCGGGAAAGAGACAGGAAGATGGAAACCTTAGCCTTACCGATAGACTGGAAGAAATTGGTTATCACGATTTGGGCTCCCACCAACGGGTAAAGAACACAGACAATGCGCATACCGATTTTGGCCATATCGGTTAATTCGCTATGATCCGTAAACATAGCCACGATATAACCGGGAAATACTTCCGCCATCAGGAAACCGAATGTCATGATTCCCACTCCCGCGGTCACGGCATAACGTAAGGTTTTCAATACTCGATCCATGCGCAAAGCCCCATAGTTATACCCGATAATCGGCTGCATTCCCTGTGTCAGTCCAACTTCAATCATCACGAAGAGCATCACCACCCGATTCACGATACCATAGGCTCCGATGGCATAGTCGCCCCCGTACTTTTGGAAACTGGTATTCAAAATAATCACGATGATACAGGAGCAGACATTCATCAGGAAAGGCGACATGCCGATAGAAGTGATATTGGAAATAATCCGGCCATCCAGGTGAAAGATGCCCCGTTTGAAATGGATCACGCTGTTTTTATTGAAAAAATGGTTGAGAATCCAAAGCAAACCGCAAGCCTGCGAGATAAGAGTTGCCACTGCCGCTCCTTTTATTCCCCACCCCAGGGAGAATATGAATATCGGGGCAAGAATAATGTTCACGAAAACGGTCACCAAAGAAGTAAGCATCGCTTTCTTGGGATACCCGGATGCCCTCATCAGGTGATTCAACCCGATAAAAGTAAAAGAAAGCGGATTTCCATACAGCAACACCGCCATAAAGTCGTAAGCGTAAGGCAAGGTTTCATCACTTGCCCCAAAGAATCGCAGAATAGGTTCCAGGAACAAATGGGTCAATCCCCCGAACAAAATACCGAACACGATGCACAACACGGTAACATTGCCCAGCACACGGGTCGCTTTATTCGTATCCTTCTGTCCCAGGAAAATTGAACTGATGGTTGCCCCACCGATCCCGAACAAGGTACAAAAAGCGATGATCAGGTTCATCAGGGGAAAAGTGATGGCTAAACCGGAAATGGCCAACGGCCCCACACCATGCCCGATAAAAATACTGTCAATGATGTTGTAAAGGGAGGTAACGGTCATCCCGATAATGGCAGGGATAGAATACTGCAACAGCAACTTCCCCACCGGTTTTGTTTCTAAGATAAGTGTAGCATTTAATGTTGACATAACAATGTTTTTTGCTGTGCAAAATTACGGAAATAATTGGTACCTTCGCTGGAAAAACGGACATTATGATAGATACACTTGCCATCATTAAGAAATATTATACACCGGGAAGCCTGGCCTATACTTCCCTCGTGACTCATTGTAAACTCGTGGCCCAGAAAGCCGTATATTTCGCCAGGAAGCATCCCGAGTTAGCACTGGATATCACTTTCGTGGAGGAAGCCGCCATGCTTCATGACATCGGTATATTCCTCACGAACGCACCCGATATCGGCTGCCACGGTGACAAGCCTTACATCTGCCACGGCTACCTGGGGGCTGATCTCATGCGCCAGGAAGGATTACCCAAACACGCCCTCGTGTGTGAACGGCACACGGGAACCGGTTTCACCCGAGAAAGAATAGAGCAACAGGGTTTGCCTCTCCCCCATCGGGATATGTTCCCCGTCACGTTGGAGGAAAAGCTCATCACCTTCGCAGACACGTTCTATTCCAAAAGCAACCTGACACAAGAAAAGACACCCGCACAAATACGCGAGTCCCTGTCCCGGTTCGGCAATGAACCCGTGCAGCATTTCGAGGAATGGAGTCGACTGTTCTCCTGAATGTTGCCATTATGAACCATTTTATTTGTTATATTTCCGGGGATTTTGTATATTTGCATCACTATAAGATATTTCCTCACGGGAATCGTTAAACTAAAAAAGACAGAGCAAGATGAGATTTGACGAGTTGGATTTGGACGACGCTTTATTGGATGGCTTGGATGCCATGAATTTTCAAGAAACTACCCCTATACAAGAATTAACCATACCTGTTGTCCTCGAGGGCAAAGACGTTATAGCCTGCGCGCAGACTGGAACCGGTAAAACAGCAGCCTATATTTTACCGATATTAAACAAGCTCATTCAAGAGCC
Source organism: uncultured Butyricimonas sp. (assembly GCA_944321845.1). GTDB lineage: Bacteria > Bacteroidota > Bacteroidia > Bacteroidales > Marinifilaceae > CALUMT01. Next base: position 9,176 of record CALUMT010000025.1, read on the forward strand.
CCAGGAAGCGACTGCCGTACAGGCATTAATCATGGCTCCCACGCGGGAACTGGCCCAACAGATTGACACGCAATTTGAAGGATTTTCCTATTTCTTGCCCGTATCCACGGCTGCCGTGTACGGAGGCGGAGACGGAAATCTATGGGACCAGCAGAAAAAGGCCCTACTCATGGGTGCCGAGGTATGTATCGCCACCCCGGGGCGGTTAATCGCCCTGCTCCAAACGGGAGATATTGATCTATCCCGCGTGCGATTCTTCATCCTCGACGAGGCCGATCGCATGCTGGACATGGGGTTCCACGATGACATCATGTTAATCGAAAGCAAGTTGCCCAAACAACGGCAAACGTTGCTCTTCTCTGCGACAATGCCTCCTAAAATCCGACAACTGGCCCAGAAGGTATTGCATGAGCCGGCGGAAATCAACGTGGCTGTATCCAAACCCAACGAGGCAATCATGCAGGCTGCCTATATCTGTACGGAATTTCAAAAGACAGGCATTATCGAGGAATTATTCAGCAAACCGGTAAAACACAAGACCATCATTTTCGCTTCCAAGAAGCAGGAGGTGAAAGATTTGGCCTTTTCCCTGAAACGCCGGAAATTCAACGTGGCCGCCATGCATTCCGATCTGGAGCAGGAAGAACGGGAAAACGTAATGCTTGATTTCAAGAACAGTAAAATAGATATCCTCGTGGCGACGGATATTGTCTCCAGAGGTATAGATATCGACGAAATCGGGCTGGTCATCAACTATGACGTACCGAATGACCCGGAAGATTACATCCATCGCATCGGACGGACAGCTCGGGCTAGCGCGGAAGGCGTTGCCCTGACCTTTGTTTCCGTGGAAGACCAGGGGAAATTCCACCGCATCGAGAAATTCCTGGGAGAAGAGATTTACAAAATTCCCTTACCCCCACAATTAGGTGAAGCCCCGGTATACAATCCCCAGAGTTTCGAGGGCAAAGACCGCAAAAGACGGTTCGGGAAAAAACGTCACCGTTCCTCCGCGAAAAAAGACAATCAAAAGAATAAAGGCGACCAACCATCAACTTAAAACCTGAATTATGATTCTAAATGCTGGAAATATCCTATTGGTGGGTTCAATCCTCCTCTTTGTCAGCATTATTGCCGGCAAAGCGGGATTCCGTTTCGGAATGCCGGCCTTACTCCTTTTCCTGGGAGTCGGGATGCTGTTCGGGAGTGACGGACTCGGTATTCAGTTCAACAATCCGCAGATTGCCCAATTCATCGGGGTAATTGCCTTGAGTATTATCCTTTTTTCCGGAGGTATGGACACGAATGCCAAGGAAATAAAACCTGTACTGGGGCAAGGTATCACCCTGGCCACGCTGGGGGTGATGGTAACAGCTCTTGCCACGGGATATTTCATTTACTGGCTTACCAACCTGGAAAACAGTTTCGTTTGCCTGTCATTCCCAGAATCTCTACTATTGGCAGCCGTCATGTCATCCACGGACTCGGCCTCCGTCTTCTCCATTCTGCGTTCCAAGAAACAAGGCCTGCGCGAGAACCTCCGGCCCATGCTGGAACTGGAAAGCGGAAGTAACGATCCCATGGCCTACATGTTGACCATATTACTCATCCAAATTATCGAATCAGGAGGATACCATTTCGGGAGTACCATATTACAATTCGTCATACAGATGAGTGTAGGAGCCGTCTGCGGTTTTCTATTGGGCAAACTCGCCGTGATCGCGATCAACAAGATTAATATCAATCAATCCCTTTATTCGGTATTACTGCTGACATTCGTGTTTTTCATATTTTCCTTCACGGACCTATTACATGGAAACGGTTACCTGGCCGTGTATTTGGCCGGTTTGGTAGTCGGAAACAGTAAAATCATCCACAAGAAAAGCCTGACAACCTTCTTTGACGGGTTCACCTGGCTCTTCCAAATCGTCATGTTCCTCACGCTGGGGCTTCTTGTCAACCCGGGAGAACTACTTCCAGTTGCCTCCTTAGGCATATTGATCGGGGTTTTCATGATGCTTATATCCCGTCCGTTCTCCGTGTTCCTCTGCCTGTTGCCCTTCCGTCGAATGTCATTAAAAGCCAAAACCTACGTTTCCTGGGTCGGCTTGCGCGGTGCCGTGCCGATCATATTCGCCACCTACCCGCTCATTGCCGAAATACCTAATGCCACTCTTATTTTCAACGTGGTATTCTTCATCACGATTCTTTCATTAACCCTACAAGGCAGCACCGTGAGCGGTTTCGCCAAATGGCTGGGGTTATCTATTCCGGAACCCCAGGAAAAGACCTTCAAGGTCGAACTTCCGGAAGACATAAAGACTGCCCTTTCCGAAATAGAGGTCGAATCGTCCATGCTGCAAAAAGGCAACCGCCTGATGGATCTTACCCTGCCGGACAACACGCTGGTCGTCCTCATAAAAAGGCAACAAACCTACCGTGTTCCCACGGGAAAAACCAAACTGGCCGAGGGTGACAAACTTCTCGTCATATCCGACAACGAGGAGGAATTGATAAAAACATACGAGAATTTAGGAGTCCAAAATTACTATATCGACAAAAATAATTAACAAGGGTACTTGTTTCTGTTATTTTTTTTGCGTAGAATTGCGTAAAGATTTTATCACATTCATAAAAGCAAGAGTCATGAACATTAAAGGAACAAAGACAGAACAGAACTTATTGAAATCATTCGCCGGGGAATCCCAGGCAAGAAATCGTTACACGTTCTTCGCTAGCGTTGCCAAGAAAGAAGGTTTCGAACAGATAGCTGGAGTATTCCTGGAAACAGCAGAACAGGAAAAAGAACACGCTAAACGCTTTTTCAAATTCCTGGAAGGAGGAATGTTGGAAATTACCGCCACCTTCCCTGCCGGCAAAATCGGAACGACTGCCGAGAATCTAAAAGCCGCTGCTGAAGGCGAAAACGAGGAATGGGCAGAAATGTACCCGGAATTTGCCAAAGTTGCCGAGGAAGAAGGCTTCACCGCTATCGCTGCCGTATTCCGCCATATCGCAACAGTGGAAGCAGAGCACGAGAAACGCTACCGGACTTTACTGGAAAGAGTCGAGAACGGTAAATTCTTCGAACGGGATGAAGAAATCATCTGGCAATGCCGTAACTGCGGTTACATCTACAAAGGCAAGAGCGCTCCCAAAGCCTGCCCGGCATGTGCACATCCTCAGGCATTCTTTGAAGAAAAGAAAAACAATTACTAAAACAAATAAAAACGGGAATCTAAGACAGGTTCCCGTTTTTCATGCATGAATTCTTAGCAGAATTTTCTTTATCTTCGCGACGCAACAAGCAAATGATATTTTTAACAATAAAATAAAATCAATATGAAGAAAGTTATTAATTCTCCGAAAGCACCTAAGGCTATCGGTCCTTACAGTCAAGCTATTGAAGCTAATGGAACCCTTTATATCAGCGGACAGCTCCCTATCGATGTAAACACCGGTAAATTCGTGGAAGGCGGAGTTAAAGAACAAACGGAACAATGCCTGAAAAACATCGGCTACATCCTGGAAGAAGCCGGATACAGCTTTGACAACGTGGTAAAATCAACCTGCTTATTGGGCGACATGTCCTACTTCGCAGAAATGAACGAAGTATATGCCAAATTCTACAAAACGGACTGCCCCGCACGTGCTGCATTCGCTGTAAAAGCATTACCGATGGGTGCTATGGTTGAAATTGAAACTATCGCCGTAAAATAAAAAACGATCGATATTAAAAACAGAGGCTACTTTTTGAAAGTAGCCTCTGTTTTTAATATATTAACCCTTCCGCTATTTTTATCGCTTCCGGAGTACCGACATCCATGAAGAAACCCTCGTGCCGGAATCCCCGAATCACGTGTTGCTTCGCCTGTAATAAATGCTCATCTATAATGGAAAAAACATCCCGCAGAACCATATTTTGCAGAAATTCGGCACTCAATATCTGAATCCCACAATAGCCGAATTCTTTTGCCGAATAAAAATCCTGATCCACGATTTTCTGTTCCCCGGTCCGTTTATTCTCCCAACCTTTCAATTGCCCTTCCCGGTTAAACTTCAGCACCCGGTCAGCAATTACACTTTTAATCACCAGGGTAGCGTAAGCCTGTTCCTTTTCATGCCAGGCCATCACCTCTCGCAAATCCAGATCCGTCAGGATATCCACGTTATGAACCAACACCGGCTGTCCCGGGTGAAACAGGTTTCTGGCTTTCAAAAGTCCTCCTCCCGTCTCCAACAAACGTCCCCGTTCGTCAGAGACCACGATATCCATACCGAAATTATCATGAACTTTCAGAAAATCCAGAATTAACTCTCCCATGTGGTGAATATTAATCACCAGGCGTTCAATACCCGCCTCTTTCATCTTCAGGATAACACGCTCAAGCAACGTGTGTCCCTTCAATTCAACCAGTGCTTTCGGTCTATCATTGGTCAACGGGCGCAGACGAGTTCCTAAGCCCGCGGCGAAAATCATCCCATCCATAATTATATCTCGATAATTCTATTTTTAATGGCATACATCACCAAAGCCGCCGTGTTGCGGCATCCGGTCTTACTCAGCAGATTGGCCCGATGCTTATCCACGGTCCTCTTACTGATGAACAACTTATCGGCGATTTCCTGGTTCGACAGGCCCAGGCATACCTGATACAGGATTTCAAGCTCCCGTTCCGAAATATCATTGTCCACCGGCTCAACTTCCTCAGCCTTGTTATCCCGCATATTATTCAAAATATTCACCAGCAACTCCTCCGAGAAGAAACTTTCTCCGGCAGCCACCTTCTGGATCGCCGTAACCACCTTGTCAATACCGGAATTCTTCAACAGAAAACCCTTTGCCCCGGCATCAATCATCTTATAATAATACTGCTCATCCCCGTACATCGAAAGCACGATAATCTTCAAGGAAGGACGCAGACGCATTGCCTCAATGGTAGCCTCAATACCGTTCATCTCGGGCATCTCGATATCCATCAGCACGACATCACAATCCACGAACGAAAGATTGTCAATGAATTCCCGTCCATTGGAAGCCTCGTATATATGATGCACGAACTTCTGCGTGGAAAGCAACAATTTCAAACCCTCCCGAAACAACTTATGATCATCAACCAGATATATTTTCAACTTGTCCATACGCTATTTACACTTTATATAAGCCCGGGCTCTCATACCCCTGCCGCCCTCGCTCTCGATTCTTATATTCCCGTTCCCGGACTGCAACCGGTACTGCATATTGTTCAACCCCATGCCGCCGTCTATTTCCGCCTGCTCCACGTCAAAACCCATGCCATTATCCGTGTACTCGAGATACAACGTGTCGTCCTGCAACTGCAACGAGATATTTATCTCGGTAGCTTCCGCGTGTCGCAGCGTATTATTGATCAACTCACAAACGACCCGGTACATGATCACCTCCACGTTATACGGAAAACGGAGCTTATCGATATTCGAGTCAAAATGAATCTTGATATTCTCGTTCGGGCGCAACTTCTTCAGGAAGGATTCAATCGCATCCTTCAAGCCGAAATTATTCAATATATGCGGGCTGATATTGGCCGAGATTTCCCGAACACTCACGATAGCCTCATCGACCGCCTGTTTCAGGTTCGTCTTGATCTTGTCATTCACCTCCGGGGGATTGTTCTGGTCAAAACCGGAAAGCAGCATCTTCACCACACTCAGCAAAGGGCCCAAACCGTCATGCAATTCCTTGGCAAAACGTTGCCTTTCTTGCTCCTCCGTCCGGATAATGGCGGAAAGGACCCTCTTCTCCGTCTCGTTTCTCAAATTGTCCAACCGCCGCAAAAACTGGAAAACCTTCCGAATATAAAAAACCCCGATAGCGAAAGCCAAGGAAATAATAAAAGACAACCACACCTGCACCTTGTACAACTCTTCTATGTCCCCCAGGTGAATTACCGGGAAAAGTTCAATGACACGATATATCGTCATCAAAAAGAATCCCGCGGAAATCAGAATCCATGCCGCGTTAAACTTCGTCCTTTTAAACAAACTGATGGCAATCCCCATCGCGATAATCTGAAAGCATAAGGAAAGATATACAAGTACCTGTGTCACTGCAACAATTTTTATCTTCAACAATCACGGGGAAACCTCTCGGCATCCCATATTTACTCTGTCAAATATCCGTATTATTTATGGAAAATCCAAGTTGCGGCCAAAAATCTTCCACTAGAAAGGATAACCGATCGCGATATTAAACACGGAACGTCGGAAACCGCCATGGGAATTAAACAACACGAAACGATCCCCGGCCGGTAAAGAAGGATCTTTCAACTTAATACCGAAATCAAAACGCAACAGGAAGAAATTGGCGTTCAACCGTAACCCGGCCCCTGTCCCGATAGCGATTTGATTATAAAAATCCATCGTCAGACGGGTCCCCTCCCGATCTTCCGTATGGTTGATATTCCACACGTTCCCCGCATCGACAAACAAGGCTCCCTCCAACAACCAGATAAGCTTAAACCGGTATTCCAGGTTTGCCGCCAGCTTAAAGTCACCCACGCTATTCGGGTAGTCATCGGAACTATAACTGCCGGGGCCCAGCGTTCTCGCCTGCCATGACCGGATATCATTGGCTCCCCCGCAATAAAAAGCCTCCTCGAATGGCAACACCTTCATATTCCCGTAAGGATAGCCGCATCCGACCACCACACGTCCGACAATCGAATTAATCCGGTTTATATACCAGTTATGCCGAAACTCCGCGTCAGCCTTCACGAACTGGGCGTAACGCACATCCAATATCTTATTGTACAAATCCCCCGTCTCACCCACTCGCTTGTTACCCAGCAAGTGGTCTGCGGCCCACAGGAAATTACCGGAAGATTCCAGATTCAATCGGAAATAGGTGTACCCCAACTCCTTCATGTTCACATCCTGATTCGTGTACGTGGCCGAGAATACCCCGGAAGAAATCAAGTGATCCGTGTAGGCGGTCTTCACGTACTCGTTCCTCAGTCCCGCGATAAAATCGGCATCCACATCCTTCATTAACACGTAATTCAGGTCCACCGGGTCGTAGGCAAACCGCCATTTTTTATTGGCCAACCGCCAAAAATACCCGAAACGGGCATTCACGATCGAACGGGTATAATAAGGCGTCATCTCGTGGCTATACGAGAAAGAAATGGAAGTCTTGGGAGCATAATTCCGTCGGAAATCCTTCAACTGGAAAAAGGGTACCCAGAATTGCGGACTGACCAGTTTCATTTCCGCCCCGATCTCGGTAGAGTTAAATATCTTTCCTTCCCCGTTCACCTGTTCCTTCTTCAAGGCACCCCACACGCCGATGGAAAAATTCTCCCCTCCTTTCAGTAAATTCTGGTGGGAATAAGTAAAATTACCCCCTACCCCAAGATTACCGGAATTATGTGTTCCCTCCAGGAAAATATCATACGACTGCCTCTTCATGGGCGTCAGCTGGATATAACAATCCAACGCCTTCACGTCATTCCCGTCATCCCTCAATTCCCGAAACTCTATATTGACGAACTTGAACAGGTTCAACGCTTGCAACCGGGCATAACTCTCTATCACCCGACGAGCGTTATACAACTCCATGTGATCCAACTGCAACGTCTCAATGATCACCCGCGGTCGAATCTTCAGCACATCCCGGTACAACAAGGAATAACCGTCCACCTCAATCTCGCTGTACAGAGAATCGATCTGACGAGGTGAGAGCAAAGCATCATAATCCAGGTTCACGTGAATCTGACGGATAAAATAACGCTGATAGGCATTCGAATCCGGAACATTATCCGCCAAGCGTACGAGAAGTCTTGCTCGCTTTCCCCCATCCCCGGAGGAGGAATCGGCAAAAAACTGGATAAAATTCTTCGAGAAATTAAAATACCCCTTCTCCCGCAACATCTGCGTGATTCTCTCCCGTTCGGAATCCAGCAAATCCATATCCAGGGGCACATTCGGTTTGATCAGGGACGCCACCGTATCCCGGTAATAATTGCCCAACAGCCCCGTTGTCGTAATCTCCTGGAATCTCCTGTTGGACGAATCCTGCTGAAACCTCACCTGCTGCACCAGCGTTCTCGGTCCGGAAACCACACGGTAACTCACGCGGGCTCTTTTCCGCTTATAAACCACCGTATCGGTCACCGAGGATGAATAATATCCCTTATTTCTCAGGTACAGTTTGATTTGCTCCGCGCTCCGCTGCATCAGCAGAGAATCATAAATCACGGGCGCCTCCCCGATTCGTCTCAGCCAACGGTTAAAACGCTTCTCCTCATCCTTACCGCTCAAGTTATACAATCCCAAATGAAAACGGAACATTCCCAAGATACGCGTATTCGGTTTCTGGCGTATACTTCTCTTCAGATCACTGCTGTTCAGCGACTTCCCATCCACCGACAAATTCACCTTATCCAACAAATACTCCTCCTTCCCCACGTACTTCGTCGGGGAACAGGCCCACATGCCGCCAACCACACACAAAAGCAAACTTATCTTATACGCCCATCGCATATCACAAAAAAAGCATCATAGTCCATACTACATACATCGCCAATTCGCTCGGCAAACAATAAACAAATGTAATCCAAAACCACGAAAAAATGAAATCTCGGAATAAATATCATCCGTTGCATATCAAGAATAATTTTATACCTTTGCGATATAACGATTTTTAAATACTCACACGAGTTTTTAAGCATACACCAATGGATGATAACATCATATATAAACTATTGGAAGCAAACGATCCTCAAGGTATCGAATTGCTCTTTAAGTATTATTATCGTCCATTAGTCCTACGGGCCGACTCCATTCTAAACGACATTCCCGCCTCGGAGGACATCGTGCAGAACTTCTTCATCACCTTCTGGAAGGAACAGATATACAGGAGGACCACCCCGGGAAATCTACGGGCGTACATATTCATGTCCATCAGAAACCAAGCCCTGAAGCAACAGGTCAAACGGGATCCCCTCCGCGAGGCCAGCCGGGAGATTCCGGAAGGGTTGCCAGACAACGGTTTCGACTGGTGCCGGGAAGAAATCATACAAAAACTGGAACAGGAAATCGAGAAACTCCCTCCCCGGATGAAAGAAGTGCTCATATCCGTGTACATCGACAACCTCAGCTACAAGGAAGCGGCGGATAAATTTTCAATATCCATTTCCACGGTTAAAACCATGCTGGTAAACGCCTTGAAACACCTTCGGGCGACATTCAAGCAAAAAATAATTTTATTTTTTCATTTTTCGAATCAACCGTTTTCATCTTTTCGCGGTCTTTAGGTAAACAAGACACGATAAAATGGAAACAAAAACCCCCTTCACCGAATCCGAATTGCTGGATTTCTTCAACGGACATCTCTCCGAAGCCGAGGAGAAAGAAATATTGGCCTGGAAAGATGCCAGCAAAGAAAATCGGGAATTGTTCGAAACCATCCGCGAGGAACAACTCATGCTGAAGGAAACCGTGCGGGCAAGACTCATTTCTCACGACTATAATGCCATTCGCGAACAGGTGGAAAAACGTCATGCCCGGAAAATACGCTTGATACGGTACTGGAGTGCGGCGGCAGCCATTGTCCTCCTCGTTGGCAGCAGCCTGCTGTTCTGGCCAGCAAAGAAAATAGAAACACCATCCATGACCATCTCCACGATTAAAGCGCCCTCCCGTTCAGCTATACTGGAACTGGCCACGGGAGAACAGCATTACCTGGAAAGCGGCAATATCCAACTGAAGGAAGAAAATGGTGCTCAAATAGCCATCAGCAACGGGAAACAAATCTACAACACCCAGCAGACATCACAACCTGAAGAGCCAACAGAAACCGTCAACTACAATCGACTCTCCGTTCCCCGGGGTACCGGAGTATACCGGATCACCCTAAGCGACGGTACAGAGATATGGCTAAACTCTGACAGTCGCCTGGAATATCCCGGGCAATTTGCGGCCGACGAACGTCGGGTCCGAGTCTCCGGGGAGGCCTACTTCAAAGTACACCGGGACACCAACCGTCCCTTCATCGTGGAAACTCCACGGCAAAGCGTCACCGTGTTAGGCACCGAATTCAACGTGTCCGCCTACCCCTCCGAACCGGAATCCACAACCCTGGCCTCAGGTAGCGTGAGCGTCTCCCCTCAGGCAGGCACTCCTACAACTCTCGTTCCGGGAGAACAGGCCGTGTTGGATTCCATCACCCACACCTTAAGTGTACATAAAGTAAACGTGAACGACGTGATATCGTGGAAAAACGGTATCATCAGCATAGAGAACCTATCTCTGAGCGAGATCCTCAAGATTGTTTCGCGTGCTTACAACGTGGATTTCGTCTCAGCGATACCTCCATCCGAGGACATTGTCCTGCGGGGAAGCATTTCCAGCGAGGAAAGTCTCGAAGTATTCCTCTCCGTATTAAGTAAAATAGCAGACATTAACTTTAAAATGAGGACCGATGGAAAAATAGAAGTACAAAAGATCAAATAAAAAAGAGGGGATTCCAGGAACCCGCCTCTAAGAGTTAATAACGTCTGTTGGCGCAGACGATAATATCATAATTCAAACACAAAAATATGGAAAAAAATTTTCATGATACCATTTTTCGAATAGAATTTCGGAAAAGGAGTAAGATCCTTTTGCTGAATTTCATCTGGGGATTACTGCTTTGCACCTCAGCCTACGCCCAAACAAACAATGACAAGGACACCAAAATCACGGTTTCCTACACCAACAACACCATTCTTGAGGTCCTTGAGGACTTGAAGACCAGAACCGGTTATACCTTCGTTCACAAACAAAACGAAATCTCCGAGGACATCAAAATCACGGAAAACTTCAAAGATGCCACCCTCGACGAAATCCTCAAGAAAGTACTCATTCCTCACGGCTACGAATACTCCATCGAAGGCAAAGTGATTGTTGTCAAAAAAAGTACCAAAACACAAAACATAAAAGAAGTAAACCTTGTAACCATTACCGGTAGAGTAGTAGATGAGAAAGGATCTCCCATTCCAGGAGCCTCCGTTGTTGTGTATGGGACCACACAAGGCGTTGCCACTGATATTGATGGCCGCTACACATTACGCATGACCCCAGACGGTGTCTTACAAGTATCTTTCGTAGGATATAAAACAGAAACCATTGCCGTAAAGGGTAAAAGTCGGATAAATGTCACCTTAAATCCGACTTCTGAAAATATCGAAGAAGTCCAAGTGGTGGCTTTCGGTACGCAAAAAAAAGAAAGTGTTGTCGGTTCTATTTCTACCATTCGACCCATGGATCTAAAATCTTCCAGTTCCGACTTAACCACCCAATTGACGGGTAAGATCGCAGGAATCATCGGTTGGCAAACAGGAGGTATTCCGGGAGCCTTGACTGAAGAAGAAATGAATACAAAATTTTATATCCGCGGTATTAGTTCTTCAAATGGAGCATCAGAACCTCTCGTGTTAATTGATGGAGTAGAATCCTCTCGATTAGACTTATCCCGTATGGCTCCTGAAGACATCGAATCGTTTTCCGTACTAAAAGATGCTTCTGCCACAGCTATGTATGGGGCACGTGGCGCAAATGGTGTTATTCTTGTAACAACCAAAAAGGGAGAAGCCGGCTCGGTTTACACCTCTATTCGCTATGAAGCTGTAGCTTCCATGCCAACAAAAGAAATTGAAGTCGTTGATCCACAAACTTACATGCGCATGTATAATGAAGCTCTTCTCGCACGCAATCCCAATGCGGAACCAACTTATTCTTTGACAAAGATTGAACGTACAGGTAGTCCCAATTATCCTTCTTGGGTTTATCCCAATAACGATTGGTTTGACATCTTATTTAAAAATTACTCTGTCAATCATCGGGCTGGTATCAACGTTCGAGGAGGTTCTGAATTAGTACAGTACTACGCATCCATTAATTACGTTAGCGATAAAGGTATGTTAAAAACAGACCGCTTAAACGAGTTCGACGTGAATATTAAAAATTCCACGCTTTCAACTCGAGTCAATCTAAACGTAAACCTAAACGCTGGTATTCGGTTATTAATGAATTCCTCCTTCTCGTATGACAAATATCACGGACCAATAGCAGATGTAACAACTGCTTACGCAATGGCATTCAATGCTTCCCCCGTAAATTTTGCAGTTCTTTATCCGGCAGATAAAGAACATAGTTGGCCTCACTTGCGTTTTGGAAGTATACTCGTAGGGCAAGATAATGCCATCAATCCTTACGCCCAAGTTCAAGCTGGTTACAACGAAAGGAGTCGTTTTAGCATGACTACCCGGTTAGAATACATTCACAATTTATCAACCCTATTAAAAGGTTTAGAATTTCGAGCCAGTGCGTCCTTTTCCAAAGAAGGATACGACTATAATAAATTCACGACCGAACCATTCCTTTATAGCATGGATGCAGAAGGTGGCGATTACAATTTCGAGACAGGAGAACACACCTTAACTCTTTTAAATGAAGCCTTTGCAGACAGAACTCTAAAAAAAGCTTATGATGGTTCTGGTTCAACTTCCTCCACACAATGGGTATATGAACTCCGCCTATTGCACACGGCAGCCTGGGGTGGCATCGATGCTACCAAACATCAGACTTCTTTAACGGCAGTATTTCAAGCACAGCAAGCCAATTCCACTCCCATAAATGATCTTTTCGCCAGCTTCGAAAACCGTAATCTCTCTTTTTCCATGCGTGGTAGTTACGGATTTTTAGATCGCTATTTTTTTGAAGCCAGTTTTGGATATAATGGTTCTGAACGATTCACCAAAAACAATCGCATGGGTTTCTTTCCATCTGTAGGAGGAGCATGGATTGTAAGCAAAGAAAATTTTATGCAGGGTATCAGTAAATGGATATCTTATTTCAAACTACGAGCTTCTTGGGGACAAGTAGGTAATGATGGAATTATCGATACCCCTCGTTTCGTGTATATGCCGGAAATAAGTAGTAAAGGAGATTATTTTGACCCTGAACCAGGTAATCAAAACACCTTCAAACGGAAATGGATTATAAACTACGGAGACCCAGATGTAAAATGGGAAGTAAGCGAGCAAGTCAATTTAGGTGTAGAAACTCGTCTTTTCAAAGATTTGTTAGAAATTAATGCCGATTTTTATCAAGAAATACGCCATAACATTATCGAGAATCGTGTAACCATTCCTGCGCAAGTAGGTGTAGAAGTAAATCCATTGGATAACTTGGGAAAAGTACGTTCACGAGGCATGGACTTATCCGTTAAGATCCAACATGCATTTAGCCCAGACTTTTGGATAATTTTGAATGGAACGATGACTTATAGTAAGGCTGTATACCTAGAAATTGAAGAACCGATTGATAGACCAGAATATCAATGGAAAAAAGGGCATGAGATTTCTCAGGTAGTCGGTTATATCGCAGAAGGATTATTCCGTGATCAAGCAGAAATCGATAATTCTCCACAAGCCAATACAGGTATTATGCCCGGTGATATCCGTTATCGAGATATTAATCAAGATGGTGTAATCGACATTGAAGATGCAGTACACATTGGTTTTCCCGAAACACCACGAATGGTTTATGGTTTCAGTGGTTTCATTAACTATAAAAATTGGGAGTTCAATTTCGCATTTCAAGGTTCCGGGAAACGAGGATTTTTCATGAATCCTGCAGCTCTTTCTCCATTCGTAGAAGATCATGCTATGCTGAAAGAAATTTACGAAAGCCATTGGACTGAAAAAAACACAGAAAACTATCCCTTCTGGCCTCGACTTTCCGTAACAAGTATCACAGATTACAACAAACAAGAGAATTGGGGCGACAACGAAACAGATATCCGTAAATCGACTTATTTCATGCGAGAGTGTAGTTTTCTACGTTGTACTTCGTTAGAATTAGCATATAATCTCCCTAGTAATCTAACTCAAAAATTACGGATGCAAAACGTGAAATTTTTTATACGAGCAAATAATCCTTTCATGATTTCCAACTTTAAGATCTGGGATGTCGAATTAGGAGAAAATGGCTTTAACTACCCTATTCAAAAAACATTTGCAGCCGGATTGAATTTTAGTTTCTAATTTGAAAAACATCAAAACATGAAGACACGAATATTACCTTTATTGTTGCTTCCGCTTTTCCTGCTCTCTTGCAGCGACTGGCTGGATGTGGTTCCAGAAAGTGATATCTCGACTATCGATACAGATTTCGAGACTTATGCAGATGCTTACGACTGGCTGAAAAGTTGTTATGTATTTTTACAAGCACCCAGTAATTTAATGAACAATGTTGCTTTTTGGGGATCAGACGAAATGGTTGCCGATAATTATTTCAGAAATAGTACAGCCTTTCAACCGGCAGGATTAAATATTCTCATGGGAAGGCAAAGCGTTCTGTCTCCGTATGATGATTTCTGGTTCAATAAATATGTATGGGAAGGAGGTAAAACAGCTCGAGATGATTACTATACGGCAATCGTAATGTGTAATCATTTTATTACCCGCATAGACAAAGTATATAACTTATCTGATAACGACAAAAAGGAATGGAAAGCTGAGGTAAAAGCATTAAAAGCATATTTCTATTTCGAGTTGGTACGTCGTTACGGACCAGTCATTATTGTACCTAACGAATTTGATCCAAATCAAGACGTGGAAACATTGAAACTCCCTCGCAGTCACGTGGACACTTGTTTTAATTACATCGTTCGCCTGTGCGATGAAGCCGCTCCCGACCTCCCTTCCGCTAGTCGTAAAAAAAGCGAACGCCGAGGATATTTCAACAAAGAAGCCGCCATGGCTCTCAAAGCTAGGGCCTTGTGTTATCAAGCATCAACATTATTTAATGGCAATCCAGATTACACAAATTTCACGAATAAAAATGGAGAACCCCTATTCAGTGCCCAATTCGATCTAGAGAAATGGAAACGGGCTGCAGATGCAGCAATTGAGGTAATCACCTATTCTCTTGAAGAAGGAGGAGCTACCTTGAAAAAAGGAAGCGTCGGTAATACTCCTTTGCAGTCCACGATGCTGGACATAGAAAGTTCTGTACAAACTTTCAATTTTACGAATGATGAAGTACTGTGGATGGTACGATTACAACCGTATACAGGTGGTGGCGTATTCCAATACACTTTACCAAATTTTGATGATGGCTCCTTACACACGTTCATGGGAGCTTGCTATGTTCCCTCGCTAAAAATGGTAGAAATGTTTTACACGGAAAACGGGCTACCTATCGACCAGGATTTACGTTGGGTTGGTAGCGGTAATCCTTACGCTCTTAGTTCAGAAACTGACCCCAAATATACAGATGTAGTGGCTCTCAACGAACCGGTAGTCAATTTACACCGCCGTCGCGAACCTCGTTTCTATGCAGACATTGCCGCAGATCGTTGTTATTGGCGTTTAGGAACGGGTACAGAACAAATATACAAGGTAGAAGCATACCAAGATGAGACTTTTGGTCTAAAAGAAGAACGACTAAATTCATTACTTCCACAAAATATCACTGGCTATTGGCTAAAAAAATGGTGTAGTTCAAAAGCCACGTTGGGAGCCCATCAAGGAGATTTATCCAGTTTAGGCGAACACCCCTTTCCAATGTTCCGTTTAGCAGAAATGTATTTAATTGCAGCAGAAGCATTAAACGAATACAAAACAGCTCCGGATGAAGAGGTTTACAGGTACTTGAATGTAGTGCGAGAACGTGCCGGAATCCCAGATGTAGAGGAAGCTTGGCGAAATGCCAAAGACCCAAATAAAGTGAAAACGAAAGAAGGCATGCGTAGCATTATTCAACAAGAATGGAATATTGAATTCGCATTCGAAGGGTATCGTTATTGGAACTTACGTCGCTGGAAAACTGCCAACACGGAATTGAACGAACAAGTATACGGATGGAATGTACTAGGTAAGGACGCTAATAGTTTCTATAATAATGGAACAGGTCCGGTAGTCGTTTATTCCGGCAATAAGTTTGTAGCTCCACGAGACTATCTTTACCCAATCCGCAGCGAGGAAGTTCAACGTGCCGGTTGTGTTCAAAATCCCGGATGGTAATTATACATAGAACATAAAATTTTAAATATAGAATTATGATACGAAAACTTATATTCTTAATATTAATTGGGATCAGTTTCTTCGCCTGTAAGGACGACGATGAAATAAGTTTCGATGTACCCGTGGAATTTCAAACAATATCTTTCAAGCCAGTTCCAGGTGGAGCTGTAATGCATTATAAACTACCCGACAACTTAGAGATTTTTGGAGTACGCGCTCGCTACACCAATGCTTATGGTGAAGAATTGATAAAGGACGGGACCTACTTGGTAGACACAATATTATTAAGTGGATTCACAGAAGCACAAACAACAGTCCCGGTAAAATTATCTTTTTTCAATAGTGAATTTGCAGAATCAGAGCCTATTGAATTAACTTTCGACACGGAAGCTGCAGCCACGGTAGCAGTATTCGACAACTTAACAGTAAATCCATTTTGGGGAGGATTCAATGTAACATACAAAAGCCCACAAACCGTAGAAGGAACCATTCACGTGTTCTATATCGGGACAAATCCGACCACGCAACAATTGGACTCCATCTTAATGGGTAGCTATCCTATCGTTGAAGGTGGTGATACGCTGAATTTCGAAATCGCCCAAGATTTAGATCAATTAGATGTAGTCGTTCGCACGGATGATTATGAAGGACATCGCGTTAAAATGGAAATTTATAGAGATGTACCTGCCCTCATAATGGACAAGTTAGCTTCTGAAGATTTCGATTTTCAATTCATGGGCAATATTCAGGAAAAAGAAGAATATGGATTAGGTACAAAATATCTTTTCGATGGTAAAAAGAAAGGAGATGGCTACCGTTCACACTATATGGTTGGAGAAAATCGGATTTTCGACACATTCGTGGCAGGACCGGAAGCTTTTGGAAAACGGTTTATTTTCGATTTGGGCAGCCCGAAAGTACCAGCAGCCTTATATGGCTACGCGTATTTGAATTTCGACATGGATTTCCCGGATATTCCATCGTATATATTCCCAGGAGAGGAAGTTGATCTGTACATTGGAGGTGTCTGGCGAGGGACTTACCATTCACGCTTACCATGTAAACTAAAAGTATATGGAACAAACGAAAATCCGGAGACCGTCGATCTCGCATCCTGTGCTTTATTATACACGTTAAATGATGAACCGGATTATACCGTTTGGCTTAAATCCTGGTGTAAAAACACAAACTGGGCAAACGGAGGACCCGGACAAGATTTCAGTCATGTAACAGATGAAGCATTCAATGAAGCAGACCCTATCGTGTTACGCATGGTATGTAACTACACTGGAGAAACATTCCGTTACCTTATCCTTGTAGTGGAAGATACTTACTATAGTAATCGTTGGAGTGGGGACTACCCATCAGGTTATGAAGAAAATGCTGATGAATATATTACATTTGATGAAATTGAAGTATTCGTAAAAGCAGAATAAAAACTGAAAGAATTATGATGACAAGAATATATTATACGCTTTGCCTATTTACCACGCTCTTTGTATGGGGATGCAGTGAAAGCCTGGAAGATACCTATGATGAATATACCAAGGGTGGTATGATTCGCTACCTGGGCAAATGTTCCGATGTACAGGTAAACCCTGGATGGGAACGCTTGCAGGTAATTTGGAAAAATAATGTTGATGCGGGAATAAAACAAGTAAAAATCACTTGGCAATCCGAAAATGAAAAAACACCTTTCGTGCGTTACATTGACCGCTCAAACATAGAGAATGAAGGAGACTTGATGGACACTACCTATCTAGAAAATCTAATGGACGCTACTTATACCATACGTGTAAGTAACGTGGCGGCAGATAGTACGGAATCATTAGTTGAAGAGCAATATGGACGTCCTTATACTTACACTCACGAAGATTTACGTACTTTTACCAGAGGAATTTCTGCATTCAGTCGTATGGGTAACAAATTGGCAATTGTAGTCGATCAGGATAACGAGAACGTTGATGAACTATTATTATGTTATCACGAAATCGGAAAAGAAGAAGAAATGACATGGGATATCAAAGAACACATGCCAGACTCGCTTTATTATGATTGGTATGGTCCCACGTTACTTTGTCGTGACTTCATCTTTCTATTACCAGAGGATGCGAATGCCCAAATTGATTTTAATCGCCCGATAACACTCAAACGCAAAGGAAAACTAAATGCCTGTATTGATCGGATTAATTTCCAAGATGAAGCCTTAAACTTAAATGAAAGAATCTGGTCCACGGAATTCTCACAGTTGATGCTTGCGAAAGAAGGGCCAGATTGGGAAAACCATTTGAACGAGATAAAAGTGTTGGAATTGGATTACGACCTTGAATCCATGCAAGATTTAATGTACTTCCCAGCGCTTGAAAAAGTCATTCTTGGCAAAAACCGTTACATGCAACCCAGTTTCACTTGGGATTTCTCAAGTACCACAAATCAATATGTGGGATTAGTCATGTTATCTTTTCTAAAGAAACTAAACCCCAATTTAGTGGTTGAACGTTATAATGAACATTATTTTGGATATGATGATTGGGGATATGATTACCTCGAAGCGTTAAAAAGCGCCGGAAAAGTAGATCAGGATTTCAATCTCGTCGAAATGGCAGATGCCAATTTGATGAATAAACCCACGTATACCCCATTAGATACCACGGGATGGGAAATGACCTGTTCAGACACGCTTCGTAACGGCTACGTGACAAACGGGGTTGCCATGTTACTTTTCGATGGCCCACGTATAATTGAAGACCCATATTGGGGCCCCTATGAAGAAGAGGTTTATTTCGAACCCAATCAAACATTAGGAGCTTCCATTATTACAGTAACTTTCGACATGGTAAATCCACAGACGGTGGTTGGCTTCAAAGTGGGACAACCGAGCCGGAATCAAATGGGAGATACCGATTACTTGCTGTCTTCATTAATGATCGAATTTTCCTCCGATGGTTACAACTGGACAGACGCCAGTTACACGGATGGAAGTGTCACGATCGGTAATTCTCCAGGAGAAGAAACTTTTATTTCTGTACCGAAAGATCTACAAACCCAAGCACGCTACATCCGATTAACTATGAGTAATCGCTCAATCGGATCCGTTAGCGGTCAAGGCTTGTACAATCTCCGTCTCGGGAAGTTTATCCCGCTTGCAGAACTAACATTGCCAGAATAAATCCCATGAAGGCGACCTTCCGGTCGCCTTCATTAAACCAAAATTCGATACCACGATTCATTTAAACATCAGTTCAAACCATCATAACACGCATGGGGATGAACTTATTTTTATTCTCATTTGGGATTATTCTATTCTCTTGGAGTTATGTAGATTCCGATGTAATCATCGAACAAGATATTGCATTCTCTTCGAACAAACTACTTCCTTTTGAAGAGATGAAAGTTATTAATTTACTTGTTAATGAAGCACCATAGGAATTCATTGATTTCTGAAAACACAAAAAAGAAAGTAGTTGCACGATTACTTCGACCATCCCCGCCTATCAACGAATTTTCGTTTCTCCTATTTTGGACTACCTGTAATTCAAAACAGGAATTAGAGAAATCGTGATTAATTTCTCAGTACAAAAACAATTGAAACTATAAGAATATGAAAAAGACTGGATTACTATTTATTGGAAGTTTATTGAGTATGTCCGTGGCCGCACAGGACGGTTACACGATTTCCGGGAAATTACGCGGAATAACCACGGATAAGGTTCACGTGGTAACGGCTGATTTTGGTTGTGTCGACACGTTAGCATCGGCAACCATCGTGAATGACGCATTCGTGCTAAGCGGCACCGTGCCGGGAAATATACGAATGGTAAATCTCGTATTCAACGGTATTGAAAACAGCGTACCGTTAATGCTGGAAAATACCTTGTACCAAATGCAAGTGACAGCGGAAGGTGCCGCCGTGAACGGTGGGGGCGAAGCAGCAAAGTTGTATAACAAATTTAACCGGGTAGCACAGGAATACGCCGCCGAGCAGGAAACCGTGATGACGGAATATTCCTCCGCGAAAAATGATGCGGCAAAAGCCCTGTTGCAAACCCGCCTGGATGCTGCCTACAAAATTTCGGTACAAAAAACACTGGAATTGATTCGCTCGAACCCGGACAGTTACGTGAGTGCTTACGTGGTGGCCGCAAGTGCCAGAACGGATGGTGAAGAACTAGCCCGCCAAAAATACGAGTTATTAAGCGATATCGCGTTAGGAACAGTTGCCGGAAAAGCGGTGGAAGCAGCAATGACCCGATACGATAACCTCACTCCGGGAAAACCGGCTCCCGATTTCACGGTAAAACGACCGAATGGCGATGACCTAACCCTTTCTGCCGTTCCCGCTAAAATCAAATTAATCGTATTTTGGGCTTCTTGGGACGCTGCCAGCCGTCAAATTAACCCGGAATTAATCACCATTTACCAGCAATTCCGCCCGAAGGGATTTGAAATCATCAGTATTTCATTGGATGATAATCGTTTTACCTGGGAACGGGCTATCGAACAAGACGGCATCTCTATCTGGTCCAATGGAAGCGACCTGTTAGGCATGGCCTCTCCCCTGGCAGAAACATACATGCTAAACGGAATACTCCCCTACACAATACTCGTTGACGCTGACGGCAACATCGCCGCCAAAGGCCTCCTGGGGAATGAACTCCGTGAAGCCATTGCAGACCTTACTCAAAAAAAGAAGAAATGACTCAGGAAAGATTTCATGTCAACACGAGGATATAACCGGGGAGAGAAATAAGGAATAAATGGAATCACCTGCAGGATGGATACAAAATCAGGGTGATTCATACACGAGAATGATTAAAATAGGTGCGTGCTGGACGGTGGGAATCAAAGATGTTTTCCATCGTCCTTTTTTATTAATCTTTTAAATGATACATGATGGAACGACAAATGATAGAAAATTACCTGAACGCCGTGAAAAACACGCGGGTGCGTGTCACCGGACGTTCGCCTCTACAATTCACCGTGAATGACTGCAACGGGCTCCAGGCCTTCCGGGAACAGCTTTACGCCCTGCAGCACCGGGCCATGGATTACTGCAAGGAAATCCTTTATTCCAGCGAGGACACCGAGGGCGAATCGCGGATTGTCCGCATGTTGCTCATCGAGATTCACAATACCTTTCAGATAAACGGCAACCGGGTTACCCGCTACCGGGTTCTCGTCGAGGAAAACGGGCAAGAGTCCATGTACCAGGACCGGGAGCTGAACCAGGCGTTGAAGGAATATTTCCGGGAACAGTACGCTTCCGTCTCCCTGTTGCTGGAGTTCCTTTCCCCGCTACCTCCCGCCATTGCCAATTTCCCCTTCCGCTTCGAGGGTTCCCGCATGGAGTTCGTGCGTTTCGTCCGGGCCCTGTTCGTCTGCGAGAAAATCATCCCCATCCGTTCCGACGCCCGCATGATCCACTGCATCCGCTACCTCATGCAACTACTCCACGTGGACGAGGGCTGCAACCTCTCCAATACCCTCAACAAGGCCGTCCTCACCACCAACCAGCTCCGCTTCTTCGAGAATTTCCTCGCCGAGCTCGATAAACGCCTTCTCCAGGGCATCCGGTAAGTTCAGCCGAAGAATTCCCCATTCACGTCTCCCTTTCTAGTCCTAGATTAACCCGCTGTTTATCTGTATTTCATGGCGAGTATTTCCGTATTAATTCCGTATCATCTGCGTATCATTAGCGTAAAAATACGCAAATAATATGCAGATGATTTGCCAATTAATTACAAATTATTGATTGCAAGCAGCCATTTGTCATGGATAAGAACGGGAGGAAATAGCCGAGAGAACGACTCTGAGTTTCGCTAAGGTTTCGCCCAGTTTCCCCCGAATCTCTCTCGTTACACTGGCGTTTCCTTCCCATTCGCGAGCGTCTCTGATTGGGGAATGGTTTGGGACTGATTCGGGACAAATATGGCAAAAAACGACGGATGACAGGCCCGAGGAGGTATTTAATCTGAAAAAAGTCGTATGTTTGTACATTATTTACCAGCAGGCTCAAAATATTATGCTCAGCAAACATCTAACGAATGTCATCCAGAATCTGGAAAAAAGAAAATACCGGGAAAAGTATAACGCTTTCAAGGTAGAAGGCGGAAAGTTGGTCAACGAACTGCTGTTCTCCGGCCTTACCATAGAGCATTTGCTTGCCCTTCCCGCCTGGATCGAGCAGAACCAGACCATCATCGGGCAATATGACGTTATTCCCGTGACCGAGGACGAAATGGCTCGCGTGTCCAATTTCCAATCCATACCGGAAGTCATCGCTATCGCCCAGATACCCCAGAACGCGGCGTTACCGACCGATATCCAGACATCCCTATCCGTGATTCTGAACGGTATTCAGGACCCGGGAAACCTGGGAACCATCCTACGTGTCTGCGACTGGTTCGGCATCCGCTACGTTTTCTGTGATGCCGCCTGTGCGGGGGTTTATAACCCGAAAACCGTACAGGCCAGCATGGGGGCTGTTTTCCGGGTCAAGGTCTTCTACACTGACCTGGTGGAGCTGATCACCCGATACACCTCGCCGGATTTCCCGTGCCACGGGACATTCCTGCATGGCGAGAACATTTACCGCACTCCCCTCTCCTCCCGGGGATTCATCGTCATGGGGAACGAGGGACAGGGTATTTCCCCGGATATCGAACGGCTGGTGAGCCACCGACTCACGATTCCCAGTTTCGCCCGAAGCGAACGGTCCACGGAATCACTCAACGTGGGTGTCGCCACCGGTATTATTTTATCAGAATTTAAACGGACAGAACAAGTATAAAACACAAAAATCAACGCACATGAAAAGAATTACCGTAATCTTATTATTCAGTATCATCAGTATGGCGGCCGCCGCCCAGTCATTCCCGTTGAACATCGGAATCCGCGGGGGCTGGAATGACACGAAAATCAAGGTAAAGGACATGAAAATCGAATCCCACGGGGGATACATGTTCGGGGCTTTCGCCCGACTGAATCTCGGGAAACTCTATATCGAACCGGGATTGAATTTCTCGAACAAACAGAGCTACAACAAAACGTACGACAGTAAATTGAAATATCGCTCCGTGGATGTACCTATCATGCTCGGGTACTATTTCATCAAGGCGCCCATCTTCAAACTTCGGGGATTCGCCGGACCCGTGGCCTCCTTCACCACGAAAAACATCGATAAGGACCTGTTCAAGAATGCCGACAAAACCATGTGGAACGGGAAAGTCGGGGGAGGTATAGACTTGTGGAAAATCACGTTAGACCTCGACTACGAGTTCGGTTTCCGGAAATTCGGGGACGGGGCCAAGGCTCCCCAGAGTTGGAACCTGACTATCGGGTTTAAGATTATTTGATTTTTCTCCCCCTCCCCGAATAACAGCCATACCTTCTTTCCGGTATGGCTGTTATTCTTTTTTTTCGGCATAGCCAAAATATTTCCCGTTTTTTCTTGCTTTTTCCAAATAATCCCAGTTAATTTGCAACGGTCAAGGGTGTATTAGCCCCCAAGACGAAAATTATAAAGAGGAGTAGAGAGAACAGGCTCCATGAAACTCCGGCAACCTGCGCCCAAGGCGAAAGGTGCCAATACCTGACCTGATGAAACAGGAATTATAATTAAAAAGGAAAGAGATGAAAAGAGAAACAGAACTTCGGAACCAGACAAGCATTGTCGAACTTGACATTCAAAACCATCGTTACATTTCTGTTGCCCTATCCATGCGGATGCGCTGCATGCGCTGATCTTTTTATTTACCCCGGACTTTAGATTTCACTTTTTTGTTACTACCTGCAAGATGACAGGCGGTGTCGGTCACATTCTCCCGCGCGAGGGATGAAAAGGATGTTTCCGCGTGAACCGCAAGTTGTCGACAGGCATGCAACAGACTGACTACAAGGTGGTCAGACAAGGAATCTTTTTATTCAACCCCAACAATTCCAATTATTTAACGCATGAATTATGGCAAAAACATACGAAGAAATCAACGATAAAATCAGCAAAGGAAAAGCGGTTGTTCTTACCGCGGAAGAAGTTTCCGAACTGGCAAAAACATTATCCCCGAAAGAGATTGCCCAAAAGGTGGATGTCGTGACAACCGCGACATTCGGGGCCATGTGTTCCTCGGGGGCTTTCCTGAATTTCGGACACCCCACCCCCGGAATCCGCATGGAGAAAATAGAACTCAACGGGGTGCGGGTTTGCGGCGGACTGGCAGCCGTGGATACCTACGTGGGTGCCACTGACTGCAATCCCGAACGGCCGGCCTACGGGGGTGCCCATATCATCGAGGAGCTGGTGGCCGGTAAAGAGATCGTGCTGGAAGCCTGGGGCAAGGGAACGGACGACTATCCCCGCCGACACATCAAAACACTGATTACCAAAGACAGTATCAACGAGGCATACCTGTACAATCCCCGCAACGCTTACCAGAACTACAACGTGGCTGTCAATTCCACGAATGAAATCAAACATACCTACATGGGAACCCTCCTCCCCCAACTGCGCAACGCGGCATACAGCACGGCCGGCGAGTTGTCCCCCCTCATCAATGACCCCGAGTGCAGGACTATCGGACTGGGAACCAGGATTTTCCTCTGCGGCACGGAGGGCTACGTGGCCTGGAACGGTACGCAATTCCATTCCACCCGGGAAGTCAACGAACACGGTATTCCCGTGACCAACGCCCGCACCCTGGCCGTGGTCGGAGACCTGAAACAGATGAGTACCGACTTCCTGCGGGCAGCGTATTACGAGAAATACGGCGTGAGCCTGTTCGTGGGACTGGGTATACCCATCCCGGTGCTGGACGAAGATCTGGCCCATCGGGTTTCCATCCGTAACGAACAAATCGAGACGACCATTTCCGATTACGGGGACGGATACAAAATCCTGGGCAGAACGAATTACGCCGCCCTCCGTTCCGGGGAAATCGAGATTCAGGGACGCAAGGTGAGGACGGCTCCCGTGTCGAGCCTGGCCAAAGCCAGGGAAATCGCGGATATCCTGAAATCCTGGATCACCAACGGGAAATTCACCCTATCCGCACCCGTGCGGCCCATGCCGACCAATACAAGCGTGAAACCACTCACCGTGAGAGGATTTGAAGACGAAACAGGTATTTGATTCCATTAAACAGACAACACCATGACACAAAAAATGATATTAAATTTCCCGGCCGGTATTTCCGGGACCCCGATAACTTACGAGTTAATCCGCGTACATGACGTGAAAGTGAATATTTTAAAAGCAGAGATACAACCGGGACAAATCGGTTCGCTGCTCGTAGAACTGGAAGGTGACCAGGAGAAACTGGAAAAAGCCAAACAATTCCTCATCAGCAACGGGGTGAGAGTCAGTCCCGTGTCCAGCAAGGTTTCATACGATGAAAAACGCTGCATCAACTGCGGGAACTGCGTTTCCGCCTGTTTTTCCGGAGCCCTGACCATCGGCGCCCCCGACTGGAAACTGCATTTCAACCCGGAAAAGTGCATCGCCTGCAAGTTGTGCCTGACGGCCTGCCCGCAAAAGTTGTTCCGAATAGAATTCTCCACCATTAACTGAATCACGCCGTGGAATACCAGCAACGCACATACAGGGATCACTTGAAGGAAGGACGATGGAGATCGTTCACATGCAAGGTGAAAGAGACCGACCTATGGATCGGTGTCGACACGGCATCCTATCAGCCGGAAATGGCCGCATTCACGGAGGAAATCGTCCGTCGGCTAAGGGAGGAAATGGAGACTTACCTGGCCACGGACAAGGAATACACCCAGGCCTTATGTCCCTACACTCCCGACGAATCGGCTCCAGCCATCCTGCAGGAAATGGCAACCGCTGCCCGACAGGCAGGTATCGGCCCGATGAGCGCCGTGGCCGGAGCCGTGGCCCAACGGGTCGGACAAGCCATCCGACAAAGATTCGCAACACGGGAAGTCATCGTGGAAAACGGGGGAGACATTTACGCGGATATCCGGGAAGACATGGACATTGCCGTATTCGCGGGCTCCTCTCCCCTATCTGACAAAGTAGGCGTACAGGTTCCCGCCGAATTCTCACCCCTGGGAATCTGTACCTCCTCGGGGACCGTCGGGCCTTCGCTCAGTTTCGGGAAAGCGGATGCCGTCATGATCATCTGCAAGGAGTGCGCCCTGGCCGACGCCTATGCCACGGCTTTCGCCAACACGATACAGGAATCGGGAGACATCCCCGTGTGCGTGGAAAAACTGGAAAAAGAAAAAGACATTCTATCCGCTATTTGCATAAAAGATGATAAAGTAGGCATTTGCGGGAAGTTTAAACTAAAACTATTCAACCATGATCATTGATGAGTTACAACATAGAATACTGATACTGGACGGGGCGACGGGAACCGTACTCCAGCAACACGGGTTGACGGAATCCGATTTCCGGGGAGAGGTATTCCCGAATCATGAGATTCCCCTGAAAGGGAACCACGACGTGCTGAACCTGACCCGTCCGGACGTCATCCGGCAAGTACACCAAAGCTATATCGAGGCCGGGGCGGATATCATCGAAACGAACACCTTTAACGCCAACGCAATCTCGCAAGCCAAATACCACTGCCAGGAACATGTCCACGCGATAAACCTCGCCGGAGCCCGATTAGCCCGGGAAGCGGCAGACGCGTGCCGGGAACGGCAGATATTTGTCGCCGGAAGCATCGGCCCGACGGACAAATCCCTGACCCTGGCCGTGAACCCGGAGGAACCGGCTTATCGACCCATTGATTTCGATACACTCGCCGAAGCTTACAGAATTCAGGTCGAAGCCCTTATCGAAGGTGGCGTGGATCTGTTGCTCGTGGAGACGGTTTATGACGGATTGAACGCCAAGGCCGCTTTATACGCCATCGCACAAGCCCAGGAAAAGGCGGGAAGCCACCTGCCCGTGATGGTATCCGCCACCGTGAACGACCTGATCGGAAGAACGTTAACCGGACAGACACTGGAAGCCCTGTACACCAGTCTCTCCCATTACCCGTTATTGAGTTTCGGACTGAACTGTTCTTTCGGAGCCTCGGAATTGCATCGCTTCGCCCGGGAAATATCCCCCCGGGTTCCCTGCTATTTCAGCATTTACCCCAACGCGGGATTACCGGACGAAATGGGAGCCTATCGGGAAAGTCCCGAGTACACGGCCAAGTGCATCCGGGCCATGGCAGAAGAAGGGCTGATCAATATCGCCGGAGGTTGCTGCGGAACAACCCCCGCCCATATCCGGGCCATCGCCCAGGCTCTGCAGGGGATTGCCCCCCGCAAACCGGCTGCCCCAACCCACCGGCTTCAGGTGAGCGGACTGGATGCCGTGGTAGTCGACAAGACAGAACGGAATTTCACGAATATCGGGGAACGCACGAATGTAGCCGGTTCCGCCAAGTTCGCCCGCCTCATCCGGGAAAAGAATTACACGGAAGCCGCCACGATCGCCCGCAAGCAAATTGAAGCCGGGGCCAGCATCATCGATATCAACATGGATGATGCCCTGCTGGACAGTACCGCCGAGATGCAGCACTTCATCCGAATCATCGAGAATGAACCCGACATTGCCCGGGCTGCCCTGATGATCGATTCTTCCAAGTGGGAAACCCTGCTGGCCGGATTGAAGAACGCTCAAGGAAAATGTATTGTCAATTCCATCAGCCTGAAAGAAGGTGAAGAGGCTTTCACAAGCAAAGCCCGGGAGATCCATCGCCTGGGAGCCGCGGTTGTCGTTATGGCATTCGACGAACAAGGCCAGGCAACCGATTACCAACGGAAGATAGACATTTGCCGACGGGCCTATACCCTACTGACCCAAGAGGTGGGCTTCGCACCGGAAGACATCATTTTCGACGTGAACATCCTGACCATCGGCACCGGTATCGAAGCACATGCCAATTACGCCGTGGACTATATCCGGGCCGTGGAATGGATAAAGAAACACCTGCCTGGAAGCCGTACCTCGGGCGGGGTATCGAACCTCTCTTTCGCCTTCCGGGGAAATAACGCCATCCGGGAGGCCCTGCACTCCGTGTTCCTCTACCACGCCATCCGGGCCGGGCTGGATATGGCTATCGTGAATCCGGCACAATTACAGATTTATGACAATATAGAACCCGAGTTACTGCAGGCAGCCGAGGATCTGGTGTTAAACCGTTGTCCGGAAGCGACGGAAAAACTGTTGCTGCTGGCTGAAAGATACAAAGCTTCGGTAGCAGACACCTCCAACCGGGAAAACGAGAGCTGGCAGACGCTTCCCCTGGATGAACGTCTGACCCGCAGCCTGATAAAAGGCGTCACGGAACACCTGAAGGATGATATCTCCGAGGCACTCAACACATACCCCTCTCCCATGAGCATTATCGACGGGCCCCTCACCCGAGGCATGAACCGCGTGGGAGAATTATTCGGGGAAGGTAAGATGTTCCTGCCTCAGGTGGTAAAATCCGCCAGGGTGATGAAAGAAGCGGTCATTCTCCTGCAACCGGCCCTGGAAGCCCATGCTGCTGCCAACCGGGAAGACAACCGACGTCCCCGCGTTATCCTGGCCACGGTAAAAGGCGACGTGCATGACATCGGGAAAAATATCGTCCACATCGTTCTGGCATGCAACAATCTCGAGGTCATCGACCTGGGAGTCATGGTAGATAACGCCGATATCATCCGGGCCGCACGGGAACACCAGGCCGACATCATCGGGGTAAGCGGGTTAATCACTCCTTCCCTGGGAGAAATGGAGGAACTGTGCAGAAGATTGCAGGAAGAGCAAATGAACATTCCCCTCATCGTGGGAGGCGCCACAACATCCGGAGTACACACGGCCGTCAAACTTGCCCCGCTGTATGACGCGGGTGTCATTGCGGGAGGAGATGCCTCATGCACGGTACATATCATCAAACGCCTGCTGGAAGACCGGGGAAATTACATCCTGGAAATCAAGGAAGAACAGGAACGGACCCGGGAATTGTATGCCCGACGGCAACAAAAATACATTTCCCCGGAAGAGGCTCGCCAACGTGCCCCGAAATACGACTGGAAACAATTACCGCCAAGCAATTTCGGGGAACACAACCTATTGGCCAAACACCTGAATATAGCGGAAGTCATCGGCCGTATAGACTGGACCCCATTCTTCCATTTCTGGGGTTTCAAAGGGAAATACCCGGAACTCGTCTACACGAACGAGGAAGCCGAGGAATTACACAACAACGCCCTCGCCGTGCTGAACGAAATGATTCTGGAAGACAACGTGGACATTTCCCTGGTCGTGCGTTTCTTTGACGCCTACGCCGAGAATGACGACATTGTCCTCGAGAACGGCGTACGCCTACCCATGCCCCGTCAACGGTTGGATCAGGCGGAATGCCTTTCTCTGGCCGACTTTATACCCCCCAGGGAAATAGGAACACGGGCCATCGGGCTGTTCTGCCTGAAAGTGGAGAATAAGGTCGCCGCCAAAGATGCCCGGGACTACCATCACCTGTTGCGGGAAAGCATTTGCGCCCGACTGACCGAAGCGACCGCCGAATGGATGCAGGAGCAGGTGGAGGAAGGAACGCACGTCATTCGCCCGGCCTTCGGGTACCCGGCCTGCCCGGATCATGCCCTGAAGAAAGTGGCCTTCGAGCTATTGGATGCACCCGCGCAAATCGGCGTCAGCCTGACGGAGAACTATTCCATCACTCCCAGCACCAGCCTCTGCGGGATGCTGATCTCCCACCCGAGTGCCAGATATTTCAGTATTGGAATCGAATAAATGAAGCCTATTATGAAAGTCATTGATATTATACACGAAGCCAAACAACCTATATTCTCTTTCGAGATTGTCCCTCCCCTGAAAGGCGGGGATATACACAAACTGTACGAGGCCATCGAACCCCTTATCGAATTTGCGCCTCCATTTATCAACATCACCTTCCACCGGGATGAGGTGGAATACAGGCAGGCCCCGGACGGGAGTATCCGCAAGGTGACCGTCACCAAACGCCCCGGTTCGGTGGCCCTGGCCGCCGCCATCATGAAACGTTACCACGTGGAAGTGGTGCCCCACCTGGTCTGCGGAGGAGCTACCGCCCACCAACTGGAGAATGACCTGATTGACCTGAACTTCCTGGATATCGACAACGTGATGGTGTTACGGGGAGATCCCATTCCCGGGGAACGCCATTTCACCGCGGAAGCGGGAGGACACCGCCACAGCCAGGAACTGGTACAGCAAATCAAGAACCTCAACCGGGGAATATACCTGGATGACACGCTGACGGAAACCGTCCCGACTAATTTCTGCATCGGGGTGGCCGGCTATCCAGAGAAACATTACGAGGCCCCCAATTTCACCCGTGATATCGAGTATTTAAAACAGAAAGTGGAAGCGGGTGCCGATTACATTGTAACCCAGATGTTCTTTGACAACCAGAAATACTTTTCCTTCGTGGAAAAATGCCGGGCACAGGGTATCACCGTTCCCATTATTCCCGGCCTGAAACCCATCTCCACCCCCAAGCATATCGAGACGCTTCCCCGTTCGTTCAGTATCGATATTCCAGAAGACCTGGAATATGCCATCCGACACAGCCGCACCCCACAGGAGGCCAAACAGGTGGGAATCGAGTGGTGTATACAGCAAAGCCGGGAATTGCTGGCCGGAGGAGTCCCCGCCATACATTACTACACGATGGGGAAATCCGATAACGTGAAAGAAATCGTGAAACAGGTATTCTGAAATTTTATACTTTTGTCCGCATGAACGCAATGGACATTATTATAATGATAGTACTGGGAACCGCGGCCGGATTCATCAACACGCTGGCCGGAGGCGGTTCCATTCTTGTAGTCCCCTTCCTGATATTCCTGGGACTGCCCGCCAACGTGGCTAACGCAACAAACCGCATAGCCATTCTTTTGCAAAACATCGTCTCCGTGAAAGGCTTCAAGGAGAAACAGCTGATTAACCTGCGCACGGATTACCATCTACTGTTCCCCGTCGCCCTGGGAAGTATTCTCGGGACCTTCATCGCCGTGGACATCAATGAAGAATTATTCCAGAAAGTCATCGGGGGATTGCTAATCGTCATGTTCTTCCTGGTATTATTCAATCCCAATGCCTGGGTAAAGGCGAACGCGGAAAATCCCCGCCTCCGTTCCCCGTGGATACGGTTTCTTACCTTTTTCCTGTTGGGAGTGTACGGCGGATTCATCCAAATCGGCATCGGATTTTTCCTGCTTGCCGGACTCGTCCTGGGATGCGGATACAACCTACTAAAAGCCAATGCCCTAAAACTGTTTATCGTGTTATTTTACACGATTATCGCCCTAGGGATTTTCATCTACAATGGTTTGGTCGATTTCAAAATAGGCCTCATTCTGGCATGCGGGAACATGCTCGGAGCCTGGTTAGGAGTCCGTTTCAGCGTGAAATGGGGTCCAAAATACATTCGTTACTTCCTGTTAGTCATGTTACTCGTTGTTGCTATCAGCTTATTTATCAAGTAATAAGAAATACAAATTTCCAACAGGAAAATTGTTTGAAAAATTAATATCAAAAAATACGTCCAGAATTTTTCATTTAAAAAAATAATCGTACATTTGCACCCGTCAATGCCAATTTAGCTCAGCTGGTAGAGCAACGCATTCGTAATGCGTAGGTCTGGGGTTCGAATCCCCAAATTGGCTCACTTGATAACCTATAGCAGGAGTCAAAACCACGTGTTTTGACTTCTTTTTTGTTCTATTTACTTCCACTAACAACTATCCTATTTCTAAATTTTTTGTTAAAGGTTCCATTAAAGAAATCATAAATTCATTTTATATAAAAAAACATCCACTTTATATTCATAATTTTGTTAAAACAAGAACAAAAAACTCATGACACCATATTATCTATCTAAAGCTATCGTGTTTATCTCCTTACTGTTGGTCTCGATCTCAGGATATGCCCAACAGCCAACTGACAGCACGAAAAAGAAAATCACCTCCCCTATTCTGGTGAAAAAAGATTCCGTTTACACGGTAAAAGGATATATCGTCGGGGAAACCCCTGAAGAAACCTTACCAGGAGCTCATATTTACATCGGCACGAACAAACAGCCGACAACAGTCACCAATATCATGGGAGAATTTGTCCTGCAAAACATTCCGAAGGGAGAATTGGTTCTCACCGCATCTTTCGTGGGATATAAACCCACCACCCACCGATTTACCGTAAAAGCAGACACGAATATCGGACATATAAAACTATCGTCAGAAGTACTGGAGGAAGTCACGATCACGGCCACTCCTCCCCTCGTCACCCAAAATGGAGACACCACACAATTCAACGCCATGGCCGTAAAAGTCTCCGAGGACGCATACCTGGAAGACCTGCTGAAAAAATTACCGGGATTCCAGATCATCGACGGGAAACTGGTTGTCAATGGTAAAGAGGTTGAAAAACTATATATTGACGGAACGGAGTACTTCATCAATGACCCGATGACGGCCTTGAAAACCCTGCCTGCCAATATTATTTCCAAGATCAAGATGTACGATGACAAAAACGAAAAATCCAAATTTTCGGGTTTTGATGACGGAAACAGATTGCGTTCCCTGAATATCGAAACCAAGAACCCGAACCAGATGAAGATTTTCGGAAACGCCTCACTGGAACACAGCATCTCGGAAAACATTTCCAACACCTTTAAAGATAACAATTACTCGCTCAGTGCCAACGCCAATGCTTTCAACAAGAAGCAAAAATTCTCGGTAAGTGCCTCCACGAACAGGACAAGTCAGGGAGAGGAATTGCCTGATCCCATTTACAAAGGAGAAGGAGGTGATAACACGAACAACAATTTCTCCATAGATTTCTCCAACACGTTCAGAAAATACCTGTTACTCGGGGGAAGCTACAGTTACAGAAACAACGAAAGTTATTCCGCCTCGTTCAACAAACAAGATTATTTCCCGACCGATTATTTCGACAACCGTATTCTCAGCAACGAATCGCACTCGTGGAGCGACGGTAACAACCATAATGTCCGGATTCAATTTATAAACCAGAATTACGAGGCCAAGAATCAAATCAGTTTCTATCCCTCGTTCAGCCGTAGCACGACGAATTCCCGTTCACTGAATTTAGGAAACAGTATCGAGAATAGCGACACGGTCAACATAACGAACTCTCAAAGCGTTAACCACACGGTTTCAACCAATGCCGGGGGAAGTGTAAACTGGGCTCACAGATTCGCTTTTGGAAGCACGTTTAATCTGCGTTTTAACGGAAACATCAGCCAATCCGAGACCAACGGTACGCAACAAGACAGCAGTATCATCAATAAAAAAGATACCCTACGCAATCTTGTCAACCACTCAGAAACCATCAACAACTCGCTTTCCGCCTCTTCCACTTACACGAAATCCATAGCGGAGAAAACTAACCTCTCGCTGGATTACACGTTCAATTACAGCAAGAGCCAAACCAACCGGGAGAGTATGTCCTACGAGGATTCACGATTCACGAAACTCATCGGGATTGACAGTGCCCTGACGCACCAAACCACCCAAACCCGATTAAACAATACCATCAGCGCCGGTTTCAATTACAATCCCAAGGGCTTCTACCTATCAGCCAACCTGGGCATACAACTGGCTGACGAGAAGGTATCTTACAAATATCTCAATACCGGAGATTCCATTGTCAGAAGTCAATACTGCGACTTATCTCCCCGGGTAAACCTCAGCTACACGATAGATTCCATCCGACGGTTAGAGTTCAGTTATAACGGAAACACGACCTCTCCCAGCGCAGATCAACTGCAGGACGTACTGGACGTGACGGATCAGCTAAACGTTTCAAAAGGAAATCCGCATCTCAAAAAAACATTCTCTCAGAATTTCTCACTCCAATATAACGATATCAGGTATTCTCAGAACTCGTATTCCTATTTCAACGCAAACCTGAGTTTCAACAACACGTTCAACCAGAATACCCGCATGACCCAATTCATTGAAAAGGACACGGTGATTAACGGCTACACGATATTGAAAGGTGCCCGCCTGACCATGCCTATAAACCTGAACGGACAATGGAATATATCGGCCTCTACCAGCTATTCCTTCAAATTGAACCCGTTGAAGCTAAACATAAGCACATCATTGAATTACAATTATTCCCGTACTCCTTCTATCAATGACAACATCAAAAACTTCTCTAATGAGCACCGGGGAGCCTTTAATTTAAACATCAACAGCAACATTTCGGAGGATATTGATTTCAACGTAAGCTCCAACACGAGTTACACGCACACAACCAATACCGCCATGGACGGATCCAGCATGATTTCCGAGAGTGTCAACGCCAATTTCAAATGGACCACCTGGAAAGAATTTGTTCTTGCTGGAGATTATTCCTTCAATTACACGCTCAATATGCAACAAGAGGATGTCACCACGACAAACAGCACATTGAATTTAAGTCTTGGCAAGAAATTCCTCAAAAAGAAACAATTGTACCTACGTTTCCAAGCTTTGGACATCCTGCGTCAAAAGAACATCGAGAACTATTACCTGAGAGACACGTACGCTCAAACCTCATACGACACGACACCCCGGAATTACTATTCGGTGTCCTTAACCTACCGCTTCAATTCCATGAACAGGATGGGCGACAAGAAATAAAAAATAAGCGAGGAAAAATCCTCGCTTATTTTTTATCCTTTGACTCAAAAGTCTAATACTCGTCTTCGTTGAAGAATTGCTTGCTTATTGAATTTCAAACTATTAGTCAAATCCCGATGAAATTTGCACAAACAAACCGCACCGTCTGAGACGGTCTGAGGCGATGGGAGGAAATGGAGGGCAAACTTATTTATCTTCAATCCTACACATTATTTAAATGCAAGCATCAATGCGGCACGAAGAGCTTCAGTTCGTTTCTCTTTGAATGTCTTAAAATCATTCCACTGCATTGTGC
>CALUMT010000026.1 GCA_944321845.1 uncultured Butyricimonas sp.
TACGTATTTGTCTTGGAACATAGCAGCCATTTGTATTAGACTGCAAAGTTGCAAAATCAAGTCCGTTTCATCTCAAGAAACCACGTAATTGACTATATTTCAATAATTTCAAAGAACTATTTATCAACTTTTACGGGACAGTAGTGTACAAGGATGAAAATATTGTTGATTGTGATCGGTAAAACGGACGCTGGGTTCGTGCGGGAAGGTATCGCGGAATACGAGAAGCGCCTGAAACATTACGTGGCTTACGAGATGAAGGTGATTCCTGACGTGAAGAATGTCAAGAATATGAGTGAGGCCCAGCAAAAAGAGCGGGAGGGAGAGTTGATCATGGGGCAGTTGGATGCCTCGGATTACGTGGTGTTGCTGGACGAACGGGGGGAGGAGTTGGACTCCAGGGCTTTTTCCGGTTTTCTGGCACGGAAGATGCTGAATGGTGTGAAGCGATTGGTTTTCGTGATCGGGGGGCCTTACGGTTTCTCTGGGCCCGTGTATGCCCGGGCGGATATGAAGATTTCTTTGTCCAGGATGACTTTTTCCCATCAGCTGGTACGGGTGATTTTCACGGAGCAATTGTATCGGGCCATGACTATATTGAAGGGTGAACCTTATCATCATGATTAAGATTATGAAAAAGTTTTGGATTGTTCTGGGATGTGCTGTTTGTTCGTTGCTGGTGGCTCTGGTGTGGGAGTTGGGGTTTGTTAAGCACGCGGATGAGAAGCAAGGAGGTTTGCTGCAGCATTATTTGACGCGGGAGGAAGAGAGGGTGGATGAGTTGTTGCGGGAGATTGACACGCGTTCGGTGAATTTCACTTTTCCCTGGAAGGAGAAGGGTACCGTGTTGGTGGTGTATCACGCGGGAAAGCTCGTGTACTGGAGTGATGAGCAGGTGGGGGTTCGAGGTTTGTACCGGAAGTTGAAGTCAGACACGGTTTTCCAGAGGATCAATAACGTGTATTATGATGTCCGTTCGTATCGGGAGGGGGAGGACGAGTATTTCGGCTTGATTATGGTTCGAGAGGATTACCCGTCGATGAACAAGTATATCCGGAATCATTTTAATCCTGTTTTACAGATTGATGATGATTGCGCGGAGAAGGTGGTGATCCGGGATAAGGATGATGACGTGGGACAATTGATTTGTAACCGGGAGGGGGTTCCCTTGTTCCGGGTGGAGGATGGGGTGACCCCGGGGGATTTGCATTCGGGATACTGGGTGTTGATCATGTATTTCGCGTTTTTGTACCTGTTTTTATACGCGTACGAGATCAGGTTGGAGTTGGCAAGGTCTTTCCGCGAGCAGTTGTTGTATTCCGTGCTGTTTCTGTTGCTGATATTGTTGATGCGTTTTTTCATGATAACGTATCGGGTTCCGGATGTCCTGTATGCCTTGAGTATTTTCGAGGATAGTAATGTTGGTGGGGTGTATTTCGCTTCCGTGGGCGATTTGTTCGTGTCCATGTTCTGCATGGTGCATTATATTTTTATCACGTTGTATAAATTGCGGGTGAAGGAGGTTGTGGCTTGTTTGCTTCGTTTCCGGCATGTTTTTATGGCTGTGGTTGTGGTGCTTGCTTTCCTTTACACGAATTTGTTCCATTTTTCGATAAGTTCGTTGATCGAGAATACGGCGATCAGTCTGAATATCGCTCAGGTGATGAATATCAGCCTGGCATCCATCATCGTGTTCGTCACGTTGATTATTATCGGGTTGGGATTGATTGTGCTGATTAACAGTTCTGTCCGTTATTTCAAGTTGTTGTTTTCTT
The DNA here is from genome assembly GCA_944321845.1 of uncultured Butyricimonas sp. GTDB lineage: Bacteria > Bacteroidota > Bacteroidia > Bacteroidales > Marinifilaceae > CALUMT01. The sequence continues at coordinate 1,776 of CALUMT010000026.1, forward strand.
TCCAGCGGGTGCTGTTTGAGGTGTCTGTCGTGCTGGGTGTATGCGCGTGGATATGTTATGTTTTCGATTTGTCATTGACTCCCGTGGAGTGTTTGTTTACCTTGTCGTTGTATTACCTGTTTATATTGAAGGAGTATATTGTCAAGGAGGAGACGCAGAAGACGCTGTTTATGCTCGCGTTGGCGGTGCTTTCCGTGTATGTTGTTTTCCTGTCAAAGAATAAGGAGGTTTACCGGGAGTTTGCCCTTCGGGCGAAGTATGCATCGGAGTTGATAAAGGAACGGGATCCCGCTTTTGAGGAGAAGTTGAAGGAGGTGGGGCCGGTGATAAAAGGAAGTGAGTATTTGAGTTCGTTGGTCGTGTCGGGAGAGGAAGAGAAGGCGCGGCAATACATAGTCGGGGAGTTGATTGATCTTGCCGGTTTTCATTTCGAATGTGATGTGGCGGTGCGAAGGTCTGGGTTGGAAGACCCCGTGTATTCCGGGCGGGATGATTACGAGGATCTGTTGTCTTTGCATGGGATTCCGGTTGAGGGATCCGGTTTTTACCATATAGAGCAGTTTGACGGGATTATCCGGTATTTGGGGCGTTTCGTGTATTTTACTCCCGAGGGTAGGAGCGTGCGTTTTTACGTGAACTTTGAGTCCAAAAAGGATTATGACGGGATAGGGTACGCCCAGATTCTGGCGCATATTCCCCTGGAGCGGGATTACGTGTCGTATCCTTATTCCTTTGCCAAGTACAAGCGAGGCCGGTTGATCGATTCAGAGGGAGGATTCACTTATTACAAGTCGATTACCCGCATGGGTGAATACACGCACGTGGAGACGTTGGACAAGGACGGTTATTCCCACATGATTATTCCGGTGGGGAATGACGGTACCTTTGTTATCAGTCTGAACGAGGATGTCTTCAGGTTGTATTACATGAACGTGTTTTATGCTTTTCTGGTGAGTCTTTTGCTGACGTCCTACGGGACATTTTTCCGGTTTGACGCGGGAGAATATACCCGGCAGAATAGCTTTAAAGCGCGAATTAAGGTGAATATGATTTATCTGATCGCTGGGTTGTTCTTGATTATGACAGTTATGAGTATTGGTTTAAACTCGCTGAGTTTCGAGTATCGCCATAAGGCCCGTATGATCGAGTTGTCGAAATCCGTGGTGGACGAGCTGAAGAAGAGTGCCACGATCGGGATACAGGAGGATGCGAGAATGGGGGAATTATTGGATAAACTGGCGGCGATGCTTTGGGTGGATGTCAATATTTACGACTGGCGAGGCCGGCTTGTGGCGACATCGCGTCGCTCTATTTTCGAGAACGGGTTTGATGGCTTATTGCTGAATCCTGTAGCGTATCAGCGGATTGTCCGGGAAGGGGGGGCGAATTTTATTCACAACAAGAAGATCGGGGAGATCGGTTATAAAGCGGTTTATATGCCGTTGGAACTGGTGAACGGGAAGAAGTATGTCGTGAATATTCCTTATTTCACGAAGACGGATGAGTTGAATATGGATATTCTGCTGGTGGTTGTCATTTCAGTAAATATTGCCATTGTGGTGATGGTGCTGGCATTTATATTGTCGTCCCTCGTTGCGGATAGGGTGGTGAAACCGTTGCAGTTGATTAATGAACGGTTGAGGAGAATGCAGGTCGGCGGGGTGAACGAGAAAATCACGTATGACGGTTCGGATGAAGTCGGGGCATTGGTGAAGGAGTATAACGCGATGGTGGATAAGCTTGCCGATAGCGTGAGGAAGTTGGCCCGTTCAGAACGGGAAAGCGCCTGGAGAGAAATGGCGCGCCAGATTGCCCATGAGATTAAAAATCCTCTGACCCCGATGAAGCTGAATCTGCAGTTCTTGCAGCGGACAATAGAGCACGGGAGCGAGGAGGAATTAAGGAAGCGGGTGAAGGATGTGTCGGCGGTGTTGATAGAGCAGATTGATAATATGGCTTCGATTGCCTCTGCTTTTTCAGATTTTGCCAAGTTGCAGGTCTCTAACAACGAGTTGTTTAATCTCAGTGAGCAGGTCGCTAATTGCGTGAAGTTGTTTATGGAGAATGTTGATTCATTAGAGTTTGATATTATGCCCGACGTGTTCGTGTTCGGGGATAGGGAACAAATGAATCGTGTGATTGTTAATATATTGAAGAATGCCGTGCAAAGTATTCCGGAGGGACGTTCGGGGCATATCTTTGTTTGCCTTAAGGCAGAGGATGAGCGGGTGACGCTTTACGTGCGGGATAACGGGAGCGGAATTCCGGAGAGCATACGGGATCGGATTTCAGAGCCGAATTTCACGACGAAATCCGGGGGAACCGGTTTGGGATTGGCTATGTCCTACAAGATTGTTGAAAGCATGGGGGGAGAGATCTCGTTCGAAAGCGAGGAGAATGTGGGTACGACGTTTTATGTCCGCTTGAAGAAGACTATTTAGGGGCAGGGTAGTAGTTGGCGGGCGAGGCGAGCCACTTCTTGGGGATGAATGTCGACCATACATTTTTGCCAAACGTTTTGTTTGCATTTTCCTCGTCCGTCTTTGGTACATGGACGGCAGGGAAGGTCGGTACCCATTATTTCCACGTGCTTCCCGGTAGGGAACCCGAATGCGGTGGGGCCCATCAGGGCGATGGCTTTCGTGGAGAATAGGTCTGCCGCGTGAAGGAAACCCGTGTCCGCGCTAATCACGAGGCGTGAGTTTTTCACGAGGAAACATGATTCCAATAGGGAGGTTTTGCCCGAGAGGTTGATTACCCGATCGGGAGCGGTTTCTTTAATCGTTTCGCAGAATGTGTCCGAGGGGCCCGCGAGAATGATGAAATGAAATTCGGGAAGTTGGCGTATTAATTCCTGCCAATGGCAGACTGGCCATCGTTTCATTTCCCAGTTGGCGGAGGGCACAAGCGTGATGGTGCGAGAGGATATGGTTTCTTGGAACCGTTGCTCGAATTCTTTGGGGAATTGCCAATCGGTGTACGTGGAACTGAAATCGGTGATGCCCCATGCCGTAAGTGGTTTTTGGTAAGAGACGATACCCCGGAACGGCTTGTCGAAATGATTGATTCTTAGCTTAAACAGGAGGAAACGATTCCAGCGTTCTTTGCTTCGAAGCGTGTAATGGGGATGTGAGGACAACAGTCGTAACGGGGGTAGTATGATGGCTTTTAGGATATTTGAGCGTATGTTGCTGTGGGCATCATAGATGTAATCGAATTTTTCCTTTTTCAACTCTTTGGCCATTTGTATTAATCCTTTCAGTCCCGATTTTTTGTCGAAGGCCCATACCCGGTGTATCCGTTTGTCCATGTGAAGGAATGAGGCCATGTCTGCACGGGCAATCCAATGTATTTCTGCATCCGGGAAATGATTACAAATGCCGTTGATCACGTTCATGCATTGGATGATGTCCCCGATGGAACTGAATCTGATTATGAGAAATTTGGTCATGTTTGTTGAGTATTTTGTCGCGAAAATAAGAAAAATACGGGGTCGGCTATAGTAAAATTTCGTATTTTCGTGTGGCGTAAAAAATAATGTTTATGAGAAAGCATATACCTAATTTGATTACTTGTTTGAATGTTACATCCGGTACGGTTGCCGTGTTCCTGGCTTATAACGGGGAGTTGTTGCTGGCAGCATTGTGCGTGTTGTTGGCCATGGTTTTTGATTTTTTTGACGGCTTGACGGCTCGTTTGCTCCACGTGAAATCCGAGATGGGAAAAGAGTTGGATTCTCTGGCGGATGCGGTGAGTTTTGGTTTGGTACCGGCAGTGCTGGCTCATTTCCTGATAAAGGAAGTGGTGTTGATTCGTTCATTTACTTCTTTTTATCTATTACAGCCTTGGTTTGAAAATATATTGGTGTATAGCCCGTTGATTATTCCGGGTTTTTCGATTTACCGTTTGGCAAAGTTTAACTTGGATAGTCGTCAGACTCATTCTTTTATTGGCATGCCGACACCGGCGAATGCCTTGTTTTGGGTGTCTTTGGTTTTCTGTTTTACTTTTGAACGAGAGGTTTTCTTCTCGATATGGGGTAATCCCTTTATATTGGCGTTATGTGTACTCGTGCTATCTATTTTGCTGGTGAGTGAAATACCTATGTTTTCGTTGAAATTGACCAGTTTTTCTTTCAGGGAAAACAGACTATTGTATATTTTCTTGGGATTATTGGTGATAATGGTGATATTATGGGGATGGTGCGGGTTATCTTTCATGATACCCTTGTACGTGTTGGTTTCTCTGTGCGGTAAGAAAAATTAGTTATTTTCTTCGATAAGAGGGTCATAATCCACGAAATCCTGTTCCGGGGAAATAACGGCATGACGTTTGGATGAAGGAGTATTGTGTCTTACGCTGGTAGGTTGTATACCGGTAGTGTTTATGTTGTCGTCTGTTTTAAAGAAATCCTGTTGGGAGATGATGACGATACCGGCTATGATTGCGGCTGAAACACCGTATTTGCACAAACGGGTAATGAGATTCCCATTATCCATATTAATGACCTTCTTGGAGGTTGTGGCATGAATTCCCGTCGTTAGCGTTTGCATGCCTAGCACGTCAACCAGGAAATTTCGCTCTGAAGGGGTAAATACAATATTGAATCGCTTGTCTGTAGAGAAAGTTCCTATGGAGCCGAAATTTATTTGTTCTTTTTGGTTCAATCGTACTTTCAGTTCTTCCTGGAACAAGGACAAGCGTCTTTCTGCTTTCTCGTATGGTATTTGTTCTTTACGGCTGATCCAATTGATTAATAAGCCGTCATTTTGTTGCAAGTATTTGTTGAACACGATATGTTTCGAGGGGGGCATGATATTTCCTGTATTTTCGTCCACGGTAGCACTAGTGTGTACCCCGATGAATCCACCGAAATTCGGAATGATCACGCAATCATAAAGATATAATAGTTCCTCGATATATTCTACGTACTTGTTCATGTCACAAAGGTATGAAAAATCATATTCTCTTCAAACGGGATGCAGACATTTCGAATTATTATTCTTTACTTTGTAATGTCTTTTGCAGAATGACAGAATGTTATAAATTAGAAAAAAATATTGCCTATGAAAATTATTGTAACGGGAGGAACCGGTTATATAGGTTCACATACGGTTGTCGAGTTGCAGCAGGATGGGCTCGAGGTGGTTATTTTGGATAATTTGGTAAATTCAAATATTGAAGTGCTCGATGGGATTGAAGGTATAACGGGGATTCGTCCGGCATTCGAGAAAATTGATTTGACAGACCGGCCTGCAACCTTGGATTTTTTTGCCCGGCATCGGGACGCTAAGGCTGTGATTCATTTTGCGGCTTTGAAAGCAGTCGGGGAATCTGTTGCTAAACCCTTGGAGTATTATTATAATAATCTTAATGCGTTAATGAATGTGTTGTCGGGGATGCGGCAGTATGGTGTTCATAATTTGGTATTCTCATCTTCTTGTACGGTATATGGACAGGCTGATGTTTTGCCTGTCACGGAGCAGACTCCTCGTCATGAAGCAGAGTCTCCTTATGGAAACACGAAGGTAATGAGTGAAGATATTATCCGGGATTTGATGAAGGTGCAATCGGAAATGAATAGCATTGCGCTTCGTTATTTTAACCCGATAGGTGCTCATCCTTCCGCTTTGATAGGAGAATTGCCGGTAGGAATACCTAATAATCTGATTCCTTATTTGACGCAGACTGCTGCTGGAATCCGTGAACAATTGAGTGTGTTCGGGGATGACTATAATACTCCCGATGGTTCTCCTTTGCGGGATTATATTGACGTGGTGGACTTGGCCAAGGCGCATGTGGTGGCTATTCACCGGTTGTTGGAAGGACGTAACAAAAAGAACTACGAGTATTTTAATATTGGGACAGGACATGCCCTTTCTGTACTGGAGATTATTCAGGCCTTTGAACGGGCCACGGGCGTAAAGGTAAATTACAAGATTGTTGGACGTAGAGCCGGGGATATCGAGAAGGTTTGGGCCGATACGACTTTTGCCAACAATGAATTGGGGTGGAGTGCGAAAGTTCCCATTGAGGAGACCTTGGCGAATGCCTGGAGATGGCAACAACGTTTAGGTAAATAAATAGTCTGAATACAGCGAACGGATTTGCCTTTCGTGTGGATAATTACAATAATAGCCCGGGTGTTGCTCCCGGGCTATTATTATTTGATAGACATATTATTCAACGGTTACTGATTTCGCTAAGTTTCTAGGCATATCCACGTCGCATCCTCGCATCACGGCAATGTGGTATGCGATGAGTTGCAAAGGGATCACGTTTAATATCGGGGATAAAAACTCCAGTGTTTCAGGAATCTCTATCACGTATTCAGCCAGTTTGTTTACTTGCGTGTCTTGTGGATTAACCAAAGCGATCACGTGTCCCTTGCGGGATTGGACTTCTTTGATATTGGACACGATCTTGTCATAATAATTGTCTTTCGTGGCGATGGCGAACACCGGCATGTGTTCATCTATCAGGGCGATGGGGCCGTGTTTCATCTCTGCGGCCGGGTATCCTTCCGCATGGATGTAGGAAATCTCCTTGAGTTTCAAGGCTCCTTCAAGAGCTACCGGGAATTGGCAACCCCGACCGAGATAAATGGCGTTGGTGGCGTCTTTGTATGTGGCCGCAATCTCCTTGATCTGTGCGTTTTCTTCCAGGATGTTTTTCACCTTGTCTGGCAAGTTGTATAATTCGTGAATGTATTTTTGATACAATTCATCCGAGATGGTTCCTTTACGGTGTCCAAGTTGTAGAGCCATCATGATGAGCACGGATATTTGTGCGGTAAAGGCTTTGGTTGAGGCAACCCCGATTTCGGGACCGGCATGGGTGTATACACCCGCGTCTGTTTCCCGGGCAATGCTGGAGCCGACCACGTTGCAGATACCGAGAACGGTAGCCCCATGTTCTTTAGCGTATTTTATGGCGGCCAAGGTATCTGCGGTTTCACCACTTTGGGAAATGGCAATGACGATATCATCCTCGAAAATGATTGGATTCCTGTAGCGGAATTCTGAGGCGTATTCTACTTCTACGGGGATACGTGCCAGACTTTCGATCATGTGTTCTCCCACGAGACCGGCATGCCATGATGTACCGCAACCGATGATAATGATACGTCTGGCATTGATCATTTTCGGGATAATCTCAGAGATTCCGCCGAGGTATATTTCAGAAGCGTCTACATTTACACGCCCTCGGATTGTATCGTAAATGGAATTTACTTGCTCGAAGATTTCTTTGAGCATGAAGTGGGGGAATCCGCCTTTTTCTATTTTGTTGATGTCAATGTCAACTTGTTGGATACTTAGAGAAACAGGCGTGTTCTTGATAGTCTTTAATATCATTTCATCCCGTTTCAATATGGCCACGTCATCGTCATTCAGGTAAATGACATTTTTCGTGTATTCCACGATTGGCGTGGCGTCTGAAGCCACGAAATATTCCCCTTGTCCCACACCGATTACCAGCGGGCTTCCTTTGCGGGCCACGATTAATTTGTCGGGTTCGTTTTTGCACATAACGACCAAGCCGTATGCCCCGATAACTTTGGCTAAGGCCAGCCGTACGGCCATTTCCGCGTCAATATTCCCTTTCAGGTAAATGTACTCGATAAGATTGGCGAGCACTTCCGTGTCAGTCTCGCTTTTGAACGTGTACCCTCTTGCCTGTAGTTTTTCTTTAAGCAGGGCATGATTCTCGATAATGCCGTTATGCACGATAGAGAATACCCCGTTTGTGGAGGTGTGCGGGTGTGCATTTATGTCATTGGGTTCACCGTGGGTGGCCCAACGGGTATGTCCCATTCCGAGGTGAGCCCTCGTGTCATGATTTTCAAGATGATTCTCCAAATCGAGGACTCTACCCTTGCATTTATAAACCTCGATATTTCCCTCGTGCAAGAGAGCGACTCCTGCGGAGTCATAGCCTCTGTACTCTAATCGTTTCAGGCCATTGATTAAGATCGGACAAGCTTCTTTTGGCCCGATATATCCTACGATACCACACATAGATAAAAAATTTTGATGATGATGTTGTGTTTATTAAAATGAGCGGCAACGCAACCGGGTGCCGCTCGTGTTATATTATCCGATGATTTTATCGAAGAAGGCCGAATACGCGTCAATGTAGGTATCTTCACCCGGGTATTCCAGGGTTGGTTTTTTCAACGTGGAAGCAAATTCCCGAAGTTCGTCATCCACATCTTTATGATTGAATATGATACCGTCAGCGTACTGGAATGCCAGTTTGTTCACGTTCGTGTGTGTCGGCTCTTTTATCAAAGCGACATCCTTACGCACGATGCCTTCCGTCATGACCTTGGTCGCGAAGTCTTTGTCCAGTTCTCCCTCGAACTTGTCGTTGTACGTGGAAAAAACAATCTTTGATTTCGCGAACACGGGGTCGTCATGATATTCTTTTTTCAAGTAAAGTGGAGCTAAAGCAGAAAACCACCCTTGGCAATAAATCAAATCGGGTGCCCATCTTAATTTCCGAACCGTCTCAAATACACCCCTGACAAAGAAGATGGACCGTTCGTCATTGTCCGGGAAGAATACTCCATTCTCGTCGTGAATGACCTGTTTGCGTTGAAAATAATCCTCGTTGTCGATGAAATATACTTGCATGCGTGCGGCTTGGATGGAGGCAACTTTGATTATCAATGGATGGTCCGAGTCATTGATGATTAAATTCATACCGGAAAGGCGAATCACTTCGTGCAACTGATTCCTTCTTTCGTTGATATTTCCATATCGGGGCATAAAAGTTCTGATTTCTTTACCTCTTTCTTGAATTCCTTGTGGTAAATACCTGCCGATATGTGCCATTTCCGATTCCGGGAGATAAGGTACTATCTCCTGGGATATAAATAAAATTCTTTTTTTAGCCATAACTACAACTTTTCCCAAAAACCTTACAAAGGTACGAATTTTGTCGAAAACCTCAAAACCTTATCCCGTGAAATAGCTTCTTGTATGTATCTCTGGAATGGAATGTTGCTCGTTTTGCCGCTTACTGGAACATGCTTGTCGGATAAAAACAGGACAATAATTTTTTTAGATTTTGGGATAAACTTTAGGAATCTTTGAAAGAATATGTACCTTTAACTGCGATAATCATTTCCAGAGATTAGGTTGATATATGGCATGGCATAATGAATTAGGGAAACGGGGAGAAGAAAAGGTCGCTGGTTATTTGCAGGAACGTGGTATGGTCATATTGGAACGGAACTGGCGCTACAAACACCTGGAATTGGATTTCGTCTGCATGGACGGAAACGTGATTGTCGTGGTGGAGGTGAAAACACGTTACCAGAAAGAAGAATATCCTGCCGAACTTTTGGATTACCGGAAAAGACGTAATCTGCAATTAGCGGCAACGGCTTATATCACGCGCCACCGGTTGGATTTGGAACTCCGTTTTGATCTTGTGGTCGTGTCGGGGCCCGAGGCAAAGATTGAATATTACCCTGAAATAATTGATTTGTTTTGATCCCTTCGAGAAAAAGGAATGGAGCGTGTGGAACAATCTCCGTGGAGATACGCTTGTACCCGCATACAAGGAAATATATGATTGTGCTTCTTCATGTCTTTTTGTAATTTCGCATTCGTTTAAAAAATACGTATTATGAGTAAGAAGGAAATTGTAGAGAGGTATGGAATGTTAGTAACAGGTCTGTTCTTCATGGCCTTGGGAATTGCTTTTTGTATTCGTGCGGATTTAGGGATTACCCCTATTTCTTGTCCCCCTTATGTGTTGAGTCTTGGATTAAGTCCCACGGTTGGACAGTTCACGATCGCGATGCATGTGGTGTTTGTGTTATTGCAGGTCCTGATTTTGCGTAAGGACTTCCAGAAATTACAGTATATGCAAGTGGGCATAGGTGTCATTTTTGGCTTTTTTGTTGATTTTGCCGTTTGGCTTACTGGCTGGATGGTTCCGGGAATTTACCTGATGAAACTGCTTCTGGTTGTGGCCGGTTCCGTCTTGGTGGCGGTAGGAATTGTATTTCAGGTTTCCGCTAACGTGATGTTTTGTGCGGGCGAAGGATTGATGCTCACGCTTGCCAAAATCTGGAAGCAGCCTTTTGGCCGGGTAAAAATAGGTTTCGATTGTACGTTGATTATTATCAGTATCATTTTCTCGTTCATTCTTTTCGGGGAAATACGAGGGGTGCGGGAAGGAACCATTCTCTCGGCATTTCTTGTCGGTTTCTTCGTGGGGAAAATACAACCGCGGGCCGGATTCCTGTTGCGTTGGTTGGAACGTCACCGGGAAGCGGCAGATGACAAGACCAATTATACGGTCGTCACGATAGCTCGTGAGTACGGTAGCGGGGGACACGAGATTGGCGAGGGACTGGCTCGTCGCTTAGGTTGGAAGTTCTACGATAGGCAGTTGATTAACCTGACCGTGGAACAGGGTGGTCTTTCCACGAAGTACGTGGAAAGTCACGACCAGCGTATGACGGCCTCCCGGACGCTTTGGAAATATATCTCTATGGATAATCTGATGCCCGTTGACGAGAACCTTTCCCCGGACGATCGTCTTTTTGTGGCGCAAAGCAAGCTTGTGCGGGATGCCGTGAAAGAGGGGCCCTGCGTCATAGTCGGGCGTTGCGCGGATGCGATATTGCAGGAATATCCCGGGTGTTTACGGGTATTCATTTACGCGGACCGGACATTTGCCCGGGAACGGATTGCCCGGGATTTGCATCTTTCCATGGAGGAGGCTGGACGGGAAATAGAAAGGATAAACACGTTACGGGCCAATCATTACAGGTATTACACGGGAAAGAAGTGGGGTGATCCTGCCAATTATGACCTTTCCCTGAAAAGTTCATCATTGGGTATCGAGGGAACCGTGGAGGCAATACTTTCCGCTTTGGCTGAAGGAAACGTAAAAAATCACCAGGAATGAAAATCTCTCGGTTTTTCTTGTTACATTTGTGGAAATGTTAAACTAAAAACGAATTGAAATATGGCAACAGTAAAAGCGAAATATTTAGGAAACTTGCGTGTGGAATGCACGCACCTGCAAAGTGGCACGAAGATTATAACCGATGCCCCGGTTGACAATCATGGTAAAGGAGAAGCTTTTTCTCCCACTGATCTTTGTTCTACCTCTGTGGCAGCTTGTGCCATGACCATCATGGGAATTTATGCCCAGGAAAAAGGTTTGGACATTACGGGAACCGAGATTGAAATCACGAAAACCATGTCTGCCAATCCCCGGCGGATAGCCAGTATTGATATAATCTATCATATGCCGGCAAGAGAATTTTCTGATAAAGACAAGGCCGTACTCGAACGGGTAGCCCACACTTGTCCCGTACACTTGAGCCTGCATCCGGAAGTGAAGCAGAATTTTGTTTTCGACTGGCAGAAATAAGCACTATATCGCTGTAATATCCATATAAAACTCGCACTTTTTAAAGATGCGAGTTTTGTTTTAATAATTTATAATACTTGAATGATCCTGTCTTGAGGAGATCATCTTGATTGCGTTTGTTATCAATCCTTTTCTCGCTTTTCTTTTTCTTTACTCGGCGGTCATCTCCCGCTCTCTCCTGATGTTTGTTTTTGGGAATGGTGGATAGTATTTTAAAGTAACCAAATTCAATTCTAGTTCGATTCAACGGGCATTCATCGATAATAAATATGATACATGATTTGTATTATTGAGATGTTATTGACATAATTTATATTGCGGAAAGTGTTTACAGATGCCGTGTAATTTCTACTTGATAATGAGGGGAAGGATAAACGTGGGAATGAGAATGTGGAACTTAACGTGGAAAAATTATGGCGAATGTAAACATGAATCTACCGAGCGGGTTATCCGGAAAAATCGGGAAATTGATTTTCTATCAGGTAGGTAATAAAACTTACATGAGACGCTCACCTAAGCGGGTGAGGCAACCTAACACGAAGGGGCAACTTCTGCAGCGTTCGAAAGTTACGGGGGCGCAGGTCGTGTACCGTTTCGTGAAAGGAGGTGAACTGGAACGGGTGTTTGCTGCATGGGCGATGTGCGAGGGGGCATGGTCGGGTTATCACTTGTTTATGTCGAAGAATATGAATGCGTTCGGGTTGGGTAATTACGTGGATTATGGTAAATTGGTTTTTTCTGGAGGGGAACTGCAATTGCCCCATGAATTGGAGTTGGTGGAGGTGACGACGGAAGGGGTGGGATTTTCCTGGAAAGACAATTCAGCGGGAATGACGGCCGGGAATGACGATCGCTTGCGGGCGGTTTGGATGACGGACGATGAGCCGTACCGGGTTGTTATGGCGGAATCCGTGTCGGGAACGCGGGAGGAGGGACGGGGAAGCCTGGTGTTGCCCGAGGGAGATTGGAAGGTGATGCACGTGTACGTGTTTTTCAGTTCAGAGGATGGGACGAGGTATTCCCCGAGCGTGTATTTTAAAGTGATGAAACCGGAAAATGATTGATTATGGCAGTATTTGACACGACAATAGTGGAAAATATCCGGAAGTCCGTGGGGAACGTGACCATGTACGTGAACGGGGGACAGCAGGTCGTCCGGAAGAAGGCCGCGGTGGTCAAGGACCGGAAATCTCCGGTTCAATTGCAACAGCGGGAACGGTTCAAGGTGGTGGCCGCGTTATGGCCTTATATTAAGCCGGTGGCCGGGAGGTGTTTTTGCCAGGGGACGGTTCGGGAGGCCTGGAACAGGTTTCTGCGGGTGAATGTTTCCCGGGTTCTCGTGAACGGGGAGCAGACCGATGAGGAAAATTGGGGTCGACTTCTGGTGGCGGAAGGTCCTTTGGTCGTTCCGGATATGGTGGCAGAAATCGGGGTGGAAAATCGAGAGGTGGTTTTCCGTTGGCGGCATCAGCCCGATTGCCCGGGATGCCTGTATGATGACGGGCTCTATGGTGTGATCGTGGATCGGGATGGTGGAGGAACGCTGTTCGTGGAACTGGGCCAACGGGATAGGCCCGGGGAACGGCGAATCGGGATGCCTGCCGGGATGCAGATGGAGCGATTGGTCGTTTACGGGTTGGCCATAAATAAAACCCGTACCCGGACTTCCAACTCGATGGTGTTGGCAGGCGGGTACGGGTGAAAAGTTGTATCGCTGTTTCTTAACGTTTCACGGCATTTAGGGCAGCCTCGTAATTGGGTTCTTCCGTAACCTCTTTCACGAGTTCAGTGTAGGTGATCTTTCCTTGTTCGTCAATGACGATGATGGCTCTAGCCATTAATCCTTTCATGGGGCCGTCGGCGATTTGCAGACCGTAAGCCTGGAAGAAGTCCGGGCTGCGGAATAGGGACAGGGCAACCACGTTGGATATGCCTTCGATGGAGCAGAAGCGTGATTGGGCGAAAGGAAGGTCCATGGACATACAGAGAACAACCGTGTTTTCCAGTCCGGCAGCCTGTTCGTTAAAGGCACGTACGGAACGGGCGCAGGTCGGTGTGTCGAGGCTGGGGAAAATATTCAGGATGACTTTTTTCCCTTTGTAATTCTGTAAGCTTGTTTCCTCTAGGGTCCCGAGTGTGGCGTGGAAGTCCGGGGCCATGCTTCCTACCTTGGGCATGAGGCCGGTGGTGTGCATCGCGTTACCTCCCAGCGTGAAGGTTTCTCCCTGGGGATTCGCTTTCGTTTCATTATTCTGCTCTTTCGGCCCGGATGTGCAGGCAACTAAAAGGATGCTGGCTACAAGGCCTAAATACTTGGAATTTCCTGTTTTTTGTGTAGTCATACGTTATTTATTTGAGTGTTATTAATCATTTACCATCATAAAGTTTCATGTACGATATTACAAATGTAGCAATAAAAAGTGATAGATGGAAAAATGCTGTAAGGCTATTTGGGATACTTTTTATTTATATGCAGATAAAATATTTTTATTTTTTCCAAGGAATCGTTCACCCGTTTTAATTCTTTTTGTCTTTTCACTATAAAAGGATGGTAAGATTGAGGGATATGTGATGTTTTTCCCTCGCACCCCCGGGTCGTGAAGACCAGAAGTAATAATCATTAAAAGTAACATTATGAAGAAAATGAAATGGCGAGAGAATTCACGAGGTAATTACGGGCGGAGATTTATGCCGCTGGCTCTGTTTTGCTGTTTTTTCCTGAGTGTCCTGTCCGTTACGGGTATGCCGGAGGGAATTGCCCAGGAAGTCGTCAGCGGGAATTTCCAGAATGAACCCTTGAAGGACGTGTTAAAGGAATTAAAGCATCAGACGGGTGTTTATTTCATGTATAACACGAGTGAAATCGATGCCGAAGTCCGGGTGAGCGTGAAGTTGGAGCGGGAGAACCTGGAGACGGCGTTGAACAAGATATTGAGCGGTCTACCTTACACCTATCGTCGGATGAATGATTATTTCCTGATTATCCCGGAGCGGACACCTGCGCGGGATACGGTGAAGAAATCAGTTACCGTGAAGGGTGTGGTTCTTGATGAGAAAAAAATGCCGTTGCCGGGAGTTACTGTCCGGATAAAGGGAAGTTCCATCGGGACGGTGACGGACGTGATGGGAGAATTTAAAATTGATTTGCCGGAATTAAAGGACGTGATGTTGATTTTTTCCTTCATCGGGATGGAAACGTTGGAATTGAAAGCCGATACGGTCATGAATATCGTGATGAAGGAGGAGTCGCAAGCCGTGGACGAGGTGGTCGTGACGGGGTATCAGCAGATAGATAAACGTGTGTTGTCCAGTTCTGTTATTTCCGTGAAGGGCTCGGATATTATCGAGGCTTCCGCAATATCCATCGATAAGATGTTGCAGGGGCGTTTGGCCGGGGTTGCGGTCTTGAGCCAGACTTCCACGCCGGGAGCCGCCCCGAAGATCCGAATCAGGGGTTCCTCTTCCATAACGGGAAATCGGGAGCCGGTTTGGGTGGTTGACGGGATGATATTGGATGATCCTGTTGCCATATCCGCTGAAGAATTAAACAGTTTGGATAACGTGAATCTGATCGGGAATGCTATCGCTGGGATTAATCCTTCGGATATTGAACGAATCGATATCCTGAAGGACGCGAGTGCCACGGCCATTTATGGGGTGAAGGCGGCGAATGGCGTTATTGTCGTCACGACTAAAAAGGGCCGTAAGGGACAGGCGAGAATCAGTTATTCCGGTAGTTTGTCCACGACAATCCGCCCTTCTTACGATGATATGCACCTGATGAATTCGAAGGAACGGATAGAGGTGTCGGAAGAGATGCACGTGAGAGGTTTGCAGTTCTCGTCTTACATGCCGACAAACATGGGATACGAGGGAGCTTTGCAGGAGTTGTGGAATAAAGAGATATCGCATGAGCAATTCTTGCAGAAGGTGAAGGAATTGAAGGAGGTGAACACGGACTGGTACGATATATTGTTCAGAACATCAATCAGTAACCAGCATTCCTTGTCGGTTTCCGGGGCGACGGATAAGACGAATTACTATTTTTCTTTGGGGTACGCTAACGAGCAGGGAGTAGTACGGGGTGAGGAAGTGACTCGTTACACGGCGTTGATAAAGTCTTCCGTGCGGGTGAGGGACAATTTGCAATTGGGTTTCAAAATGAACGGGGCCTTGAATTACACGAAACGTCCTCACACCTCGATTGATTTGTACGAGTATGCCTACCAGACTTCTCGGGCAATACCCGCTTACAACGCGGACGGGTCGTTGTTTTATTACGCGAATGCGTTCGGCTTCACGGAGAACCTGATGTTTAACGTGTTGAATGAACTTGACGAAAGCGGGACGAAAATCACCAACCATTCTTTGGCCGTGAACCTGAATATTGATTGGACGATTATCCCTTCGTTGAAATTCAGTTCCTTGATCGGGGTATCGTTGAATGATAATTACCAGACCTATTGGGCAAGTGCCCGTTCTTTCTATATTGCGAAGATGCGGGGAACTCCGTATGGGGCTCCACTGCCGGAAGGTGGATTGGGCAGTTACCGGGATCAGGTGTTGGTGCCTTCGGGAGGAGAGTTGATCAATGACGACACCCGGAATCTGCGTTACACGGTGCGGAATTCATTTTCATACCTGCAGCGTTGGGGTGTACACGAGGTGTCCGCTATTGTCGGTAGCGAGATCTCTTCCAGTCAATATAATGCGGTGCAAACGAAACAATGGGGATATATGCCGGAACGCGGTTTGACGTTCGCCCCGATAGATCAGTCGGAATTCCCGGCTTACGCGAAAATGGTACGTGACAACCCGGATAAGATTACCGATAATTTGACGAATATCGTGTCGTGGTACGGTGCGTTTACCTATGCCTATGACAATCGCTATATATTGAA
The DNA here is from genome assembly GCA_944321845.1 of uncultured Butyricimonas sp. Classification (GTDB taxonomy): domain Bacteria; phylum Bacteroidota; class Bacteroidia; order Bacteroidales; family Marinifilaceae; genus CALUMT01. The sequence continues at coordinate 18,077 of CALUMT010000026.1, forward strand.
TTTCAACGTGCGTACGGATGGTTCAAATAAATTCGGTCAGGACAAGAGTGTCCGTTTCCTGCCGGTTTGGTCAGTTTCCAGTAGATGGAATCTGCACGAGGAAAGATTCGTGAGCGGAAGCTCCTGGTTAAATGAATTTGCCTTGCGGGCTTCCTATGGTATACAGGGAAATGTGCATCCCGATCAGACGCCTAATCTAATCGTGAAACTGGGAAGTGTCGATGATATATCGGGAGAATTGATATCAACATTGTACAAGTTGCCGAATAATAAATTGAAGTGGGAGAAAACAAAATCCTGGAATCTGGGGTTGGACATCACGTTGTTCGATGGCCGTTTCGGGGGAACCGTTGAAGTTTACAGGAAGAAAGGGGTTGACCAGGTCGTGAATAAATTGGTTGTGCCCTCAAGTGGTGCCGATTACGTGGCCATTAATAAAGGAAACCTGGAGAATAAGGGATGGGAATTAACCGTGAACATGTTGCCTGTCCGAACTTCGAACTGGACCTGGTATCTTTCCTTCAATACCAGTAAGAATTACGATAAGGTGACGGATGCCGGAGACAGTGAGGATGTTTCATGGAGCGAGTACGTGAACGGGACGCTGATCAGGAACGGGCGGGCGGTGAACAGTTTTTATTCCTATCGTTTCAAAGGGTTAAATGAGAATGGATTACCGACCTTCTACGGGGAATCGGAGAAGGATGAAGAGGGTAATGTCCTCGTTAATTCCCAGCAGGAAGCCTATGACCAGGCCTTTGTTTACTCGGGACGGCGGGAGCCCAATTTCACGGGAGGTATCCGGACGGATATCAAGTTTAAGCAAATCAGTCTGGGGGCAATCTTCTCGGTGGCCCTGGGGAACAAGGTTCGCTTGAATGATTTGTATTTGTCCAGCGGACAGACTTTGCCATTCCCGCAGCAGAACATGTCGGATGAATTCGTGGACCGCTGGAGAAAGCCCGGGGATGAGAAATTGACGAATGTGCCGGCATTGTCCGATGATGCATTGGCTTTCGGGGCTTATGAAAGGAAATATCCTATCGCGGATAATCGTTGGGATATGTATAACAAAAGTGATATCCGGGTGAAAAACGGAAACTTCCTACGTTGCCGGTCATTGACCCTGCGGTATGATATCGTGTCCAAATGGTTGGAGAAAATCGGTTGTCAAAGCGCTAATTTCGGGATAGAGGCGAGCAATCTGTTCGTGATAAAGAGCAAGGGACTGAAGGGACGGGATCCGGAACAGATTACGATGGGTTCCCGGACGGTTCCGCCTCAAAGAGGTTTTTCATGCAGTTTAAATGTCGTATTCTAATAGCATCGTTATGAGAAAGGTATATATACTATTTTTAGGTTTGTTGGCCCTGGGAAGTTGGGGATGTGATGATTTCCTGGAAGAGAATTCCCAGGATCTGGTTATTCCCAAGACGGTAGAGAATTACAAGGAATTCCTGTACGGGGAAGGTTTGAATAATCGTTTGGTTATTAATGATTACCTGGATGTGATGACGGATGATGCCGTGGAGGAAATCAATACGCGGACGTCAAGACGGGATGACAAACGTCAGGTGATGTGGTCTTATTTCACCTGGCAGCAATACCCGGAAACGCAGATCGACAATACCTTGAAGGAAGACTTGGCCTGGGGTGAGTATTACCATCGTATATTGATTGCCAATATCATATTGGATGGCGTGAATGATGCCGCGGGGAGTGAGACGGAGAAGGCAGACCTGGCCGGGGAGGCTTATTTCCTGCGGGCATGGTCCTATTTCATGTTGGTGAACCTGTACGGGAAACCTTATATTGATGCGGAACAGGCCAAAAAGGATTTCGGGGTACCGATAAACGAGGCCGTGTCGATAGAGGAGAAACCCTTGAGTCGTGCCCGGTTACAGGAGGTTTATGATTTGATGGAAAAAGATATAAAAGCCTCGATAGATAATTTCAAGAGGGCGGGGGTGGCGAAAAATATATTCCGTCCCAATTTGGCCACCTCTTATCTGTTGGCTTCCCGAATCGCGTTGTTCCAGAAAAAATACGAGGCGACCGTGGCTTACGCGGATTCTGTTTTCATGCACACGAATGCCACGTTGTACGATCTGAACGGTACCTTCCAATCGGATGAGAACTTCCTGATGAAGAAAAATACCGAGATATTGTTCTCTTACGGTTGGTCGAACATGAATGACTTCTTTAATTATTCGACGAGTTATCGGGCCTATTATGTTCCCTCCCCGGAATTGCTGGCCCTGTTTGGTCCCGGGGATAAAAGAGGCTCTTTCCTGTGTTTCGATAAGAATTCCAACATGAAGAAGCCCCGGAAGTGGTATTACCTGAAAAATTCTGTCTTTGCTCATGCTTTCCGGTTATCGGAAGCTTACCTGAACCGGGCGGAGGCGAATGCCTGCATCGGCAACTGGCAGGCCGCTGCCAATGACGTGAATGAGATCCGGCGTTATCGGATTCCGGGAGATTACGAAATTGTGGCAACGGCGGAGACCATCCTGCAACAAGTGAAGGATGAGCGTCGGGTTGAATTCTGTTTTGAGGGCTTCCGCTGGTTTGACTTACGGCGTTGGGATCGCCCGGAGATCAGGCATCGCTATAGTTCAGAGGAGAACCCGAGTGACTTCATCGAGTACGTGTTGAAAAAGGATGACCCGGCCTACACCTTGCCGCTCCCGAAGAAAGAGCGGGATATGAACGTCGGGATTGAGAATATAGACCGTCCTCGCAGAAATTAATGTGTAATCTATTAAAAGTCGTTGTTATGAATAAGTTGTTATATACGTTATCTGTTTTGTTGGTACTCTTGCTGGCGGGATGTAACAAGGAGGACGATGTACATGCGGAATTGGGGGATAGCTGGTATGATTTGAAGGACGATCCCTCGGATCCGGTTCAGCATTATATTCACGAGTTGTATGCCAACACGGGAGTAGTATTGGTCGTTGACCCGGATATTCGGGATTACCGTTTTAATTTCACGAAGAAAAATAATATCCGGGTTGTGGCCCCGAAGCAGGCATCTGATTTGCTGACCCAGGGGATTGAATTCGCGAGGAAGATATTCCTGGATATATACCCGGATGACTTTAAGAAGGCATACTTCCCGTACAACATCATTTTGGCGGATTCTATCCTGTTTTTGGGAATGGAGGACCAGACCCCGAGTTATCATGCCTTTGCCAGCACGAATTTCGTGGCTATTGCCGGAATCCGTCCCGGGATGGAGAATTACACGGAGGAGGAAATCAGCGAGATAAAGAGCGAGGTGAACGGTAAGTTTTGGAATGATTATCTGGCCGCCGTAAAAGGCATATTTGTTTTCCCGGAAGAATTTTACAGTGTCAGTGAGGAATGGTACGGTAAATTCTGGATGGATGGCGAGACTCCTGATGATATTGATTGCCATGAAATGGGATTTGTTGATTTCGACTGGGGTAATACCAGTTATGATGATGACCCGATATGGGGAGGTTGGTGGGTACAAGTCCCAGGGAAGGATTTGGACCGTTCGCAGTGGATGACATTCATGTTCAATTCCACGGCGACGGAACGGGAGGAATTGTTTGCCCGTTATCCGCTAATGAAGCAGAAATATGAAATATTGAAGAATGCCATGAAAGCGTGTGGCGGTTTTGATATCTCTAAAGTTAATTGATATCGGTTATAATTTTTGGGTAACGGGGCTACTGATAATAGGTAGCCCCGTTATTTTTATTTGTTTAATTTTTAGGGGATGGGAAGCGGGGGATTGTTTGGGGGTATAGGGAATTTTCGTACTTTTGCAGCGATTAGATTATTAGGTGTATGACTGAATATTCCCTTATTGAAAAGTTAGAGACATTTTATATCCGGTTTCGGGAAATCGGGCAATTGATAACGGACCCGGAGGTGATTCAGGATATGAATCGCTTCGTGAAATTGAATAAAGAGTATCGGGATTTGGAGCAGGTGACGGCTGCCGGTGATGAATTGAAAGCGGCCGTGAAGTCGCTGGAGGAGGCCCGGGAAATTCTGGAAATGGAGGAGGATAAGGAGTTGCGGGAGATGGCGCAGGCCGAGATGGAGGAGTTGGAAGCGAAGATTCCGGAATTGGAAACGAAAGTGAAGATGTTGTTGGTGCCTGCCGACCCGGAGGATTCCAAGAACGTGATTTTGGAGATCCGTGCCGGAACGGGTGGGGATGAGGCTTGTATCTTCGCGGGGGATTTGTTCCGGATGTATTCCAAGTTCTGCGAGTCGAAACGCTGGAAAATGGAGGTTACGAATTATAACGAGGGAACGGCCGGGGGATACAAGGAAATTGTGGCCAACATTACGGGTGATGGCGTGTACGGGATCATGAAATACGAGTCGGGTGTGCACCGTGTGCAACGGGTGCCGGCAACGGAGACGCAGGGGCGTGTACATACTTCGGCTGCCACCGTGGCCGTGTTGCCGGAAGCCGAGGAGGTGGATGTGGTACTGAATCCCGCGGATATACGGAAGGATACCTACTGTTCGTCTGGGCCCGGGGGACAATCCGTGAACACGACGTATTCGGCTATTCGCTTGACGCATATCCCGACGGGTATCGTGGTGACCTGCCAGGATGAGAAGTCGCAAATCAAGAATCTGGCGAAGGCCATGACCGAGTTGCGTTCCCGTATTTATGCTATTGAGCACCAGAAGTACCTGGATGAGATCGCTTCCAAGCGGAAGACGATGGTGTCAACGGGTGACCGTTCCGCTAAAATCCGTACCTATAATTACCCGCAAGGACGGGTGACCGATCACCGGATCAATCTGACGCTTTATAATCTGGCAGCCGTGATGGACGGTGACCTGCACGAGATTATCGAGAAGTTGCAGATCGAGGAGAACACGGAGAAGTTGCGGGAGAGTGGCTTTTGATTAGTTGAAAACTGTAAATGAAAATATTATGACTTACAATGAATTGTTTGAACAGGTAAAAAAGAAGAAGTCTTTCCTTTGCGTGGGACTGGATTCCGATATCAAGAAGATTCCCGCTCATTTGCTAGATATGGAAGACCCCGTTTTCGAATTTAACAAGGCGATCGTGGATGCCACGGCGGACGTGGCCATTGCCTATAAGCCGAATATCGCTTTTTACGAGAGCCGAGGAGTGGAAGGTTGGCGGACGCTGGAAAAGACGGTAAAATATATTAAGTCGAATTATCCCGAGATCTTTATGATTGCCGATGCCAAGCGGGGGGATATCGGGAATACTTCCGAGATGTATGCCCGTGCTTTTCTGGAGACGCTGGAGTTTGATTCCATTACCGTGGCTCCTTACATGGGAGAGGATTCCGTGACCCCGTTCTTGAAGTACGAGGGGAAATGGGTTATCCTGTTGGCCTTGACTTCGAACAAGGGTGCTTATGATTTCCAGTTCTTCGAGGAAAACGGCGTGAAGTTGTACGAGCGTGTTTTGCGTAAGTCTCAGGAATGGGGAAATGACCAGAATATGATGTACGTGGTGGGTGCCACGAAAGTGGAGATGCTTGCCGGTATCCGGGAGATCGTGCCGAATCATTTCTTGCTGGTTCCGGGTGTGGGTGCCCAGGGAGGAAGCCTGGAAGAGGTGGCCAAGTACGGGATGAACAGTCATTGCGGATTGATCGTTAATTCTTCCCGGGGCATTATCTTTGCCGATAAGACGGAGCGTTTCGCTGAACGGGCCAGGGAAGAGGCTGTCGCCCTGCAGCGGCAGATGGAAGTCCTGTTGAAAGAAAAAGGGATTTTGTAAGGAAACTTTAAGAAAATGTTATAAGTCTAATTTCTAGGAATTGCTTACGTTTGCGGTGTAAACATAAAAAATATCGTATGAAAAGAATTTTATTAATCGTTATGCTAGCCGTGTTCGCGTGCACCGGCTCTTTCGCACAAGTAAATCCTACTGTGCCGGCAACTAATCTCCCGACTCAACCTTCAGCAGAGTACGTGGCAACGTTGAAAACTTTTATGGAAGTATCCGGGGCAATGACAACATTCCAGGGAATGATTCCACAAATGTTCGCTATGTTTAAACAACAATTGCCGAATGTTCCGGCTGATGTTTGGGATCAATTGGAAAAAGAAGTGACTCCTGCTGATCTTATAGATAAAATCGTGGCAGCTTTCGCTCCTGTTTATCAACAATTATTGACCAAAGAGGAATTGGAAGAACTGATTAAGTTCTATCAAACCCCGATCGGACAGAAGTTGGCCAAGGCTAACCCGATGATTATGCAGGGAACCGTGCAAGTAATGCAGCAAATCCAAATGCCGATTATGCAGAAGGTACAACAAACTTTACAGGAAAAGAATTTGTTACCGACTCAACCGGCCATGTAATTGACCAAGGGATGGAAAATACATAAAAGCGGTGATGTCCGAAAGGATGTCACCGCTTTTGTTGTACGATGGTGTGGATGAGGTGAGCGAGACCATTGTCCTTGTCGGATTTAACGTTGGGGAAGCGTTGGCGTAACTCTTCCGGGGCATTGGCTACCACGTGGGGATGACCGCAACGGCTCAGGAAGTCTATATCATTGTAATCGTTGCCCAGTCCGACACAGTCCTGAAAAGAGATGCCGAGCCGGTCCAACAGCAATTGGCAAGAAGTACCTTTGTTCACCCCCGGGGCGAAAACTTCCGTCCAGATGGCTTGTTTGTCGATGGGGGAGGTGGCCCGGATGACGGAAAATGCGGATAATCGTCGGTTGATTTCCTGGTATAGCGGCAATTGTCTGGCATCCAGTATGGCCAGGAATTGAGTCCCGCCTTCCCGTATTTCCTTGATAGAGGTGATGGGGGTACTGAAGCCGGGGTAATCCTCGACCCGGCGGCGGAAATCCTCGTGCGGGTGATTCACTTGCCGGTAAATGAAATAATGGTTGTCGGGAATATGTCCCTGAATGGTGAAGTTAATGTCGTATTCCCATAGGAGACGGGCAATGTCCAAGGTCTCGGCATGGGATAATTCTTGTTTGAAGAGTATTTCCTTGTCTGCCCAGCGCATGATGCCTGCACCGGAGGAGAAGACCATGTAGTCGATGGGAAGACCGTCGGGAAGTACCCGGTACAGGGAATAGGGGGAGCGTCCCGTGGCCAGGATGCGGACGATTCCTTTTTTGCCGGCTTCCCGTAGGGCAGCATCATTCTCCAGGCTGATTGCCCGGTGACGGTTTGGAAGAATGGTGCCGTCCAGGTCCATGATAATAGCCTCGATCATGCGGGAAATTTATTTCACGGGAGTGTCCAGTAATTCGTATCGATAGTATGGCAGGGATTCGTTGAGGTAGTGCAGTACTTTCTCCTGATCCATGCCGTCCAGTGGGGAGTGGTCGTACCCGAAGGTGGCTTTGATTCCCATGTTGATGAAATACACGGCTCGATCAAGAGCTTCCGGAAGGCTATTCCCGTTGAGCACGCATCCCGTGATGACACTCGCGAAGGCATCGCCCGTGCCAGGGTAGGAGGCCGGGATATAGTCGCAGGCTACCCGCCAGGTACGGCGGTCCGTGCGGTTATAGGCCAGGGTGGCCACTTTACGCGGGTCTTCCCCGGGGGCGGAAGTAATAAGTACCTGTTCCGGTCCGAGTTCCGAGAGGGCTTTGCTCCATTGTATGGCCTTGTCGGTATTCACTTCCTGTTTGGGGTCTTCTCCGAGCAGGAAGGCGGCTTCTGTCAGGTTGGGCGTGATGATCTTGGCTTTCATGCATAATTTGCGCATTCCTTCCACCATGTCCGGGGTGATGTTGGGGTATAGGGTCCCGTGATCGCCCAAGACGGGATCCACGAGGATGAAATTCGTGTCCGTCTTGAAATCGTCAAAGAAATGGTTCACGATATCCATTTGTTTGGCTGAGGCTAAATAGCCGGAATAGATGGCATCGAAAGAAAGATGCAACTCTTTCCAGTGGGCGATGAATTCTTCCATGAAATCGGTCAGGTCCAGGGAGCGGAATCCCGCGTATTCGCTATGTGTCGAAAGAACGGCAGTCGGGAGAGGGCATACCTGGAATCCCATGTGCGTGAGTATGGGAATGGCTACCGTGAGCGAAGCTCTTCCATACCCGGATAAATCTTGTATTGCGGCTATTTTTTTCATTTCATTCTCTTCTTTTTTCATTGTTCAAAAATAATGCTTTTTGCCGGGAAATAAAATTTCGGTATTTTTTGTTGTTTACCCCATCTGAGAAGGGGTGTTTGTGTTGAATGATGTATTATTTCTGAATTGTGGTGTTATTTTTTATGGGGTATATTTGTTTTAAATGTCATTTTATATATATTTGCCCCTGTAAAAATAGGGGTATCATTTGAAAAAATACATTTATGGCAAAATTCAGATTTTTGGCTTTACAGGCAGTGGCGAACCGGAAACCGGTAGAGAATACCAGGAACCCTCGTTGTTCCGAGATATTCGGGGAGGATGTTTTTTCCCTGGAGAAGATGCGTCATTATTTGTCGATAGAGGCTTACAAGCGTCTGGAAAGAACGATGCTTGACGGGAGTTCTATCGATCGGGCTTTGGCAGACCAGGTGGCGGCAGCCATGAAAGCGTGGGCCTTGGAACGTGGAGTGACACATTACACGCACTGGTTTCATCCGTTGAACGGGGCAACGGCCGAGAAGCATGACTCTTTCATCGATTTGTTGCCGGGCGGTGGTGTCATCGAATCTTTTGATGGACGGGTGCTCGTGCAGCAGGAACCGGATGCGTCCAGTTTTCCCAACGGGGGGATCCGGAATACTTTCGAGGCCCGCGGTTACACGGCTTGGGACCCGGCATCACCGGCTTTTATCAATAACCGGACCTTGTGTATTCCTACCATATTCGTGGCTTACACGGGAGAAGCCTTGGATTTCAAGACCCCGTTGTTGAAAGCCTTGGCGTTGATTGACAGGGCGGCTACTGATATTTGCCAGTATTTTGATAAGGACGTGACTCGGGTGATGGCGACCTTGGGATGGGAACAAGAGTATTTCCTCGTGGATGAGGCTTTGTATAATGCCCGTCCGGATTTGAAATTATGTGGCCGGACGTTGATGGGACATTCCTCGGCGAAGGACCAGCAGTTGGAGGACCAGTATTTTGGGGCTATCCCGGCCCGTGTGACGGCTTTCATGGAAGAACTGGAATACGAGTGCCTGCGCTTGGGTATACCAATCAAAACCCGGCATAACGAGGTGGCCCCGAACCAGTTTGAGTGTGCTCCAATATTCGAGGAGGCGAATCTTGCCGTGGATCACAACCAGCTGTTGATGTCGACCATGAAAAAAGTGGCCCGTCGGCATAATTTCCGGGTACTTTTGCACGAGAAGCCGTACAAGGGCGTGAACGGTTCCGGAAAGCACAACAACTGGTCGCTCTTGACGAATACCGGGGTGAACCTGCTTTCGCCGGGCAAGAACCCGAAGTCCAACATGCAGTTCCTGATATTCCTGGTTTCCACGATCCGGGCCGTGCTTGAGTACGGGGATTTGCTGAAAGCTTCCATTGTTTCGCAGGGAAATGAATCCCGTTTGGGGGGAGATGAGGCGCCGCCAGTGATTATGTCGGTCTTCTTGGGAAATTATCTTAGCGGGGTGTTGGACGAGCTGGTCGAGAAAGTGACGGATCGTAAAATGAGCCCGGACGAGAAGACGGAACTGAAATTGAACGTGGGCAAGATTCCGGAAATCATGCTGGATAACACGGACCGTAACCGGACTTCGCCTTTCGCCTTCACGGGAAACCGCTTTGAGTTCCGGGCCGTGGGAGCTTCTGCCAATTGCGGGGGACCGATGGTGGTATTGAATGCGGCTGTGGCTGTACAGCTGATCCGCTTCAAAAAGGAAACGGATGCCTTGATCGAGAAAGGGGTGAAGAAGGATGAGGCGATATTCCAAGTGTTGCGGAAATATATCATCGAGTCGCGCGATATCCGTTTTGAGGGGAACGGTTACGGGCAGGAATGGCGGGAAGAAGCAGCCCGTCGTGGACTGTCCACGGAGATAGATTGTGTGCCGGCATTAAGGGCTTATATCTCCGATAAAGCCAAGGAATTATTCGTGGAGAATGGTATATTCAGCGAGCGGGAATTGTATGCCCGTTTTGAAATCAAGAACGAGATATACCTGAAAAAGTTGCAGATTGAGTCCCGTGTGTTGGGCGACCTTGCCTTGAATCACATCATCCCTACGGCAATCACGTACCAGAATACGCTGTTGAGCAACGTTTCCATGCTGAAGTCCGTGTTGCCGGATGACGAGGCTGTAGCCGGTGTGCAATTGGATACTATCCGTAAGGTGTCTACCCATATCCGGGAAATCCAGACAATGGTTAAGGAAATGACGGAAGCCCGCAAGCAAGCAAACGTGCTGACGGACGAAGTTCGCCGGGCTGAAGTGTACACGGAGACTGTCCGTCCTTATCTGGAGAAAATACGCTATCACATAGATAAGTTGGAACTCCTGGTTGACGACGAGATCTGGCCTTTGCCAAAATATCGGGAATTGCTATTCTCCCGGTAAAATATGAATGGATAAAAATAGTCCGCCATTTCATAGCGAGATGGCGGACTATTTATTTTGTCTGTTCTTTTATTTTATCGTTGCACTGCCCTTGATGCGGATTTTTGTCGGGGTGGCAGATTCCTGGTAGAGGAGATTGCCACGGCGTTCGATGATCCATTTGCCGTCGATTTGGCGTACGTTGTAGGTGTCGTCGTCCTCCACGTTCCAGGCGTGGCCGCCTTTGGGCAGGTCCCGACGGTCAAGGACGGGGTGGGTTTCCTCGTTGGGGAGGAATACCTCGACTTGGGTGGAATCCACGGCGAACACGATAAAGGCGGAGGTCGTTGCCTCTGGGTCATCTACCGGTTGAAGCCGTACGCCTTTCTCGAATACCCGGATGCAATACTGAAGTACCGCGGACCACGTGTAGCCGGCTGAACGGTTGCAACCGTGATCATCCGTTGCGTTGCCCACCATCTGCTGCTTGGGCGAGAACACGAGTTGCTGTTTCCCTGTCCCGTCCGTCAGGTATAGCGTGTCGTTCTTTACGCTGAAAGATGTCATTTCAGAGAAGGCTTTCATGAACTTGCTCTCGAATTCCATGTCGGGGCAGGCCATCATGGTCATGCCGCCGGGTTTGATGGAGAGTTCGTTCCCCTTGACCGTATAGCTGCCGAAGAAACGGTTGCAGCCGGCGAAACCGAACATCGTGTTGGTGTCCGTGAATTGTACGTTCGGCAGGTTTGCCGACAAGACGATATCCGATTCGTTGTTCGTCATCTTGTAAAGTTGCCATTCGTGGGCCACCAGGTCCGCTTTACTGCCTTGATTGCTTTGGCAGCCGATGAATAGTCCTGCTACGGCTACCAGTGTTAAGATACTTTTTACTTTCATTGTTTTGAATTTTTATTTCATGTGTGTTTATCGTTTTATGAGTCGGAGTAGCTCCTCCAGGTGGTTGCGTTCGTTCGATAGCTGGGGAACTTTATTCTGGCCTCCCAGTTTTCCCTTCTGTTTCAGCCAGTCGGTGAACAGGTTCGGGCGGGCCACGTGAAGGATGAGGCGTTGCAGGGAAAGTACCCGTTTGGCCTCGTAGTCGGAGTTGACGGCCTGCAGTTCCCGGTCAAGCAGCTCGGCGAAAGCTTCTGGGTCGGCGGGAGGGGTTTCGAATTCGATAATCCACTCGTGGGCGCCTTTTTTCCCTTCTTCCATGAACACGGGAGCTGCCGTGAAATTCACCACGTTGACCCCCGTTTGCCGGCAGGCCCGATTGAGGGCTTCGATGGCATTGTCGATAATAAGTTCTTCCCCGAAGGCATTGATGAACAATTTCGTGCGTCCGGAAATCTTGAATTTGTATGGTCGGACGGAGGTGAACTGGATGGTGTCCCCGATGAGGTAACGCCAGAGTCCCCCGTTCGTTGTGATGATGAGGGCGTAATTCTCGCCCGGTTTCACTTCCTCCAGCAACAGGGTGCGTGGATGGGCTTTTCCGATTTCGCTCGTGGGCATGAACTCGTAATAGATGCCGTAGTCCAGCATCAGCAGCATGGACGTGTCGTTCGGGTCATCCTGTATGCCGAAGAAACCTTCCGAGGCGTTATACGTTTCCATGTACTTCATCTTGGGAGCGGGGAGCAGTCTGTGGTATTGTTCCCGGTAAGGAACGAAACTGATGCCCCCGTGGATAAAGAGTTCCAGGTTGGGCCATACCTCGTGCAGGTTGCTTTTCCCCGTGCGTTCCAGTATCCGGTTGATGAGGGACAGGAACCATGACGGAACTCCTGCCAGTCCCCGCACATCGGCCCGGAGGGTGGTGTCGCAGATGCGTTCTATCTTTTCCTCCCATTGGCTCATCAGCATCACGGATTTGGAGGGCGTCTTCATCATGTTGGCCCAGAACGGGGTGTTGGAGATGAGAATGGCTGACAGGTCTCCGTAACGGCAGTGGCGGTTGTCCTCGTATATCTCGCTGCTTCCCCCGAGTGCCAGGGTTTTGCCGCTGAATACCCGGGCTTCCGGGTACAGGTCGTTGAAAATGGCAATGACATCCTTGCCGCCCTGGAAATGACAGTTGAGCAGGGCTTCCCGGCTTACCGGGATGAACTTGCTGCGGGCGGCAGTCGTGCCGGACGACTTGGCGAACCACGAGATGGGGGTTGGCCACAAGAGCCCTTGTTCTCCCCTCATGATACGTTCGGAGTAAGGGGCCAGGTCATCGTATTGAATGACGGGAACACGTTCCCGGAATTCCTCCCGCCCGCGAATGGACGGGAAATTGTACCGTTGGCCGTATTCCGTGTTGGCTGCGCGGGATAGCAGCGTTTTCAGGGTCTGCTCCTGCACCTCGACGGGATTTTCCTTGAAATAGGCTATGCGGGACAGCCGTTTTGAGAAGAACAGGGATATGAGTGAATTGATGATAGGCATACGATAACGTGTTAGATTAGGTTGTTGTTATTCTTTACCGAAGTCTATTTCCAATTGTTTGTCCAGTAGCGTGAAGGACTTCCGGTGGTAAGGGGTGATACCGTGCTGCCGGATCTGCTCCCGATGGGCAGCCGTGGGGTATCCCTTGTTCCGTTGCCAGTCGTACACGGGATATTGCTCGTGCAATTGTCTCATGTATTCGTCCCGGTGGGTCTTGGCCAGAATGGATGCGGCCGCGATAGCCATGTATTTGCCGTCACCCTTCACGATACAGTGATGGGGAATGTCCCGGTAGGGTTTGAAGCGGTTCCCGTCCACCAGGATATGTTCCGGGGTTACCGTTAGGGCATCCAATGCCCGGTGCATGGCGGTGATGGAGGCGTTCAGGATATTGATTTGGTCAATCTCCTCGTTGTCCACTTGGGCCACGGCCCAGGCGAGGGCTTCCTTCTCGATGATTTGTCGGAGCTGGTCGCGTTTCTTTTCGGATAGTTGCTTGGAATCGTTCAGCATCTCGTTCGAGAAGTCCTCGGGGAGGATAACGGCGGCGGCAAATACCGGTCCGGCCAGACATCCCCGTCCGGCCTCGTCGCAGCCGGCTTCTACCTTATCCTTGAAATATTTCAGCGTGAGCATAGGCAATAAGTCACTTCTGTTCTGGATTACTTATCCGCGAAGATACGCAAAGGCCGGAAATTCTTTTATATATTTGCAGGTGTATTTCTGAAAATAAACAAATGCGGGAGAAATTATGTACACGAAAGAGGAAGCCAAGGAATTGCGATTGAATTTCTGGAACGGGTTCAAGCAGTATTGCCGCCGGCATCACGTTTACCGGAAATGGGTGCTCACGGGCGTGAAAATCAAGTCCGTGCAGTTGAAATTTTACGTGGATACCCGGAAGGCCCTGGTGCTTTTCCAGATTGACCACAAGAACGACCTGCGCCGCTTCGAGGTGTACGAGTGTTTCCTGTCCTACCAGAACCTGTTCTGGCAGGAGGCCGGCGAAGACCTGCGCTGGGAGGAGGAATACGGGGGCATCGAGGGACAGGAGGTCAGCGCCATTTATTTTGAATTACCGGGTGTCAACCTGTATAATCCGGCCGATTGGGAGGGAATCTATGCCTTTTTCGTCGATAAGATGCCCCGGTTGGAGGATTTGTATTTCGAGTATCGTGATTTGATTAATGCCAGACTAAAAGATCAAGAATAATGAAAATCAATACGAGTGGAGCGGGAATTTCCCGCATCGTGCAATTGGGGGAAACCCTGAAGGAACTGTCCCTGAAAAACGGGAAGGAGTATCTGCCCTTGAACCGGGGTGTAAACCAGGTCGTGAACATCGATTTGCGGGAAGTGGTGAAGTCCATTGACTTCAATTCCCCGGACATACAGGTCTATCCCCACGGGGCGGGACGTCCTGCCTTGCGGGAAGCCATCAACGAGGAATTCTTCCAGGGCAAGTCCTCCATCGACAATATCCTCGTCACGGCCGGAGGAATGCACGCCCTCGACATGGTGGCCCAGACCGTGAATATCCGCAAACTCTATCTTCCCGTCTACTATTGGGGATGCTACCTGAAGATGCTCACCGTCCGTCAGGTGGAAAGTGCCCCTTATGAGCGGCAGGAAGACCTGCTCGGCATGATTGACGAATTGCAGGGATGTGCCGTTCTCATCAGCGACCCGAGCAATCCCCTCGGAGACAAGCACGATGATGAGGAACAACTGGCCATCATCCGTGCCCTCAACGACGCGGGTGTGGTTATCTACTACGACTGCCCTTATCGTCGCCTGTGGGCCGATGCTTCGGATGATTATTACGTGCGTCTCATGCAGCTCGAGAACGTGATTATCACCGAGAGTTTCAGCAAGTCTGTCGGATTGAGCGGGCAGCGTCTTGGTTTTATCCACACGACCAACCGGGAACTTTATCATGAACTGGAAGTCCGCATCATGTATAACACGAACGGCATCAACGGTTTTGCCCAGGAACTGGTACTCCGTTTGCTGACTACTCCCGAGGGGAAAAAGGCTGTCCGTGATTTCAAGGAACGTACGGTTCGGGATATAGCCCTGAACATCCAGTACCTGAAAGAACGGGGTTTCCTGGCCGAGGAATTCTACCGGGGTACGGACCCCCGCGGCATATTCGTCATCGTGAACAAGAGCGAGGAGGAATTGCTGGCACACTACATCGGTGCCGTTTCCCTTTCCTTCTTCACGCGCACGCTCCAGGATTACGCTAAGGCCTTCTCCCGGATCTGTGTCTCTGTTCCGCATGATAAACTGGTAACTTATTTTGATACGTTATAATGAAGAATTTTATGAAAGATCAGAAAAGATTTATTCGTGCCGTCTCCATGTTGATGATAATGGCGGCTTTCGTTGCTTGTAACGGTTCCAAATCCGCGAAGAAGGCAGATGCTGAGGTTCAAAAGACCGTTCCCGCCATGAAACTGACTCCCGCCCGGCAAATGGTCAAGGGGGAGGTGGTGATTGGTCACGAGGTGCGGAGTTTTGTGACCGAAGGGGATACCGTGGCCTATTGGATTATCGATAAAACGGGGGAACTACTGTCGCGTTACGACAGTCTCACGGGAGGAATGAAAAACGGGAAACCCGTGCAGGCCGTTCTGAGAATAGAGAACGTGGGAAAGGTCGATGACGGTTTTGCGGCGGATTATCCGGCTGTTTATCATGTCGTCGGGATAGATACCTTGTTTGTTAAGTAATCGGTTCATTGTTCGCGTTCAATAAAGGACATGAAATTGCTCAAGTTTATCAAGGAATGGATACTCATCTTCGCCATTCTCGGCGGGGTATCCGGCTATTTTATATACACCAACCTCTCGTTTCTGGACGGGACACATGCGGTGGTCAGCAAGGCGGTTGACATCCTGCAGCCCCTGCTGATATTCTCCATGCTTTTCCTGACCTTCTGTAAGGTCAATCCTCGCAAATTGCGCTTGTGCAAGTACCACTGGTGGTTGCTTTTGTTCCAGACGGGGCTGTTCCTGGCGATAGGGGTGGTGCTGATACTTCTTCCCCGGAACGAGATGCGGGTCGTGCTCGAGGGGGCGATGATCTGCTTCATCTGTCCGACGGCAACGGCGGGGGCTGTCATTACCCGCAAACTGGGTGGGAATGCCTCGCACATCATCACCTACACGGTGCTGATCAACCTGGTGGCCTCGCTCGTGATTCCGGCCATGATACCCCTCGTTCATCCCAATCCCGGCATGTCCGTCTGGAATGCCTCCATGCTCATCCTGGGCAAGGTGTTTCCCCTGTTGCTGCTGCCCCTGGTTTCCGCTTTCCTGATACGGCAACTGTCCCCCCGTCTGCACTTCATCCTCTCGCACTACCAGGGACTGTCTTTCTACCTTTGGGTGGTGGCGTTGGCGTTGGCGATGGCCGTGACGACCCGTTACATCGTCCACAGTGAGGTATCCTTGACCACGGAACTATGGCTCGTGGGCGTGTCGCTTGTCAGCTGTGTCCTGCAGTTCTATCTCGGGCGCAAGATCGGGACTCCCTACGGTGATAAGATGACTGCCGGGCAGTCCCTCGGGCAGAAGAATACAGTACTGGCCATCTGGTTAGGCTATACCTTCTTCACCCCGATAACTTCCGTCGTGGGGGGATTCTACAGCATCTGGCACAATGTCATCAATTCTTACCAGTTGCACCAGCACAACAAACAGACAGCCAAACTCCGGGAATAGCCCCCGGGATATTTCCCTTTTTTCTTCCCCGTGTTCCGGGCTTTCGGGATGATTAGGAACACGGGGAAAGGTGCGTCATACCTCGTGTAGCCGGGAAAATTCCTTTTCGTCTCTCGCGGCTTTTGAGGTGGTAAATCGACAAAGTTTCCGTGTTTCAGCGTTTTTCGTGGAGTGGATGTTTGGAAAAACGAGACTTTTTTATAAATTTGGAAGGCATGAGGAGATGGATGTCGCGAAAGATTTACCAATAATTTAAATGAAGAAAGTTATGACACCGGAAGATTACATCACTCGAGAGGGGAAATATGGCGCTCACAATTATCATCCCCTGCCTGTCGTTCTCGAACGGGGAGAAGGAATTTACGTTTGGGACGTGGAAGGCAAACGCTACATGGACTTTTTGTCCGGTTATTCCGCCCTGGGACAAGGGCATTGTCACCCGAAGATAATCCGGGCCCTGAAGGAGCAGGCCGACAAACTGACGCTAGTTTCTCGCGCCTTCCATGCCGACGTGCTGGGAGAGTACATGGAATTTGCCTGCCGCTTCTTCGGCTATGATAAACTCTTGCCCATGAACACGGGGGCAGAGGCGGTCGAGACGGCCTTGAAACTTTGTCGCCGCTGGGGATACCGCGTGAAGGGTATCGCCCCGGAGAAAGCCAAAATCGTGGTTTGCAGCGAGAATTTCCACGGGCGCACCATCGCCATCATATCCATGAGCACGGACCCGAGTTCGTATGCCGATTTTGGCCCCTACACGCCGGGATTCGTGAAGATACGTTACAATCACGCTGAGGACCTCGAGGAAGCCTTACGGGATCCCGATGTGGCCGGCTTCCTGCTGGAACCCATTCAAGGCGAGGCCGGGGTGGTCGTTCCCGATGACGGCTATCTTACCCGGTGCTACAACCTCTGCAAGGAGAAGAACGTCCTGTTCATAGCCGACGAGGTGCAGACGGGCATCGGGCGTACCGGTAAATTGCTAGCTTGCGATTACGAGAATATCCACCCCGACATCCTTATCCTGGGTAAGGCGCTCTCGGGCGGCGTGTTGCCTGTTTCTGCCGTGCTGGCCAACGACGAGATTATGTTGACCATCGCCCCGGGCGAACACGGTTCGACCTATGGTGGCAACCCGCTGGCGGCGAAAGTGGCCATTGCGGCCCTGGAAGTGATGCGTGACGAACACCTGGCGGAGAACGCCTTCGCCATGGGACAATTGTTCCGAGAGGAAATGCGAAAGGTCGATCATCCGATGGTTGAACTGGTGCGCGGAAAAGGCTTATTGAACGCCGTGGTCATCCACCCGAAGGGAGGAAAGACGGCCTGGGACGTTTGCCTGGCCTTGAAGGAGAATGGCTTGATTGCCAAACCGACGCACGAGCACATCATCCGCTTCACCCCGCCGCTGGTCATCAACCGCGAGCAAATGCTGGAAGCCATTGACATCATTCGGAAAACGATTTCGACTTTTTAAACTTGGTAAAAAATCAAATAATCGAGTAGAGGAATAGTACGTAATTGTAAAAGAGAGAAGACAATTGTGGATTGACGGCTTGATTATTTGTGCTTGGTGAAGGAGTAACGGGTATAAAAACTGAAAATAGGGAGGGAATCAGTCGATTCCCTCTCCTTGAAAGAAGGGAAGGGAGTCGAGAGCAGATATAAATTCCTAATTCCTTTAAAGAATAACTGTCTTTCATATTACTTTTTTAGATACGATCAATAATCTATGATTACTCTTTCCTCCATGATTTTTTATAAATTCGGAGCGATCAGACTTGCCTCTATGTAAACTCCGTTGTTTTAACTTTCCCTAATAAAATTTGTAATATAAAAAAACTTCCCGGATGCATTTTGTGTAATTGTAGCAGGAGGAATGCTCTTTTAGGTATAATATTCCCATTATTACGGTGATTAATTAAAAAATACGATGTTATAGTTTTGTGAGTCAGTATATTGGTTTGTTTTATTAAATCTTTTAGGCTCATTATTTTTTAGTTTTTCTTTTTAATGATAGTCGGAACATCTGTGCTTGCTATTCCACGGTTTTTATTATGTAGAATACAAAGCTAATTTACGAATATACTAAATCAGAATTAAAAGAACTCACGATGTTATGGAATTAACATATATAATTTGTAATGTGAGTATTTATTTCATTTGGCATGAACGAGTCTATTGACTTTCGAGTGTTTGTAAATTTCATCTTTTGAGCTTTTCGTTATTTAATTGATCGGTAAGGATCTTCTTTCTGGTAATCCGCTTTTGCTGAATTTATAGTGGAATGTTGCCATGTTTTTTGGGAGGAAGACTCTGGCTTTTATTTTGACACATTTCCAACGCTTGTATTAGTTTGCGACGGGTGTCGCGGGGTTGGATAATTTCATCTATCAGCCCGCGTTCTGCCGCTCGATAAGGGTTGGAAAATTTCTCCTTATATTGACGTATGATGTCTGTCTTTTCATTATCAGAAGCTTCTCGATAAAGAATGTTCACCGCTCCTTCTGCTCCCATTACTGCGATTTCGGCTTGTGGATAAGCTAGATTCACATCGGCACCGGTAGGTTTGCTGGACATTACGATATAAGCTCCTCCATAAGCTTTTCGTGTTATGAGTGTGATCTTCGACACTGTCGCTTCTGCATAAGCGTAAACAATCTTTGCTCCATGGCGAATGATTCCATCGTGTTCCTGCTTTGTTCCCGGAAGAAAACCTGGTACGTCTTCAAACGTGATCAGCGGGATATTAAAGCAGTCGCAGAAACGGATGAAACGGGCAGCTTTGTCTGAAGCATCGATATCAAGTACCCCGGCCAAGCAAGCGGGTTGATTGGCCACGATTCCTACAGTATATCCGTTGAGGCGTCCAAAGCCGACGACGATGTTTTTGGCAAAATAAGGCATTACTTCAAAAAAATAGCGGTTATCCAACACGGGTTCTACAATATCTTTAATATCATAAGGTAAGTTGGGATCTTCTGGTATGATGGATTGAAGTTCTTCTATAGGACGATATGGATCATCTGTACAAGGAGTCACTGGTGCGTCTTCCATGTTATTTGATGGAAGAAAGCCGAGTAGTTCTCGTATTGCCATCAATGTTTCTTCTTCGTTGCCGCATATGAAATGGGCTACTCCGCTTTTGTTTCCGTGTACGGAAGTTCCCCCTAATTCTTCCCACGAGTAAAAACGGCCTTTAATGAATGGCAGGTCTTCTGATTTACTCCCGTCCTCGCACCTTCCCGGCCATATGGCCAGTGGCAAAGAGTATTTGCGTGGACGTTGAATAGAGTTTCACAGCAGCGGGACTGTTCGGGATTTACACCCGATTCCCTTTTAATTCATTTAGATGAATACCCAAATGAAACCAATTCAAGGCAAAGGTATAGAAGTTTTTTCGTAAATCTGTATAAAGGAATATACCTCTTTGAAATCAAGAGAGTTAGAAGAATTACTTCGTTTTCAGGTAATGAGTTGGCAACCGTCCTAATTGCCGTGGTCTGCATCGCTTTGCTTGTTTGGGAA
>CALUMT010000027.1 GCA_944321845.1 uncultured Butyricimonas sp.
TGCTATGCCACGGGCGACGTGACCGTTGAAAATGACGGTCCAAACAACGCCTGTGCCGGCGGCGTGGTGGGATCCAACGCATACAGCACCGTCATTGCCTGCTATGCCGCGGGTAACGTCAGCGGTATCGGAAGCGGTACCATCCATGTAGGCGGCGTGGTGGGAGAAAACTATGCCACCGTTACCGCCTGCTACTGGAGCAACTATGCTGGCTATGGTATCGGCAACGGTACCGGTGATGCCACGAAGGTAGACGGTGTGACCATTACTTGGGCAAATGCCGTTAATGCCATGAACACCGCCTTGAACGGCTCAGGCTGGCAATACGAACTCACCGGAGCATTGCCTACCTTGAAGAAACAGTAAACCGTCGGGCGGGAAATGTTCCGCCCGAAACGGAAAATAACCGAAGTATAACAGTTGTATCTGCGGTTATTGAAAAAGTGAGATAAAAGAATAAAAAAATGACATATATATCATATATGCCGTATATATTATATATTTGTGCAAAAGATGGAACAATGGAAGCAACAATAACATACAAGAAAAAGATTATCGACTTGAAGGAGGACACCTTTAAGGCTCTTTCGGTCATGGCAGCACGCCAAGGCACCAACCTGAAGAACCTGATAGAAAGTCTGCTTGACAAGACAGCGGAAGAGTACGATGACAGCGAAGTTTATCGCTATATGTCCGAGAATTACCCGGATGGGCAGATCAAGCTGGAGAAGAACGAGCGTAAGGAATTTATGGATTGGCTGGGAGTAGTTGAGAAATGAGAGTTGAATTTTCAAAGGAGTTTGAAAAGGCAGTTCGCAAACTTTCGGGGAAGATGCTGGATTCCGTGCGTCAGGCAGTACAGGAAGTTATCAATGCCGAAAACATGGAGGAATTGACGGATTGCATACCAATTTGTAATTTAAAAAGGCTTTGATTTCTTTTGCATAAAAGGATATGGTAAAAATGAAACATGAAGTATTTAACCGGCTAAAGGAAACGTTGCAGAAACTGTTACCGCCTGGGTCTCATGCTTATCTGTATGGTTCGCGGGCAAGAGGTGATGCCGGGGAAGATTCCGATTGGGATATCCTGATTCTCTTGGATAAACCTAAAATAGAGACGGAGGATTATGATAATCTGTCTTATCCATTAGTAGAACTGGGTTGGTCTATAAATGAATGCATCAGTCCGGTATTATATACAGTGAAAGACTGGATGAAATATCATTTTACCCCTTTTTTCCATAACGTAAAAGATGAAGGAATTTTAATAGTATGAGTTTGAATGAAGAAGATATAAAAGCTGTCGTGTTTTACCGTAAGGGAAAAGCTTATGCAACACTTCGTGAAGTTGAAGACATGGTTGATACCAAGCATTGGAATTTAGCTATTCAACGGATGTATTATGCATGTTTTTATATGGCATCTGCTTTGTTGGTTAGTGCAGGATTAAAGTCTCAAACGCATAATGGAGTCGTAGGACAATTGGGAATGCATTATGTATCAAAAGGACTTCTAACCAAAGAAGAAGGAAGATTGTATTCACGATTGCTCCAAAATAGGATTACTGGAGATTATAACGATTTCTTTGATTTTACAGAAGAAGACGTATTACCGCTAATAGAACCTGTACGAAAGTTAGTAACGAAGTTGGAAGAATTGATCGACAAACAAATTGCCGGTTTATAGAATCTTTTAAGATGTACCGTAGCATTACGTCCTTTATAGCGAAACGGTCACAGCGTTAAGGTGCGCATACACACGGGGAATCCACCGGTGGGCAGTATCGGAGATTAGGAATAAAAAAACAGGAGCCTTCGGCAGTGCCGGGGCTTCGTGCTTTTGCGGGTGTGGTTTGAAATTATGAAGAGATAGCGTGTGATTTGATAGAGAAGTGCGGTAAATATTATATATTTGAGCCTTAAAAATAACCTAATGCAAGAGGCAATAGAAATATTACGCTTATTTAAACAAGACGAGAAGCAGGCGATGAAGTTGCTTTTTGAGACGTATTATGACAAGCTCGTGTTGTATAGTTATTGCGTCTTGCAGGACAAGGAGGCCGCGGAAGACGTGGTGCAGGATTGTTTCGTGTACCTGTGGAAGTCCAGGCGGCTGCAAGGGTTTGTCGGGGATTTGGAACCATTTATTTTCAAGATGGTGAAGAATCAGGCCCTGTCGGCGTTGAAATCGGCCGAGAAGTATCAGTCCTTGCGTGCGACGCTGGAGGTGGCTGCTGAAGAGGGGGACGTTGTCGAGAGTGAGGAGCAGCGGAAAATAGACCTGTTGTACGCGACCATCGAAAAGTTGCCGCCCAAGTGTCAGCAGGTTTTTCTAATGGCTTGCCTGCATAACAAGAAATACCAGGAAATCGCGGATGAACTGGGAGTCAGTATCAATACCGTGAAATGGCACATGAAATTCGCCATCCGTTTCCTGAGGACAAACCTGGAGGATAAGCTGTTTTCTTCTATTTTGGTTTTATTAACAAATAAATAAGATTTTTCGCCTACCCTTTTGTGCCGTGTTTTATATATATGATAAAACGCGAGAGCATGGAAAAGGATATTGACCGAATATGGATGAAATTGTTTAACCGGGAGGAGCTGGACCGGGGGGAGGAAGAGGCGTTCCGGGAATGGGAGGCTTGTTCCAGGGAGCATCGTGCCGTTTCCAGCGTGTTGAAGCGTTTGATCGCGGCCGAGAAGGAGGGCGAGTACAGGGGCTGGGAGGATGCTTACGCCCGTGCGGCTTCGCGGGTACACCGGGAGAGAAGGTGGCGGTGGATGAGGGTTGCCGGTGTTGCTGCCAGCGTCCTGCTCGTGTTGGGAGTAGCGTTCGTGTTATCGGAAAAGCGGCATCAGACGATTGTCTCCCCGGTGGAACGGGAGGTGGTTCAGGTGTCGGGGGTCGAATTGATTTCTCCAGACGGGCAGAGTTATTCCCTGGAGCGGGATAGCGTGGAGGTTGTCGTGTCGGACAGTTGTGGGGAGATGAGAATTCACGATAAGATGTTGCTCGTTTCGGCCCGGGAGAATGCTTTGGAGGAGGCCGAGTACTACACGATAAAGGTGCCGGTAGGCGGGGAGTACACAGTGCTTTTGCCCGACAGTACGCGGATTTACCTGAACGCGGGGACGGTCCTGCGTTATCCCAATAGATTTGTCGGGAAGAAACGGGAAGTGTTCTTGAGCGGGGAAGCTTATTTTGATGTCCATCATGACGAGGCGCACCCGTTCGTGGTGACGACGGAGCGGGTTGCCGTGCAGGTGTTGGGAACGTCGTTTAACGTGAATGCCTACCCGGGGTGGCGGGAAGTAAAGACGACGCTGGTGGAAGGGAAGGTGAGCGTGAGCATGAAAGGGGTGCGGGATTCCGTCGTGATGAAGCCCGGAACGCAGGTGGTCTACGATAAGGATTCGGGGCAATGGATTTACAGGCGGGTGAATGTCAACCATTTTGTATCCTGGAAGGAGGGGTATTATGATTTCGAGGATATGCCCCTGGAGGAGTTGATGTTTATTTTTTCCAACTGGTATGATTTAGAAATTATATACAAGAATGATGGAGTGAAAAACCTGAGATTCGGTGGTCGTCTGCAACGGTACGATGATGTGGCCCGGCTGTTGAGGCAACTGGAGTATACTCAGGATGTTCATTTTGAATTGAAAGGAAATAAATTAATCGTAAAATAGATAGAAAACCTGATCAATTTTCAATCTATGGAACGGGATATACCTCGTGAGGTATGTCCGGGCTTGTTCTATGTCAAATTTTAATATTACAAACGAATGAAAAACAAATTATTCAGTGCTTTGCCACGAGGGAAAATGAAAATTGCAAGGTTGTTTTCCAGGGGAATGTTGCTCATGTTGTTTTGCGCTCTCGCGTTGGGGTTGAAGGCTCAATCGGTACGCGTGAGCCTGGATATGCGGGATGTGACGTTAAACGAGGTTATCGTGGAATTGAAGAAACAGACGAGATTTGATTTCTTCTACAACAGTGAATTGCTCAAATCCAAGGGAAGAACGACCGTGAAGGCGGTGAACAAGGATTTCCGGCAATTGTTAAATGAATTGTTACCGGGATTTGGGCTGGAGTATTCCATCGAGGGGCAACTGGTGGTCATCCGGGAACAGCAATTGAAGGGAGTGCTGTTGAAGGGAGTCGTGCTGGACAAGACCGAGATGCCTTTACCGGGAGCCTCGGTTACTATCAAGGGAACGACGATCGGTACGTCGACGGATTCGTTGGGGCGTTTCGTGCTGAATGTACCGAACCGGGGAAAAATCGTTTTGGTCGTGAGCTTCATCGGTTACGAGACGAAGGAAATCCCTGTCGGGGAACAAACGAAGTTCCGTGTCGTTTTGCAGGAAAAGGAGGAGTCCTTGGATGAGGTGGTGGTGACGGGATTCACGAAAATCAATAAGATGAGTTTCACGGGAAATGTCACCTCGGTGAAAAGAGACGAGTTGCTGAAAACCAACAACCGGAATGTACTTGCCGCGTTGCAGGTATTTGATCCTTCTTTTCGGGTTCAGCAGAACAACCGTTGGGGTGCGGACCCGAATGCCTTGCCCGAGATTACTCTCCGGGGAGAATCCAGTATCGGGGTGGAGAAAGGGCTGGACGTGGAAAACCTGAAGCTCAGGCAACGGACGGATTTAAAGCATGACCCGAATCTTCCCGTGTTTATTCTGGACGGTTTTGAGGTTAACGTGCAGAAGATTATCGACCTGGATATCTATAGGATTGAAGATATAACGATATTGAAGGACGCTGCGGCAACGGCGCTTTACGGTTCGAGGGCTGCCAATGGGGTGGTGGTCGTGACGACAGTGGCTCCTAAAACCGGGGAATTGCAGGTGTCTTATAATTTATCTCTTTCTGCATCGTTTCCGGACTTGTCGGATTACAACCTTGCCAACGCGGCAGAGAAACTGGAGATAGAACGTCTGTTCGGTCTGTGGGATGGTAAGACCAACGAGGAGAAGGTGATGAAAGAACTGGAATATAACCAAATAAAACGGGAAATAGAGGCCGGCTATCGTAACACGGATTGGTTGGCTCAACCGTTGAGAAACGCTCTGAGTCACATGCATAGCCTGTACGTTTCGGGAGGAAACGAGGATATCCGTTACGGTTTTAACGTGAATTATAATCAGGATAACGGGGTGATGAAGGGTTCTCACCGCACGAGAATGGATGTCGGTTTTACCTTGGATTTCCGTTACAAGAAATTACAAATCAATAATCAGATACAGTACGGGGTGGTTCGTAACGAGGATTCTCCTTATGGGAATTTTGAAGAGTACGGCAAGATGCAGCCTTATTGGCCTCTTTATGACGAGCATGGAGATTATTACAAGAATTACACTTTAGGTGCGACGAGTGTCGCGAATCCGTTGTACAGAACGTTGCTGGGGAGTTATGCCAATCGGGGCAATGATAATAGCATTTCCAACAATCTGGGATTGCATTTGAGATTCTCGGATGAATTCCAAATAGAAGGCCAATTCAGTATTTCCCGGAATAATTCAAAGAACAAGACTTTTATTGATCCCCGGGATGATTCCTTTATCGGTGTTGCAGACGCGGAAAAAGGGACATTGGAACAATCGGAAGGAACCGCTACCAGTTGGAATTTCCATCTGATGGCCCATTACAATAAAAATATCAACAACCATTACATTAACGCCACGGCGGGACTGGATATGCAGGAACGGCGGAATTCTTCGGCGGGTACAACCTGGCAGGGATTCTCCATCGGTTTTATCCATAATTCCCAGCAGGCAGCCGGACAAAAAGAGAAAACGGCAACCTCCTCTAATCGCAGTCGTTTGATGGGATTATTATTTTCCATGAACTACACGTACAATAATATTTACCTGTTGGATGTCTCTTATCGTTTGGACGGTTCCTCGGAATTCGGGGCGAATAAGCGTTTTGCTCCTTTCTGGTCGGCCGGCTTGGGTTGGAATGTCCATAACTACGACTGGTTCTCGAATCCAGTGGTTTCCATGTTGCGGTTGCGGGGCTCCTATGGATATACCGGTAAGGTGAATTTCCCGCCTTCAGCCATAAAGACTACTTACGAAACGGACACGAAAAACTGGTATTATTCCGGTCCGGCGGCTTACCTGATTTCATTGGGAAATCCCGATTTGAAATGGGAAACTACCTATACCTTGGATTACGGGGTGAACCTGGGATTGATAAACAATAAAATACAGTTGAATTTCAGTGGTTATCATAAAAAGACCGTGGATGCCATCGACCGGATGAGTATCCGTACGGCTTCCGGGTTCAAGGATATGCGCTCCAACGTGGGAACGGTGGAAAATACAGGATTGGAACTCAGCCTGGGAGGAACACTGCTGCAAACCAAGGATTGGTACGTGAGTGTTACAGCGAATTTGTCCCATAATAAAAATAAGATTACTAAACTGGGAGAAGACGCGGAAAAATATAATGAGCAGTTGAACGCGAACTACAATGATCCCGGGGAAGAGTACGCGGAATTGGCGAAGATTCCCTTGAGGAAATATCATGAAGGCAACTCAACGACGGCCTTGTACGTGGTTCCTTCCGCGGGGATAGACCCTTCGAGCGGGAATGAGATTTATATCAAACGGGATGGTTCCTATACCTTCACTTACGATGGTGCAGATCAGGTGTACTGGGGGGATACGAATCCGGATGCATCCGGTTCCTTCATACTAAGTGTCAGCTGGAAAGGGATATTCGTGACGACCAACTTCTCTTATCAGTGGGGTGCTAAACTGTATAATCAGACCTTGGCAAGTAAGGTGGAGGGAGTCGCCATCGAGTCCAATAACGTGGACAAGCGAATCCTGACGGAACGTTGGCAACGCCCCGGAGACAAGGTGCCTTACGTGAAATTAAGAAGTAATCAGGTGAAACCGAGTTCCCGTTTCGTGCAGGATAATGATTATATCACATTTTCGGGATTGTCTGTCGGATATGATTTCCCTCAGTCGTTCACTCGTAAATTGCGTTTGAACTCGTTGGGTGTGCGTTTTAACGCGAATGATCTTGCCCGTTGGGCGACGAGTAAGGAAGAAAGAGGGTTGAATTATCCCTTCGCGAGAAATTGCAGTTTGTCATTGAATCTTAGCTTTTAATTCTTGAGTCATGAAAAAGATATATATTGCCGTAATTGCGTTGCAGATGTTTCTGGTATCCTGCAATGATTGGTTGGAGCCGAATATCGAGGATGAGATCACCACGGACCAGATGTACCAGAGTGGGGACGGTTACCGTGCCGTGTTGAACGGTTTGTATAAAGCCATGGGGAAATCCCCGTTGTACGGGCGGGAGTTGTCGTTCGGCTTTTTGGACTGCCTGTCCCAACAATACAAGTTGGATGAAAAAGCGATGCCGACGTATTTTAACGCGGCTTGTTTTCAGTACCAGAACAAGGATGTCCGTGCCGTGTTGGATGGAATCTGGCTTACTGCCTATAATATTATTGCAAGTGCCAATGATTTGATTCAGCATGGAGAACAGGCTTCCCCTGAAGTATTCAAGGATGGGGAGAGTGAACGGGACCTGATTGTCGGTGAGGCTTACGCGTGTCGGGCGCTGATGCATTTTGAGATGTTGCGTCTGTTCGGTCCTGCTCCCGATACCAAGGGAATGGGTGAGAAAGTAAACGTTCCTTATGTATCCTCTTTTCCCACGGTACAACCGGAAGCCAATTTGACCATGGAAGCCTTTCTGAATAAATGTATAGAGGATTTGAGAAAAGGGCAGAAACTGGTCGCGAGTACAGATACCACCGAGGATGGATTGAAAAGAATAAAAACGGTGACAGAACGTTTCTACTCAACGGAAGGTAACCTGTATAGCGGGCGAGGGTATCATTTGAATTATTACGCGATAGAGGCATTGCTGGCCAGGGTGTACCTGTACGCGGGAAAATACGAGGATGCGGCCCGTTCCGCCAAGTATATTTGCGAGCTGGGAGGAGAGTATACGCCTTATTTTAATGATGCCCAATTTTGGATGCTGGAGGGGGTGAGCGATTGGAATAAGAAGGATGGTTTGCGTTTGCCTTATAGCCTGATTTTCGCGGTGAATAATAAAGATGTTTTTGAAGAGTCTGATATATCCTCTTATTTCCCGGTAGACAGTCGGGGAAGTGGAGGAGAGCAGCCGGGAGGTGATGGTGAGATAACGACTTCGCAATTGCTTGTCATTGACCGTGGAGATATTTTTAATCAACGGATCAACGGGGATGAGTCCATGCAGGATTATCGTTCGACGTTGTTAATCTATAATGTCGGGGGTGCAATCCCTGTTTCCGGGAAATGGTATGCCAGTACGGATGCCGCGATTCGGGCGAAGAACCTGTTTATGCTTCCTGTTTTGAGAGTGAGCGAGATGTCTTATATCCAGGCAGAAGTATCGGCCCGTAACGGGGATTATGAAACTGCAACCCGGATATTGAATCAGTTGAGAAATAACCGGGGGATATGGGATCCGATAGGAGAAACAGAAGGGAATCCAATACAGATCGCCTCGTGGGAGGATTTTGTTCGGGAACTGGTGGCTGATGCCCGTCGGGAGTGGATATCGGAAGGTCAATTGTTTTACCTGTATAAACGTTTAGGCCCGAAGGTGAAACTGATAACGGGGGAAGTCCGGACATTAAAACGGGAGGAGATAACCATACCTGTACCTGAAGATCAAAGATTCTAACCTGTAAAATAAGAAAAGATGAAGTATATATATAATCTATTAGTCACGGCATTACTGGGGACGATGCTGGCTTGCCAAGAACAAGAGATACCCGTCTTCGAGGGAAATAACGCGATATATTTTGATAAATATTACACGGATGCAATCTATCCGGGGACCGAGTCTGCGGATTCGACGGTAGTCTCGTTCTTCTTTTACCCAGATGACACGAAAGACGTGAAAATTCCGTTATTGGTAAATTTATTGGGAGATCCCTTGAAGCAGGATATGAAATTCCGTTTGAAAGTGGTGGATGAGGCGACAACGGCGAAGGAAGACGAGTATACATTGGATGAGTACTATGTGTTCAAAGCCCAGCCGGATTCCGTGTATACCACGCTTATTCAAGAGTATATCCATATCCAGATGCACAAGAGCGCCCGGATGGAAAGTAAGGAAGTGGAGAGTGTCCGTCTGGTCGTGGAGTTAGTGCCGGAAGGGAATGTCGAGTTGGGACAGCTGGAACGGAGGAAGGCCAAAATTATCCTTACCACGAAGACCATAGTTCCGGATTGGTGGGATGAGACGGTGGAAGAGACCCTGTTGGGTAAATACACGGATAAAAAATACAAGACCTTTTTGAATGCCATCCCGGGTGCGGCGGATATCGATGGAACGATGATACAGGAACATCCGGATAAAGTCATCCAATTGGTATTGCGGTTTAAGAACTGGTTGGCGAAGAATCCGACGATGGATGAAAATGGAGAGAGAATGGAAGTCGTTATTTAACAATAAATTGACGGTTATGAAAATGAGAATTATCGTGTTTTTCATGTTATGCTGGGGCTTGATGTCCTGCCTGAAAGATAATGGAACCTATATCTACGAGAAAGAACCTGTACCCGTATTGGCGGATGGCGCATCGGAAATAACGGTTTATTGCTACGGGGGAGATACCGCAAGGGCTGTTGTAAAATTAGAAGCTTTGGGACAAGATTCTGCTGTCACGGCCTGGGATTACGAATGGAAATTATTGGACAGCGTGCTATGTCGAGAGAAAGATCTGGTCATGTACAGTGATGATATTTTTGAGAGAATCAACCTGACGTCATTCCCTAAAGATAAGGCGATATTGGGAGTCTTCTCCATGAGAAATAAGGCCACGGGAGAGATATATCAGTTCACGACATCATTTTTTATGCGCCCGAAATATTGGAATGGGCAATGGTTGATTTTATCCGAGAATGGCAGTAATAGTCGCTTAAGTTACTTCCAGACTAAACAATTGGATGATGAGTTGACCTATGAATTGGTAAATGAGATTTTCAACGAAATTAATGGTGTGGAGTTACAAGGCAAACCGATGAAGTTATTCACGCATCAGGCACAAAATATCTCAACATCGGTTGGTGCAACGCTGGTTGTTACGGAAGGGACGATGGTGGAATTGAACAATGAAACCTTCAAAATAGCGGCTGAGGTTAAGGATTTGTTTTTAGATGGCATGCCGGAGGGTTTATTGGTTAATGACCTTGTTTGCATAGATCAGCACAATTATATGCTTGACAGTCGGGGAAATGTGTACAAGCGGACCTTTACGGCAAACTATTTAGGCGGGAAATATATTAATGATGCCTTTCAGGTGGATGATAAAAAATTAAAGGTGAAATTCTTCGGGGACGGACCTATTTATCCAACGGCGGATTTTTTGCCGCTTTGGGATGAGGCGAACCGGAGGGTATTGGTGATTTCGAATTCCCGGACTAAAAATATTTATCCCGTTCAGGATGACGGTACAAAAGATATTAACATCAATGATATGCCCGAAGGGACGGATGTGCTTTACCTATTGTTTAAGGAAGCAATTTGGAATGACGATACCTATACGTATGATGGCTACGCTTATAACATGATTTATAATGATGCTGAAGGGAAAACATGGTTGGCCGAATTCGTGTTAGGTAAGGATATAAATGAAAGGCCCGTGTGTACACGAGTGTCTGTGATGCCATTCCCCGGTGGAGATGTAAGTGCGAATACGCTCTTCTTTGGAACGAGTTCCTATTCAGGCCCCAATGGGCGTATATTTTACGCGAAGGGGAATGAAATCCGTTTCATAGACCGTTACAGTTACACGGATAAACCTTATATCTCCTTCTCGGGGACGATAACGGCGGTATCCTTTGCCGCTTATGCCGATTGGATGAACGGCAAGATGCCTTACCAGCAGATAGCCGTAGGATTGGAGAATGGAGAGTTCTTCCTGGTAGACATTGCGAATCCGGACCGTCCACGGAAAATAGAGGAAACCGTAAAGAACGTGGGAGGCAAAATCGTCAGTCTGGCGCAAATCGGAGTGAACACCCATATCATAGAATGATTGATTTAAAGTGATAGTTGTTGAGTATGAGAGTCATTTATAATATAGCTAAGGCGGAATTGCAGGTCTTGTTTTATTCCCCGATAGCATGGATTATCTTATTATTATACACCTTCCAGGTGGGAATGGGATTTATGTCTAATTTCGTGGACTTTGTATATTCCCAGGAGACATTTAATGAAGGAAGTAATCTGACTTATCAGTTGTTCAGTTCGGGGTACGCCGGATTGTACAATATAGCGATGAGGTATCTGTATCTTTACATTCCCCTGTTGACAATGAACGTGATGAGTAGGGAATACGCAAGCGGATCCATCAAGATGCTCTATTCCTCTCCTGTTTCCAACCGGCAGATCGTTTTGGGAAAATTCCTTTCCATGATGCTTTACGTGGGCATCCTGATGGGAGTATTGGTGGTGTATATATTGATGTGTGCTTGTGTCGTTGAACGTTTGGATATCCCGGCAGTACTGGTCGGGTTGCTGGGAGTCTATCTGGTGACCTGTACTTATGCGGCTATCGGCTTGTACATGTCAACCCTGACATCCTATCAGATTATTGCCGCGTTAGGTACGTTGGCGATATTGACCTTCCTGCATTACGTGGGAGGCATGTGGCAGGATATCGCTTTTGTCCGGGACTTGACTTATTGGTTGTCTGTAACGGGAAGGGCGAACGAAATGATTGTCGGGTTGTTGTGCAGTGAGGATTTCTTGTATTTCATTCTCGTGACACTCTTCTTCCTGCAACTTTCTATCCTTTTCTTGTACAGGAAACGTCATAAGGTTTCAGCCTGGAGTATGCTGAGAAATTACGGGGGGCTGTTTTGCGTCGTGTTTTTGTTGGGATACCTGACTTCTCGCCCGCAATTTATGGCTTTTTACGATGCCACTCGCTTTAAGGTAAATACCTTGACTCCTGCCAGCCAGGAGATTCTGGAGAAAATAGATGACGGGTTGACGCTTACGACCTACACGAATCTGATGACGGAAGATTTCGTCATCGCTCAACCGACTAATCTTAATACGGACAAACGGCGTTTCCGGCAGTATATCCGTTTTAAGCCGGAAATGAAAATGGAATACGTCTATTATTATGATTCCAGTGTAGTAGATCCTTCAGTCCGGATTTTCCCGGGAGAGCCTTTTGAGGAACGGGTAACTAAGTTCGCGGATGCAATGGGGGTTAATCTATCCGATTATCTGTCGCCAGCTGAAATTCGGAAGCAGGTGGACCTGAGCGGAGAAGAGGGGCGTTTTGTCCGTCAGTTTAAGCGGGAAAATGGAGAGACGGCATTTTTGCGAATCTATTCGGATATGATCAGATTCCCGATGGAATCGGAAATTTCAGCGGCATTGAAAAAGTTAGTACGCCGTTCGCCGCTTGTCGGTTTTGTTCGCGGACACGGGGAACGGAATATACAGGGAACCGGTTTGAGGGGATATGATTTGTTTACCACTCGACTGGATCAGCGTCTTGCGCTAGTGAATCAAGGTTTTGACGTTATTGAGACAAGTTTGGATTCCATCACCCTGCAAAAAGTGGATATTCTGGTAATTGCAGAGCCTCGTGAGGATTTCTCCGAAAAGGAAATGTGCGTGCTGGAGCAGTATATAAACCGGGGAGGGAATTTGGTGCTACTGACAAATCCGACGAGAGAGAAGGTGATGGAACCAATACTTGCTTTACTGGGAGTTCGACAGGTTCCGGGGACATTGGCTCGGTTGAGTACTGAAATAGCTCCTCACATTATGTTGGCGAAAACCACACCGGAGGCGTGTCAGTTGTCTCATATTCTGGTTGGGACCTCTGGTATGTATTACGTGGCGATGGAGGGTGTTGCTGCATTGGATATGGTGACAGACAAAGGATTTGATGTCATTCCGATGTTATCTTGTGATTCCACCTGGAATGAGTTGAAGACGTTCAATTTTAAGGATTCGATTCCGGAATACCAACCGCTTGTCGGAGAGCGTTTGGATAATTACGATGTGATGCTGGCTCTTCAACGGAGCGTGGGAGAGAAAGAACAGCGGATTATTGTATCCGGAGATAGTGATTTCCTGAGTAATGGAGGTATAGGGGCAACCTATAACCTGAAAGTCGCTCCTGTGAATTATGAATTCCTGATGGGCATGTTCAACTGGCTTTCTTTTGAGGATCTGCCTTTGGACGTACGGAGACCGACTCCCGTGGACAATACGTTTTTTATTTCTTCGGGAGCAGCGGAGGTGTTGAAGATTGTGCTTGTTTGGGGACTTTCAATAGTCTTGCTTGCGGTGGCTTGTATCCTGGGAATCCGGAGACGGGGACGATAATTAGGGAAAATGAATAAATAGCATTGTTAATCAAACTTTTGTAGTAAATGGAAAATTCAATTGTAAAAATAGAGCATCTGTCACATCGGTATAGTGTACAATGGGCTGTTCGGGATATAAATATCGACATTACCCGGAATGGGATTTATGGACTGCTGGGATCCAATGGAGCGGGAAAATCCACAACGATGAACATTGTTTGTGGGGTGTTGAAACAGACGGAGGGGAATGTGTATATCAAGGGAATTAACTTGAAGGACAATCCGGTTGAGGCCAAGAAGCATTTGGGCTTCTTACCCCAGAAGCCACCCTTGCAGGGGGATCTGACCGTGGAGGAATTTCTTTCTTACGTGGCCAATGTCCGTCAGGTACCTCGGGACCAGGTGAAGCAGGCCGTGTCGGAAGTGTTGGAACGTTGTGGTATTACCCATTTCCGGAAAAGGCTAATAAGGAATCTGTCCGGGGGATACCAGCAACGGGTTGGAATTGCACAGGCGATTATACACAAGCCGGAATTTGTGGTGTTGGATGAACCGACGAATGGCTTGGACCCGAACCAGATACTGGAGGTACGTCATTTGATCAAGAATATCGCAGAAGAACGTACCGTGATATTGTCTACCCATATCCTGTCGGAGGTTCAGGCTATTTGTGATCATATTTACATGATAGAACAGGGACGGCTTGTGTTTTCGGGTACGGTCGAGGAATTTGACAGCTATATCGTACCCAATACGCTGAAAGTAAAAATGCTGGCAATGCCCACCGTGGAGGAATTGAAGGCAATTCCGGATCTGATCAGGGCGGAGGATTTGGGAGGTGGTAATTACCGGCTTTATTTCCCGAGTGCGGAAGAGGCCATGGAGCAGGTCGTGGAAACCAGTGTTGCCCGGGGTTGGAGATTGATCACGCAGAACCTGGAGAAGTGTTCTATGGATGAGATTTTTGCTGAATTATCTAAAAAGAGATAATATGATGAGAACGATATACCATATCGCGAAGGCCGAATTGCAGGTCTTGTTTTATTCCCCCATTGCCTGGTTGATGTTGATTCTGTTCACTTTCCAGGTCGGATTGGATTTCGGGGGAAATGTCTTGAATATTGCGGATAGTCAGGATTTTCCGGGGGGAAGGGTATCTAACATTACGGCAATGATATTTTCTGCTCCTCGGGAAGGATTCTTCCCTTACATCCTGGGTTATCTCTACCTTTACATTCCTTTATTGACGATGGGGCTGATCAGTCGGGAATATACCTCCGGTTCGATTAAGATGTTGTATTCTTCGCCGGTGTCCAACGGGCAGATTGTCCTGGGCAAGTTTCTGGCGATGATGATCTTCCTGCTTGTGTTATTGGGGGTTCTTTTCCTGTTTGTCCTGATTAGTTTCTTTTTGATAGAGAATATGGATGTATGGGCGGTATTGACGGGAATTCTCGGCCTCTACCTGGTTGCTTGCACCTATGCCGCGATAGGATTATTCATGTCTGCTTTAACTTCCTATCAGATTGTGGCGGCTTTGGGAACATTGACCGTTTTGGGATTGTTGCAGTGGATCGGAGGGGTAGGACAGGATATTCCTTTTGTGCGGGAAATCACCTATTGGGCTTGTATTTCCGGGCGGGCATCTGAATTTATCCGGGGATTGATTTGTAGCGAGGATGTGCTGTATTTCATTTTTGTTACTGCCTTTTTCCTTTTTATAGCGACGATTTACCTGAAATCCCAGCGTCAGAACATGGCCCGTTGGACTGTTTGGGGAAATTATGGCGGGGCGGTGTTGCTTTTGCTGGCTTTGGGCTTTGTTTCTTCCCGACCCGTGTTCATGTGTTATTATGATGCGACTCGCTTGAAGGTAAACACATTGACAGAGGAGAGCCAGAAAATTCTGGCAGCAGTCGAGGGCGACCTGACGCTTACCGCTTATGCGAATATCTTGGGTGAGAATTTCTGGTTGGCTTCTCCTTTCAGCGTAAAAGATGACGAGGAGGTCTTTAAGCGTTATTTGCGTTTTAAACCGGAAATGAAGATGGAGTATGTTTATTATTATGATCACTCTGCTGTTGATCCGACCGTGGAATTATATCCGGATTTGGAGATGAAGGAACGGGCGATGCGATTTATCAAGGATTGCGATATGAAACTTAATTTATTCCATAGTCCGGAACAGATGAAATCCATCCGGGATTTAACGGGAGAGACGGATCGCCTTGTCCGGGAATTCCGTCAGGAGAACGGACGTTCCACCTTCCTGCGTGTTTTTGATGATTTCGTGGGAAATCCCATGGAACCCGAGATTACGGCTGCCTTGAAACGCTTGGTGTCGGAAATGCCTGTTGTCGGTTTTGTGACGGGGCACCGCGAACGTGACGTCTACGATCGAAGCGATAAAGGCTATAATATGTTCACAACCCGTAAGGATCAGCGTTACGCGTTAATTAATCAGGGTTTTGATGTGATGACCTTGTCCTTGACCGAGGAAGTACCTGCCACGATTCGGATTCTGGTCCTGGCGGAACCGAAAGAGGCCTTGTCCGTGGTAGAAATGGAGCATTTGAAGGATTATATCAACCGGGGAGGGAATGTTCTGTTGGGAGTGAAACCGGGTACCGTGAGCCTGATGGATGAATTGCTGACGTGGTTGGGAGTGGAGGTAACTCCGGGTGTACTGGTAGCAGATCGTGGAGAGGATATCGCCCCGGATGTCATGATTGGCAAGATCACGGATGAGTCATTGCCTTGCTCCTATATATTCGAATCGATGCGTCAGGCATGGGGATACATGTTGCTCGAGGACTGTTGCGGTCTGCGATTTGTCGGGAATGGGGACTTCTCTGGAATGCCTTTTATTGTGTGTGATTCCGTGTGGAATGAACTGAAAACCACGGATTACGTGGATGATAAAGTTCTGTATAATCCAGCAGAAGGCGAGCACCTGGACAATTATCCCGTGATGCTGGGCCTTACGCGGGAAATGGAAAACCGCCAACAGAAGATCCTCGTGCTGGGAGATGCTGATGCATTAAGTAATTCCGGCATCCTGGCTCAACATGGATTACCTCTGGAATCCGGTAATTATCAATTGATGATGGGTATGTTCCATTGGCTTTCTGACCATGAATTGCCCGTGGATGTACGTCGTCCGGCCCCCGTGGACAATAAATTGTTCTTGGGTACGAGCGGTGCATTGATTTTGGATAAATCGGTTACCTGGGCTATCCCTGGGCTGTTATTACTGGTTTATTTGATTATCTGGATACGTCGTCGGGGACGTTAAGCAAAAGTGCGGAAGAGAAATACTTGCAGTCCGGTAAAATCTTTATCGGACTGTAATGTTTTATAAAGACCTTATGGGCTGTGTGGAAAATTCTTCTTAGCTTTGTAAAGTTTACAAACGGAAAGGGTATGAGGACGATAATAGACTTGTTCGAGCGAAGTTGCCGGATGTTCGCTGATAAACCATATTTGTGGGAGAAGGTGGAGGGAAAGTATCGGGCGACAACTTACGCCGAGACAAAGCGGGAGGCGTTGAGGTTGGCGGGAGGATTATGTGCCTTGGGTTTACGGAAAGGAGAACGGATTGCCTTGCTGGGAGAGGGATGTAACAAATGGATGTATTCCGAGTTGGGGATGCTCTATGTTGGTGGGGTGAATGTCCCGTTAAGTATCAAGTTAACCGATAATGAAATTGTCTTCCGTGTGACTCATGCCGGGGCGAGATTTTTAATTGTTTCTGCCAATTTCCGGGAACGGATAAGAAACATAGAGGAACGTTTGCCCGCGATTGAAAAAATTATCGTTTTCAACGGTCAGACGGAGGAGGGGCGTTATCTCTCTTTTGAGGAACTTTGTGTCCGGGGAGAGCAATGGGCAGGGGAACATCCCGGGGCGCTGGAAAACCGGATAAACGATGTTCTTCCGGAAGACTTGGTAAATATATCCTATACCTCGGGGACAACGGCGGAGCCTAAAGGGATTATGCTTTCGCATCGTAATTACGTGTCGAATGTCCTGCAGGCGGATTCCTTGATCCAGATTCCGGATAATTATAAAATATTACTGCTTTTGCCGTGGGACCATAGTTTTGCCCACACGGTGGGACTTTATTCTTTCATGTACAACGGGGCTTCCGTGGCCTCCGTGGATTTCGGCAAATCCTCGTTGGAGTATCTGCGTAATATCCCGCTAAACCTGAAAGAGGTAAAGCCGCATGTTTTGTTGAGCGTTCCGGCTTTGGCTAAAAACTTCAGGAAGAATATAGAGGCTGGTGTTAAGGCGGAAGGAGCCCTGGTCGCCTGGATGTATCGGACCGGTTTACGTCTGGCCTCCTGTTATAATGGCAGGGGGGATAATCGGGGGCACGGTGGTCGTGTTTTTCTGAAACCCTTGGTTTGGTTATTTGACCGCCTGGTATTTCGGAAGATCCGGGAAGTATTTGGCGGCAACCTGCAGTTCTTCGTGGGAGGAGGTGCCTTGTTGGATGTGGAATTGCAGCGTTATTACGCGGCCTTGGGAATCCCCATGTACCAGGGATACGGGTTGTCGGAAGCTTCTCCCGTGATTAGTTCCAATACCCCGCAGGAACATCGCTTCGGCTCTTCGGGCATTCTGGTGAACCCCTTGGAACTGGAGATAAGGGACGAGAATGGACAGGCCCTGCCCGATGGCGAGAGGGGAGAAATCTGCATACGGGGTGGTAACGTGATGGAGGGATATTGGGGCAATGAAGCGAGTACGATGGAAACCATTCGAGAGGGATGGTTGCACACGGGCGATTTGGGCTATATGCAGGACCGGAAATGGCTGTATGTTTTGGGACGTTTTAAATCCCTGCTGATAGCGAATGATGGTGAGAAATATAGTCCGGAGGAAATCGAGGAAACCATTGCCGGGCAATCCGATTACATTGATTATTGCGTTTTGTATAATAACCAGTCCCCTTACACGGTCGGCTTGATTGTCCCGAATCGTCAGGCCTTGCAGGATTACGTGGCTCGTTATGATGGCGAACTGGCAGGTATGGATGCCTATCGCTTGATGGCGGGCAAACTGCAGGACGAGTTGATGATGTATCGAGCGAAAGGCAAATACGCTCACTTGTTTCCCGAGAGGTGGTTGCCGGCTGTCGTCGGAATATTGCCGGAGGGATTGACGGAACGGCATGGATTAATCAACTCCACCATGAAGGTGGTCCGGGGAAAGGTGTACGATTATTTCCGGGAGGATATAGCCTTTTTATATTCACCCGAAGGAAAGGATATTATGAACAGACGAAATCTGGAAAATCTGAAACGATGGATGGATTAAATGCCCGGGAGATGATAAAGTTTTTGGTTCGGTTGTCTCTGCCACTTGCCATTTGTTGCATCCTGGCTGCCGCTTGCCACAAGAAGACGGAGGACCACTATTTGCGGGTGCTGCCGACGAGCATGCACTTTTCTAATGATTCCAGTGTTCAGGAAATAAATGTGCAGAGTAACACGGATTGGTGGATAACAGGTGCCGGAAATGAGCATTCGTGGTTTCGTGTCGACACCTTGATGGGATGCGGAAACGCTAAGGTAAGGGTTCGTGTGCGCTCTAATCCGGATGAGGAGGATCGGAGCGGCCAAATCGTGTTCAGCACGGACGAATCCTCGCAGGTCGTACGATTGACCCAGGGAGAAATGTCCGAGTATCCGGATGGATACATGTTGTTTCAGCGGCCTTCGCTTATGGGGGATAGTATATGTATTGTGATTCTGGGAGAAGGTTTCACGGGGGAGGACCTGACCATCGGGGGTACTTACGAGCAGATTATGCAGGAGGCAGCCCGTTGCTTTTTCTCGATAGAGCCTTATCGTTCTTTACAGTCCTATTTTTCCGTGTATGCGCTGGCTGCCGAATCCCGGGAAGGGGGGATTGGTATCGGGAGTGCTTCCGTGCGGAATAAATTCTCCACCTACCTGGTCAGTGAGAATATGACTCGTCTGGTGTGTGATTATGAAGGGGTGCGGAATTTTGTCCGGTACGCCATCCCGCGGACGGATTCCGTGACGACCTGTGTGATTATGGTGGTCAACAGTACCGAGTATGCCGGAACTACCAATGTCTATCCGGATGGCAGTTTTGCCATAGCAATGTGTCCCATGAGTGAACAGGAAGCCCCGAACGACTTGGAAGGATTGATCCATCACGAGGCCGGGGGACATGCTTTTGGGTTGCTGGGAGATGAATATCATTTCTACGAGGATACGGAAATTCCCAATTCGGGGAAACAGTCTATTCGGGAGGCTCAGGTGAGAGGATTATGGTTGAATCTGGAAGTCACGAGTGATACGGTCCATGTCTTGTGGAAGGATATGCTGACGGATACACTCCGTTATCCTCGTGTAGGAATGTATGAAGGGGGATTCTCCTACGGGAAAGGAGTTTGGCGTTCGGAATACAACAGCTGCATGAATGACAATATCCCCTATTATAATGCCTGGAGCCGTTGGCTGATTGTACGGCGGATTATGACTCTGTCGGGAAACAAGAATTACTCCTTCGAGGACTTTGTGGCATTTGACCAAGGGCTTTTCCCGCCCGAATCCGCGGCCTCTTCCCGTTCCCTCCGGGGCAAGGTGGCCAACCTGCCGTTATTGTCCCCTCCTGAAATCGTGGAATAAATCTGACGGAAGAGGCTTCTCTCGTGGGGTATATTGTGGATAAATACCCTATCTTCGCGGGAGAAAAGCATTTATCTTATGAAACGTCGGGAAACAAAACAAGTTCAGATAGGAACACTCGTCATGGGTTCTGACCATCCCGTGAGGGTACAGTCCATGTTAAACACGGACACGATGAATACGGAAGCTTGCGTTGAGCAGGCCATTCGTATCATAGAAGCGGGAGGCGAATTGGTACGTATCACCGCCCCCGGGGTCAAAGAAGCCGAAAATTTAAAAAACATACACGCTGAATTGCGGCGGAGGGGATACACGGTACCCCTGTCCGCGGACATCCATTTCAATCCCGAGGCAGCCATCACGGCAGCCCGTTACGTGGAAAAGGTCCGGATTAACCCGGGTAATTTCGTGGATAAGCGGGCAACCTTCAAAACATTGACTTATACCGATGAGGAATACGCGGAGGAGTTGCAGCGTCTGCGGGAGAAGTTCACGGCATTTCTGGATGTCTGCCGGGAACATGGGACGGCTGTCCGTATCGGGACGAATCATGGTTCTCTCTCGGACCGCACCATGAGTCGTTATGGCAATACCCCGGCGGGAATGGTCGAGGCGACCATGGAATACCTGCGGGTATGCCGGGATGAGGCTTTCGACAACGTGGTGATTTCCCTTAAGTCCAGCGATTGCCGGGTGATGGTGGAGGCAGTCCGCTTGCTCGTGCGGCAGATGGAAAAGGAAGGTATGCATTATCCCCTGCATCTGGGAGTGACGGAAGCCGGAGAGGGTGAGGACGGTCGAATCCGGTCTGCCGTGGGCATCGGTACCTTGCTCAACGAGGGCTTGGGCGACACCATCCGGGTTTCCTTGACCGAGGAACCGGAACGGGAAATCCCCGTGGCCCGGGAACTGGTTGCCTGTTGCAAGCCTTGTTACCGGGAGGATGTACCCCGACTCGAGGGGCGTTTTTCCCGTCCGTTGATTGTGGCCGATATCGCCGGGGTTGAATGCGTGGATGAACAGGTGACGGCAGCCTTGGATTTTCACGTGGCCGCGGTAAATGATCCGGTGTATGGTGATTTGTTGAAAGGGGGACATCTGGCCCCGGAAATGATATATACCGAGGCGCTTGGTCCGGAATGGACCAAACTCCCGGACACGGTAAAGGTAATTGTTCCCCACGAGAGTATCGATGTGGCACACGTGTATAACCGGAATGCCGTGGCCCTGGTTCCTGCCGGGGAATACCCCCGGGTCGGTGCACAGCTGGAGGGCTCTG
Source organism: uncultured Butyricimonas sp. (assembly GCA_944321845.1). GTDB lineage: Bacteria > Bacteroidota > Bacteroidia > Bacteroidales > Marinifilaceae > CALUMT01. Next base: position 21,332 of record CALUMT010000027.1, read on the forward strand.
AGATCCTGGTGGAATGGCGTGAGGAACGGGACTGGACCCCGGAATTGGTTGAGTGCCTGCGTCGGGATGAACGGGTGGTGCTTGTGCTGAATCCTTCCCGTCCGGAATACATGGTTTATCGTCGGATGCTGGAAACGGTCGCCGCGGCGGGTCTTCCCACCCGGGTTATCTTGCGGGCTGAGTTGCCGTCTGGAAACCGGGAGCAGGTTAGCCTCTATCTGGCCTCTCAGTTGGGAGGACTATTCCTCGATCGCCTGGGATACGGGATATGGCTATCCGTGAAGGGAGAGAAGGATTTCTCCTTCGGGTTGCAACTTAGCCGGGATATTCTTCAGTCTGCCGGAGTAAGGCGCTACAAGACCGAATTCATCAGTTGTCCCGGTTGCGGACGTACTTTGTATAATCTGCAGGAATCCGTGGCCCGGGTGAAGAAAGCCTTTGCCCACCTGAACAAGTTGAAGATAGCGGTTATGGGCTGCGTGGTCAACGGTCCGGGTGAAATGGGCGATGCCGATTACGGCTACGTGGGAGCCGGCAACGGAAAGGTCAACCTTTTCAAGGGAAAACAACTGGTGCGTGTCGGCATCCCGGAAGGAGAAGCTATTGAAGCCTTGAAACAGTTGATTGCTGAAAATGGAGATTGGGTTGATGCTTGATCCCGCTAAAAATAGAGTGCCTGTAAAAACTGATATAGCCATGACACAACAGAATGCCATAAAAATTTTTGAAGAAAAGAAAGTCCGTACGGTATGGGACAGTGATAAGGAAGAATGGTATTTTTCCATAGTGGACGTTGTCGCTGTTTTAACGGATAGTCCTAATCCCCGTAATTATTGGAAGGTCCTAAAGCATAGATTGATTAAAGAGGGAAATGAGTCGGTTACAAATTGTAACCAACTGAAAATGCCTTCTGCTGACGGTAAGTATTACAAGACGGATGTCGCTGATACAGAACAGTTGTTTCGTTTGATACAGTCAATCCCTTCCCCCAAGGCCGAGCCTTTCAAACTATGGATGGCTCAGGTTGCCAAGGAACGCTTGGATCAGATGCAAGATCCAGAATTGTCCATAGAACAGGCAATGCGGGATTATAAACGTTTAGGTTATTCTGACAATTGGATAAATCAGCGGCTTAAAAGTATAGAGATTCGTAAAGACTTGACCGATGAATGGAAGCGTCGGGGATTACAGGAAGGAGTACAATTTGCTACGTTGACGGATATTATTTATAAAACATGGGCAGGAAAGACGGCAAAAGAGTATAAGCAGTTCAAGGGATTGAAGAAAGAAAATCTGCGTGATAATATGACTAATAAGGAATTGGTGTTGAACATGCTTGCGGAACTCTCCACGAAAGAAATATCGGAAGTACAGCAACCGACCTCGTTTGATGAACACGTGGATGTTGCCAGGCAGGGAAGTACGATTGCCTTGAACGCGAGATTGGAATTGGAGCGGAAGACGGGGCAGCCTGTTGTGACGCCTCTGAACGCGAGGGATGTGTTGGAATTGCGGGAAGAGGCTGGAGAAGGGGAGGAATGATGCGAATTGTGTAGCTTGAAAACTTTTGCTGGACGTTAAAATAAATTATCTTTGCCCATATAATCAATACATGGTATTATGGAAAACAAATACGTTATCACCATTGGCCGGCAATTCGGGAGCCGGGGAAAGGAAATAGGACAGGCTTTGGCCCAGCGTTTGGGAATAGCCTTTTATGATAAAGAACTGCTGACTTTGGCCTCCAAGGAAAGCGGTTTATGTCCGGAGTTCTTCGAGAAGGCGGACGAGAAAAATTCAGGGACGCTGTTGCAGGCTTTCGCTACCGGTTTCACGTTCGGGGCCTTCCAGTATAATGACTTCCTTTCGAACGACAAATTGTTCCTGATACAGGCCAGTGTCATCCGTAAGGTGGCAGAAGAGGGTTCTTGTGTCATTGTTGGTCGCTGTGCCGACTATATCTTGCGGGATAAAAAATACAAGGTGGATATCTTTGTCCATGCCGATATCGAGAAACGGGTGCAGACCGTGATGCATCGCCAGAACATTTCCGAGCAGGAAGCCCGTGAATTGATCCGCAAAATGGACAAAACCCGTCCCAGCTATTACAATTACTACTCGGACAAAGCCTGGGGAGTATCATCCTCTTACGACTTGTCCGTTAATTCCGGCTTGCTTCCCCTGGAGGATACCGTAACCTTCATCCAGAACTTCGTGGAACAAGTCCTGAAACAGGTAAAATAAATTTCTCTCCTTTTTGTTGGAGGACAGAAAAAATACTTGTGATTATTGATGATAAAAATTTAACTTCTGTCAGAAATGAATTTTATAATTTCTTCTTCTGACGGAAGTTCTACCATATATTTTTGCACAAAAATGTTGGGGTCCAGTCCTGCAGTTGCGTATTTTACTAATGTGTCACCTTTTTCTGTACAAAGAAGAATGCCGATGGGAGGATTGTCATCTTGCATCATTATTTCAGCTTTGAAATAATTGATATACATGTTAAGTTGTGACGCATATTCGTGCCTGAATTTATCAATTTTCAATTCTACGATGATGTGACATTTTAAAATTCGGTGGTAGAATACAAGGTCAACAAAAAAATAATCGTTGTCAATTAAGATGCGTTTTTGTCTGGCTTCAAAGCAAAAGCCGTGTCCCATCTCCAATAAAAAATGTTGTAAATTATCTAAGATTGATTGTTCCAAATCATTTTCTGTGACAAGGCATTGTTCTTTTAGACCTAAAAATTCCAAAGAAACTGGACTATTGATTATATCTTTAGGATATAATGGTGTTGATTGTTGTTGAACTAAAGCTGATAGGGCTTCTTTATTTTTAGACAGACCGCTGCGTTCGTAATACAAGGAACTCATTTGTCGTTCTAATTCTTTATATGACCAGCATCCGCGGATTGTTTCCATTTCATAAAATGCTCTCTTTATAGGATTGTCAATGGTTGAGATGAGCATTAGATTTGAATAAGTAAGCTTATTGAAAAGTTTGTCTGCCGGGATCATCCATTCTTTTATCGTTGATAATTTGGCGGATGCTGTCCGCCGAATGTCTCCTTCAGATTCGGCGGACAGCATCCGCCGAATTGGTTCAATAGATTTGATTTTGAATGAGTCGGGGTGCTGACTTTGTGATGAGATATATTGTAGGACAGGTTCTTCTAATTGTGGATAAATGAGATACAACCGTCGGAATTCTCTAAATCTTCGCTCTGTTAATCCTTTGGTTTTTATTCGTTGTTCCAATTTCTTTAATAGTTGTTCACCGTATGTGGCTCTGTCTTCTCCGTTTTGTTCGAATTCTACGATATAATAGCCTATGAGCCAATTACGTGCTGTAAGGGCTAAGTTGATAGCATGAGCAGCCTGAGACTGTAACGTATGCTGTATTGTGGTAATATATTTGACTAGTGCTTCAAAATCCATATCTGTAAACTCGTTGTCCCCGGTTTGTTTTATTTGTTCGGGTAGAAAAATTCCGGTTCTTTTCTGGCCTGGAAATTCTGGTACAGGTATTCGCGGAAAGGCGTGAAGAAGGTACGGGCCTGATTGGGGCATCTTTTCACGCAGGCGCAGCACTTGATGCAGGTATTGTCGTCACTTTCGGCGATATCCTTGATGGTGATGGCTCCCGTGGGGCAGATTGTCGCGCAGTAGCCGCATCCCGTGCAGCGTTCCCGGATAGTATCGGGTGAGGCGGGTGTGCGTTGCGGTCTTTCCTTGTAGGGCGAATTCCCTTTCACGGGCAGGGAAATATCCTGTATATCCTCTGTTCCTTGCAGGATTCGGGCGATTTGTTTCCCGAAATCCCGGGCAATTTCCAGGTCTTTCGTGTCGGGGCGTCCTTGCGCTATAGGCATGTCGGGGGAGCTGTACGAGTGTTCCCCGATGAACGCTGCCCCGGCCACGGGGATAAATCCTAACGAGTGGGCCGTGTCACGGGCTTCGATCAGGGCGTCCTCGTAATCCCGGTTACCGTACAGAACAACGACTGCCGCGGGAGTTCCCTCCCCCTGGATTGCCTGCAGTCGCTCGATGGCGGTGAGCGATACTCTTCCCGCGTAAGTGGGAACGGCGATAATGGCGAGATCCTCTTTCCCGAGCCGGCAACCTTTTGAATCCTCCAGGGTTAGGTCATGTTCTTGCAGGTGTTCGATCCCCGTTCCATCGGCGATTTCCTTCGCCACCCGGTAAGAAGTCCGGGTCGGGGAAAAGCAAATAATATGTACGGTCTTATATGTCATAATCCATGGTTCAAGTATTTTCTTCAAACAAAGATAAAAATTTTGGTGTTTTTCTCACCCCTGATGTGTTAAATTCGTGCTTTAGTAATGAAAGATGATACGACTATGATAGAAACGAAGAAAGATTACATCGACCTGAAAGACGAACGGGTGCTGCGGGAAATATTCCGCGAGTACTTTCCCCGGCTTCGGGCATTGGCCACGCGTCTCTTGCGGGACGAGATGCTGGCCTCCGACATGGTGCAGGAGGCTTTCCTCTACGGGTGGCAGAAGGCTCCCCGTCTGGAGGGCGAGGCGGCTTGCAAGTCGTATCTTTATTATTGCGTGCGGAACAAGTGCCTGAATTACCTGCGGGACCACCGGCAGGAACTGGCGGCGGAGGAATTGCAGGAAACCCTCGAGGATGATTTCCGGGTGGACCATTGGATTATCGAGAACGAGGTGAAAGCCCGGATACTGGAGGAGATTCATCGGTTACCGGAAGTGCACCGGGACATCATGCTGTTGCGGCTTGAGGGGAATTCATTCGACGAGATTTCGCGGGCCCTGAATCTGAACATAAACACACTGAAAACATATAAAAAGCAAATCTACCGGGATTTGCGGGTACGCCTGACGGACCTTGGGGAATTCGTCGTGGCTTTCGTGCTGGGTGGATTGTTGTATTAAACGGGAAAGACATGGAAAGAGAGAAGAAAGATATATTGATTAGCGATTTGATTTACAAATCCCTGACGGACGCCCTGAAGGGGAACGAGGCGGATATCCTGGAGGCGTGGCTGCGTCATCCCGAGAACGCGAAATTCTACATGGAGCTTAAGAACTCCGGTCGTTTGTACGACGGGCTGCTGGACATGCAGTACACCGAGACGGATGAGGCCTGGCAGGGCTTGTCATCCCGGGTGGCTGGGATACGTCGTCGCCGTCGGTTGCGGTGGTTATCGGTTTGTGCAGCCTGTCTGTTGCTGGGGATAACCGGGATATGGTTGTTCCGGGAGGACAAGGAAGAGCCTACGACCCGTTTAGCCCGGGCGACCGTGATACGTAAGGATGCTCCCGTGATGTTGAAGCGGGAGACGGGGGAAGTGCTTTACTTCGAGGATTCGGTTAAAACCTTGATCCTGCCCCGGGAGGAAAAGCGGGGTGTGAGTGCTGACGCTCAGCGGGATACCACGGCGCCTGTCGAGGAACGGGTGGTCAACAACGTGCTGACCACTTCCACCGGGAGTACCATTGAAGTCACTCTCTACGACGGGACACGGGTATGGCTGAATGCCGGCAGTGAATTGGAATACCCTTCCTCGTTCGGGGCGGAATCCCGGGAGGTGACATTACGGGGAGAGGGTTACTTCAGCGTGTCGAAGGATTCGCTCCGTCCCTTTATCGTGCGGACGCCATCGGCCCGGGTGGAAGTGCTGGGTACCAGTTTCAACGTGCTGGCCCCGGACGGGGGAACCTGCATCACGACCCTTGTCGAGGGACGGGTGAAGATTGCCGACTCCCGGCGAAACGAGATTACCCTTGTCCCTGGTCAACAGGCTGAACTGTCGGCTTCCGGGGACTGGCAGGTGCGGGAGGTAGATACTCGCTACTACACGGCCTGGCGCGAGGGTTTGTTCGCTTTCAAGGATTGTACCCTGAAGGAAATCATTGCCACGCTGTCGACCTGGTACCGGGCGACCTTCTTTTTCAGTGACGAGGAATTGGCGTCCCTCACCTATACTACGATGATCAAGCGGTATGACCGGGTGGAGGACGTGCTTCATATCCTGGAGGAGGTAGGTGATTTCCGTTGCGAATCCAAGGGAGGCAATGTATACGTGATAAAAAAGAAATAGGCCGGAAGTCTTGTAATCCTTTCCAGCCTATCAAGTTCAATAATAACAATGTTAACACAAATGTATGAAAAAAGAATGTAAACCTTCCCCTTTGTCGGGGAAAACTTCGCGATGGGGAGGAATCGGTTGGCGCATGCTTTGCGTCGTCTGGTTGCTCTGCAGTACCTCGTTTCTGTTTGCCCAACAGAAGCAAACGTTTACGGTCGAGTTCAAGGCCAATACCTTGGAAGAGATTTTTGCTTATTTCGGCAAGAACAGCGACTACGTGTTCACCTTCAACAGTAATGATTTAAAGCAGAACCCCACCCGGGTGACTCGTTCTTTCTCTGATGCCACCCTGTCGGCTATTTTGACGGAATGTTTGAAAGGAACACCCTTTACTTTCGAGATCATTGATCGGCACGTGGTAATCAAAAAACGGGAACAGGTCCGACCAAAATCATTGACCGTGAAAGGCTTCGTGTATGATGAGAAAAAACAACCCATGCCGGGAGTAACGGTACAGGTTATCGGAACGACAGTGGGAACGGCGACAACTGAAAACGGGTGGTTTGCCATTACCCTGCCGATGTTAAAGGGAAAGTTGAAATTCTCGTTCGTGGGTTACTTGGATCAGGAGGTGGAGTTCTCCGATAAAACAGATACGCTGAAAATTTACATGAAGGAGAATGTGCAGGAACTCGATGAGGCCGTGGTTGTGGCCTATGGCGAGACTACTCGGCGGAAGGCCACGGGGTCTATTTCCGTGGTAAAGGCCGATGAAATCAAAGGAATTCCATCCGGGAATATCGCCAACCTCTTGCAAGGCCGTGTGGCGGGAATGGATATAACCAACCTATCCGGGGCACCGGGCGGGGGCGATGTGGCCATCACCATACGGGGATATAACTCGCTTGACGTGGAAGCCGGTCGTCGTTTTTCCAACCCGCTCTGGGTGGTGGACGGGGTGCCTTTGAACTCCTTCACCTCGCCGGTAACGGGTACCAACCTGCTTTCCGACCTGAACCCGGACATGATTGAATCCATCCAGATATTGAAAGATGCTTCAGCGGCTTCTATTTACGGCTCCCGGGCGGCCAACGGGGTAATTATCGTGACCACGAAAAAGGGTCGGAAAAACCAGGACGCCACCTTCTCGGTGAATGTTTCCCAGTCCTGGAGTATATTACCTCGCCACCCGGACCTGACCACGGGACGGGCGGAACGGTTGTTGCGGTTAAAAAACACGGAGAACATGTATAAGGCTTATCTGGACGAGGAAACCAACAGTTATAAATATCCCCAAAGCCTGGCGGAACAGTACGAGCATCCGAATAGTAGTTATAACGGTTTTTGGATACCGGACAAAAACATGGCGGGGACGGGTAACGGGAACATGTACCAGGATAGCCTGAACACTTTTTATAATCACTCGACCAATTTCTTCCCGATTTATTTCGAGACGGGAAAAATCACGAACGCCAATATACAGAGCTACGGGGGAAGTGATAGGATGACCTACGGTATTGGGCTCGGGTATTATGACGAGAGGGGTATTTTCAAGGGCACGGGCTTCAAGCGGTTTGACCTGAATTCCAACATGACGGTCACACCCGTTCCCCGGTTAAACGTAGACTTGCGTTTTAACGCTTCTCTCATGCAAAAGAAACGGGCCTCTTCCAGTATGGATAATTATTTGCGATTAAGTGGGGCACTTGTTCCTGTAGAGACCATCCCGGGAGATCCCTATAGCCTGTCTTCTTTGTTACCAGGCGAGAATTCCGTGGTCTGGGAAGAAGTGTTAAAGAGTTACGAGGGAACCCGGGAGGCGAACCGTTCCATCCGCTTGCGGAGTAATTTCCGGTTGGGGTACGAGATTTTCGAGGGATTGAATTTCTCCACTTCATTGGCGGTAGATTATTCCATCGCCCGCCGAAATTACTTCTCGCCCTCCTACTTGTCGGATGAGGGCAATTCCATGTCCCTCGGGGAAACGGGGATCAACCTCATGGTGTTAAACGAGAACCTGCTGACCTACAAGCGCACGTTCGGGGAATCTCACTCGTTGGAATTGTTGGGAGGTTTCTCCTACCAGTACGACCAGGAGGAGTATAACGGAGGTTACGCTCAAAAATCCCCGAGTGACAAGATTTATTATGCCCCACAAG
>CALUMT010000028.1 GCA_944321845.1 uncultured Butyricimonas sp.
AGTCGTGGTAGCGGGTCATCTTGCGCTCGAAGCGGACGATATGCTCCTTTGTTCTCTCCGCACCGTCAAACTTCTCCAGATACTCGTGGACACGGGCGAGCAGGTTCGGGTGGTTGCGCTCGAAGGCACGGGCAGGGTACAGCACATCTTCAATGACCTGCCTCATCCACCTGCTGTCCGCCTTGTCCGAAAAGGTCTTCTCCGCCCGCTCTATGATGGCGGCGATCTGTTCCGGCAGCCGTTTCTGCTCGGCGGCAGGAACAGCCGTCGTGCGCCTGTAGCTGAGGGTGTCGGAATCCCAGTACTTGTCTTGCACTTCAAGCGGGGAAACAACCTTTATGTCCACATTCTTATCCCTGACCCTGAAACAGATGTTCGAGGCCCCGGGGGAAGACTTTTTCAGATAGACGGTAACTTTCATCTGCGTTGCTTTTTCGGTTATGCGGCAAAGGTATAACAAATTCCCGTAAATGTTCCCATATATCCCGAAGAAACTTGCAACGGATTAAGACAAATTAAAAAGTCATTCCCGAATCTGATACCACATAAAATACAGTATATCAATGATTATATTTGCAGATGTTTAGCTCTTTTTTTCATTTTGGGCTGTATTCGACTCCCCTAATATCATATATTGCAGTTCCACACTTCTTTTATTTAATAGGTTACGGTCTTTGGGAACTGGAAGACCTAAAAATTGGTAATGATGAAAAAATTACTGGGTGTTTTAATGGCGGTATGTATGTTTATCGCTTGTGAGGACAAAGACAATGGAGATCCGAAAGACACGATTGAAGTGACAAGTGGTTCCACTACGCAAACGATTTATGCGAACCAGACAACGGCAGACGAGGGTCAGGGTGTGACCTTTACCACTTCTGGTCCTTGGACCAGTGAGGTTCGTGATATTACTGATAGCCGTGCCGGGGGACAACTGGATTGAGTTATGCTGAGCCAGACGAGTGGTGATGCTGCTGGCGAATATACTCTGGTGATTACCTTGGGTATGAATCAGACGGGAAAAGACCGTAAAGCAGAAATACGTATTATCTGCGGAGCTACCGTGATTACCATTATCGTGGAACAAAAAGGGACAACAGAGGATGGCAAGGTATTGAAGCTCGTACAGAGCGTGGAATACGTCCCCGACTATTCCAGTTTGGAAGAATATCCTTATGATTCTCATCGTGACTACGTTTTCAAGTACGACCAACAAGGACGTATCGTGGAGCTGCAAGAATTAATCGAAGGTTATGGTGGCTCTCGGGATGAGTTCGTGACAACTCTCGATTATAATATTCGCGGGGAGATTAGGGTAGCCTTGTCGGAAGCTCATGATGGTGCTGACACGTGGACGGATAAGTATACTTTGGTATTGGATAATGCCGGTTGCGTGAAAGAAGTGGAATTTGACCCCAGCGAGTATGATGTGACAAATTACCTTTTGGAATATGCCGATGGTCGTCTTTCCCGTGTATCTTGGCAAGAATATGAACCCTGCCGTATAGACTACACTTATGTTAACGGACTACTTTCTTCCATTACGGAGTGGAGTGGAGAATTCCGTCAGGATTCCACTTTGAATATCGAGGAAGGTTTCAGCGAATATCCTAATAACTTATTAAACATTGATCCTAACGCTTTCTTTGTTACTTTAGCTGGTGATGAAGGTATTAATGAGGGTGATGGCGATAGTTTTGGTCATCTTGACCGTATGGCATTGCTTGGGTTTGTGGGTAAGCGGTGTGATAGGCTTGCCGGTAAACTTGATTTAGGGGAGTCTGATCAAAGTGTGAAGGAAAAAGGATATCCAACTCCAGGAACTGTTGTTACAGAAGTAGTGGAATATGCGAAGTATACCTCGGATAATAATCTTGTTTATACCTTTGATGAGGATGGATACATTCAGACCATTACCCGTACGGTAAAAATTACCAAGTATCAGGATACATATCAGGTACGGGTGACAAATGAATTGTTAGCTCCTTGGGAACCCGGACGTAGCTATCGCGGAGAAGAAATAGAAGGGACTCGAGAAACTAAAACCCTTGGTAGCGGCGAGAACAGGTTTATTTACACGTTCCGATACGAGTAGTTTCTATTGATTCTTAGACAAACCTCCCCCGCCGGTATCATGCACGGCGGGGGAGATTTATTATGGTAATTCTCCTTGTCCCTTAAATTACCCGAGAACGATGTTCACGATTTTCTTCGGGACGATAATCATCTTCCGTATTTCCTTGCCTTCCAGCCATTTGGCAGCCTCCGGGGCGGCTTTCACGGCAGCCTCGATGTCGGCGTTCGTGGCGCTCAGGGGCATCGATAATTTGAAACGGACTTTGCCGTTGAATGACACGGGATACTCGAACGCGTCTTCCGTGAGGTATTTCTCATCCCATGCCGGGAATGTTGCCGAGGTTACGCTATCCGTGTGTCCCAACAAGTGCCATAATTCCTCGGCCATGTGCGGGGCGAAGGGGGCGATGGCAATAACCAACGGTTCCAGCACGGCCCGTTTGTTGCATTTCAGGGCGGTCAGTTCGTTCGTGCAAATCATGAAGGCGGGAATTGACGTGTTGAACGAGAAATTCTCTATATCCGATTCTACTTTCTTGATCGTCTTGTGCAGGGTTTTCAGTTCTTCTTTCGTGGGTCCCGCGTCGCTGACCCCGAAGTTTTCCCCGTTCTGGAACAATCGCCAAAACTTGCGCAGGAACTTGTACACCCCGTCAATACCTTGTGTGTCCCATGGTTTACTGAATTCCAGCGGGCCGAGGAACATCTCGTATAACCGCAGCGTGTCGGCTCCGAATTCTTCGATGATGGTATCCGGGTTTACCACGTTGAACATGGATTTCGACATTTTCTCGATAGCCCAACCGCAGACATACTTCCCGTTCTCCAGGATGAACTCGGCATTCGCGTAATCCGGCATCCATGCCCGGAAGGCGTCGATATCCAGGATGTCGTTCTTCACGATATTGACGTCCACGTGAATTTCCGTCGTCTTGTATTCCTTGCGTAATCCGGCGGAAACGAAGGTGTTCGTCCCCTGTACCCGATACACGAAATTCGACCGTCCCTGGATCATTCCTTGGTTAATCAATTTCTTGAACGGTTCCAGTTCACACACGTATCCCAGATCATAGAGGAACATGTTCCAGAACCGGGAATAAATCAAGTGTCCCGTGGCATGTTCCGCTCCTCCCAGGTACAGGTCGACGTTCCGCCAGTACTCGTTGGCTTCCCGGCTGACCAATGCCTTGTCATTGCGGGGATCCATGTAGCGGAGATAATAGGCCGATGATCCGGCGAATCCCGGCATCGTGTTCAATTCCAGAGGGTATCCATCCTCGGTTTTCCAGTTTTTGGCCCGTCCCAGCGGTGGTTCTCCCGTTTCGGTGGGCAGGTATTTGTCGATTTCCGGTAATTCCAAAGGCAGTTTGGACTCATCCAGCATGTACGGCATATCCTCCTTGTAATACACGGGGAAAGGCTCGCCCCAGTACCGCTGGCGGCTGAAAATGGCATCCCGCAACCGGTAGTTCACTTTCCCGTGACCGATTCCCCGTTTCTCGATCTCCTCGATAATCAGGGCAATGGCATCCTTCACCTCCATCCCGTTCAGCATCCCGCTGTTGATCATCTTCCCGGCTTTGGCGTCGTAGGAGCTTTCCTCCATGTTATGTCCTTCCCCGTCGTCGATAACCGGCACGATCGGCAGATTGAAATGCTTGGCGAACGCGTAATCCCGGCTGTCGTGTGCCGGAACGGCCATGATGGCTCCCGTCCCGTAACCGGAAAGCACGTATTCGCTCACCCATACCGGGATTGCCTCACCCGTGAACGGGTTGATGGCGTACGAACCCGTGAATACCCCGGTAACCCGTTTCACCTCGCTTTGCCGTTCCCGTTCCGTGCGTTTGGCCACGTAATCCAGGTATTCCGCCACGGCATCCGCCTGTTCGGGAGTCGTCAGCATCTGCACGTAATCCGATTCCGGGGCCAATACCATGAAACTTACCCCGAAAATCGTGTCAGGACGCGTCGTGAATATTTCCAGTTTAAAATCTTTGCCTTGCACGTCGAAGAGGACATCGGCACCCCGCGAACGTCCTATCCAGTTCCGTTGCACGTCCTTCAGGGAATCCGACCAGGCCAGCATGTCCAGTCCGTCCAGCAGACGTTGCGCGTAAGCGGACACGCGCAGTGACCATTGCCGCATTTTCTTCTGAACTACGGGATATCCCCCGCGTACGGATAAGCCTTCCTTCACCTCATCGTTTGCCAGGACGGTTCCCAGTTGCGGGCACCAGTTGACCATCGTGTCGGCCAGGTACGCGATACGGTAATTCAGCAGGATCTCCTGTTGCTCCTTCTCGCTCATGGCGTTCCATTCCTCGGCGGTAAACGCTGGTGTTTCGCTGCAGGCAGCGTTTATTCCCTTGTTGCCTTGGGCGGCGAATCGTTTCACCAGTTCGGAGATCGGTTCTGCCCGTTGGGTCTCGTTATTGAACCAGTGGTTGAACATCTGAATGAAGGCCCACTGAGTCCATTTATAATATTTCGGGTCGCAGGTGCGCACTTCCCGTTCCCAATCGTACGAGAACCCGATTTTATCCAATTGTTCCCGGTAGCGGGCAATGTTCTTCTCGGTGGTGATGGCGGGGTGTTGTCCCGTCTGGATGGCGTATTGCTCGGCGGGTAACCCGTAGGCATCGTACCCCATCGGGTGCAGCACGTTGAATCCCTTCAGTCTCTTGTAACGCGAATATATGTCGGAAGCGATATATCCCAGCGGGTGTCCCACGTGTAACCCGGCTCCCGAAGGATAGGGGAACATATCCAACACGTAATATTTTGGTTTCGACGGGTCCACTTCCACACGGTAAGTGTGATGCTCCCGCCAGTAATCCTGCCATTTCTTCTCGACTTCCTTGAAATTATATTCCATAGCGTATTATTTTATATTTCATTCATTAACACGCGAATATACCATAATATTCCGTATTCCGTGAATCCGTCGGGGGATAAGCCTTATTTTTCTCATCTACCCGAGGCTTCTTCACGTCTCCTGCCGTTTGTCTCTCCTCCTGATCACTTGCTGTTCTCCTGCTGTTCACCTGCTCTTGTTCCCGTCCGCAAAAAGCCGGATTTTAGCTTGTGTTTTCCGGTTGAGGGAACTTGGAGGAAGTTGGAGTGTGTGGTGGAAACTTTGGCATGAGAGGGTAAATAATGATTTATTTTTGGATCGAATACGTTTGCATAATTCATTTTTTTTCTTAATTTTGACGGTATAAGAATCAATGGTTGTAACGTGTTTTATGAATATGTTTATGAAGAAAACTGGAGGTTTTGTACTTGTAATAAGTATTGGGGTAATATTGTGTTTGTCGTGCGTGAGTTGTTTCGTGATTCGAGGGCGGTACTACGATGTGCGGCAGCCGGGCGAGGCGGTGAACCCAACGAGTTACGTTTATGATTTCTCGAAAGCGGAAGTATTGAGTGCGTTGGATAGCTGCTTCCGGGGTGTGACTATTCGCGATGAAAAGCCTGGGGGAGAAAAAGGGGGAAGGGAATCTCGTTTCTCGGGGGTAGATTTCCGGGGGAGCATCATGGAAAGGCCGGAATTGCTTTCTGACGTTTATATTCGAAATTTTTGCTTGTTTATGTTTGAGGAAGGAATGGAGATTCATACTTGGCGGCTTTTTTGGGCTTCTCCCCGTTCGTACGTGTATCGACAGAAGAAAACGGATGAACGTCTTTCGGTTAGTTTTCGTTTTGAGGTGAAGGTAGACTCTTTGGATTCACGTAGTACGCGGGTGGATATTATCTTGAAGAGTGCGAGTATATATGCCGGTGATTATTTCGGGTTTAATCCTCATTCGATGGACATGAAGATACCCCGTTTCCGAGAGGTCGGTTCGACCACTATCGAGGAGTACGAGATTTTGAAGATTATCGGTCTGTACATGGGGCAAGAGGGGATGCCTCCCGTGCGTTATCCTGCGGCTTTGTCCCCGAATGAGGTTCGGGAAGAGTTTAAATATAAGGATGATATTTATTTCTTCCCCTTTAAGGAGGAGGATATGGTATTTGGGCAAGGAGGGAAAGGTAAGTAATTGGGATAATAAAGAGATAACCGGGTAGTCGGACGAGCGGATTCCTTTGCAGGGATCCGCTTTTTCTTGTTTTAAAGCTATTGCCGTCAGGAGCAAGGGAAAGGATGCCGGATTTGTCCCAATAAAAGGGGAGGAGGAAGGTGTTTTTTCACCATTTTAGGGGATTTCGGGGGAAAGGTGGGGAGGGTATTTTTGCTGCCATGAAATTCAATAGTTTGTTCAATTAAAAATAGAAATACAATGAAAAAGTTGAATTGGATTTTGGGTAGTTTAATGCTGTGTGGGGTATTTTTTGCTGCTTGTTCGAAAGATGATGGTGGGGATGGCTGGAAAGGACCGAGTGCGTCGGTGGATTGTGACGCGTATGATGCATGGACTTATTTCCGTTTCGAGAACGGGAAAACGGTGAAGACGGTAAAGGTGACTTCGACTACAGGGGGTGTTCCCGGGATGTACACGGGGGATTTTGACGTGAAAGTGATGGGGTCCAGTTATGGGACGATCGCGAATGCGGGAATCAATATCACGGAGGTTTCGGATGACAAGGTGTTGGTGACACTGGATTCCGTGGAATTGAACATGAATGGTAAGTCCATGGGGAAATGTGCTTTTTCCGTGGAGTCGAAGGTGGAGAAAGGAGAGACGGAATGGACATTGCTTGCTGGAGACCCGGTGACGATAGAATGCGGGAATCTCACGCTGAATGAATTCACGCTGAGCGGTACGATTGGGGTATCCCCGGATTCCGAGGCAAATATCAATATCAGTTTCAAGCCGGGAAGTATGCCGATGCCTATTATGTTGGTGTATACATCCAAAACGAGAATAAACAAGATTTACGGTCTGGCGGAGAGCGAGGAAGGATTTGACTGGGATATCGCTTTTCACCGTTACGAGATAAAGACGAACGGGGGAAGTGCGGTGATGTTGAATACGGTGGATATAAATAGCGTTTCCGCTACAACGGTTGCCGGGGAAACGTTCGTGGAGGATGGAGAAGGTAGTGTGATGGTGGACATGACGAACATGATGCAGGGATTCGTGGGGTATCAGGCGACGAATGTCAATGAGGTGTTGGGGAAATGGGTGACAGCTACCCCGACAGGGACCATGCCTCCTTACACGTACAAGTTGAATTCGAACGTGTTCGTGGTGAAAATGAAGGATGGAAAAATGGCCAAGGTGCAGTTCACGGATATGTCAGATGCTACCGGCAAGAAAGAGATGGCTTCGTTTAATTACGAATACCCGTTGCAATAGTTTTTGTTCTTGATAGATGAGACGTAAGGGAAAACAGGCTTGTTCCCCTTACGTTTCTTGATGTAAAGTAAAATACGGATGAAAAGAGTTTTATTGTTAGTTTGTTGGATGTTGGGATGGACATCGTTTTTGATGGCGGATGAACAGGGGAATGAAGCTCCTGTTTTCGAGGTGAAAGGAAGGGTGGTGGATGAAGATGGGATGGCCTTGCCCGGGGCCTCGGTTTGGGTGAAGGGTACGGTTGTCGGGGCCGGAACGGATGTGGACGGGAATTTCACGGTAAAACTGAATTCTCGGGAAAGGTGCGTGCTGCGGGTGAGTTTCACGGGTTACGTGGCGGAAGAGAGGGAGGTACTCCCGGGGACGGATTCCCTTTATCATTTTCGTTTGAAACTTAGTCGGAATCCATTGGATGAGGTGGTGGTCACGGGTACGCGAACGCCTAAACCGTTGAAGGATGTTCCCGTGTTGACCCGGGTGATTTCTTCTGCGGATATCGCGCAGATAAACCCGATGGATCTGCAAAGCCTGCTGGAGTACGAGATGCCCGGTTTACAGTTCGGGCTGGCACATGGTTCGGGGTTGCCGGAATTGAGATATCAGGGAGCGGCCGGGGGATACGTGTTGTTCCTGCTGGACGGGGAGCGTATTGCCGGGGAGGGTTCCAGTAATAATATTGATTATAGTATGATTGACGTGGACAATGTCGAACGGGTGGAAATCGTGAAAGGTCCGATGTCCACGTTGTACGGCTCTCAGGCAATGGGAGGGGTGGTGAATATTATCACGAAATCGGCCAGCCGCCCCTTCACGGGAAATGTCTCGGCTCGCTACGGGACAAATGATGGACAGAAATATTCATTGTCATTGGGGACCAACCAGGGGCGTTTCTCTACCTTGACGACCTTGAGTTATAGAAAGAGGGATGCTTATGCCTTGAATGATGAGGAAGGGCAAATATCCTACACGCATTACAAGGATGTGCAGGGACGGGACTCGGTAGTGGCGGATACGGCCACGAGGGGAATGACAAGCGTGAAAGGATTTGAGGTGTGGCAGGTGTACGAGAAGTTGAGTTACACGTTCACGGATAATTTCCGGGTTTCGGTAAACGGTTCATATTATCATAACCACGTGCAGGACTATATCCCGGCGAAGGAACAGGATGTGTTCTCGACCTACACGATTAACCCGAAAATGTATTATGCGCTGACGGATAATCACGTGTTGGAATGGTCTTACCTGTACCAAAATTACGAGAAACGTTACACTTATACCACGGGGATACCGGATCAAAAGGTTTTTGGTGACCAAACCAATACGGCCCGGTTGAATTATTCCGGGGTATTGGGGGAGAAGCACATGTTGACGGCCGGAGTGGAGATGAATACGCAGCGGTTGCGGCATTACTGGTTTGGAAACGGGACGGGAAAGGTTTATGATGCGCAGACGTATTCCGTTTATGTTCAGGATGAATGGGAAATATCGGACAATCTGACTCTGTTGGCAGGAGCGAGGGGGGACTATCATTCGAAATATGATTTTCACGTGAGCCCGAAGATTTCGTTGATGTATAAATGGGGAATAGTCTCCTGGCGCGGAGGATACGGGATGGGATTCCGGATTCCGTCATTGAAGGAATTGTACAGTGAATACGATATGGGAGATAACGGTTGGTTTTTGATTCTGGGGAACGAGGATTTGAAACCGGAAAGAAGCCACCAGTTCACGTTGTCGGGAGAGGTGACCAAGGGAATATTCAATGCTTCCATATCCGGGTATTATACCCGCTATTTTGATGAAATCGCCCTAGGGATAGCCCCGGATGGGGAGAATCAGCAATATTATAACGCGGAAAATGCCACGAAGACGGGGGCGGATGCCACGGTGCAATTCCGTTTCCGTAACGGTTTGACGCTAAAAGGGGCTTATGCTTACGTGAACGCCCATTCGGAGGTGGATGGTTATAATCAGGCGACAGATCGCCCGCATAGCCTGACGTTTTCTCTGAATTATACCCGGAATCTCGGGAAGGTGAGTCTCTCGGCCGCTTTAAACGGTTGGTGGATGTCCTCCGTGGATGTATGGTATAAGAACGAGTCTGGAGGATACGTGCAAAACACGTATGATAGTCGTACTTTCTGCACGTTGAACATGACGGGGAAATTCCCGCGAGGGATACGTTTCACGTTAGGAGTAGACAACCTGTTTGATTTCAAAGATAAGAATGTGACGGCAGACCAGTCCGTGATGCCGCAACAGGGAATCGGTCTTATCGGGACGTTGTCGTTGAATTTGAGTGATATGTTTAGATTATAGCGATAAAATGAGGAGACAAATGAAAAAGAAATGGCTTATAGGAGGTATTTTCATTATTTTGGTGCTATTGGGTTGGTGGGTGTATGGTACCTGGTTTGGCACGACAAAGATTGCCTTTGTTAATTTCCAAACCATTACGATGGGGGGAATTGCCAAGGCGAATGATAATTCGTTTATTAAATTACAGGAAGTCCCCGTGGAGGAATTGGAACGCCTGTCGGGTTTTGATATGGTGCTTGTGAACGGGATGGGATTACGGGTCGTGGAGGAACAACGTCAGCAGATTCAGGCTGTGGCGGATGCGGGAATCCCCGTGTACACGTCCATGGCCACGAATCCGGCGAATAATATCTGTACGGTGGATTCCGTGATGCAGGTGACGATTCGGGCTTACCTGGGGAGCGGAGGGAGACGGAATTACCGGAATATGTTGAATTATATCCGGAAATATATTGACGGGAAGATTATTTCGGTGGAGGAGCCGGAAGCCCCGGTGGAACGGGCTGCAGATGTACTTTACCATGCGGATGTGGACAAGCCGGGTGATGAATTGGATTTCCTGACCGTAGGGGCATACGAACAATATTTGCGGGATAAAGGATTATTCCGGGAAGGAGCGAAACGGATCGTGGTGACGGGACAGATGGCGGATCCCACGGGATTAATTGATACGCTGGAGCAAGTGGGGTATAACGTGTATCCCGTGTTGTCGTTCCGGCGTTTGTTGGATTTCGTGGAAGAGATCAAGCCGGATGCCATCATCAATATGGCTCATGGCCGGTTGGGAGATGATATGGTGAATTATTTGAAAAAACATAATATTTTGTTGTTTTCCCCGTTGACGGTGAATAACCTGGTTGAAGAATGGGAAGCGGATCCCATGGGAATGTCCGGGGGATTCATGTCGCAGAGTATTGTTACTCCGGAAATTGACGGAGCCATTCGTACCTCTGCCCTTTTCGCCCAGTACCAGGATGAGGAGGGATTGCGTCATTCGTATGCTGTACCTTCCCGGTTGAAAACGTACGTGGAGAATATCCAGCGTTCATTCGCTTTACGGGATAAGCCCAACAGCGAGAAGCGGGTGGTGATTTTCTATTACAAGGGTCCGGGACAGAGTGCCTTGGCTGCAGCCGGGATGGAAGTAATTCCCTCGTTGTATAATTTGCTGAAAAAGATGCAGGAGGCAGGTTATCGGGTAGATGGTTTGCCGAAGGATTCCAAGGAACTGGAAAAAATGATTATGGCAGAAGGGGCTATATTTGGTAGTTATGCTAAGGGGATAATGGATGATTACCTGAAAAAGAGTCATCCTTTATTCGTGACGGAGCCTGAATATACCAGTTGGGTGAAACAGGCCCTGCGACCGGAGAAATACGCGGAGATTGTGGCTGCTTTTGGCGAATTTCCCGGGGATTATATGGTGACGGATGACGGAAGATTGGGCGTATCCCGGATTCAGTTCGGGAACGTGGTTATCATGCCGCAACCTGCGGCAGGGGGAGGAACCAATGAATTCCAGATGGTTCACGGGACGGATGCGGCACCCCCGCATTCCTATGTGGCCGCTTACTTGTGGATGCAGTACGGTTTTAAGGCGGATGCGTTGATTCATTTTGGTACGCATGGCAGTCTGGAGTTTACCCCGAAGAAACAGGCGGCGTTGTGTGATTTGGATTGGGCGGACCGTTTGGTGGGAAGTGTCCCGCATTTCTATGTCTATTCTATCGGTAATGTAGGAGAGGGGATGATCGCAAAACGCCGGGGATATGCTACGTTACAATCTTATTTGACACCGCCGTTTATGGAAAGTAAGGTGCGGGGGATATACCGGAATCTGATGGAGCAAATTAAGGTGTATAACCAGAAACTTTATCCGGAGCACGGGAAAGCGGACTTTCGGGAGGTGGAAAAGGCGGCATTGGCCGTGAAGCGGCTGACTGTCTCTCTCGGGATACATCGGGAATTGGGGTTGGATAGTTTGTTGACGGTTCCCTATTCGGAGGAAGAGATAACACGGGTGGAAAATTTTGCTGATGAGTTGGCCGCGGAGAAGATTACCGGACAATTGTACACGATGGGTGTTCCTTATGAACGGAAACGTATCGTATCTTCTGTTTACGCGATGACCGTGGATCCGATTGCTTACGGGTTATACGGATTGGATAAATTGACCGGAAAGGTTGATGCGGAGTTGTTGAAACGGAAGGTTGTTTTTTCTACCCGATACATGGAACCGGCTCGGAAACTGGTTGAATCGTTGTTGTCGGGGAAGAAGCGGGTGGATGATGATTTTATCTGTCGGGTTGCCGGGATCTCACCGGAGGATTTAAGGAAAGCCCGGGAAATTGAGCAGGAGCGGAATGCTCCCCGTGGAATGATGGCCATGATGATGGCTGCGGCCTCCAAACAGCCGATTGTAAAGAATACTCCCAAGAGTGGAGGAATGATGATGGGAATGATGAAAAGGATGGCCAAGGGAAAGTCCGTGGAAGAAATGCTGAAGGTGGCGGAGAAAATGGGGGCTCCTGAAGAAGCCTTGAAAAAGATGAAGGTCGCTTTGACGGCATCCAGGGATACGAACCAACGTGCATCCGTGAGTACCATGATGAATGCGATGATGGGGATGAAAAAGAAAACTTATTCCAGGGCGGAGGTCACGAAAGCGATGGCAATTATGGAAGTGGAACGGGCCTTGCTGAATGTGCAGAATTACAAGACGGCTTTGGAGGAAAGTCCTGAACGGGAGTTGGAAGCCTTGTTGAATTCCCTGGAAGGTGGTTATACGGCTCCATCTCCAGGTGGAGATCCCATCGTGAACCCGAATACGTTGCCCACGGGAAGGAATCTGTTTGCCATAAATGCGGAGGAGACTCCCACGGAGTCGGCTTGGGAAAGAGGGGTACAATTGGCCAAGAACACGATAGAGATGTACCGTAAACGGCATGATGGGGCATATCCCCAGAAAGTGAGTTACACGCTTTGGGCCGGAGAGTTCATCGAGACGGGAGGGGCCACGATAGCCCAAGTGTTGTATATGTTGGGAGTGGAACCCGTGCGGGATGCATTCGGGCGGGTGACTGATTTGAAATTGATTCCTTCGGCGGAATTGGGACGTCCGCGCATCGATGTGGTTGTGCAGACTTCCGGGCAGTTGCGTGATATTGCCGCTTCCCGTTTGTTTCTCGTGAATCGGGCAGTGGAAATGGCAGCGGAAGCTGGTGAGGAACAATTCGAGAATCAGGTGGCAGCCGGGGTGTTGGAATCTGAGAAAATGTTGATTGATAAAGGTGTTTCGCCGAAAGAGGCTCGGGAAATGTCAACTTTCCGTGTGTTCGGGGGGGCGAATGGTAGTTATGGAACCGGAATCATGGGTATGGTGGAAGCGGGAGACCGTTGGGAAAATGAAACGGAAATCGCCTCGACTTACCTGAATAACATGGGTGCCTATTACGGGAGTGAGAAAAATTGGGAGAAATTCCAGCAGTTTGCCTTTGAGGCGGCTCTTACCCGGACGGACGTAGTGGTTCAGCCTCGTCAGAGTAATACCTGGGGAGCATTGAGCCTGGATCACGTGTATGAATTCATGGGAGGTCTGAACCTGGCGGTGCGTAACGTGACGGGGAAGGATCCGGATGCTTACCTGAGTGATTACCGTAACCGGAACAATAATAAAATGCAGGAAGTGAAAGAGGCCATTGGCGTGGAGTCCAGGACGACAATATTGAATCCGAATTATATCCGGGAAAAAATGAAAGGAGAGGCTTCCTCTGCCGCGGGGTTTGCGGATATTATTCGTAACACGTACGGGTGGAATGTAATGAAACCTGCTGCAATAGATGATGAATTGTGGAATGATATTTATGATGTGTACGTGAAGGATAAGTTCAAGCTTGGGGTGCAGGACTTTTTCGAGCAACAGAGTCCGGCAGCTTTGCAGGAAATCACGGCCGTGATGCTGGAAACGGCACGCAAGGGGATGTGGAAGGCAAGCGAGGAACAGTTATCGGAGCTTGCTAAACTACATACCGACTTAGTGCAGAAGTATAAACCGGCCTGTTCGGGATTCGTGTGTGATAACATGAAGTTACGGGATTTTATCGCCTCGAAAACAACTCCGGAGGCGGCTAAGGCTTACCGGCAACAAATAAAAGAGGTGCGGGAAGTGGCCATGGACCAGAAAGACGGAATGGTCATGAAAAAAGAGGAGTTACGTCAGGAAACACAACGAAATACGAATCAGGTCAGTGTGCCTTGGATTGCTGCCGGAGTAATTGTAGCCTTGATCGGTTTGGTTATCCTGATGAGGAAAAGACGTAAAACGAACAATTGACCATGGATACGATAGTTTGGATATTGATTCTGCTGACAGCCTTCAATAGTTTGTTGAAACAATCCTTCTGGACACCGGTGGCAACGTGGATTGCCGCCGGTGTGGCGGGAGTGTTCGTTTTGTCGGTTTGGCCGTACGCGATTGAGCAGTCGAAGACGCAAATTGCGGATTGGTTGGCGGATAGTCGGTTGATGCTGGATACTTCGGTTGTATTGACCGTGGAATTGACATTGCAGATGGCATTCTGCCTGTTATCGATTCACGTGGATAATTTTTCTCCGGTGAAACGACAAATGCAGTGGGCGTACCGGGTGTTATATTGGTTTCCGGGGGTATTGATATTCCCGGTATTGTTCTTCGGGTTGACCCAAACGGTATTCGCTTTTCCTGGAATGTCATTTAAGCTGTTGGCGTGGTTGTTTGCAGGTTTTGTGGTGCTGATTGTTCCCTTGGGACGTTATTTGATCAGGTGGTTATTACCGGAAAAGGATTTGCGGTTGGAACTGTTTTTTCTGACGAATGCCTTGGTTGCCATATTGGGCATTATCGCCACGGTGAACGGGCGGACTGCCGTGGCTGGGACGACAACGGTCGATTGGAAGGCTTTAACCGGTTGTGTCGTTTTATTTATTGTAGGAGCTGTTGTGGGGTGGATCATTTATGGGATAAAAAGAAAACTAACTTTTAAAATTAGAAGATAATGAATACTATTTCTGATATCATGTTTTGGATTTCCACGGGATTGCTGGTTCCCGTTATCGTGTTGTTGATTTTATTGTTTTTTCGTTCTCTGCTGTTGGTCGGGAGTTTCTTCGGCCAATATGTGGCTATCCGTAAGACGGATAAATTAATCCGGGAACAGATGGAACGCTTGAGTATAGAGAACGTAGATGAATTGCCGAACTCTTTACCGGAGAAAAGCAATGCCCTTGTGGTGATTTACATGAAACGGATTTTTGCAGAACAGCATAACCGGGCCCAGGTACAACGTCTGTTGGCTAATTTTGAGATTGCGGCCGATAAGGATTTGGCCATATCAAAGACCTTGACGAAATTGGGACCGATTCTTGGTTTGATGGGAACGTTGATTCCGATGGGTCCGGCATTGGTGGGATTGTCCACGGGGGATATTGCCTCGATGGCCTATAATATGCAGGTGGCTTTTGCTACAACGGTTATCGGATTAGTGGCGGGAGCTGTCGGTTTCTTAACGCAACAGGTGAAACAACGTTGGTATCTTCAGGATATGACGAATCTGGAGTGTATGGTGGAAGTGTTGAACGAGAAAAATAGCCGGAAATGAAACGGAATCTGTTGAAAAAAGAGGAGGATAGTGATCCGATAAGTGCCGTGTCCAATTTGTTCGACGTGGCGATGGTCTTTGCTGTGGCTCTGATGGTTGCCCTCGTAACCCGTTACAATATGACAGAGATGCTTTCCTCGGAGGATTTTACCGTGGTGAAGAATCCCGGGAAGGAAAACATGGAGATTATCACGAAGGAAGGTGAAAAGATAAATCGCTATACCCCTTCCGAGGACCAATCAAAATCAGGTAAACGAGGTCGGAAGGTTGGAATCGCCTACGAGATGGAGAACGGGGAGATTATTTACGTGCCGGAATAAAAACGTTTGCTTTTTTCGGGGAGGATTGTAGAACGAACGTGTGAATTCCTTATTTTTGCAAAACATAATATTTGTTATTAAATTATTTTTGCTATGAAAAAGGTATTATTCGTATTGTTAGCTATGGCCTTACTTGGTGGGACAGTACAGGCTCAAAGTGATTTCAAGAGTAAGGTGGAAAGCGCCACGGGAACGAAATTTTATTTTGGTCCGAAATTCGGTTTTAATATTACAAGTATCTCGAATAGCGGATACGACAAATCGAAATTCAGTTTCCTGGCTGGAGGATTCGCCGAGTTCCGCTTTAATCGTGAATTCAGTTTCTTGGCCGAGTTGTTGTATGCCAGACAGGGAGATGCTGATAAGCATAAGGACACGAAGTATAGAGTAAGAGTAAATTACCTGAACATCCCGCTTATGGCTAAATACTATGTATGGCAGGGATTGAGTGTGAATTTCGGTCCGCAGATCGGGTTTGCCTTGAATGCAAGAAGCGTTACCAAGAACGATGGTTCTACGGTAAAGGTTAAAGTGAGAAATTTGAATACCTTGGATTTCGGGTTCGGTCTTGGAGTTAGCTATGACTTTGATTGGGGATTGGTGGTTTCCACCCGTTACAATTTGGGATTGACGAATGTGTTCGACAAGGATGATGTCGGGAATAATAAGAGTCGGTCGTTCCAGTTAACGGCTGGTTGGAGATTCTAAGACGTGTCGACGACAATTGTTATAACTGTATTGTTAACTTATTTCCTGTTGCTTATCCTGGTAGGATTTCTGACTACCAGGAAAGCCGACGGGGAAACTTTTTTTACTGCCAATCGAAATTCCCCCTGGTATCTTGTGGCCTTTGGTATGATCGGGGCGACTCTTTCCGGGGTGACCTTTATTTCTATTCCGGGGGAGGTCGGTAATAGTCAGTGGACCTATCTGCCGTTGGTGTTGGGAAATTGTGTGGGATATGTTGTCATTGCCCTCGTGTTATTGCCCTTGTTTTACCGGTTGAGATTGGTGTCTATTTACTCCTGGTTGGGAACCCGTTTCGGGGAACGTGCCCGGTTGACTGGTTCTTTCTTTTTTATCCTTTCCCAAATGATTGGGGCCTCATTCCGCCTCTTCTTGGTCGTCTGTGTGCTGCAATTGGCTTTTTTCGATGCGGTAGGAATCCCTTTTGCCCTGACGGTATTTATCACGATAGTTTTTGTTTGGATATATACGGCCAAGGGAGGTATTAAAACAATCGTGTGGACAGATACGTTGCAGACGATTTTCATATTACTTTCCGTGGGAATGACCATCTGGATGATTCTGGCGGCGTTGAATATGAATGCCGGTGAGGCAATAACCGCGATTCGGGAGAGTGATCTTTCACGGGCTTTTGAGCATGACTGGCGTTCCGGGCATAATTGGGTAAAGCAATTTGTTGCCGGTTTGGCGATTACTGTATCTCTTAATGGTTTGGACCAGAATATGATGCAGAAGAATTTGACATGCCGCACCCTTCGGGATTGTAAGGTGAACATGTTTTCTTTTTCCTTCTTTTTCCTGGTAACGAATGTCTTTTTCCTGGTTTTGGGTGCGTTGTTGTATATATACGCAGATCAGGAAGGAATCGTGTTGCCGGCGAAGTCGGATGAGGTATTCCCGTTTCTGGCCCTGAATTATCTTGGTGTGGTGACCGGGTTATGTTTCCTTTTGGGCATCACGGCGGCCGCGTATTCCTCTGTCGATTCTTCATTAACCGCCTTAACGACGGCTTTTTGTATTGATTTCTTGAAGATGCATCCGGAGGCGGCAGGACAAGGCAAGAGGCGAGTATTGGTACATGTGGCCTTTTCGCTTTTGATGGTGCTGGTCATTGTCCTTTTCCGGGAATTGAATGACAGTAGCGTGATAACGACCTTATTCACCGCGGTAGGCTATACTTACGGGCCATTGCTAGGTTTGTTTGTCTTCGGTTTGACAACCAAGTGGCATGTACGGGAAAGGCTGATCCCGTTTATTTGCATCCTTTCTCCCGTGTTATCTTATCTACTTGCCTGTAATTCCGAGAAATTACTGTTCGGTTACCGTTTCGGTTTCGAGATTCTCCTGTTGAACGGGGCTTTTACCTTTTTGGGCCTGTGGCTGGCAAGGAGAAGGATAAAAAAATAAAGCGGAGATTCTCACCCCGCTTCATTTTTATACTGTAATTATTATCTTACATGATAAAGTGGTCACTGATAGATTTGTGTTCGTAAATGTTACGAATCGTTTCAGCGAACATACCTGCAATCGGAAGAACCTTGATCTTGGAGCATTCCTGTTTTTGTGGAATGGAATCCGTGAAAATGACTTCCGTTAACTTGGATTTTTCGATATTCTCGTAAGCTTTTCCGGATAATACGGCATGTGTGGCGACTGCGCGTACGCTGGCTGCCCCGTGGTCTACCAACATATCAGCTGCCTTGCAGATCGTCCCTGCGGTATCGATCATGTCATCCACAACGATGATATTTTTGCCTTCCACGTCTCCGATAACTTTCATGTCAGCAACTTCGTTGGCGCGGATACGGGTTTTGTGGCAAATAATCAGGCCGGAATCAAAATGCTTTGCCCAGGAATTGGCTCTTTTGGCGCCACCGATGTCTGGAGAGGCTACAGCAATATCCCTTAATCCTAATGATTTGATATAGGGAACAAGAATCGTTGATCCATACAAGTGATCCACTGGTACATCAAAGAATCCTTGAATCTGGTCAGCATGTAAATCCATCGTGATGACACGGTCAACACCAGCTGCCTGCAACATGTTGGCAACTACTTTTGCACCGATTGCTACACGTGGTTTGTCCTTGCGGTCTTGACGGGCAAAACCGAAATAAGGGATTACGGCAATGACTTTATAAGCGGAAGCGCGCTTGGCGGCATCAATCATTAGCAGTAATTCCATGAGATTGTCAGTAGGCGGGAATGTTGATTGCACGATAAAAACATGCTCTCCTCTTACGGTTTCATCAAATGAGGTAACGAATTCCCCATCGCTGAATCTAGTGTACGTTTTCTTTCCTAATTCTAGTCCGAGGTTGGAGGCAATACTTTCTGCAAGATACTTGCTGTTTTCCCCGGCGAAAACTTTAATTTCGGGTTGATTTGGCATACATTTAAAGCATTGGTTCAATTTATGCGCGAAATTATGAAATTAATCGCAATCCTTGTCCTCGACATGGAATAATTTCTTGATTTGTTGTACGTCCTTGATTTTTGCTTATATTTACACGATGAAATGAAAATAAATCAATAAATTAATATTCAAGTTATGGAAGAAATTAGAAAGTACGTGGAGGAGAATAAACAGCGTTTCTTAGATGAATTGTTCGAATTGATCAGAATACCTTCAATTTCCTCGGAATCAAAGCATAAACCGGACATGTACCGTTGTGCTGAACAATGGACGAAAATTATGCTTGCTGCCGGAGCAGACCGGGCAGAAGTTTACGAGACGGAAGGAAACCCGGTGGCTTACGGGGAAAAAATCATCGATCCGGCTCTTCCGACAGTACTCGTGTACGGGCACATGGATGTTATGCCAGTTGATCCGGTGAATTTATGGAATACCGATCCTTTTGAACCTGTTATCAAGGATGGCAAGATTTGGGCTCGTGGTGCGGATGACGACAAGGGACAAGCCTTCATGCATGCCAAGGCTTTCGAGTATCTCGTTCGTTCCGGGAAATTGAACTGCAACGTGAAGTTCATGATTGAGGGAGAAGAAGAAATCGGTTCCCCGAGTCTTCCGAAGTTCTGTCGGGATCACAAGGATATGTTGAAGGCGGATATTATCTTGGTTTCTGACACGAGTATGATTGCCCGTGACGTTCCTTCAATAACTACGGGTTTGCGGGGATTGGCTTATTGGCAGGTGGAGGTTACCGGACCGAATGCCGATTTGCATTCCGGTATCTTTGGAGGTGCAGTGGCTAACCCGATCAATGTGCTTTGTAAGATGATTGCGGATATGCAGGATGAACAAGGACGAATCACGATCCCCGGTTTCTATGATGAAGTACTTGTTGTAAGTGATGAAGAGCGGGCGAAGATGGCAAAGGCTCCGTTTAATCTTGAAAATTACAAGAATTCTCTCGGTATCCGTGAAGTGAAGGGAGAAGAGGGCTTTACAACGAATGAGCGTACTGGTATTCGCCCGACGTTTGACGTGTGCGGGATCTGGGGAGGATATACCGGTGAAGGCGCAAAAACCGTGTTGCCATCTAAGGCCTACGCTAAAATCAGTTGTCGTCTTGTCCCGAACCAGAAACATGAGACGATAGCCCGTTTGTTTAAAGAACATTTTGAGGCCATTGCTCCTGATTATGTGACTGTGAAGGTGGAATATCTGCATGGTGGTCCTTCCTATGTATGCCCGATCGATTTACCGGCATACAAAGCAGCAGAAAAGGCTTACGAGGAAGTTTACGGTCAGCAGCCCATTCCGGTACGTTCCGGTGGAAGTATTCCAATTATCGCCACGTTCGAGGAAGTTTTAGGAATCAAATCTATCCTCATGGGATTCGGTTTGGGTGCAGATGCCATCCATTCCCCGAACGAGAATTATCCGTTGGAACAGTTCTTTAATGGAATAACGACAATTCCATTGTTCTACAAGTATTTCGGAGAAATGAAGAAATAAGATTATCAAGCTATATGTTGTCTAGTCCAGAATAACTGTAATCATTATTCAGACTAGACAATCATTACATATCCTGAATCAGTCTTTTTTAGTATTCCCTGCTCCACCATAGAAGAAAGAGTACGCGATACAGAGGGGCGGGCTACTCCCATAATGAATGCCAGTTCCTGGATATTCGATATCTTTCCATTATATTTAAGATAGCTTACGATGCGGTTACTCAAACTCTGAAGGGCAAACTCATTCAATTTTCTGCTGAGAAATACACCCCGATCGGATATATTTCTCAGAAACTCACGAAGCACATGATTTTCCTCTTCCATAAGCTTAAGGAAATTCTCCCTCGACAATGACCATACAATACTGTCCTCTTCTGCAGTTAATGTGACAGGATACATGTTCTTGCTACCATATATAAATGCGGAAGCAAGAATCTCAGGTGCTTTCAGCGTCTCTATGGTAATCTCCTTGCCATCAGTATTAGTCATTCTGGCAGACAGACTCCCCTGACTCAAGAGCATAAGCGATCTGCAAGGGTCACCTTGCATGACAACTATGTCTCCTTTTTTGTAGGATGAAATCTTTCCGGGAGAGTTTCTCAGGAAGTTGTCAATAATTTTCCTGTCTCCTCCAGCAAACAAAGGAAAGTCGTATATCTCATAGAATTTGCCCATAAAAGTGCTTTATTAACATTCATTATTTAGTGCCGTAACATAAGTTACCGATTACACGAACCGGAAGAAATATCTTTGTGTAAAAATAAAGAAAGTCTAACACAGAGACAAACGAAAGCAAAATAAATCTCAATAAAAACAGTTTGTAATGGAAGCCAAATCAAACAACATGTTCTGCTACCAGTGTCAGGAAGCAGCAAACGGAAAAGGTTGCACTCTGAAAGGAGTGTGTGGAAAGAAAAGCAGTACATCAGCTTCAATGGATCTCCTTCTATTCGTGGTAAGAGGTGTATGTACAACAGCTGATATAATTAGAAGTCATGGTCTGAGCATTGACAGCAAGATCAATCACTTCGTTACAGATGCCTTGTTTTCTACTATTACCAATGCGAATTTTGATGATGAAAGTATATTGAATAGGGTAGACAAGGGACTCAAGATAAAGGAAGAACTCAAGAATACAGCCAAGGTAAATAATATCCTATTGCCTGAATGTGATGAGGTTTCATGGAACGGTACACGTGAAGACTACTCTGTGAAATCTGCCGCAGTAGGCGTGTTGAGAGAAGAGAACGAGGATGTACGATCACTTAAGGAACTGATAGTTTACGGGCTTAAGGGTATGGCTGCATATCTGGAGCATGCTGTACGATTGGGATATGATAATGCGGAAATACAGTCATTCATTCAATTGGCCATAAGGAAGATGACCGTGGATAATCTGTCTGTGGAAGAACTCATAATTCTTGCCATGGAAACCGGAGAAAAGGGGGTTGGAGTAATGGCTCTGCTTGATAAGGCAAACACCGAAAGTTTCGGACATCCGGAAATAACGAAAGTGAACATAGGGGTTGGAACGAATCCGGGCATACTGATAAGCGGACATGACCTTCATGATATGGAGGAATTGCTAAAACAGACAGAAGGTACAGGGGTGGATGTATATACTCATAGCGAGATGTTGCCAGCTCACTACTATCCGGCATTCAAGAAATACAAGCACTTTATAGGCAATTATGGTAATGCATGGTGGAAACAGCGCGAGGAGTTCGCATCATTCAATGGTCCGATCGTGTTTACTACCAATTGTATTGTGCCTCCTTTGGATAATGCCGAATATAAGGAAAGAATATTTACAAGTAATTCTACAGGATATCCTGGATGCAAGCATATTTCTACTGACGGAAATGGAAGAAAGGACTATTCTGAAGTTATAAGAATGGCATTGAAATGCAAACCACCTGTACAGATAGAAGAAGGAGAAATAATCGGAGGATTTGCGCACAATCAGGTTCTTCAGTTGGCCGACAAGGTGGTAGATGCTGTTAAGAGCGGTGCAATAAGGAAGCTCATAGTAATGGCTGGTTGTGATGGAAGAATGAAAAGCCGGGACTATTACACGGAATTTGCAAAGAATCTGCCTAAAGATTGCGTAATACTTACAGCAGGATGTGCAAAATATAAGTACAACAAGCTTCCACTTGGCGATATAAACGGAATACCACGTGTCCTGGATGCTGGCCAGTGTAATGACAGTTATTCGCTTGCAGTAATAGCTCTGAAACTGAAGGAGGTATTTAACCTTAACGACCTTAACGAGCTTCCGATAGTATACAATATTGCATGGTACGAGCAGAAAGCTGTTATAGTTCTGTTGGCACTTCTTTCATTGGGAATCAAGAATATACATCTTGGTCCTACTCTTCCGGCCTTCCTCTCGGCCAATGTGTCAAAAGTCCTGATAGAGAACTTCGGTATTGGCGGCATAGGAACTGTGGATGAGGATATGAAAGCCTTCGGTATAGTAGAATAAATAAACTGATATAACTAATAAATAAAACAGAAGATTATGAATACATCAGATATAAGAAACTTAAGCGTTGGGCAGATTGTCGCAGAAAATTTCTATACAGCAAGGATATTCAAGAATTATGGAATAGACTTTTGCTGCCATGGCAGCAATAGTCTCGAAGATGCATGTCGAATTGCTGGCATTGAAACAGAAACAGTGATAGAAGCGTTGAACGGAGAAAGTAATTCTGCAAACGGCGATATTCCTTTTGCATCATGGCCACTTGATCTTCTCGTAGATTATATACTGAAGATACATCATCGAGGAATCAGAAAAAACGGCCCGGGGTTGCTGGCTTTAATCGAGAAAGTAAGAAACGTTCATGGTGCAAATCATCCGGAACTCTTTGAGTTGTACAATCTTGTTTCTGAATCCCTCGTGGACTTAGAGAATCATCTTCAGAAAGAAGAAAATGTTCTCTTCCCTTATCTGCTGGAATTAATAGAAGCCTCGGAAAGCAATACTAAGATTAGTCCCATGCACTGCGGAAGCATTGCAAATCCTATAAGGGTTATGCACATGGAACATGAAGGAGAAGGAAACAGATACCAACACATAACGCAACTTACAAGTAACTTCCAGGCTCCTGAAGATGGTTGCAATACTTATCGTCTGATGTTGAGCGAACTAGAACGATTTGTAGCCAACCTTTATGAGCACATCCATCTTGAGAATAACATTCTTTTTCCTAAATGTCTTATATTGGAGAACAAGAATTTAGGAGGTTCTTATCAGGTGTGTGGAAGTTCAATCTAAAATCTTAGGTAATTCAAAATAAGCGGTCGTTCAAATCAAAATGAACGATCGTTTTTTATATAGAGCTATTAGAACTTAACTAAAAGTTACAGCGGCCTTTTTTTCTCTTTATGCTGATCTATATTTAATCCGTTGTTTCTCAGTATTTCATATTGAGCATCTCCGTATTAATTCCGTATTAACTGCGTATCATTAGCATAAAAATACGAAAATGATAAGCTGATGATATATAATTGTTTTATGAATAATTGATTGCAAATAGCTGGTTGTCACGGATGGAATCAGGATGAAATAGCCTCTTGACCTACCTTTGTTATGTTTATGAAATTTGCGTGTATGCTATATAATTTTGAGAATAATGTGCTTTTAATAAAAAATAGTGAGTTGTTTGATAGTACCAATTAAAGGTTTAAGTATTCTATAAGTGTGTTGTAAAGAAAAAATATTTTAATCTTTAATTATACCTTATGGAAGAATCAATTGTAAAAGTAGAGCATTTATCTCATCGTTACAGCATTCAATGGGCTATTCGGGATATAAATTTTGAGATAAAGAATAATGGAATTTATGGATTGTTAGGCTCTAATGGAGCTGGTAAATCAACAACGATGAATATTATGTGTGGTGTGTTGAAACAGACAGAGGGAGAGGTGTATATTAAGGGGATCAATATGGCGGAGAATCCTGTGGAGGCAAAAAAACATATAGGTTTTTTGCCGCAGAAACCTCCTTTATATAACGATCTGACAGTAGAGGAATTTTTGGCATTCACTGCTAATATCCGTCGAATCCCGGCAGAAGAAGTAAATAAGGCTGTGCAGATTGCAATGGAACGTTGTGGGGTAACTCATTTTAGTAAACGTTTGATTCGGAACTTGTCTGGAGGTTACCAGCAGCGTATCGGGATAGCGCAAGCTATTATTCATAATCCTGCCTTTGTGGTTTTGGATGAGCCTACAAATGGATTGGACCCCAATCAAATAGTGGAGATTCGTCATTTGATAAAAGAAATAGCGGAAGAGAGGACTGTAATACTTTCTACTCATATTTTGTCAGAGGTGCAAGCTACTTGTGATTATATCCGAATGATTGAAGATGGACAGGTCGTTTTTGCGGGCACTGTTGATGAGTTTGATAATTACATTCAACCTACTAGTATTTTTGTTTCTTTGGCTAGTATGCCAGGAACGGATGAGTTAATGCAGGTGCCTAGTGTTATTGGAGCGGAACATTTAACGGGAATGAATTATCGTGTACAGTTCTCCGATGCGCATGAAGCGATCGCAAAAATTGTTGAAACAAGTGTTTTGAGAAATTGGCAGTTGATGGAAATAAGGATGGAGAAGAGTTCTTTGGATAATATTTTCGCTGAATTATCAGTTAAGAATAAAAGCAAAAAGTAATTAAAAGGACGTTAATATGAGAATGATATTGAAAATAGCAAAAACGGAGTTACAATCTTTGTTCTATTCCCCGATAGCATGGATGACTCTTATTATCTTTACAATTTCTATTGGTGTGACAATTGTTCCGAGTTTTGAAAATATTGTCATTAATCAAGAGATGGGATTTTCTGCAAGAGGGGTATCTAGTGTCTATGCTAAAGCTTATGGAGCGATTTTGGGATATTTGTATCTTTTTATTCCTCTTTTGACCATGAATGTGGTGAGTCGTGATTTAAGCGGTGGAACTATTAAACTATTACAGTCTTCTCCATTATTTTCTTACCAGATTATTTTAGGGAAATACGTTGCTTTAATGGTATTTGGGCTGGCTTTAATGGGGATATTTATTGTCTATTTGATATTTGGTTTGTTTACTATACAGAATATAGATATCCCTTATATTTTAACAGGTCTACTGGGTTTGTATCTTCTGTTTTGCGCTTATGCTGCAATTGGTCTTTTTGTATCTAGTTTGACTTCATATCAGGTTGTTGCCGCTTTGGGAACGTTAGCTTTTCTTTCTGTTTTGAATTATGTGAATAGAATATGGCAGGATATAGATTTTATACGGGATCTTACGTATTGGCTTTCCATGAAGGGACGAGTGTCTGAGTTTATTTCTGGATTGATATGCAGTGAGGATGTTTTATATTTCATTATTGTTCCGGGGATGTTTTTGTCGTGGGCTATTTTGCGCACGCGCAATCGGGTGTGGCGTGGAAATTGGCTACGACGCTGGGGGCAATATCTGGGGGTTTTGTTTGTTTCGCTCTTTTTAGGATATTTGAGTTCTCGTCCAGTATTAATGTGTTATCACGATTCAACCAGGGAAAAGTCTCAAACATTATCTGTCAATAGCCAGAAGATTGTAGAACTTTTGGATGGCGGTTTGACGATTACTACATATACAAATGTATTGGAAAATGATGTTTGGCAGACTTTACCGGAGAATATTAATAGTGACAAGCGAGAATTTCGGGATTTCGTCCGATTTAAGCCAGAGACAAAGTTGAGATATGAATATTTTTATGCAGATACAGATGATGATCGGATTAAGCAATTGAAACAACGGTTCCCCGATATGACATTGGAAGAACTTGCACAACAGACATGTGAGCAGTTGGATTTGAATTTTAAACGTTTACTTTCTCCACAAGAAATGCAGGAGTTGGGGGTATTAGATGACGAGGGATATAGTTCTGTTCGGGTTATTCAACGAGAAAATGGGAAATATACTTTTTTACGGTTTTATGATTTTGGAGGAGGAATGCGACATCCGAATGTGAATGAAGCAACTCTTGCGGCTGCTTATCGACGTTTGGCGATTAATCCCCCTGTAATTGGTTTTTTACAGGGCCATGGAGAACGAAGCATTGTTAAAACGGGGGAACGAGATTATACTCGATTCTCAACGGCGAAATACGTTGAGAGTTCGATGTTGAATCAAGGATTTGATATTGTCGAAACTTCTTTAGATAGAGATATTTCTGATGAGATTGATATATTAGTTATCTCGGCTTTACGCTCTTCTTTGACTGAGACAGAATTAACGAATCTGGAAAAATATATAAAAGCTGGAGGAAATTTAATTGTATTGGGAGAACCTTCATCAACAAAATGGATGAATGCCTTTACCGGATTATTTGGGGTTCAATTTTTGGAAGGTTGTATTGTGCAATCTCAAGGAAAATACCAACCGGATTTGATACAAAGTCTTCCTTCGGATGAGGGAGTGAATTTCTGGACTACTTTAAGAACGATGAGAGAGTATGAAGCTTGTGTGGCGATGCCTGGTTGTGCGGGGATTGCTTATACTTTGACAGAAGGTTTTTCTATGGTTCCGTTATTGATTTCGGATAGTGTATCGAATGGGTGGAATGAAAGAGATATTGCTGATTTTATGAATGATACATTAGTTTACAATCCAGAGAATGGGGATATGGCGGGTGTTTTTATAACAGGAGCAGCTTTGTATCGTAATATTGGAGAGAAAGAGCAGCGTATTGTTGTATTGGGAGATTCGGATTGGGCAAGTAATGTAGAAATGATGAACGGAAGAGAGGGTATTCATTCGTATAATAATATGTTAATTTATGGAATATTCCGTTGGATGTCGTATGATGCACTTCCGGTGGATGTGGGGATGCCAAGAAAAATTGATAATTATTTGGCTCTGAATGAGAATAATATTGATATCTGGAAAATAGTATTTATGGGCTTGTTACCATTGGGGTTGTTGATATTTGTAATCGTTTTACAAGTGCGACGTCGGGCCAGATAAATAGAAATAATTTAATTTTTAATGATATGAGAATCATTTGGAAAATAGCGAAGATAGAGTTACAGATGTTGTTTTATTCACCTGTAGCATGGTTAGTCATACTTATTTTTGTATTTCAAACGGGATGGTTTTTCTCCGATCGTATTTTTGAATACGCCCGCGAGCAGGAGATGGGAAAATTGACGGGCTGGGGTTTGTCATACGTTGGACACAATGTTTTTAATATGTTGTTGTATAATATCCTGCAATACTTATACTTGTATATTCCTTTGCTAACAATGGGATTGATGAGCCGAGATTTAGCAGGAGGAACGATTAAATTGTTACATTCTTCTCCATTAAGTAATCGAGAGATTATCTTGGGAAAATTCTTATCCATGGTAGTTTTCGCATTGGTGTTAGTTGGTATTGTATTTGTTTACGTGGTGATAGGAATGATACTTATTGAGAATTTGGATGTAATGTGGTTGTTGACGGCATTGTTAGGATTCTTTTTATTGATATGCGCATATGCTTCTATCGGTCTGTTTATGTCGACAATCTCCCGCTATCAGATAGTTGCTGCCATGGGAACCTTTATTGTATTAGCATTCTTGAATTATGTTAATATGCTATGGCAAGGAGTTGAATTTGTGCGAGATATTACATTTTGGCTTTCGATTTCAGGTCGGGCGGAACAATTTATTTCAGGGATGATCTGCAGTGAAGATGTAATTTATTTTATAATTGTTCCTGCAATGTTTATTTGTTTTTCCATTATTCTTTTGGATAGTCGGGTGCGGCGTACGACATGGACGTGTAAGGTGTTAAAATACATTGTTGTATTTTTGGTTGTCTCCTTTATTGGTTATTTAAGTTCTCGTCCCCATTTGATGGGGTATTTGGATATGACCTGGGATAAGAGTAATACATTGACGAAAAACAGCCAAGAGGTGATTAAGCAATTAAAAGGAGGGTTGACGATTACAACATATAGTAATTTATTGACGGATGACTGGTTTGAAGCAATTCCGGAGAGGGTTAATTTCGACCGTTATCATTTTAAGCAATATATCCGATTTAAACCGGATATAAAAATGAAATATGTTTATTATTACGATTCCGTGAAAAGTATGAGGATGATGGCATTTCCTGATACGACTCTTTCGTTGGAACAGAAGGCTCGACGGATAGCACATCTCCATGAGACTAAATTCTCTCATTATTTGTCGCCGGAGGAAATTCGGAAAATAATTGATTTACGTCCAGAGAAGAATCTGTTTGTGCGGTTAGTGGAACGAGAGAGTGGGGAGAAGATGTTTTTGCGTAAATATAATGATATGCAGGGGCATCCGGGGGAGGCTGAGATTACAGCGGCATTTAAGAGAATGGTTATGACATTACCGACGGTTGGTTTTTTAACGGGGCATGGGGAGAGAGATATCTATCGTGACGGGGATCGGGATTATGCGCGTTTTGCAACGGATAAATGGTTTCGTTATGCATTGATAAATCAGGGATTTGAAACTAGAGAAGTAACATTAACCCGGGAAATTCCAGATTCTGTATCTATTTTGGTGATTGCAGATATGAAACAACCATTATCTCCCGAAGAATCTACAAATTTGGATGAATACGTGGCTCGAGGAGGAAATCTTGTTATTGTGGGAGAGTACTCTCGTCAGGAATACATGAATCCATTGATAGAACCCTTTGGTGTGCGTTTTATGGATGACGTCCTAGTATCGCCGTCTAAAGACATGGCGCCAGATGTGATAAATGTGCATCCAACATCGGAAGCAACGGAATTAGCTTACCAATTTGGTATATTAGAAAAGCGAAGATTTTTGAAAGCCACAATGTCGGGGGCAGTAGGGTTGAGCTATGTCACAGATAAAGGATTTAAGGTTTTTCCTTTGTTAAGAACGGATTCTACTGGTGTGTGGAATGAATTGGAGACTAAAAATTTTATAGATGATACAGTATGTTATAATCCGAAGGTTGGAGAGGAGGAGCAGATTTACACTACTGGTCTGGCATTGTCCCGAATGATTGGGGATAAGGAACAAAAAATTGTGATATTAGGTGATGCTGATTGTTTAAGTAACGGTGAATTATTTAAAGTAAGAAACGAAGATTATGAACCAGGTAATTATTATATTATTTTGGGTACATTTTATTGGTTGTCTGATGGAGAGGCTCCAATTGATATTCGACGTCCTGGTTCGCGCGATAATAAATTGTTTATTTCAAAAGACGGTGCGGCTATTTTAAAAGTGGCATTTAATTGGATTATTCCGATATTAATTTTAATAGGAGGACTTTTTGTTTGGTTAAGGAGACGAGGACGGTAATATTTTTATTCATGTGATTGTAGAAAAGGGTGCTAGCACTGAGTACCCTTTTTATTTAGGTTGATATCATTAATAGTGTTTTTTGTTAAAGTGGTGGGAAATATAGTTTAAATAGTAATACCATATAGGTATTTAAGTATTATATAATAAATAGTGAATATATATATGATTATATAACTATATGATAAAATTGGATTCTATTTTGAAAGGGATTAATGAAAAAGATGAAAAAAGCTGGACACAATTGTATACAGCTTGCTATGCTTCGTTATGTACCTATGTGGAGTCCATTGTTTATGATATGGATAATGCTAAGGATATTGTACAGAATCTATTTGTGTCCATATGGAACTCTGATTTATATTTTCGGAGTACCTCAGAGTTATTGAGTTATATGTATAAATCACTATATCATAATTCTCTTCTTTTTATGAGGAATAAAAAGACTAGGGAGAATCTGCTGACTAAAATGAAGCAGGAGGAAATGGTGAACGTCGAATATCATGACGACTTTACACTCGGTATGGTGCGAGAAGAGATTATTCGGTTGTTGTATTTACATATAGAGGATTTGCCGAGGATGAGGCGGCGAATTATAGAGCTGAGTATTAATGGTTTTTCTGGAAAAGAAATAGCGGAAAAATTAGGAATCAGCGTAAATACCGTTAAGGTACAAAAAAATAGAAGTATTAAATATCTGAGAGATTGTTTATTGAATTCAAAGAATGAATATAATGTGTAGTTATGAGAAAGGATGGAAAACATATTATTAATCTGCTTCTCAAATCTTGGGGTGATGTACTTTCTCGAAAAGAAAAGGAGGAGTTGGAAACGTTACTGGAGGATCCCGTATGGGCAAGATTGAATGCTGACCTACTCGATGACAACTTTTTTATGAACCATTTACGGGAATATAAAAAGTATGATGTGTCTGGAGAACTAGTGCAATTTTGGAATCAGGTTCAAGTTAGGAAAAGGCATCAGACGAAACGGCATGTTTTATGGTATTGCTTAGGGGGCGCTGTAGCATGTTTGATAATATTCCTGGGGATCGGTTATATGTTTGAGATTTTTGATTATAAAGTTGAACAGACAGTTAATAAGATTACCTCTGTTTATTCCGGGGTTAGTCAGGATAAAATTCGATTAGTGCTTGATGATAGTGATGTTATTAATTTGACAGATAATATAAAATCCGATAAATTGGTTGCCGAGGGGGTTGTTGTACGAACAGAATTTCAATCATTGGATTATTCTTGTGTGAGTCGAGATGATTTAGGAGATTCCTTAATATATCACACCTTGATTATTCCTCAAGGGGAGATATTTAAAATGATTTTGTCGGATAGTACACGAATAGTATTGAATGGGGGAACAAAAATAAAATATCCGGTTTTTTTTACTGGACTCAAACGAGAGGTGTATATTGATGGAGAAGCTTATTTTGATGTAAAAAAAGATAAGGAACGTCCTTTTATTGTTTCTGGAACAAATTTTTCCGTGGAGGTATTGGGCACTTCTTTTAATGTGATGACTTATGGTGAGGAAATGGAATCAAACGTAACGTTAGTTTCTGGTCGAATCAAAATGCATGCGGCAGATACCACCCTTCAGGTATATCCGGGTCAACAAGTGGTGTTGGCAAGGGATCACGAGATAATTGTTCGAAAGGTTGATGTAAGCTCCGTAATTTCTTGGTTGAATCTTCGTTTGACTTTTAAAAAAGAAAAACTGGCGACGATTATGAGGAAACTAAGTCGATGGTATAAAGTTGATGTCGTTTATAAAGAACCCTCTGTAAAAGAAGCATTGTATTCAGGAACAATTCCTTACAATATATCGTTAGAAGAGTTATTCGTGCTTCTGAATAAAACGACGAATATCGAGTTTACGTTAAATGATGGGGTCATTTTTATCAATGAGAAAGAGGAGTGAATGTTAGTATAAATCTGTAAGTAATATAGCGAAAAAAGGAGGTGCTTAACAAGAAAGAGATAATCAACCACTAAACTTAATCTACAAGCAATAGCTTAAAGCCCGTATTGAACGGATGGGGCTGTGAGATACGGGTTTTTATTAAAACTAAACCTTTATACATATGAGAAAAAACAAGTATTATTTTCTAAAAAAAGGGAAGAAAATCGGAGTGTTTCTAGCACTTTTATTTTTCTTTCAGGTTATGAATGGTGTCATGTGTTTGGCGCAGCAACAAAATGAGCGTTTAACAGTAGAGTTTAAGGATACGCCAATGGTGGAGGTGTTGAATTACATTCGGCAGAACTCTAAGTATGATTTCCTGTATAATGATACAGAGATTAAAAAAGTTCCTAATGTAACGGCAAGCTTTTCTAATGCGGCTGTAGCAACCATTCTGGAGACGTGTTTGAAGGGAACAGAATATACTTACCGGATTGCTCAAGATGTGATTGTGATTCAACGAAGAGATAAAGTTGAATCTGTTATCCGGGAAATAACTATTCGAGGGCAAATCAAGGATGAGAAAGGTAGTTCTCTTCCAGGTGCCACGATTGTGGTGGAAGGAACATCGTTGGGCGTGAGTTCTGATATGGAAGGAAGATTTATGCTTCGGTTGCCGCAGGTAGATACTGTTTCTTTGATTGTGACTTTTGTAGGAATGATGACTGAGAAAATAGTGGTAACGAATTTTCAGAAAGAGATTTCCGTGAGATTGAAGCCCGAAACAAAAGAGATCGAAGAAGTGGTTATCACGGGCTATGCAAACGTTCGTAAATCAAGTTTTACCGGGAATGCAGTGAGTGTTAGTAAGGATGAATTAATGCGTGTGTCTAAAACCAATGTAATTAAAGCCTTGGAAGTGTTTGATCCTTCTTTCCGGATTCGAGAGAATAATCAATGGGGTTCTGATCCGAATACGTTACCTGAGATGCAAATTCGGGGACAATCCTCGATTGGTGTGACGGATTTGGAGAGAAATGAATTGACGAAGTCTGCTTTACAGAATAATCCGAATTTACCGATATTTATCATGGACGGATTCGAGGTGTCTATACAGAAAGTGTATGATATGGATCCTAACCGGATTGAGAATATTACGATATTGAAAGATGCTGCAGCTACGGCTTTATATGGTTCTCGGGCGTCAAATGGAATTGTTGTTATTACGACAGTAGCTCCCCGTGAGGGAGAGGTGCGTTTTTCATATAATTTAGTCGGTAGTCTTACTTTCCCGGATTTGTCAGATTATAACCTGATGAATGCTGCAGAAAAAGTAGAAGCGGAGGTCGCAGGTGGAGTATATGATGGTTATGATTATGTCACTATGATGAAGATGTATAATGATAAAAAACAATATGTGGCAAGAGGTGTTGATACTTATTGGTTAAGTCAACCTTTACGAACAGCATTTAATCACCAGCATAGCCTGTGGCTTGAAGGAGGAACAAGAACCATGCGTTATGGTTTGAATTTGTCGTATAACGGGGAAAATGGAGTCATGAAGGAATCTTATCGGGACCGAATCGGGGTTAGTTTCCGGTTTGATTATTTGACCGAGAAGTTTCAAATATTTAATCAGATTTCCTATAACGTAACCAAATCTGAAGAGTCTCCCTATGGGGATTTTACAACGTATGCAGAATTGAATCCTTATGAAGAGTTTAAAGATGAAAATGGGAAATATTTAAAATCGTTGAGGGAATGGGTCCCTAATATGGGTGGACGTAAGCATCCTAATCCATTATATGAAGCGCAAATTGGGAATTATGACCGTTCTACAAATAATGATTTAACGGAGAATTTGAGTATAAACTGGTATATTTTTCCGACCTGGCAAATAAAAGGAGAATTAAGTGTGATGCAGACCTTGGCCAAGACAGAACGATTTACACATCCGGAGTCTCTTTATAGTGAGATAGAGAATTCTGATGACCAGACTCTAAGAGGGCGTTTAAGTAAGTCTAGTTCTGAGAATGTTAGTTGGGAAGGGAAATTAACGACTTCTTATAATGAGATGATAAATAATCATAATATTAACGCATTATTAGGTATTAATATTCGTACAACGGATAATGTATCATCTTCTTCTACATATCGAGGTTTCCCATCTGGAGAGTTTACCTCTGTGACTTTTGCTAAAGAGGTTGTGGATAAACCATCCGAAACGGATAATAAAACGCGATTGTTGGGTATATTGGGGACATTGAATTATTCGTATAATAATATTTATTTGTTGGATCTTTCTTTGCGGGTGGATGGTTCTTCCGAATTTGGTAGTGATCGGCGTTATGCTCCTTTTTGGTCGGCTGGAGTGGGCTTAAATATACATAATTATGATTGGATGCAAGGTTCTGTATTTAATATGTTGCGGGTAAGAGGTTCTTTTGGTCAAACAGGTAGTGTTAATTTTGCTCCTTATGCGGCTGTTCCGACGCATGAGATTGATATAAATCGCTGGTATATCACGGGTGCAGGGGCTTCTTTGATGAGAACTCGTGGAAATCCGGACTTGGAGTGGCAAAAAACCAATAAATTTGACGCAGGAATCGAGTTGGAGATGTTTGATTCTCGATTATCGTTGAATACATCTTACTATTACCAATTGACGGACGGGTTGATTATGGACGTGACATTGCCTTCCTCCACTGGATTTACTAGCTATAAAAGTAATATGGGTAAGGTATTGAACGAAGGATTTGAGATAAATTTGCAAGGTTACTTGATAAAGAGACCAGATGCGTTTTTAACAGCTTTTTTCCGCTTTGCTCATAATACCAATACCATAAAGAAAATCTCGGATGCATTAAGAAGGTATAATGAAGAGGTAAATGATTATTATAATAATGATGAGAACGATGTTACTCAAGTAATGACGAAGTACGAGGAAGGTCAGTCTTTGACCGCCGAGTACGGGATGAAATCTTTAGGTATAGATCCCGGTACTGGAAAAGAATTATTCGTTTATCGGGATGGTTCCGTGAATTATGAATGGCGGGCGACTGAGATGGTAAATATTGGTGATACTGAACCTTGGGGTTCTGGTTCTTTTGGATTGAGTTTTACATATAAGGGTTTCTCGTTATACACGACATTTTCTTATGAGTTTGGGGGAGATGAGTATAATTACACCCTGGTACAGAAGGTGGAGAATGCGGATTTTGAGAAAAATGTGGATCGTCGGGCCATGTCTTTACGTTGGCAAAAACCGGGAGATGTTACAATGTTTAAAGATGTGAGAGATAAAGATATTGCGACGACTCCAACCTCTCGTTTTATGCAACGGAAAAATGTGCTGGAATGGAACTCCATATCGTTGGAATATGAATTTCCGATTAAGTGGTTGAACAAGATTGGCTGTGAGCGATTGAGACTGGGAATTGATGGGAGTGATTTATGGAGACTTTCCACGATTGAAGCTGAGCGTGGCTTGAGTTATCCCTATGCGCATGCTATAAATTTTTCGTTGAGCCTGAACTTCTAATTTGATAAAATGAAATATATGAAAAGATATGGTTATATATTGATACTGTTGTTTGCGGGATGGCTGACCGTGAGTTGTGAGGATTGGTTTGATGTAAAACCGGAGAATCAGGTGTCCAGCAATGATTTGTATTCGACAGGTAGTGGTTATCGAATGCAATTGAATGGAATCTACAAAGGATTAGCTGAAACGTCTCTTTATGGGAAAGAATTGGGCTGGGGATTTATAGATGTGTTGGGGCAATATTACGTGCGAGAGAAATTGGAGCAAAATTATCGGGATGTGAACGATCGTCGTTATGGAGTCGCTGCGGTCGAATCTTATATTGACGGAATCTGGTCAAATATGTATCATGTGATTGCGGATTGTAATGATCTGCTGGAGCATATTGTTGATACAGATCCTTTGATGTTTGAGTACGGTAAAATAGAGCAATCGAGAATACATGGAGAAGCTTTGGCAGTAAGAGCATTTTGTCATTTCGATTTGTTACGTCTTTTTGCGCCTTCTCCTAAAGCGGATGATGGGGGAGCCTATATCCCGTATGTGGATAATTCGATGAGTACGATTAATTCTCCGCTTACCGTGGATGTTGTGCTTGAGCGGGTGATTGCTGATTTGGAGAAAGCTTCTGAATTATTGTTGGAATGGGATTCTGCCCATCGTTCTAGTACTGATGAATATTATTGGATTACTGAGGTAATAAATGGTGGCTTTCATCCGGCAGGAGCTTCAGAGGATGCATCGATGTTTACCTG
Organism: uncultured Butyricimonas sp.; assembly: GCA_944321845.1. Lineage (GTDB taxonomy): Bacteria > Bacteroidota > Bacteroidia > Bacteroidales > Marinifilaceae > CALUMT01. The sequence continues at coordinate 35,884 of CALUMT010000028.1, forward strand.
GGCTCCGAGATATAGAATGCATTATTTTGCGACACAGGCTATTTTAGCGAGGGTGTATTTTTATATGGGGCGAACAAAAGAGGCTTATGAGAAAGCAAAAATAATATGTGATTTAGGTTGGGGTGCCTTTGATTTTGATTCTTGGCTAAATGGAAGGAAGTTTACGGGGGATATTATATTAGGTTTTTATAACGAGAAAAATGAAGAAAATTACGCTCCATATGCAACGGTGAATAATCCTCTTGTTTTGAGAAACTTGTTGGCTTTATTCCCCGGAGATGCGGGGATGGATGCGCGTTTCGTGGACCAGACTAAACAATTGGATGATGGAAGCGGATATGTTTCGTTGAAAAACGTTCCAGTAGAATATGGTTCTGGAAACGACTTACTACCGATAATTCCTATCATTCGGAGATCCGAGTTACATTATATTATGTGCGAGTATTTGTGCGAGAATACAACAACTGTTCCGAGAGAAGCGATTACACTTTTACAAGATATTAAAGATTCTCGAATGGATCTTACTTATATTGGTTCCATCACAAGTACGGAACAATTCTTGAATGTGCTTCGACAAGATGCCCGTAGGGAATTTATCGGGGAAGGTCAGTCTTTCTTTTACTATAAGGCATTGAATATCCCTTTATATGACGGGGCGGACAATATCAATTTTGGTTCGGATTATTATTTGCCGATACCCGACAGTGAACATGTAGTACTTTAAAACATGAGAGCGTATGAAATATATAGTTGTTTTATGGTTATTGATAATTGGATTAGGATCCTGTTCCACGGATGAGATTGAGTATTACGAAGCAGGACGTTATTTGTATTTTACAGAGGTGTCGGTTGACAGTATTAAGGAATCTTTTTTCTTTTTCCCGGGTGAAGAAACAATAGGTGTTGATTTGCTGGTTCGTTATGCAGGGAAACCAATAGAGGAGGATATGACCTATCGTCTGGAGGTGGATGAGAACCTAACGACAGCGCAGGCAGAGACTGATTATGAAGTTGCTTTGGAACAGGTGATGCCGAAAGGACAAATGATAGATACACTACATATCATCTTGAAAAAAACAGCTGCATTGGAAATGGAAAATCTTCAATTGGCTTTGCGAATTGTGGCGAACGAGAATTTTCAGGTAGGGCCATTAGATAGTATTCAAAGCCCGAGAATCATTTTTACCTCTCAAGCTGTACGTCCGACTTGGTGGGATCAGGATGTGATAGATTATTTTTTAGGTGCATATAGCGAGGTTAAGTACCAACTTTTTATTCAGATAACGGGTATTAGTGATATGAGTCAATTAACGACAGCAGAGAAACGTATTTATTCAATACGTTTAAAGAATTATTTGATTGAGCAGCGTAATGCGGGAACTCCTGTAATGGATGGAAACGTGGAAATGAGTGTACCAGTATTATAATATAAAAATGTGATTTATGAAAAGATATGTATGGCTATGGACATTAGTGGTAACGATGTTCTGGTTTAGTTGTTATGATGATAAAGGTAATTACGATTATCATGATATTAATTCTGTGGAGATTGTAGATGTAAACATCGATAATCAGAGAGCTTATCTCGGAGATGTTATTACTTTTACTCCAGAGTTAGAGTTTGCGTTGGATTCAATGGCTCTAAATTTTGACTATAAATGGGAATTAGATGGTAAAGTTTTGGGGACAGAACGAGTTTTAGAGTGGACTGCAGATACAGCAGGAATGTTCTGGGAAGGATTTGTTTTTACAGTAACAGATACAGAACTTGATATATCTTACGTGTATGATCAAATTTCCTTCCAAGTGATGGATCCTTATGTTGTCAATAATGCTGGTTGGGTAGTGCTTTCGGAGGTAAACGGTACTTCTCGTTTGTCTTTAATTCAAGATGTATATGATTATGAACAAGATGAGCCGGAGTATATGCCGATTGTAGATTTGGATATGTATGCCAAGTGTAACAATGGAGAAAGTTTAGGAGGTAAACCTTTGGGATTAGGATTAATATGGACAACTCCAGAATGGTTCTTTGATGAAGCGATATCTCAAGTCTTAGTTTTACAGGAGGGAGGACCAGGGCCAGTATATGTAGATGGAAGTAATTTTAAAAAATCGATAGCCGTGTCGGAAGAATTTTTTTCCGGCGTATTGCCCTCGGGAGAATCTTTTACTATGGTCGAGGATCATACGCATGTTACTGCATTATATACCTCTGACGGAGATATGTATCTAAGGATAAAGGAAGATCCTGCGATCATCTTTTCTGGGAAATTTGATCAGCCGCAGGCTATAGATAAAGGAATGAAAATAACCCATCATGCAGCAGTGAGGGGATATGAAGCACCTTCTGCCTTACTTTTTGATGCGGCAAATAGTCGTTTTTTAGTTCTTTATGATGTAACAGATAATTCGTGGGAAGGGGATATATACGTGAAAAACGGGGCCTTACGGGAAATAGTGGAAGATGATAATTTGACGACAACATCTTTGAAAGATATGGGGGATGTCGATATGCTATATGTGGGGCCGTATCTTGGTACGGATTGGGAGAATCACTATCTATTGGTTTATCGTGATAATAATGTGGAAAGTGTTAATTGTGGTAAAGTCGTGGTTCAGGATATTCGGCTTTCTCAAGATTATGGGAGTTCTATTGTTGTGTATAAAGCTTTGCCAGAATGGGAGATCCCTTTCCCCGGGGAAACTTATTTAAATGGAAATACTGTTTTTGCTGCAGCGAGGACGGATGCTGAGATCTTATTCTTTAGTGGAGGAGCAAATAATAGTTTGCTTTATGCTTGGCCTTATGAAGGCGATAATGGGGGGACAGTGGCCCCTCGGGCAATTTTTGATTTCGAAGGTGCAGCCATTAAACATATCTGTGTATCAGCGTATAATAATATGCTTGTTGCAGTAGAAGATGGTAGTGTCTATCAATTTGACGTAACGGAACAGATGTTAAAAGAGGGAGGAATAAAGGAGAATTCTTGGTGGTATAAATACGAAGAGAATTTTGGTAATGTTTGTGCTCTTTTACGTTTACCTTCTGTAGCTAATGATTGGTGATAATATTTGATCTGTAAGTTGAAGAACTTATTGTCGGATAAATGGCGATCGTCTTTTCTTTATGGGAAGACTATCGCCTTTCTTTTTTATTAAAAAGCGATATCTATGTGTTGTTTTTGATTGAGGTTAAATAAATAGAGAATGTTTTGATTATTGGCTGTCGAGGCTTTGGAATACCTGGAAGTTGGTCCGTTTGTTTTTCCCCTCGATGGTTAATTGCTTTGTTGTGGTGGTTGTTGGGGAACTTAGTTGTAGCGTGATGTTGTTTTGCCCGGGGGAAAGAGGAATGCGGGTGTAGTAGATGGAATGGGGAAGTGTCTGCCAGTTGCGGGTGTCGGCTTTTTCGGTGATGGAATTGATGATGCTTGCGGCTAATCCCAGCCATTCGTTTTCTTGTCTGGCAAGGTGTTCCACGCCTTTTTTGGCGGCGACACGGAGCAGGGAATTGGCTAATTCGCGGACCATTCGGTCATGAAGCGTTTTAAAAGCGATGCCGTTGATGTTTTCCGCGATTTCCAGGGAATATGTCCGGTTGTTCGCTTTTAGATTTCCACGGGTAAAGAGGGGAGGACGTTCCACGTATTTGGGGAAAGCGACTCTCAGCATTTGCAGGTTGGCGATGGAGTTCCGTTCACTCTCGCTGTAACCGCTCCCGATGAAAAATGGGAACATAAGATCGAGTTCCTGGTTGTAGAAAACAATGGCGCCATCGCCTCGTTGCTGCTTCAAAAAATTGATGCTCCATTCGGCTTTGACGGGCCCCATGCCGTTTAGCCAAAAGAGCACGAGTTCTCCCTGGCCGTTAGAGGGGGATGGTGTATATTGTCGTTGAAATGTTTTCTCGTATTGCCGGAGTTCTTCCCTGAAGCCACAGGCATACGCCGTGCGCATGAGGTCTTGTTTTAATTGTTCCGGGGCGCTGATGCCGTAGTTTTTAGCGTAATCCGATTCATAAACCTCGTAAGCGTTCCGGTAGGCAATAAAAGCATTGTTGGCATCTCCCGAGGCATCATAAATGAGTCCCATCAGCAGGTGGGCGAACGCATCCTGTTGGTAGCGGTTTTTATGGTCCGGGTAGCGGTCATTGAGGGCGTTCAGCTTGATGTTGATTTTGCGGACTTCGACCAAGGCTCCTTCCATATCATTTAAGGACAGGTAATTAAGAGCCTTGTAGAAGTTGATCATGATGACCTCGAAATCTTCCGGTCGATAAGGGCGGACTTCCGGATTCGTGAGAAGGGCGGCGGCTTCTGCCCCGATGTTCTTGGTGAAATCTTCCGTGAGTCGTTCCGCGGTCTCGAAAGCTTCATTGCTGGCCTGGAGATGTCCGAGGGAGAATTCCACGTAGCCTTTGTTCAGGTAGTAGAGGATTCTGTTCTTGCTGTCGGCCTGTTTGCTTTCTTTTTCCAGCAATTTTTCGGCTTTATCTAATTCTCCGTTATAAACCGCTGTCTGAAAGGCCAGATTGCGTTGATACCAGGTGGCACAGCTTGAGAAAGTAAACGAGGCCAGCAATAAACAATAAAAAAACCATCGAGGACATTGATTCCTCGATTGGTTTACAGGATATTTTTCTTGGGGTTGATTAGAATACCTTGTCACGGATTTGTTTCTTGATTTTCTTGTCACCAATCCAAACGACCTCATTCGTTTCAATGTTTGTTAATTGAAGATCTATCTGGTAGGATACCACTTTTTGCTTCTTGTACTGGTCAACAATGCTGTTCACCGTTCCCTGCAACATGAAGTCAGCCCCGAGTTCCCGTCCCCATTTTTTCATGCTTTCCGGGGAAACGTAATTTTGTTGGTCGGCCTTTTCTTTGCGAAGCTCGTCTCTTTTCTCTCCGGCTACTACCAAACGGATGCTGCCGTCCTTCACGATAGCCTTCTCGATATCCTTTATAAAGGTTTCCGTGTTGATATGTTCATGGCTTTTGTTCGTGATCAAGCCAACCACTACCACGGGGCGTTTCTCGTTGACACGGGTATAATCGCTGCTCCAGCTGGAGGTAAGCATGTCTCCGATCATTTCTTCCGATACGAGGCGGGAATCTGTATCATTCCAACGGCCGCTTAAATCGATAACTTCTGAAGAATCGACCCGGGTGATGGTTCTACTCCCGCAGCCGTTCAACAGGGCGATGGAGAATACGAATAAAAAGCCAAAAATGATTCGTTTCATGTTTTCTTGTTTTTTAGTGTAACAATATTTTGCAAATATACAGTTTTAATTTACTCGAGCAATAATTATGCCACTGTGTGAGGTGATTTTCCCTAAATATTCCGGGAGTGTTTCGGTTGAAATCATTACCCGCTTCCCGCCAGATGAGGCGTGTAACACGTGGATGGTGTTGTCTCGTTTTATGGCAATTCCCACGTGTGCCGTGTCCAGACCTTTCACGTGAGTCGTGAAAAGAAGGATGTCTCCGCCTTGAATGTGCGCGCATGTTTCTTCCGTTATCTCTTCCCGGGGAATATAGGTCCGCATCCGGTTGTTGATGGAATCCTCAATGATTCGCATTTTGTTCACCAGGCTTGCATCCCGCTTGAATACGGCCCGTTTGTGAGCCGTGGCGGTAATCAGGTTTACCTTGTTGGGGAATGGACTGCCTTGTAAATCGGGCGTGATATCCCGCAGGATACCGATGCGGCACATCTCGTGTAACCAGTCCGTGGAATAGTGTAACCGGGAGGTGTAATCTTGAATTTTCCCGTGGCGGTAGCGTACGCGTACTAAATTGGCTTGAAATCTGTTCCAGGCACTCTCGTCGTATTTCTCGATGAGGGTTAAGGCTAACACGTTGTCCACGAATGTCACGCAGTCCAATGCCCGGAGATTGATGACTAAAGCTTCCTCTTCATTTTGGTCGAGGGTTCCGCCCTGGTAAGGTGTACCGAGAAAAAACTGCCCGATGAGGCTCACCCGTTGGGCGTGCGGTAGTGTGGCCAGCTGTTTTTCCTGGGCGAATCGGATGAAACTGTTGAAAATGTCCCGGTCTTCCGGTTGGGCTATGGCATGCGGGTATGCCACGAGAAAAGCGATAAAAACGAAAAAGGACTTTAGCATGGCGGTGGTTGATGTTAAAAAATGAGGGAACTGTGTTAAGGTTCCCTCTCGTTGTTGTGTTGTGTTTATATTACTAGATGCCTGCGGCCGAAAATTGTTCAAGGAAGCGGATATCATTCTCGAAGAATAAGCGCAAATCCTTGATTCCGTATTTCAACATGGCGATTCGCTCGATACCCATACCGAGGGCGAATCCCGTGTATTTGTCTTTGTCTATGCCATTTAATTCAAGAACGTTAGGGTCTACCATTCCACAGCCCAGAATCTCTAGCCAACCGGTTCCCTTGCACACGTTGCATCCCTTCCCGTGGCAAAGCGTGCAGGAAACGTCCATTTCAGCGGATGGTTCCGTGAACGGGAAATAGGACGGACGCAAACGGATACTGGTTTCTGGCCCGAACAGTTCCTTGGCAAAGTAAGTTAAGGTCTGTTTTAAATCGGCGAAAGATACGTCCTTGTCAATATACAATGCTTCTATCTGGTGGAAGATGCAATGTGCCCGGGCAGAGATGGCCTCGTTACGGAATACGCGTCCGGGGGTTACCAACCGGATGGGTAATTCGTGAGTTTCCATATCGCGCACCTGCACGGAAGAAGTATGCGTGTGCAGTATGATATCCGGGTGTTTCTGGATAAAGAAGGTATCTTGCATATCCCGGGCGGGGTGTTCCTCAGGGAAGTTCAAGGCAGAGAAGTTATGCCAGTCATCTTCGATTTCCGGTCCCTCGGATATCGTGAATCCCAGTTTCGTGAAGATGGACAGAATCTCGTTCTTCACGATAGATAAAGGATGACGGGTTCCTAACTTTATCGGTTCTCCGGGCATGGAGAGATCCATGCCGCTCGTGCCTTCCTCGACATTACTCAAGGCTTCTTTTAATTCGTTTACTTTCGCGAGAGCGGTGTTTTTCAGTTCATTCAACGCTTGTCCGATGGCTTTCTTTTGTTCCCCGGGTACAAGCTTGAAATCATCAAAAAGAGCCGCGATGGTCCCTTTTTTACTCAAGTGTTTTATCCTGAACTGCTCGATTTCCTCCAGGCTGTTCGCGTTGAATTGACTGATCTCTGCGCAAAGTTGTTTTATCTGTTCTAACATCTTGTCTCCGTTTTATATCGATGCAAAGTTAGTAAAAAAACTTATTTCCCATTCTTGAAACGGCTTATCCATTTATCTTTTTCTTTTTGGAGCGGTCTGTAGAGAATGCAGGCCGTCACGGCACCGGTGATGTTCGCTATCTCGTCCCACCAGTCGCCTCCCCGGTTGAAGTAGCTGGCCTGCAGGATTTCTATAAGTCCCCCGTATAACATGGTGAAGAAAATTGCGATTCCCAGGATGGCTGGCCAGCTTAAGCGGTTTTGTTTATATAGTAAAGTAATAATGAATAAGGCCATGATGAAGTGCATGCCGAAATGTACGACCTTGTCCAGGTGAGGAATGTTCAATCCGGGATTGGGCAGGTCACCGGAAGGCATGGCGCATAACACGAAAATGATAACTCCCCAGACGATAGTTCCGCTACTTAAAAGGGTGGTCCGCTTCATTCGACAATTTTTACGTGGATAATCTTTACATCGTTTAGCGGCCGACTCCGTTTGTCGGTCGGGAGCGAGGCAATCCGGTCGAGAACCTCGAAACCGTCAATCATCTCCCCGAAGATGGTATATTCCTTATCCAGATGGGGGCAACCACCGAGATTGATATAGTCTTGTCGCTTGTTTGCGGGCATGTCGATTTTTTGGGTGTTCTTTGCCCATTCCGCGTTGATTTGGGCTTTCACCTGGCCGGCTATCTTCCGGAACTCGGGGACATTTTTTTGCGCTCTCAAGGAATCGAGAATATTTTTCTTCGGGTAATAATATTTCTCCTGAATGGCCCGTTTTATTGGGGCGTTGATGGATTTCACGTATTCATCGATTTCTTCGCCCGTGTATTTTTTCCCGTGCACGATGTAGAATTGGGAAATGTCTGATTCCTTTTTCGGGTTCATGTTGTCCGGTTGGCGGGGAGCGGCTAAGGCTCCTTTTTTATGGTAATGGTTGTTCCGGATTTCGGCGGGAATGGTGATTTCCTGTCCGTAACCGAGGGCTTGTCTCGGTCGGGCGTTACGGCTGTCGGATGAACCGCCTTGTATCATGAAATTTTTCACTACCCGGTAAAATAATGTACCGTCGTATTGTCCCTCGCGGGCTAAGCGGATAAAGTTATCTCGATGTTGTGGCGTATCATTGTATAATTTGAAGGTCATGTTGCCTAATGAGGTTTCCACGATGACCCGTTGTTCTTTTTCCTGGCAGATTGCCGGAGAATTTAAAAAGAGACCCACGAGAAACAGGGTATAAATAAGTATGTTCTTCTTCATGACAGGATATTATGGTTTGACAATTTTTTTCACGAGGAATCTCACGGGGAAATGAGAGGCGATGAAGCCGATGAGCAGAACCGCAACCAGCGAGAGAAATACATCGCCCGGGATGACCTGCACCGGATAGGCGCTCACGATATAACTCCCTTCCCCGAGGGTGAGCAGTCCATAGTGCTCTTGCAGGAGGCAGATGGTTGTTCCAATGATTAGTCCGGCGAAAGCCCCGATTCCGGTAATAAGATTTCCCTCTACACGGAAAATGGAAATGATTTTATCTCGCGACATCCCAAGAGCCTGGTATATTCCGATATCTTCTTTCTTGTCAATGATCAGCATGGACACAGAGCCCACGATATTGAAGGAGGCGATGAGCATGACGAATAATAAAATGCAGAATATGGCCAACTTCTCGGATTTCATCATGGCATAGAAGGAATGATTCAGATCGTATTTGTCTAAAACCCTGTAACGGGAATCGATATTTGCGGCCAATGTCGCTTTGAAATCCTCAGAACTATTGGGGGCTGTCAGTTTTAGTTCGATTTTCGAGATTTTCCCGGGAATATTGAAAAGTTTTCTTGCCGTTTCGATAGACATGAACACGTATTTCCCGTCTATATCCTGTTGCGAGGAAAATATCCCGATCGGGTAAAGTTTCTCGTTGCGCAATGACGACAGGTTCGTCCCTCCTTTCCGGTTGGGATAATAAAAGATGACCGGATGCTGGGTTCCTAATCTCGCTTTTAATTCCGCCGCAATATTATAGCCCAAGACGACGGTCGGCAGGCTGTCGGTTGAAAGCGAGTATCTCCCGTTCACGATGGCGGCGGAGATATTGTTGTGGGTGTTGTAATCCGGGAAAACACCCTTGACAGTCACGGGTACGAACTTGTCCCTGAATTTCACCAGAGAGGTTTCTTCCACCACGAGATCCCGGGAGAGAATGTCTTGTGTCGTATCTAATTGGGCCAGCAGAGAGGAATCGATCTCCATGAATTTCCCCTCTGCCGGGGCAATGGTAATGTCTGGAGTGAAACTGTCCGTGGCTTCCGTTAGCAGGCTGTCTATACCGTTGAAAACGGAAAGAATCACGATTAAGGCTGTCGTGCCGATAGTCACCCCGATGACGCTGATCGCCGAGATGATATTGATGGCGTTTTGTTTCTTCTTGGAAAACAAATATCTCCGAGCGATGAATACCGGCAATCTCATCAGTGGATGTTTTTATTGTTTGAGCAGGTTGTCAATCTTGTCGATATAATCGAGACTGTCATCCACGAAGAATTTCAGTTCCGGGATGATGCGTGTCTGCTTCCCGATTTTCTTTCCCAGAATGAAACGAATGCTTTTGTTCTTTTCTTCCAGCGTTCTCAGCACTTCCTCTGCCCGGTTTGAAGGGAAAATGCTCAGGTAGATTCTGGCATACGACAAATCCGGGCTGACCCGTACTGTCGTGACGGATAACATCGCACCTTGCGTGAATTCCCGGCATTCCTTTTGGAACATTTCGCTTAGATCCCGTTGGATTAAACGGCTGACTTTATTTTGTCTAATTGAGTCCATAATGAAAAAAGAAATTATTCTGTAAAATTTTTCGCAAAGATAGCGATTATATTCGAAACTCTTATTATCTTTGCCCTCGCAAAAAAGGAACGGGATGTAGCGCAGTTGGTAGCGCGCCACGTTCGGGACGTGGAGGCCGCTGGTTCGAGTCCAGTCATCCCGACAGTTTGAAGAGGCAAGGTAATGCTTACCGTGCCTCTTTTTCTTTACAAACTTTTTTAACCTGGGTGTCGGATGGGGGGCTTTTGTCTTCTCCTGCAGGCTTAAATAGAAAAAAAGAGAAAGAAACGGAAAATTTGAACAGTATAAGCGAAAATGTCGTATCGATTATCGAGATGCAACTATCTATTTTTGCGTTGGATAAATAATAAGAACGACATGAAGAAAGTATTATTCACATTGATGGTTTCCTGTTCTCTTTTCCCTCTTAGGGCCCAGGAGACACTTACATTGGAGCAGTGCCTGAGAATAGGTATAGAAAACAACCTGTCTCTGGAGACTAAGCGTAATGAGATACTAAAAGGAGAGTATAGTATTTCTGAAAATCGGGCGAAATTGCTTCCGCAACTCAATGCGGTGGCTTCTTTTAATGATAATTTTAAACCTCCCGTTTCCGTGACGGATGGTTCCGCCTACGGGAATCCTTATAACGTGACCCACACGTTGCAATATAGCGCTTCCGGAGGATTCCAGTTACAGATGCCTTTGTATAATCAGACCGTTTATACGGCTTTGTCTATCACCAAGATGATGAATGAGATGAATAGACTTTCTTACGAGAAGGCTCGTGAGGACTTGATTATGCAGGTGACAAAAATGTATTATCTGGCGCAGAGTACCGCGGAGCAAATTGCTATTATTAAAGAAAATATCCATCGGCTTCAGGAGTTGAAAAATATTACTGTGGCTTTTTTTGATAATGGAATGGCCATGGAAGTGGATGTGAAACGCGTGAATATAAATCTTGAAAACCAGCAGGTGCAGCATGATAATGCCGTGGCTATGTTGGCTCAGCAACTGAATATGCTGAAATATGTGATTGATTATCCGGCAGAAAAGGAGATTGTTCTTACTTCTGTTGATGCGGAGACGATTATTCCCGTGGAGTTGTCCGGGTTGTGTGAGTCGCAATGGGAATTGCAATTGCTTGATAAGCAAGGTGAGATTGCCGAGAAGCAAAAGAAAATGGTTGTTGACGGTTATATCCCTTCCCTTTCCCTTACCGGTAGTTTCATGTATTCGGCTTTCACGGATAAGATGAAAAACTGGTTTCATTCCGGTCCGTCCAATCACTGGTATAATTCTTCCGGCATTGGGCTTACCCTTCGGGTTCCCCTGTTCGACGGTTTGGACAAGCGTTTTAAATCCAAGAAGGCCAGAATTGACGTGGAAAATGCCCGGTTGTCTTACGATAATGCTCTGAAGAATTTCAGGACGCAATACCTCAATGCCACGAATGAACTTATGAATAATCAACGGAATTTTACCAAACAGAAAGATAATTATCGGTTGGCGGAAGACGTGTACGGGGTTACGATGGAACGTTATCGGGAAGGTGTTGCCTCGATGACCGAGGTGCTTCAAGACGAGATGCGGATGAGTGAGGCTCAGAATAATTACATTACGGCTCATTACAATTACCGGATAACGAATCTCTCCCTGCTGAAACTCACGGGGAAAATAGAGTCTTTGCTCAAATGATGCGATAAATTACAAATGATATTGAAAATGGAGAAAGTTATGGAAACAAAAGAACAAAATATAAAGAATACGAATTCTTTGCAACAACAGGCTGCTAAGCTAAAACAACAACGTCGTCGTCAACGGGTGGCCAGTGCCTTCGGGATAATTATATTGCTTTGTGGCCTTTTCCAGGTGATTAAATTGTTTTTGGATTATAAGCGTACAGAGACAAGTAATGATGCCCAGATCGAGCAGTATATCTCTCCCGTGAATTTAAGGGCATCCGGGTATATTAAAAAGATTTATTTTACCGAACATCAGACCGTGAGAAAGGGAGATACATTGATGATTTTGGATGATCGGGAATATAAAATAAGATTGATGGAAGCAGAAGCCGCCCTTAAAGATGCGAAAGCCGGGGCATCCGTGATTGACCACACGCTCCAAACGACTAAAACTTCGGCCTCTGTTTATGAAGCTTCTATTGCGGAGGTTGAAATCCGTTTGGCAAAACTCGAGAAAGACAGGGTTCGTTACGAGAACCTGTTGAAAAGGAACGCGGCTACCCCGATTCAACTGGAGCAAATAGAAACAGAATATGAAGCAACCAGGAAAAAACTGGAGGCCTTGCGTAGACAGCAGAAGGCTGCATTCTCCGGAGTGAACGAGGTCGCTAACCGGAAGCAGAATACGGAAGCAGCCATACAGCGTGCAGAGGCTGCCCTTGAAATGGCTAAACTGAATCTCTCTTATACGGTGGTAGTGGCTCCTTGTGACGGAAAGCTGGGACGTCGTTCCATTGAAGAAGGACAATTCATTTCCGCAGGACAAACAATTACCTATATTTTGCCGAATACTCAAAAATGGGTTATTGCCAATTACAAGGAAACGCAATTGGAGAATCTTCACGTGGGGCAGGAGGTGTCGCTTTCTGTCGATGCCATTTCTGACCGGGAATTCAAGGGACGAATTTCGGCAATCTCCGGTGCCACGGGGTCCAAGTATTCTTTGGTCCCGACAGATAATTCCGCTGGAAATTTCGTGAAAATTCGTCAGCGGGTTCCAGTCCGAATAGATTTCGTGGATCTCTCCGAGGAGGACAATGAACGTTTGGCTGCAGGGATGATGGTTGTTGTTAAAGCTAAATTGTAATCGGTTATGGCTTGTTGTCCTAAAAATTATCCGTTTTATAACTGGGTACCCAAACCGCTTGGCGTCATATTGTTGCTCTTGCTGTTTATCCCGATTCTCACGGTAAGTGGAGTCTATACAGCCAATAGTGGTGATATGACCGGAGGATTGGGGATTCAATCGGAACATATACAGTTCGTGGGTTTTGTAACCTCCATCGGAATGGCTGCCTTTGCTCCTTTCTTCTATCAGTTGGTTTGTATCCGTCGAGAGAAGATGATGTGTATCGTGGGATTCTCGTTGCTGTATCTGCTCAGTTATATTTGTGCCGTGACCGACAGTATATTTCTTTTGGCCTTGTGCAGTCTCGTCATGGGATTTTTACGAATGGTGTTGATGATGGTGAACCTGTTCACGTTGATAAAGTATGCTTTTGGAATGGAGGCTACCCGGAATATCACCCCGGGGATGGAACCGACTACCGGGGAGGGATGGGATAATCTTGATGCGGAAAAAAGCAAAAGTATGCCGATTATTTACCTTTTCTTTATGATTTTGGGGCAAATCGGGACTTCGCTCACGGCATGGTTGGCCTACGAGTATCAGTGGCAGGATGTATATTATTACATGATGGGAATGACGTTGGTTGCTATTCTGTTGGTTTTTATCACTATGCCTTATCATGCTTACACTACCCGTCGTTTCCCGATAAATTTCCGCAAGTTTGGAAGTGTGGCTGTGTTCAGTGCTATGGTGACTTGCGTGATTTATGTTCTCGTGTATGGTAAAACGTTGGATTGGTTTAGTGATTACACCATTGTACGTTCCGCGGTTCTTGCAGTGGTGTTTGGTGGGATATTTTTTTATATGGAGTCTTCCGGTCATTCACCTTACTTCATGATGGATATTTTCCGCTTGCGTACAATAAATATGGGTATCGTGTTGTTCCTTTTATTGATGATTTTCAATACAAGCTCTATGTTTGTCAATGTATTCACGGGTGTGGGAATGAAAATCGATAATTGGCAGAATGCGGCATTGGGTAACTGGAGTATTGTCGGTTATTTCCTGGGGGGAGTGATTGCCTTGGTGCTTGGTTCCAAGGGAGTGAAACTGAAATATCTTTTCGGGATAGGTTTCCTGCTGATAGGGATGTCTGCCCTGTTCATGTATTTTGAGGTTCAGACAGAAGGTCTTTATGAACGTATGAAATACCCGGTTATCATTCGTTCTGCCGGTATGATGTTGATATATTCATTAACGGCTGTCTATGCTAATCAAAGGATGCCTTACAAATATCTTTCAACCTGGATATGTATTATGCTTACCGTGCGGATGGTCATTGGTCCAGGAATCGGTACTGCTCTTTACACGAATGTACTTCAGCAGCGGCAACAGTATTACGTGACTTGTTTTGCCCAGGATGTGGATCGGGTGGAATTACAGGCAGCAGCTTCCTACGACCAGACTGTCAAAGGGATGCGTTACCAGGGAAAAAGTGAGACGGAGGCGGAGAATATGGCGGCTTTGTCCGCTAAGGGGAAATTGCAGGTACAGGCTACGCTTTCCGCAGTTAAGGAGATGTCCGGTTGGACTTTCTACGGGTGTATGCTTTCTATGTTCTTCGTTCTTATTTATCCATATAGAAAGAGGGAATTATCGGCTTAGCGGGAATTTTTCCGGCTAAGTCCGATAATTTTACTAATTTAGCAAGGTATATACGCTAAATGGGTTCTTATGGAAGAAATGGAAAACAGGTTGGAAAAACTTGAAGGAGATATAAACGCGAAAGCTGATGTTTGTTCTTCGGGCGGATCGGTTACGTCCTTTCCCGCCACTTTGCGGCGGGATTTTATGAATTTCGGGATAGGCTTGATTGTTTGTATACGGGGGGAATTTCATTTTACGGTTTCTGCCCGGGAGTATATGGCAGTGGCGGGTGAGACGGTTTTTATTCCCGAGGGAAAAGTTTTCCGGGTTATCTCTTCCTCTGAGGATTTGGAGATAAGTATTATTATATATAAGATAGAGCCCATCCGAGATGTGTTGGGGAATATGGTTCATGCTGTCCATCTTTATTACAAAATGTCCCCGGATTCTCTTTACGTGTGGAAGACGGGTGACGAGAAGGCGATTGTTGATTATATTTCTCTGATTGGTCAGGGAAGTCTTTCTTCGGAAGATTATTTTTCCGTTTATGGTCGGAAATTACTTCTATTGTCTTTGACTTATCGTTTGTGTACCTTATTCCAAAAGAGATACCTCTCGGGGGATGCGTCTAATGCCCGTCGTACGGAAATTTTTCTTCGTTTGATACAATTCATAGACAGGTATTATATGTCAGAGCGAGGAGTTGCTTTTTACGCGGATAAGTTGTGTCTTTCTCCCAAGTATTTGTCTGAGCTCTCGAAATCTGTTTGTGGTTATACGGTTCAGGAATTGGTTTTCAAGGCGATTATCCGAAAATGTATGTCTTATCTGGATGGAACAAACATGACTATACAGGAAATTTCAGAGGAATTAAATTTCCCGAATCCTTCCAGTTTCGGTACCTTTTTCAAAAAGCACACAGGACTATCGCCTCAAAAATACCGGGATAGAACGGTTTAATTAGATACTTGATCCCCGTTTATCTGTTTTCTTGCGATCAATTACGATCAAGGAGTCACTATTGTTTGCTGTCGGCGAGGCAGAGGGAAAGATAATTTGGCAAGGGGAGTAAATTCGAGAGGGAGGATGAGGGGTTATATGGAAATATATTCTATTTTCGCGTAATAATCAGTATTAACGGTCTTATACTAAGGAAATGAGAAAATGGAGTGTTGACGATTCAGCGGAACTGTATAATATAAACGGTTGGGGGCTGAACTATTTTTCAATTAACGAGAAAGGACATGTTACCGTGACTCCGAAAATGGGTGGCCCGGCCATTGATTTGAAAGAGTTGATGGAGGAGTTGCAGGTGCGTGACGTGTCGGCTCCCGTGTTACTGCGTTTCCCGGATATTCTGGATAACCGGATCGAGAAGATTTCGAACTGTTTTGAGGCTGCGGCCAAAGAATACGGTTACACGGCAAAGAATTTCCTGATTTACCCGATTAAGGTGAACCAGATGAGACCCGTGGTGGAGGAAATTGTTAGTCACGGAAACAAGTATAATATCGGTCTGGAGGCCGGTTCCAAGCCGGAGTTGCATGCCGTGCTGTCCATTGATATTGATGATGACGCGATGATCATATGCAATGGTTATAAGGATGAAAGTTATATCGAGTTGGCGTTACTGGCCCAGAAAATGGGACGGAATATTTATATCGTGGTGGAGAAGTTGAACGAGTTACGTACGCTTGCCAGTATTTCAAAACGCCTGAAAGTGCGTCCGAATATCGGTATTCGTATTAAGTTGGCCAGTTCCGGTAGTGGAAAGTGGGAGGAATCCGGTGGTGACGTGAGCAAGTTTGGCGTGAACTCGAGTGAGTTGTTGGAAGCTTTGGATATATTGGAGAAAAATAAATTAGGGGATTGCTTGAAGTTAATTCATTTCCATATCGGCAGTCAGGTGACGAATATCCGTCGGATAAAGACGGCCTTGAAGGAGGCTTCGCAATTTTTCGTGCAATTGAAGACGATGGGCTATGATATCCGTTTCGTGGATATTGGCGGGGGATTAGGTGTGGATTATGACGGGACACGTTCAGCCTCAACGGGTAATAGCATGAATTACTCGATTCAGGAGTACGTGAACGATGCCGTTTCTTCTATCGTGGATGCCTGCGAAAAGAATGATTTGCCGCAGCCAAATATTATCACGGAATCCGGTCGCTCGTTAACGGCTCATCATTCGGTGTTGGTATTTGAAGCTTTGGCCAGCACGAGTTTGCCGGAATTTGACGAGAACGAGGAGGTGGCTGAGGATGCGCACGAATTGGTGAAGGAATTGTATGACTTGTGGGATAATCTGAATTTGCCGCGCTTGATCGAGACATGGCACGATGCGATGCAGATTCGGGAGGATGCCTTGGGATTGTTCAACTTGGGATTGATTGATCTGCGGACAAGGGCTCAGGTAGAACGCTTGTTCTGGTCAGTAGCTCGGGATGTACATTCCATGGCCATGAGTATGAAGCATGCTCCGGAAGAGTTGAAGAAAATCGCCAAGATGCTGCCGGATAAATATTTCTGTAATTTCTCGTTGTTCCAATCTTTGCCGGATACATGGGCGATTGACCAGGTGTTCCCGATAATCCCGCTTTCCCGGTTGAATGAGCAACCGACGAAGTCCGCTACGATTCAGGATATCACCTGCGATTCGGATGGAAAGATTGCCAATTTCGTGTCCGCTCGGAATTTGTCTTATTCTTTGCCCGTGCACGAGTTGAAAGACAAAGAACCCTATTATCTTGGCGTGTTCCTCGTGGGAGCTTACCAGGAGATTCTGGGAGATTTGCATAATCTGTTCGGGGATACGAATGCCGTGCATATTAAGGTGAAGGGTGATGAATACGTGGTGGATAAGGTGATCGAAGGAGAGACTGTCGCCGATGTGTTGGAGTACGTGCAGTTCAATCCGAAGCGGATGGCCCGTACCGTGGAGGTTTGGGTGATGAGTTCTGTTAAAAAAGGAACAATTTCCCCAGAGGAGGGCCGCGAGTTCTTGTCGAATTACCGTTCCGGTTTGTATGGATACACTTACCTGGAATAATTCTAGTTTTTAAGATATATAGTGGAAGAGTTGCTCGAGAGAGCGACTCTTTTTTGTTTTCGGGGTGCAGAAAATTACACTTCTAGAATGTTAATTAAAGGATTGTTTATGTTTTAACACTATTAAAGTCGTGGAAATGTTTCATGGTTGAAATAATGTTTATTACTTTAGCCGCATACAACAAAAATGCCCCGTGCTGTCGCAGCAGGGGGCGTACCAATAACAAATTTATGAAAAAAAATCGAAGTCTCTATTTGAAATCCATTACAAAGATACTGCTTTTATTTGGACTTGTATCTACTATAGTCTTATATTTTTCTTAAATCTCCCCTTGTAAAATGTTAACGTGAGTTCTCTTTCTCATTTTTAGTATGATACTAGAGCGTTTTGGCGCATATTTTATGGGATTATTTGAAAGGAAGAGTTAATTGTCGGGGTGTATTCTGTTCTTCCAGAGGGTTGGAAACGGTTAATCCGATTAATCGGATACCGGAGGATTGCAAATCTATTTCCTGTAGAAGCTGTTTGGCAAGGGTAAGTATTTCCTGTCGTTGGAGGAGAGGATGAGTGACGGAAATGGAACGAGTTTTACGGGTAAAATCAGCAAAAGTGATTTTGAGGGTTAGGGTATGACCGCGGAAGGCCGCTTTTTCGAGACGCTCCACGAGTTCTGTGGTCACGTGGTATAATTCAATAATGATCGGGATATGTTTCGTCAGGTCCTTCTCGAAAGTCTGTTCACAGCCAACCGATTTGCGGATGCGTACCGGGGTGACGGGGCGGGGATCAATCCCCCGGGCGAAATCATGGTATAATTGGCCGTTTTTGCCAAAATTCCGGGTGAGAAAAGTCAGGCTGCATTGTCGTAAATCGGCCCCGTTGTGTATGCCCAGGGTGTGCATTTCCCGGGCGGTTACCTTACCAATACCCCAGAATGCCTCGATAGGTAGATGCGCGATGAAATCCTCGGCCCGATCGGGATGTATGGTATATAAACCGTCCGGTTTGCGGTAGTCGGAGGCGATTTTGGCCAGAAATTTATTGTAGGACACTCCTGCTGAAGCGATCAGGTGGAGTTGTTCCCGGATTTCCTGTTTAATGGCTTTGGCGATATCCACGGCAAGAGTAATATTCTTCTTGTTCTCGGTAACATCGAGAAAGGCCTCGTCGAGGGCAAGTGGTTCGATGAGGTCTGTATATTCGTGAAATATCTCGTGAATCTGGGCGGAGACTTCTTTATATACTTCGAAACGTGGTTTCACGAAAATGAGATCCGGGCATAATTGCATGGCCTTCATGGAGGACATGGCTGAATGGACGCCAAATTTGCGTGCCTCGTAGCTGGCCGTGGCCACGACACCTCGTTTTTCCGGGCGTCCGACGGCGATAGGTTTGCTCCGGTAGGCGGGATTATCCCGTTGCTCGATGGAGGCGTAAAATGCATCCATGTCGAAGTGTATAATTTTGCGTTGTTCCATGCCGGGGGAGGTTTTATTCGTAAATGTAAAGATAAACAGTTTTTATGGCAGATGAAAGAATGTGAAAAAACTTCGCTATTTTTGTAATCTTTCTAGATAATGGAATTTGATTATGAGACAAGGTGTTGATATACAGGAATTGTCTGATTTTTTGATGGACTACGTGACGAGTATGATCGGTTCCGGGGTACATACGGCCCGGGCCGTGCGTAGTGTATCGAGAATCGCGGAAGCCATGGGGTACGGGGTGGATCTGACTATTTTTCAGCGGAATATCACGATGACGGTTAAGCATCCCGAAGATTATTCAATCCGGAGGACGTACGTGAGGAGAATTCCCGATCTGGGAATAAATTTCCGAACAATCTCGGAATTAAGCGGGTTGAGTTGGGATACCTATGACCATCAACTGCCATTGGCGGAGGTGAAACGCCGTTTTAAGGAGATTATGGCGGAGGGGCGGATTTCCCGGTGGCGGGTGTTGGTTCTGGTGGCGTTTGCAAATGCTGCTTTCTGTCGCTTGTTCGACGGGGATTTTATAGCGATGGCCCTGGTATTCGCGGCGACATTGGTGGGATTCTTTATCCGTCAGGAAATGTTTGCCCGTAAGGCGAATCACATGGTCGTTTTCACGGTATCTTCCTTCGTGGCATCGATGGTGGCTTCTATCGGTATTTACTGCAACTGGGGGAATACACCGGAAATCGCTTTGGCCACGAGTGTGCTGTTTTTGATTCCGGGAGTTCCGCTGATGAATTCGATAATTGATATTCTAGGCGGGCATATATTAATCGGAGTCTCCCGGGCAATAAACGCTACGATACTGATTATCTGTATTGCCCTGGGATTGTCGATAACATTATTAATTCAAGGAATGGAGGTGCTATGAACTGGAGTATATGGGAAGCGGTTTTGCTGGATGGGGTATTCGCTGCCGTGGCGGCTATCGGATTCTCGGTCATATCCAATCCCCCGAAGCAGGCCATATTCATTTCGGCCTTGCTGGCGGCTATCGGTCACGGGCTACGTTTTTATTTATTGCACTACATGGATGTCCCTTTGATTCCGGCCACGCTTGTGGCTGCCTTCACGATTGGGATGTTTAGCATTTTCTTTGCGCGGTTGATTCATTGTCCGGCGGAGGTGTTTTCCTTCCCCTCGTTGTTACCCATGATACCGGGGATGTATGCCTACAAGACAATCCTTGCCTTCATCCGGTTCATGAACAGCACGGAAGAGGAAGTATTGCAGCGATTAATCGTGGAAATTTTCCGGAATGGTTTAACGACCGTGTTTGTGCTGACGGTCTTGGTGGTGGGAATAACCTTACCTTTATTCATCTTCCATAAACAATCTATCACGATGACCCGTTTTCGGAAGCAGGGTAAGGCATGAATGGAGTATCCGAGCGAGTTAAGAATAAAAAAAGAGGAGGTTTTCCTCCTCTTTTCTGTTGTTATTATTTCTGGAAAAGTTTTGTCCAGTTCTTGTACTCTCGGTCTCTCCAGGCTCCATTGTGGTAAACGTAGCTGGCGATGGCCGGGATAACGGTTGTTCCCTCCGCGTAAACCATTTGTTCGTAGGTGACGTCCACCTTACCCCAGGAGCAGGCTTCTTTCAGGGTAGAAGAAGAGCAGGCTCCGTCGCGTACGTCGGCTACAGTAATCTGGATGGCATACTTGTGCATCGGTACGTCGAAGCCGAGAATCTCGGCACATACCACGGTATCCTGAGCGAAGTTCTTCGGGGTACCTCCACCGACCATGAACAACCCGGTAGTACCGGCTTTAATCTTGATTTGAGTCAATTCCACGAAATCCTTCACGGAGTCGATAGACACGTGCTTGTCGGGATGTTCCCATTGGTGTTTACCGATACCAAATCCGGCGCTGCAGTCAGAGAATGCCGGGCAGAAGATGGGTACTCCGCACTCGTAGCAGGTTTGGATCAGGCTGTCTTTTTTCACGGCGTGACCTTCGCTCAACCATTTACCGATTTCCCAGATAAATTCACGGGAAGAATAGGGACGGGGTTCCAGTCCGTTGGCAATCTCGTAAGTAGCGTGGTCGCAAGCCTGAAGTTCCTCCTCATCGATGAAGGTATCGTAGATACGGTCGATGTAGAGTTCGCGCAATTGCATATCCGGGATATCCTGACGGCCTTTGTAATGCTTGAATCCAAGGGCTTCAAACAAATCCATGTCGATGATGGAAGCACCGGTGGATACCACAACGTCTACCATTTTGTTGCGTACCATATCCACGTATACTTGCATACATCCGGCTGCACTTGTACTCCCGGCAATGGTAAGAATATTAGTACACTCCTTTTCTTTCACCATTTGCATGAGGATATCGGTCGCTCTGGCGGTATCGCGAGAGGTGAAGGACATGTCGCGCATCGCATCAATCAATTGAGTTGAGTCATACGACTTGATGTCGATGTGTTTGATAGTGTCTTTTAATAAATCTTTCTTTTCCATTTTTGTTTAAGTTGTAAATATAAGGTACAATTATGAGGACCTTATTGACTCAATATTTTTATCTTTCAGCGTTGTCGAATTTCATGCTCAGGATCTGGTAGATCAGCTTGCTGGCGGTGAAGTCGGGAGCTTTGTTGATATCATTCGGGCAAAGCTCGACAACATCCAAACCGATGATATTGTGCCGCTCGTTGATGAGACGAAGGAAATTCAGCACTTCCCGGTAGAACAATCCGTCCGGTTCGGGAGTTCCGGTTGACGGCATGATGGACGGGTCGAACACGTCGAGGTCGATGGTAATGTAAACATTGTCATGCAGTTTCTGGGAAACCATGTACATCCAGTTATTGCCTTCTTTGGCATCATGCAGTTCGTGCGCGTAGAAAATGCGGTCCGGCATGATATTCTCTTTCTCCTCAATGGCGGAGCTGCGGATACCTACCTGGGCGACAGTCGCCACCTCTTTGGCACGGGCCATCACGCAGGCATGGTTGTGGGTACTGCCCTCGTATTCGCTACGCATGTCGGAATGTGCGTCCAGTTGCAGCACGGAGAATTTGTCATAATGTTTGGCGAATGCCCGGAAAGCACCGATGCTCACGGAATGTTCGCCGCCGAGCAGCACGGGGAATTTCTTGTCATTCAATATGGCATCCACTCTTTTCTCCACCTCGGCAGACATGGCCTCGGGGGAAGATGCTTCGGTCACGGGTTCCACGGTCGCGATACCTCGTGTATATACTTCGGAGTCCGTCTCAATGTCATAAAGTTCCATGTTGGCAGATGCCTCGAGAATGGCATCCGGTCCTTTGTCAGCACCTTTCAACCAAGTGCTGGTTCCATCATAGGGAACGGGTAATACCACGATTTGTGCACTTTCGTAGTTTGAGAATTCTGGTTCAAGTCCTCCGTAATTTTTGTTTTCCATAATTATCTCCTTGGGTTTTAGTATGTTTTTCGTTTAAACTTTCGCGAAAGTAATGAATATAATCGAGAAACAAAAACCGTCTATCCCGTATCCCTTTTAATAGGCTTGTTGCTGGAGCCATATTCCTAGGAATCGGTCATAAACGATGTATCCTTTTTCTGTTTTATAGAGCATTTCTTTGTTTAGTAGTGTCGTTAGGGAAGAGTTTACACTGCTGGCTGCTTTTAGATGATACTTTGCGATGAAACTACCGGCATTGATTTCTGGGACAATCTTTTCTTTAGCCACGGCTTTTAACAGGCGTACGGCTCCTGCCGAGTAAACCGAGATGAGGTTTTGGTACAAGTATTCATTTTCACTCACGATTTCACGAATCGCTTGATTGACCAACTCAGTTGTCGGTTCTTCTCTATAGGCATACAAGCGGTTTAACAGGCATTGAATGTACCAGGTATGTCCGTTAAATTGCTTGTACAACTGGTTAAAGACTTCTTTTTTCAATTCAATCTTCTTTTCTTGAAAGAAGGTTGCGGCGAACCTGTAATAGTTCTCCTGTTCGATACATCCCAATGTAAATGTTTGGGTGCTCTGGTAAAAAGGACGCTTGGCGGAAAGGAATATTTCCTGCATCACGTGCTGTTTACTACCAGAGAAAATAAAATTCACGTTGGGGAGGAATTGTATGTAGGAGCGCAATAAAGCTTCTACTCCCTGTTCGGGATATTCCGTTATCTGTTGGAACTCGTCAATAGCGATAATGCAGCGTCGTTCGGAAGAAGCCAAGTACTCGAAGATTTCTTTTAATGTTACTTCTTCTTGAGAGGGAACAATATCCAGGGAGACTTGCGGCATTCCGGTAAATTCATTGAGTGAAAAAACAGGGCGACAACTTTTCAGAAATTGTCCTATTCGGTTCATGGCTTTTCGGGGGGTGGAATCTAATTTTCCAAGGACAGTATTGCCAAGTAAGCGGATGAAATCACCTAAACTTCTCGTGGAAAAAATATCCAGGTAGAACGTAATATATTCGGGTGTTTGCTCCTGTTGACGAATGCGATAAAAAATATTCTGGATTAATCCTGTTTTGCCCATGCGTCGGGGGGATACAAGCATGATATTACGTCCATTTTCAAGAGCGTCTTGAATGGTCTCGGATTCTTTCTCTCGGTCACAAAAATAAGTTGGGCTATGGTAGCCGCTAATCAGAAATGGATTGTTGATTGTCATTATCGTTTCATTACACGTTTAACGTTACGCAAATTACGTAATAAAAAAGAAGATGTTTGGGAAGTAAATGTAAAAAAAACATAAAAGTGAATTCTCGAGAGTAGAAAAAGGAAGATGAAACGGTTTTATAAGTAAATTTCAAATGATGGCAATGGAAGAGGAAAAACCATATAGCGAAAAATCTCCGGGCAGATCGATGCAAGAAGGTGCAAAACAACGGCCGGAATGGGCTGACGAGCGGGCGGAGGAACTCGTGGAGGCGATTCATCAAGTGGCCCGGATGAACCGGGAACTCACTACTGCAAAATTGGAACAGCGTCTGGCGGCCTTGAGACGTGCCCGTAGAATGCGGCGTATACGCTGGATGGCGGGTAGTGTGGCGGCTGCCATTATCGTGTTGGTGCTGGTATGGCGTCCTTGGATGGAAGTGAAACCGGAACGGGTGATGCCTGTTGCGCAAGTCTCGTTACCGGAAATTACCGTTCCCACGCTTATTGCCACGGGGACAGCCGATGAGATTCTGGAGATTGATACCTTGGTCACCGGGACAACCATGCCGGTATACGAGGTGAAAAAGGAGCAACCCAAAGAAGAACAGGTATTGCCTCGGGAGGTGAAATACAACCGGGTGGTGATTCCCCGGGGGTATACGTATCGGGTGGCTCTGTCGGACGGGTCCGTGGTGACGTTGAACGCGGGTAGTGAATTGAAATTTCCCGTGGAATTCCGGGATCCCCTGAGAGAAGTGGAATTCAAGGGCGAGGGCTATTTCGAGGTTGCTAAGGGGGAAAGGCCCTTCGTGGTGAAGGCGGGTAATACTCGGGTCCGGGTATATGGAACACGGTTTAATCTTCTTTATAGCGAGCAATTAGCGTTGTCGGAGGCGGTATTGCTGGAGGGGAGTATCGGGATGAGTGTGCTAGGCGTGGAAAAGAAAATTATACCGAATGAACGCGTGTATTGTGTCGTGGGAGATAGTACCCTGCAGGTGGAAAAGGTAAATGCCGGGGATTATATCAGTTGGATAGGAACAAGCTTTAAATATCACGGGGTGCGGTTGGATAAAATCATGTACGATTTTGCCAACTGGTACGGGGTTGAGATTCAAGTAGCCCCGGAATTGAGAAACCAGACGTATACCCTGGAATTTGACAAGACATGCAGCATCCAGGAAGTGATGCAGATGATGAAATTAATAACCGGTAAAACCATAAAAGAAGAAGGAGGTGCGTACACTATATACTGACCCTTGATTAAAAAGCGAAAGAGAACCGCCCCAGGGGTGATTCTCTTTTCAAACACCGCTAAAGTCTGATTTCTCAGGTCAGAGACTTTGGCCGTGTCGAGAGACATAAAACGAGTTTATATCTATAATTTTGATTTACAAATTTATGACAAAAACACAACAATGTATGAAGACCGGGGCAAATAAATTTGCCATTTGTCTTTTTTTATTGCTTTTTTGCGGCTTTTATTGCCCTCGGCAATCGTTTGCAACGACTGCCAATCGGCTACAGGCTGCAGTAGATGATGAGAAAAAAGTGACCTTGAATGTCACGCAACGAACCTTGGTGTACATTCTGTCAGAAATTAAGAAACAGACGGGGTTGGCGTATGGATTCCGGGATGGCGGGAATGAAAACAGGGACGAGAAATTTTCCCTTAACGTGGACAATGTACCGGTGGACACGGCATTGGCTCGCTTATTTAAAAATTCCAAATACACTTACGAGATTGTCGGAGAATTAATATTGATTCGTTTAAAATCGAAAACCGTGAAATCATCTGCACGGGCATCAATAGCTGTTTCCGGTCGGGTGATGGATGAAAAGGGGAATCCGATTCCCGGAGTTTCCGTGATTGTGAAAGGAACTACCCAGGGGGTGGCCACGGATGTGCAAGGTCAATATAAATTAGCACTTCCGGCAAGTGATGAGAATTATATATTTGTTTTTTCCATGGTCGGGATGCAAACCGTGGAGAAAACTTACCATGGGGAGGAAACGATTAATGTTGTGATGAAACCCGATGTGCAGGAACTCGACGAGGCCGTGGTCGTGGCCTATGGCGAGACTACTCGGCGGAAAGCCACGGGGTCTATTTCCGTCGTGAAGGCAGATGAAATCCGGGGAATTCCTTCCGGAAACATCGCCAACCTCTTGCAGGGGCGTGTGGCGGGAATGGATATAACCAACCTATCCGGGGCACCGGGCGGGGGCGACGTGGCCATCACCATCCGGGGATATAACTCGCTTGACGTGGAGGCCGGCCGTCGTTTTTCCAACCCGCTCTGGGTGGTGGACGGGGTGCCCTTGAACTCCTTTACCTCGCCGGTGACGGGAACCAACCTGCTTTCCGACCTGAACCCGGACATGATTGAATCCATCCAGATATTGAAGGATGCCTCGGCGGCCTCCATTTACGGTTCCCGGGCGGCCAACGGCGTGATTATCGTGACCACGAAAAAAGGACGGAAGAATCAGAATGCCACCTTTTCGGTCAATGTTTCCCAATCTTGGAGCGTCCTTCCCCGCCATCCGGACTTGACCACGGGACGGGCGGAACGATTGCTGCGCTTAAAAAACACGGAGAACAAATACATGGCTTACATTGATGAGGAAACGAACAGTTATAAATATCCTCAAAGCTTGGCGGAACAATATGAACATCCAGAAAGTAGTTATAATGGTTTTTGGTATCCCGATAAAAATCAAATAAATACGGATAATGGTACAATGTATCAAGATAGTTTGAATACATTTTATAATAATTCGACCAACTTTTTCCCCATTTATTTTGAGACAGGAAAAATTACAAATGCTAATATTCAGACCTATGGAGGAAGTGAAAGGATGATTTATGGGATAGGCTTAGGATACTATAATGAAACAGGAATTTTCAAAGGAACTGGTTTTAAGCGGTTTGACTTGAATTCCAATATGACGGTTACACCCCTTCCTCGGTTAAACGTGGACTTGCGTTTTAATGCCTCTCTTGTACAAAAGAAACGTGCCTCTTCCAGTATGGATCAAAATTTGCAGTATAGTAATGAAATTGTATCTGTAGAAACAATATCGGGGGACCCTTATCAGTTGTCTTCTCTCTTGCCGGGAGAGAATTCTGTAGTTTGGAATGAGGTGTTGAAGGTTTACGAGGGTACGCAGGAGGCGAACCGTTCTGTTCGCTTGCGGAGTAACTTTCGCTTAGGGTACGAGATTATTGAGGGATTGAATTTTTCCACCTTGTTGGCAGCGGATTATGCTATTGCCCGTCGAAATTATTTTTCACCTTCCTACTTGTCGGAAGATGGTAATTCTATGTCCCTTGGGGAAACGGGAATCAATCTCATGGTGTTAAACGAGAATTTGCTGACCTATAAACGCACGTTCGGGGAATCTCACTCGTTGGAATTGTTGGGAGGTTTCTCCTACCAGTACGACCAGGAGGAGTATAACGGAGGTTACGCTCAAAAATCCCCGAGTGACAAGATTTATTATGCCCCACAAG
>CALUMT010000029.1 GCA_944321845.1 uncultured Butyricimonas sp.
AGAAAGGGGAGCCGGAGTGGCTGTTGGAGTTTCGGTTGAAGGCTTACCGTCATTGGTTGACCATGAAGATGCCCACATGGGCGAAATTGAAGATTCCGCCCATTGATTATCAAGATATAGTATATTACGCGGCCCCCAAGCAGGAGGCCAAGAAATCGTGGGACGAGGTGGACCCGGAATTGAAGGCGACGTTCGACAAGTTGGGAATCCCGCTGGACGAGCAGAAGGCGTTGGCGGGAGTGGCCGTGGACGCGGTGATGGACAGCGTGTCGGTGAAGACGACGTTCAAGGAGACGCTGGCCGAGAGGGGGGTGATTTTCTGCTCGTTCTCGGAGGCGGTGAAGAACCATCCGGATTTGGTGAAGCGTTATTTGGGGTCGGTGGTGCCGTACACGGACAATTTCTTCGCGGCGTTGAATTCGGCGGTTTTCAGTGACGGGTCGTTCGTGTATATCCCGAAGGGGGTGCGCTGTCCGATGGAGTTGTCCACCTATTTCCGGATAAACGCCGCCAACACGGGACAGTTCGAGCGGACGCTAATCGTGGCGGACGACGACAGTTTCGTGAGTTATCTGGAAGGATGCACGGCTCCCCAGCGGGACGAGAACCAATTGCACGCCGCCATCGTGGAAATCGTGGTGGAGAAGAACGCCGAGGTGAAATACAGCACGGTGCAGAACTGGTATCCGGGCGACAAGGAGGGACGAGGCGGCATTTACAATTTCGTGACGAAACGGGGATTGTGCCGGGGCGAGAACTCCAAGTTGATTTGGGCGCAGGTGGAGACCGGGTCCGCCATCACGTGG
The DNA here is from genome assembly GCA_944321845.1 of uncultured Butyricimonas sp. Lineage (GTDB taxonomy): Bacteria > Bacteroidota > Bacteroidia > Bacteroidales > Marinifilaceae > CALUMT01. The sequence continues at coordinate 807 of CALUMT010000029.1, forward strand.
AAGTATCCGAGCACGATATTGAAGGGCGACGGGTCGGTGAGCGAGTTTTATTCGGTGGCCGTGACGAACAATTACCAGCAGGCGGACACGGGAACGAAGATGATTCATATCGGGAACAACACGCGGAGCCGCATCGTGTCGAAGGGTATCTCGGCGGGGTACAGTTCCAATTCTTACCGAGGGAAGGTGAAGGTGGCGAAGAATTGCCAGAACGCCCGGAATTTCTCGCAGTGTGATTCGCTGTTGTTGGGAGATAAGTGCGGGGCACACACGTTCCCTTACTTGGAGGTGGCGAATCCCACGGCGCAGGTGGAACATGAGGCTACTACCTCGAAGATCGGCGAGGATCAGATATTTTATTGCAACCAGCGGGGTATCTCGACGGAGGATGCCATCGGGTTGATCATCAAGGGGTATGCCGGAGATGTTATCAACAAGATGCCGATGGAGTTTGCCGTGGAGGCGCAGAAACTCCTGCAAATCAGTTTGGCCGGGAGCGTGGGATAAGCGAATCCCGGGATGTTGTATCAAGAATAAAAAACGAAGAAGGAAGTATGGAAAATTTATTGACAATAAAGGATTTACACGCCAGTATTGACGGGAAAGAAATATTGAAGGGAATTGATCTTGAGATTAAACCGGGAGAGGTTCATGCCATTATGGGACCGAACGGGGCCGGTAAGAGTACATTGTCCGCCGTGTTGACTGGTCGGGAGACATTCCAGGTGACAAAAGGGGAGGTGTGGTTCAACGGAAAGAATCTGCTGGAAATGCCGGCAGAGGACAGGGCCCGGGAAGGTATATTCCTGAGTTTCCAGTACCCGGTGGAAATTCCGGGTATCAGTACGGTGAATTTCCTGAAGACGGCGGTGAACGAGCATCGCAAGTACAAGGGACTACCGCCATACCCGGCTGGAGAGTTCCTGAAGATGATCCGGGAGAAGATGGAGATGGTGAATATTGACAGCCATTTGCTGAACCGCTCGCTGAACGAGGGATTCTCCGGGGGAGAAAAGAAAAAGAACGAGATCTTCCAGATGGCGGTGTTGGAGCCGAAACTGGCTATCCTGGATGAGACGGATTCCGGTTTGGATATTGACGCCTTGCGTATCGTGGCGCAAGGAGTGAATAAACTGAAACGTCCGGATAACTCTACTATCGTGATTACGCATTATCAACGGTTGTTGGATTATATCGTGCCGGATGTTGTGCACGTGTTGTATAATGGACGTATCGTGAAGACGGCCGGCAAGGAATTGGTAGCCGAGCTGGAGAAATACGGGTATGACTGGATTAAGCAGGAGGTTGAGGCCAATGGAAAGAATTGATAAGATAAACAAGGATTTTTCCACGCTTTTCCATGAGGGGCAGGATTTGCTCCGGGCGGAAGCGGGGAAAGGTATGAACGCTTGTCGGGAGGAGGCTTTCCGGGATTTCGAGGCTGCCGGCGGGATTCCTTACAAGCGGGAGAATTACCTGTACGCTAATTTGCTGCCGGTGTTTGAGCGGGATTACAACGTGTCCTTGAAATATGTGCAGCAGGATGTGCATTTGGCTGATGTTTTCCAATGTAACGTGCCTTGTCTGGACACGAGTCTAGTGTTGACCATAAACGGCCGTTATTGGCGGGAGAATGCCTTGACGGAGTTGCCGGAAGGCGTGATCGTGTGCGGTTTGGCGGAGGCCAGCGTGAAGTACCCGGATTTGTTTGAGCGCTATTATAATCAACATACAACCCCAGGACGTGGTGACGGGTTAGTGGCCCTGAACACGGCGTTCGCACAGGACGGGGTATTCGTTTACGTGCCGGATCGGGTAGTGATTGAACGTCCGTTGCAGATCGTGAACCTGATGCGGGCGAAGGCGGATTTGATGTCTTTCCAGCGTAATTTAGTAATCGTTGGGAAGGAAGCTCAAGCCACCTTGCTGGTGTGTGATCATACGCTGTCGGAAAATTACTTTCTGTCGAATAATCTGACGGAAGTGGTTGTCGGGGATAATGCCATGGTGGATTATTATCACGTGCAGAACCAGCATTTGGGTGCATCGCAGGTGAACAGCGTGTTCGTGACGCAGAAACGGGATTCCCGTTTCGAGGCGAACGTGATTTCGCTGTACGGTGGATTTATCCGGAATAACCTGTATGCCGCCTTGACGGAAGAAGGATGCGAGTGCAACTTGTACGGGATGTATTTGTCCGACAAGAAGCAGGAAGTGGATAATTTTACTTTTATTGATCATATAGCCCCCCGATGCCGGAGTAACGAGCATTTCAAAGGGGTATTGGATGATGCCGCCTTGGCTAATTTCGCGGGGATCATCACGGTGCGGCCTGACGCACAACAGACGGAATCCTATCAGGCGAACAATAATCTGTTGCTGACCGATACGGCTCAGGTGAACACGAAACCGCAGTTGATTATTGATGCGGATGACGTGAAGTGTAGCCATGGAGCAACTGTCGGACAGATTGACGAGGAGGCGATGTTCTACTTGCGGAGCCGCGGTATCAGCTTGGCTGAGGCCCGAATGATGATGATGTTCGGTTTTGCCCACGAGATCGTGGGTAAGGTGCGCCTGGAACCGCTGCGGACGAAGATTGATGATTTGGTGGATAAGCGGTTGCGGGGCGAGTTGACAAAGTGCCATAATTGCGTGTTACATTGTAAGCAGTAAATTATGTTTGATGTTCATCAAATAAGACAGGATTTTCCGATTTTGACGGAAAAGATTTACGGGAAACCGCTGGTTTACCTGGATAACGGGGCGACGACACAGCGGCCGAAACGAGTGGTGGAGGTGATGGATGAGTATTACCTCCGCTATAATTCCAACGTGCACCGGGGTGTGCATTTCCTGAGCAACAAATGTACGGATGCCAATGAACGGGCCCGGGAAATCGTGAAGGACTATATTCACGCCGCGGGAACGGAGGAGGTGATTTTCACCCGGGGTACGACGGAAAGTATAAATCTGGTGGCCTATACCTTCGGGGAGGCTTTTATCCGGGAAGGGGACGAGATCGTGGTGACGGAAATGGAGCATCACGCGAATATTGTGCCCTGGCAGATGTTGTGCGAGCGGAAGGGATGCGTGTTGAAGGTGGTACCGTTCAAGGATAACGGGGAGCTGGATATGGAGGCATTTGCCGCTTTGATGAACGAGCGGGTGAAACTGGTGGGTGTGGCTTATGTTTCGAATGTTTTGGGGACGGTGAATCCCGTGAAGCAAATAATCGATGCGGCGCATGCCGTCGGGGCCTATGTCCTGGTGGATGCGGCACAGGCAATCCAGCATATTCCACTTGACGTGCAGGAATTGGATTGTGATTTTCTGGCTTTTTCGGGGCATAAGATATACGGTCCCACGGGAGTGGGCGTGTTGTACGGGAAGAAAGCCTTGCTGGAGCAGATGCCACCCTGGCATGGTGGAGGGGAGATGATCAAGGAAGTTCGATTCGAGAAAACGACTTATAACGAGTTGCCTTTCAAGTTTGAGGCCGGAACGCCTGATTTTATCGGGATTATCGGTCTGGGAGAGGCCATCGAGTACGTGAAGTCGGTCGGCTTGGAGGCGATTGCCGCTCATGAGCACGAATTGATAGAGTATGCCATGGGGCAAATCAGACAAATCCCGGGGATAATCCTTTACGGGGATGCTCCCGGTAAGTCGTCCGTGGTGTCGTTTGGTTTGAAGGGAATCCATCATTTTGATTTGGGTACGTTGCTGGACAAGATGGGTATAGCGGTCCGTACGGGACAGTTGTGCGCTGATCCGGTGATGCAGCATTACGGGGTGACGGGAATGGTTCGGGCCTCGTTTGCCATGTATAATACCCTGGAGGAGATTGATGCCCTTTGTGCCGGCTTGAAGAAAATAGAACAGATTTTTAAAATGTAATACCATGACTATTGCAGAAATTGAAGAGCAAATCGTGGAAGAGTTCTCCATGTACGAGGATTGGATGGACAAATACGCTTATCTGATTGAAATCGGTAACGGTTTGGAGTCAATGGATGAGGCGCATAAAACGGAGGATAATCTAATTAAGGGATGCCAGTCCCGGGTATGGTTCCATGCCGAGATGCGGGATGGCAAATTGTATTTCACGGCGGACAGTGATGCCATTATCACGAAAGGAATTGCCGGATTGTTGATCCGTGTATTCTCGGGTCAGGCTCCGAAAGATATCGTGGATGCCAACTTGGATTTTATTGACAAGATTGGATTGACGCAGCATTTGTCGCCGACCCGTTCTAATGGATTGCTTTCCATGGTGAAACAGATAAAGTATTACGCTCTGGCTTATGCCGGCAAATGATAAAAAACAGCGAGCATGGGAAAAAGTTTAATGGAAGATTTGGTTATCGAGAAACTGTCAACCGTGTATGACCCGGAAGTCCCGGTGAATATCTGGGACCTGGGTTTGGTGTATAATATCGAGTTCCCGAAACAGAACGAGGTGATTATTACCATGACGCTCACTGCACCCGGTTGCCCGATTGCCGATCAGATTGTGCAGGAAGTACATGATGTGGTGTTGACGATTGACGGGTTGGATGAGGCTACCGTGAACCTGGTGTTTGAGCCGATGTGGACCCCCGAGCGGATGACCCCGGAAGCGAGACTGGAACTGGGATTCGGTATCTGATATGCGATTGGAAGATGTCACGGCTAAAGCCTTGGAACTGGGCTTCGTCGCTTGTGGTGTGGCTCCAGTGGAGGAGCTCCCGGAGGCGGATCGATGCTTGGGGAAATGGCTTGCCGAGGGCAATCAGGCCGGTATGGCTTACCTGGAGAGGAACCGGGAGAAGCGGCGGAATCCGGCTTTACTGGTGGAGGGGGCCCGGTCGGTAGTCGTGACATTGACGAATTATTATGCTCCATTGGCCGATGGGGCTGCCGATGTACCCGTGGTGGCCCGTTACGCTTACGGGAAGGATTACCATGGGGTTATAAAGGGGCGCTTGTTTCAATTATTTTCTTTTTTGCAGGAGTCTGTCGGCAAATCCTTACAGGGACGGGTGTTCGTGGATTCCGCTCCGGTGTTCGAACACGAATGGGCCCGTCGGGCCGGGTTGGGCTGGATAGGGCGCAATACCTTGTTGATACATCCCCGTTGGGGCTCCTTTTGTTTTATCGGGGTAATCATTTCGGATTTTGAGCCGGAGACGTATTCTTCTCCTTACACGGAAAGTCGTTGCGGGACGTGTCATCGTTGTGTGGATGCTTGCCCGACGGGGGCATTACGGCCTTATTCCGTGGATGCGAACCGATGTATTTCCTACAACACGATTGAGCGGAAAGATGCTATTCCCGGGAAATTAAAGGAAAAGTTGGGGAATCGTTTTTTCGGTTGTGATGCCTGTCAGGATGTTTGTCCGTGGAATGTCAAGGCCATACCTCACCGGGATGAGGCTTTCCGGTTGAATGAATGGCTGCCCCGCATGAGTCGGGAAGATTGGTTGCAACTGGATGAGGATACCTTCCGGGAGCGTTTTGCCGATTCCCCGTTACTGCGTCCGGGATTGAAACACCTGAAAGAGGTGTTGTCTCCCGACGATATTACTTCTTCGCTTTAATGTGTTTTTTCCAGTAGAGGATATAGCCTGAAACAGTCAGGTATGCACCCCCGATGCAAGCCAGAAAATAGAGTAGCTTGGTCACGAATCCACCCCATTTGCCCGTGTGTATGATATAGGCGTATTGCATCACTTTACTTCGGGTGGCCAAGTCTTTATAATATTGCACGGATGTGATGTGACCGGATTCGTCGAACGTGTAGGTATCGCAGGCCCGGGGATGAGCGTTTGCCTTGGTTTGAACGAGTGCTTTATTGTCCTGAAACGAGATTTTCGAGAAACGGGGTGTATCCTGGCGGATGGCCTGTAGAGCTGCTGTCCACGCTATGGCTGGGGATATGTTTGCTTGTTGTGTAGGATCAGGATCTTGTCCATGCCGGTATTGATTGCCTTGTCCCATTCTCCCGTTACCCTGTTCAGGGGAAGTGAATATTCCCGAGATAAAACTCCGGTACCCGCCAAAACTCCACATGGGACCTGAGGCTGCCATGACAAAGAGGAAAAGGGCGCAGTAAATACCCAGAGCCCGATGGGAGGTAAACCACCAGGTGAAACTTGTTTTGCCCCGTTTTATGGAGAGTGCTTGCTTCCATTGGCTTCTTTTTCGGGGAATGCTGAACACGAGCCCGCTGATCAGGATGATGCAGAGGCATAACGAGGAGATTCCGATAATCGTCCGGCCTGCAGTACGGTTGATAAAACTGTCTGGAGTAGCTAATAACCAGCGGTGCAGGGAACGTATCTGCGTGAAGAAAGAACCGCTTGATGTCGGGGTGTACATTTGTGCGGAATAAGGATTCACGCTTAGAGTGGTATTTTGATTCCCGGTAAGCTTGAATTCGATATTCCGGGCATCATCAGCGTATAGCGTCATGGAGGAAATGGTGGTGCCGGGATACGTGTCTTGCACGGTTTGTATGATACCATCCAATGGAAGCGGGGATTCCTGGTTTCCTTTATCTGCATGGTAGAACGAGTAATCTGCCAGGTATTTCCATTCATCCTGGAAGACAAGTATACCTCCGGTCAGGCACAATATGACAATAAAAATACCGGCGGGCAATGAAAGCCACAGGTGCAATTGCTTGAATATATCCTTTTTCATGTGTTTCGTTTTTTCTCCGGCGAAATTATAAAAAAAGGAGAAAGGTTATTTCGGTAGATTGCGAATAAATATCTCGAGCAGGGTGAGGGAAAGGAGGTGGTCTTTTAATTCATTCCGGAGTTTCTTTAGGGCGACTTCAATATGTTTTTCCACGGTGCGGGGAGACAATTGCAATTCCTCCGCAATCTCGTTCACGTTTTTGTTCTCCATTCTGCTTTTGATGAACACGCTGCGGCATTGTGGGGGAAGATTGTTGATGGCTTGTTCGATAAGCTCCCGCAGTTCGCTTTCCACGTAATATTCCCACGTCAGTGAGCCGGTAGCCTCGCCTTTCTGGAGAACTTCCTCCTGGTATTGGTCTCGCACCTTGAGTTGTTCCAGGTAATTCAGGGAACGGTTTCGGGCGGCCGAGAAAAGGTAGGCCTTCGTGTTCTCCATGTGCAGGAGCGTACGGTTTTCCCATATAGACGCGAACACGTCACAGATAATATCTTCCGCGGTGGCCGTGTCCCTGACGAAACGGGATGCGTACACGACCAGCCCCGAGTAGTACGTGTCGAATAAATTTTTATATAACTCAATATCTTGTGTCATACCGTGTTGCTCCTCCGTGGAGGCAAAAATAGAAAAAATTTTATTAAATGACTACGTGTATTCCTCGTTTGAACTGTCTTGGTAGTGTAAAAGGAAATATCATGGAAGATGAAAAGACTATAAAAGAAACAACAAGGCGTTTGGATTCCGGGGAGAAATTTAACGAGGCTTGTGACCTTCTCCAGCAGATGGAGAAGGTGGATAAGGAACGGGGCTACCGCCGGGTGATTCTTCCCGTGCGAGCGAGACGGCGTCGTTTGATACTTTGGCGGGGAGTGGCTGCCAGTGCGGTTGTGCTGGTCGCCTTGACCTTATTGATTGGGAAATGGAATCAGCCGAAGGAAAAGGCGGTAATGCCTTTGGCGGGCATGGCAATGGACTCTATTGTCCCGGGGCAGAGGACGGCCCGATTGGTATTGGCCGATCGTCGGGAAGTGCTGTTGGATACCTTGTCTTCATCACGGGTAGCTTTGAGTCCCGGGGTGATGATCCACAAGGACGGAAAAGAAGTGACCTATAAAGTGGTCGATGCCCAACCGGCCGTCAAAACGGAGTACAACGAATTGATCGTACCCCGTGGCGGGGAGTACGACATCGTGCTGGAGGACGGAACGAAAGTTTGGATGAACGCTGATTCCAAATTGCGTTACCCGGTGATGTTCCACGGGGGCGAACGGCGGGTATACCTCGAGGGAGAAGCTTATTTCGAGGTAGCTCGGGACACGAGCCGGCCATTCTTCGTGGAAACGAGCAACCAGCAAATCCGGGTACTTGGTACGGCTTTTAACGTGTGTGCCTATCCCGACGAGGCGTTGAATTATGCCGTGTTGGTCCGGGGAAGCGTGGGTGTAGAAGACAAACAGACGGGAGCGGATCGGGTATTGCGTCCCGGGGAGCAAGTCACGTTGAACGTGGAAACGGGTGAGAGTTCGGTTCAGTTGGTGAATGCCGCTCAGGTCATCGCCTGGAAGGACGGCATGTTCGTGTTCGACGGGCAGACCCTGGAGCAGATTATGGCAAAATTGGCCCGTTGGTACAACGTGACTGTATTCTTCCGTAACCCGGAGGCAAAGGAATTAGTATTCAAGGGGAATCTGCCCCGTTACGGGGATTTCCAACTGGTGCTGGATGTATTGGAAAAAAGTAGTAACGTGAAATTTAATGTAAGTGATCATGTCGTGACGGTGAACCTGTAAAAAAACAGGGAGGATCTGGTAAATCCTCCTTGCTCTAAATAACCATCTGCTGGTAACAGATGAATGTCAAACTCAAAATGTATTACAAAAGTATGAAAAAATTTTGGAATGCCATGTCCTCGTCGGGGCGATGGCGGAAGATGATTTTAATTATGAATCTGAAATTATTTATTTTGCTGTGTTGTATACACGTGGCGAACGCAAACGTTTTTTCGCAGGAACAACGTTTGGATGTCTCCTTCGAGAACGAGAAAATGCTTGATGTCATTGATTATCTTCAACGACAGACCGGTTTCCAGTTCTTTTACCTGAAGCAGAATCTGGCCGTTGCGAGCAATGTCACCCTGTCCATGAAACAGGCCACACTGGCCGAGATTTTGGATAATGTGCTGAAAGATCATGGCTTCTCCTACGAGATTCAGGACGGAATCGTGATTATAAAGGTGGCGGATGATGACAAGGAAAAGAAAAAATCCCTTACTCTGAAAGGTTTCGTGTATGACGAGAAGAAACAACCCATGCCGGGAGTAACGGTACAGGTTATCGGAACGACCGTGGGAACGGCGACAGCTGAAAAAGGATGGTTTGCCATTACCTTGCCTATATTGAAGGGGAAATTGAAATTCTCGTTCGTGGGGTACCTGGATCAGGAGGTGGAGTTCTCCGATAAAACAGATACGCTGAAAATTTACATGAAGGAGAATGTGCAGGAACTCGACGAGGCCGTGGTTGTGGCCTATGGTGAGACAACCCGACGGAAGGCCACGGGTTCCATTTCTACCGTGAAGGCGGATGAATTTAAGGGTATTCCTTCGACGAGTATCGCTAATCTTTTACAAGGACGTGTGGCGGGGATGGATATTATCAATATGTCAGGAGCTCCTGGAGGTGGAGGAACGGCAGTTATAATTCGTGGATACAATTCTTTGGATGTCGAAGCGGAACGTCGTTATTCAAATCCTCTATGGGTAGTGGACGGTGTCCCTTTGAATTCTTTTACGTCTCCTATCACGGGAACAAACTTGCTGGCGGATATTAACCCGGATATGATAGAATCCGTTCAAGTTTTGAAAGATGCTTCGGCGGCTTCCATTTACGGTTCTCGGGCGGCCAATGGAGTAATTATCGTGACCACGAAAAAAGGTCGAAAGAATCAAAAGGCGACGTTTTCCTTAAATGTATCACAATCCTGGAGTATTTTGCCGGAATTACCCACGGTAACAACGGGAAGAATGGAACGATTGTTTCGTTTGGATGCAATCAGAAAAACTTATCAAGGTTATCTTGATCCGGAAACAAATACCTACAAATACCCGACTTCTCTTCGTGAACAATATGATTATTATAGCAAAGGAGCTTCTTTTGATGGAAATTTTATTCCTATGCCTTATAGTACAGATAATGGAACAATGTTTCAGGATAGTCTGAATTCTTTTTATAATAATTCAACCAATTATTTCCCGATATACTGGAGAACAGGGAAAGTAACAAACGCTAATATTCAAACCTACGGGGGAGCAGAACGCATGACGTACGCTATCGGGTTAGGGTATTATTCGGAGACAGGTATTTTCCGAGGAACAGGATATAGCCGGGTTGACCTAAATTCTTCCATGAACGTGACGCCCGTAGAGCGGTTAAGCGTGGATTTGCGATTGAATGCCACGGTTTCCAAACGGAAACGGGGAACTAAATTAGATGGTTTAGGTGTTGCCCCTTCTGTTGAAACGGTCCCGGGAGAACCTTACAAATTATCCACTTTATTACCTGGGGAAGGTTCTGTTGCTTGGGAATCCGTGTTGGATGCTTATGACGGAACGGATGAAAAGAATCGAGGAGTCCGTTTGCGGGCTAATTTTAAGTTAGGATATGATATTTTGGACGGATTGAACCTTTCCACTTCTTTAGCAGCCGATTATTCTATTGAGCGACGGAATTATTTTCAACCTTCTTACTTGAGTTATGATGGGTACTCGAATACTATCGGGGAGACAGGTATAAATTTGATGGTATTGAATGAAAATCTATTATCTTTCAAGAGAACGATAAACGAAAAACATGATATTAGTTTCGTGGCGGGTTTCTCTTATCAATACGATCAAAAGGAATATAACGGGGGTAATGCTCAGAATGCTCCCAGTGATAAAATTTATTATGCACCATCGGGAATGCCCGAGTACGGAGAACTGATATCAGGCGATTACACGGAAATCATACCGTTTCAACATTATCGATCTGACATGCAGGAAAAGATACTGTTATCTTATTTTGCCCGTTTAGAATACTCTTGTTTGAATAAATATTTATTATCCATGAGTTTTAGACGGGATGGGAGTTCAACCTTCGGGGCGAATCACCGTTGGGGTACTTTCCCTTCCGTGGCAGCAGCCTGGACGTTTTCCGAGGAACGATGGATAAAAGAAAATCTCGGTTGGCTTTCTTTCGGGAAACTTCGGGCTAGCTGGGGACGTTCCGGGATGCATTTTGCACAACCTTATTTGGCTTTGGGTGTAATGAATGTCGGTTCTACCTCGTATATTGGGAATGCCACGATTGAGCCTGTTTGGGATGGGGGATTATTAAATCCGTATTTATCGTGGGAAGAAACCGATCAATATGACTTAGGAGTAGATTTGGATTTGTTTGAGCATCGATTAAGTTTTACATTTGATTATTATTATCGTTATACAGATAAACTCTTAACTGCAATAAATCTTCCGGGAATGCATAGCGGATATAATTTTCAATTCCGGAACGCAGGGGCAATATCCAACGAGGGAATAGAATTTATGCTGCGTTACGAGATCGTCCGTCAACCGAAATTGTACTGGAAAATTTCATTAAACGGGGCTAAAAACTGGAATCGTTTCGAGAAATCGTATGACGGAAAGGATTTTGACGGTAGGATTATTGGAAAGCCGTTAAACGGGATATATACCTTTCAGGTAAACGGTTATGTTAATAATCAGGAGGAGGTTGCATCTTATTATAATCAACAAGGAGAAAAATATTACATCGCCCAAGGTGTGTATAGTAAAGGAAATTTTTTAAAACCTGGAGATTATAATTTCGTGGATGTAAATGGAGATACGTATATAGATGGTAATGACGTTGTCTACGTGGGGAGTGCATTACCAACAATTAGCGGAGGGATCATAAATGAATTCCGATGGAAAAATATCGATTTAAATTTCTCGTGTGCTTATTCCTTGGGAAGACATATTGTCAATAGAACGATAAAACGTACATTTAGTATTGGTAGTGGATATTATCCTTTTGTGTTTGATATTGCAAAAACTGATTTTTGGACCATTCCGGGAGAAGCTGCAGATTATCCCATGTGGCAGACCAATAGAATGTATATGAATCAAGAGGTAAACACGGACGTGGAAGAAGTGAATTATCTAAAATTAAAGACATTGTCCTTGGGTTACACCTTACCGATGACGTGGAGCAAGAAACTGGGAATGTCTGAATTACGCATTTTTGTAAGTGGTGAGAATTTATTGACCTGGACCAATTATTCTGGTCTTGATCCGGAATCGGTAGATATTTCTACTGGTTATGATAACCAAGACGGATACCCGCTGGCACGGAAATACACGATAGGTTTGACTTTAAAATTCTAGTATATGACAAAATTGTACCTGATAGGTTGTTTTTTGGTAATATCATTAATTGCTTGCGATGATATATTACAAGTTACCCCGGAAACCCAGGTAACTTTTGAAACTGCTTTTGAAACAGAAAAAGAGATAGAAACCGGGTTATTGTCTGTGGAACGATTTGTTAGATTAGCCTTAATATCTCCATTACAGCCAGGAATATATGGTGAATATTCTGATTATCATTCCAGTGCAAATCCAGCTTTATTGAATTTCGACCAAATAGGAGTTTATCTTGCTCTAAGGGAATCTCGTTTTGATGCTATAGCCATGGCAAATGTACCCTTACCTTATATTGATAAGGTTCCGATGACTCAGGAACGTAGGAATTTTTACAAGGGACAGATTTATTTCACGAAGGCATTAATCTATTTTGATTTGGGACGGCGTTACAAGTTTACTCCGATAGTCCGAGATGAAGTGGAGATAGACCCGATCGTCTATTCTTCCTGGGAAGATGTTATCGATTATGCCATCGAACAAGCCCGTGAAGCCGTGGCATTGTTACCGGAATACCCGGATTTACGGGATAGCGATGGGAATGTTATTACCCGTAAATCTGTGCCGACCAAGGGAGCTGCGAATGCTTTGTTGGCACATTTGTGTGCCTGGAAAGCCGGGTGTAAATATATGGCTTCTTCTGATAAAGCGGATTATAACGAGATGGATTTATGGAAAACTGTGGATTCTGCGAGTACGGCAATTATTCAGCAAGAAGATGTTTATCGCTTGGCCAATACTCCTGAGGAAGTTTGTACTTCAGTACTCGTAGGGGATAGCCCAGAGAGTATTTACGAGATTCAGATTCATGGGTATGGCAATGAAATGGATGATGAGTATATATATAATGCCTTTTTCTGTCCTGGTATGTATTATCAGACTTGGCCGATCGTTAGTAGTGAAAGTGCCGGTAATATTCAATACAAGGATTGGCGAATTCTAGCAGAATCCGTGAGAGATATGTATCCTACTCGTGTTGAGCATGGAGAAATAATTACGGATTTACGGCGGGATGCGTATTTTTATGAGTTAGATTCCATGCAATACAAGGTTGACGAGAGTGTCACGGGAGGATATGCTTATCCATGGAAATATCGGGTTGCCAGGTTAGGAACTTCGGGATGGGATGCAGGGCGTTTTATAAATTTTGATCAAAATGCTGTTTGGTTCCGTTTGGCAGATATTATATTATTACGGGCAGAGGCACGTGTAAGGTTGGGGAACACTCTTGGAGCAATTGAAGATTTAAATGCGATTCGTTCCCGGGCTAATGCAAAATTATATGATGCTTCAGAATATAATGGAGACTTACGCTATGCGATTTTCAAAGAACGAGAGAAAGAATTGCTCATGGAAAACTGGCGCTGGTATGACGTGTTACGTAACGGCTATTATAAAACAGAATTGTATGGAGGCTTCCGGGAAGTTTCCGAGCAGGATATAATTGACGGGTGCTTTCTTCTTGGAATTCCAGACGTTGAATTTACCAATAATCCATTAGCACGTCAAAATACATTTTGGTTGAGGCATCAATAAAATAGGAATATAATATGAAAACACGATTGATATATATAGGTTTCTGCGTTCTGTTATGCTTAATAGGATGCGATACGAAACAGAATTGGATAGACACGGGCATTTCTTCGCCCTATCATGATTGTAGTATGATGGACTATTTGCGTGGAGACAAGTACAACTGGGAATTGACGGTTGAAATGATTGAACGGGCGGAATTGACAGATTTGTTTGAAGGAGAGGTGGATACTTTGCCTGAGATAACTTTTTTCGCGATACCGAGTTATTCTATATTACGTTATCTTTGGGATAATAATTTGGAATCCGTAGCAGAACTTACCCCCGAATTTTGTCGGGAAACAGTATTGAGTCACGTGGTAAAAGGAAAATTCTTGAAAGCGGATATTGCCTATCGGAATTCCAAGTACCAGATAACAGATCCCTTACAGGATGGAGGAACCGCTCTCGTGACACTGGGCGGACGACAATTAAAGGCGTACGTGGATAAATCGGATTATGGAGGGGTACCGGATGCAGGAGCAGAAACCATGTTTTTATATTCTTTTTCTGCTTACACCCAGGTACCTTTAGCATCACCTGATATCCAGCCACTGAATGGAGTCGTGCATGCGTTGAATTATAATTTTGTGTTAGGTCGAATTTGAAATGGAAGATTATGAAAAATATTATATTGTTTGTATTTAGTCTATTCGTTTTATTGGGAAATTCGTGTCAAGATGTTACAATCGGTTATTTGTTGGTTCAAAATGCGGCTTATAACCCGGATTCGTTAGTGATCAGAACAAAGTCTTCTTTAGATGTTTCTGAAGGGACAAGAAATCCCGCAGTAGAAGAATTTGTAATAGATCGAACCGGAATGACTTTAGATGAATATATGTCTATGACGGGACTAACTTATGAAACAGTTGCACAAATGACAGGACTGGAGGCATATGTAGGTCGGGGCGAGGATTATGATCGGTGCAAATGGGGTATGCCTTGGGTAAGTACTCCTATTGAAGGAATTGATGGAACACCTCCGATTTACGTGTCAATAAAGGAAATAAAATCATTGGATGGAGGAGACGCTCTTGCCTTAGATTCTGTACTGACTGTCCGTGGTAATGGAACCTTTGAGATCCCATTGTATCATGATGTCCCCGTTGGCCGTTACGTGATATCTCTGAATTTTCGGAATGAGGGATACTCAAAAGACGTGGACGATTGCTTTACGATTATCGTGAAATAATGTAGTGTACTATTAGCTGCCAGGAGGTAGAAAAACTTCCTGGCACTTTTTATTTCCCCACAATTGATAGCTCATGAGGTTGAAAACACATAAACTAATAATTGTTTATCCTTGTTAATTGACTTATCGTTTCGCTAAGATACACCCGCCGAGGCTTTCCCAAGAGACCCTAATATTGAAATACTATGGAGAAAGACTCATCGAGTGTATACACTCGCAAGCCTGTTTGCCGTCACGAGCGTGACGGGCTGTTCGTCCGTTTTCAGGACGTTTACCTTCTTTTACCTTATGCCGATATCCTCCACGTGGAGGCCTCGGGTAGTTATTGCCACATCCACACGCGAGACCGGTCGAAAATCACGGTGGCACATCGGTTGAACCTGCTGGAGCGACGATTGCCCTCGACGCATTTCGTCCGGGTGCATCATAGTTTTATCCTGAACCTGTTCGAGATAACCAAGTTCGTGGGGAACACGGTCTACATCGGCAACCGGGATTACCCGGTAGGCCGTAAATACCGGGAACAATTCCTGGCCATGCTGAATATATTGTAACTTAGCGTACCGATAACCAGATTTATAAACCCGTCTTGCGGATCATCCCTCGGCGGGTTTTCTTGCATTCCCGCTGCGAACCCGTGGTATTTACGGTGTGCTTAGGGAACACAGCCCTTTCACGGCTTTTATACAGCCGCTCCCGATTCGATCAATGGATCGGGCCTGAAATGTTCGTGAAAGGTCCGTGAAACGACATTATCACCTTTTCGTTCCCTGAAAGTATCCCGTGTAAATCGAGAATTAATGAAAATGCCGCCTGCCATCATTCCGGCAGGCGGCATTTTTATGCCTGGGAAGCGGGAATTTATTTCCGGTTCACGTCCCGGGAATTGGCCTGGGCGGTAGGCATGATTTGGATATCGTTCAGGCAGATGTGGGCAGGACGGGTTACGGCGAACACGATGGTGTCGGCGATGTCCTCACCGGTCAGCGGGGTGATGCCCTTGTATACGTTGTCGGCGGCCTGGGTGTCTCCCTTGTAGCGGACGATGGAGAATTCCGTTTCCACCATGCCCGGGGCGATGTTCGTCACCTTGATGTTGTGTTTCAGCATGTCGACACGCATGGCTTTGGAGAGGGCGTCCACGGCGTGTTTGGTGGCGCAGTACACGTTGCCCCCGGGGTAAACTTCCTTGCCGGCCACGGAGGCGAGGTTCACGATATGTCCCCGTTCCCGTTTGATCATCAGGGGTGCCACTTCACGGGTTACGTACAACAAACCTTTCACGTTCGTGTCTATCATGCGTTCCCAGTCGTCGATGATTCCGTCCTGGATGGGGCTGGTACCCACGGCCAGACCGGCGTTGTTCACGAGCACGTCGATGGCTTGCCATTCCGCGGGAAGACCGGCGATGGCCTGGTGTACTTCGGCTTGGTTGCGCACGTCGAATTGAAGGGCGAGTACCTCGATGCCTTTGTCTTTCAGTTCTTTCTCCAGGGCAGTCAGGCGTTCTCCCCGGCGTCCGGTGATGATGATGGAGTAACCGACTTCGGCCAGTTTGATGGCGGTTGCCTTACCGATTCCGGAGGTCGCTCCCGTGATTAATGCTATTTTGTTCATGTCTCTTTGTGTTTAATTTGTTGGACGAAGATACGGGATAATCTGTGAAATTTGCCTACTTTCGTCCGGAATAATTTGTCGAGGATATACATGTACACGGAAATAGAGATAAGGGTAACACCCGAGGAAGCCAGTGACCGGGAGGTCGTGCGGGATATACTTGCCGCCGCTTTGCGCGTGGAGAAGCAACGGATTGTCCACGAGGAAATCATCCGTAAATCCATTGATGCCCGTCAACGGCGGGTGGTCATGCAGTTGCGAATCGGGGTTCATGTCGATAGACTAGAGCAGAAGGAGAGGTGTTTCACGCCCGGTTATCGGGACGTGAGCGATGCCGAACCCGTGATTATCGTTGGTGCCGGACCGGCGGGATTATTTGCCGCCTTGCGCCTGATCGAGCGGGGATGGAGGCCTAT
Organism: uncultured Butyricimonas sp.; assembly: GCA_944321845.1. GTDB lineage: Bacteria > Bacteroidota > Bacteroidia > Bacteroidales > Marinifilaceae > CALUMT01. The sequence continues at coordinate 17,746 of CALUMT010000029.1, forward strand.
CGTGCTTGAGCGGGGCAAGTGCGTGGAGGAACGCAAGCGGGATTTGAATGCCCTCTACCGCTCCGGTAACGTGGATACGGATTCCAATTACGGTTTCGGGGAAGGAGGGGCTGGCACGTTTTCCGACGGGAAACTGTTTACCCGCTCCAAGAAACGGGGTAACGTGGAACGTATCCTGGAAATTCTGGTGCATCACGGGGCGGCCGAGAATATTTTGGTTGACGCGCATCCCCATATCGGGACGGATAAGCTGCCCCGGGTTATCGTGAATATGCGTCGCACGATCGAACACTTTGGCGGGGAGGTCCGTTTTAACAGCCGGGTGACCGACTTGTTGGTGGAGCAGGGGCAAGTGAAGGGTGTCCGAGTGGGGGAGGATGAGGTGTTGGCCCGACACGTGATTCTGGCGACGGGACATTCCGCCCGGGATGTCTACCGGATGTTGCATCGGCGGGAGGTGTTGATGCTCCCGAAAGAGTTCGCCGTTGGGCTCCGGCTGGAACACCCGCAGGCGTTGATTGACCGGATTCAGTATCATAATCCTGCCGGACGGGGGAATTTCCTGCCGGCGGCGGAATACAGTTTCGTGACAAATGTCGAGGGACGGGGAGTTTATTCCTTCTGCATGTGTCCGGGTGGGGTGGTGGTACCTGCCGCCACGGGGCCTGAACAGCAGGTCGTGAACGGGATGTCGTCCTCCGGGCGCAATACCCGTTGGGCTAATTCCGCCATGGTGACTTCCATCGGGGAGGGGGAATTGCAGGCCATGGGTTACTCGGGCCTCTTTGCCGGGTTGGAATTTCAGGAAACCCTGGAACGGGAGGCCTGGATCCAGGGAGGACGGAATCTTTACGCGCCGGCCCAGCGGTTGACGCATTTCCTGAACGCCCGGGCGAGTGCCGATTTCCCGGATTGTTCCTATAAACCGGGACTCCGTTCCACGGTTTTCCGGGAATGGTTGCCGGACGTCGTGTACCGGCGGTTGTGTGGCGGATTCCGGGATTTCGGTCGAAAGGCAAAAGGTTTCCTGACGGACGAGGCCGTACTGTTGGGCGTGGAGACAAGAACTTCTTCGCCGTTGCGGGTTCCCCGGGATAAGGAACGGATGATGCATCCCGAGGTTATGGGCCTGTATCCCTGTGGGGAAGGGGCCGGTTATGCCGGGGGAATCGTCTCCGCGGCCATGGATGGGGAGGCTTGCGCGGAGAATGTGTATTAATAATGTTAAAAAAAGATGCTTTTAATCGAAAAAAATTGTTTTATTGAAGAAAATACATACATTTGTTGCAGTAATAAGTTTGTATAATTCTAATCTAAAACTATTTGAGTTATGAATAAAACACAATTGATTGATGCTATCGCTGAAAAATCAGGGTTAACGAAAGCTGATTCCAAGAAAGCATTGGAAGCATTTGTTGCAACAGTTGGCGAGGCATTGCACAAGGATGAAAAAGTTGCGTTAGTAGGTTTTGGTTCTTTCTCCGTGTCGGAAAGAAGCGCAAGAACAGGAAGAAACCCGCAGACGGGTAAATCTATCGAGATTGCAGCCAAGAAGGTTGTTAAATTCAAGGCGGGAGCAGAATTGGAAGCACAACTTTAAGAGAAAAGTTATTTATACAAGTAAGGGTGTTCTTGGACACCCTTTTTTTATATCATACAAGGACTTGAAGATGACACATACTGTAAAGGAAGAGATAGCGTATTTAAAGAATTTCGTGACCGACTACAAGAATGATTTGTTCGCCAGGCTTATAGAGGAACGCACGGGTTACGTGACCATGGTGCTGGAGGACCTGTATCAACCGCATAATTGCAGCGCCGTCTTGCGTTCCTGTGATTGTTTCGGCATCCAGAATGTCCATATTATCGAGAACGCGAATACATTCAAGGACAACTCCGAGATATCCATGGGGGCATCCGATTGGCTCACGATACACCGCCACAAGGGCAAGGGGAAAAATCACACGGGCGAAACGATAGATGAGCTTAAGGCCCGGGGATTCCGTATCGTGGCGACCACTCCCCACGAGCGGGATACCTTTATCGACGATATCGACCTGCACCGGGGTAAGATGGCTTTTTTCATGGGAACGGAGCTGACGGGCTTGTCTGATGAAGTATTGACCCGGGCGGACGAGTTCGTGAAAGTGCCCATGTACGGTTTCACGGAGAGCTACAATGTCAGCGTTTGTGCGGCCCTGCTGATGTATAGCGTGGTGCAGCGATTGCGCCGTTCGGACATCGACTGGCATTTGGCCGAGGAGGAACGGGACGAGGTGTTGCTGAAATGGTACAAGCGTTCCATCAAGGCGTCGGCCGAGATTCTGGAAAGGTTTAATCAGGAAAATAATCAATAAGCTATGACGGACTTCAAATACTTTGTAGAGCAATTCGATGATATAAAAATCCTGCGTTATCAGGTGCCCGCTTTCGAGCGTCTCTCGTTGCGGGAGAAACTTTTCGTTTACTACCTCAGCCGTGCCGCGCTTGCCGGGAGGGATATCCTTTGGGACCAGAATAACCGCTACAATCTGGCGGTGCGTTCCCTGCTGGAGAATATTCTCCGCGATTATCCCGGGGATAGGGAGAATGCCGCTTTTCAGGATTTTCTCGTTTATGCCAAGAAGGTGTTTTTTGCCAACGGGGTACATCACCATTATTCTATGGAAAAGTTTATTCCCACCTTCTCCCGGGATTATTTCCTGGAGTTGACCCGGGCCTCGGGTATCGGGCAGGTGGAAGATGAGGTGATGCGTTTGATATTCGACCCGGATTTCATGGCGAAACGGGTTGTCCTGGACGAGGGGAAGGACCTGGTGGCGGCTTCTGCCAACAATTACTACGAGGGTGTTTCCCAACGGGAAGTGGAGGAGTTTTATCGCCTGAAACCCGGGGAAGACGAGTTCGTGACCCGGGGATTGAATTCCACCCTGGTGAAGAATGCGGTCGGGCAACTGGAGGAAGAGGTTTGGCGGGTTGGCGGCAAGTACGGCAAGCAGCTGGAGCGGGTTGTGGCGGAGTTGGAAATGGCTGCCCGCTACGCTTGCAACGAGGCGCAGGAGCGTTGCATCGCCCTGCTCGTGGAGTATTACCGCACGGGGGATACCCGGCTGTTCGACCAGTATTCCATCGAGTGGGTGAAGGAGAACGAGGGACGGGTGGATTTTATTAACGGTTTCATCGAGGTATATGGCGATCCGTTGGCTTACAAGGCCAGTTGGGAATCGGTCGTGCAGATTATTGACGAGGAAGCCTGCGAGCGTACCCGCAAACTGGCGGACAATGCCTTGTGGTTCGAGCAGAATGCCCCCGTTGACGAACGTTTCAAGAAGAGCGAAGTGAATGGCATCACGGCCCGTGTCGTGCAGGCCGCCATGTTGGGTGGCGATTGCCATCCGGCCACGCCGATCGGGATCAATCTTCCCAATGCCGAGTGGATTCGGGAACGATACGGCAGCAAATCCGTGACTCTCGATAATATTACCTACGCTTACGATGCGGTATCCCTGACATCTGGCGTGTTGGACGAATTCGCCGCCTCGGGGGAGGAAATACGGCTGGCCCGGGAATACGGTTATCTTGGGGGGAACGTGCATACCGACCTCCACGAGTGCCTGGGGCACGGTTCCGGGAAGATGTTGCCCGGCGTGGGACAGGAAGCCTTGAAGAATTATTATTCTACTATTGAGGAAGCCCGTGCCGACCTTTTTGCCCTGTATTATATTATGGATCCCAAGCTGGTGGAACTGGGCGTAATTCCTTCTCTTGACGTGGCGAAGTGCGAGTACTGCAATTATATCCGCAATGGCTTGATGGTGCAGCTTACCCGCGTGAAGTTGGGTTGTAATCTCGAGGAATCCCACATGCGCAACCGGCAGCTGATAGCCTCCTGGGTATACGAGCGGGGACAGGCCGACCGGGTTATCGAGCGGGAAACCCGGGACGGGAAGACCTATTTCCATATCCGTGATTTCCAACGCCTGCGCCAACTTTTCGGCGAATTGCTGGCCGAGGTGCAACGGGTGAAGTCCGAAGGCGATTTCGAGGGAGCCCGTCACCTGATAGAGACCTACGGCGTGCGTATCGATCCGGATTTGCACCGGGAAGTGCTGGCCCGTTACGAGCGGCTGCACGTGGCCCCTTACGCCGGTTTCATTAACCCGGAGTACCACCTGGTGGAACGGGACGGCCAAATCGTCGACGTGCGGGTGGAATACCCCGACGACTTCCTCGCCCAAATGCTGGCTTACGGGAAAAACTAAAACAATATAAAAGCAATCACCCTCCTCACTTGGTTGTGGGGAGGGCGATTGCTTTTAAATATGGGCATGCCGTGTTCTTCGGCGGGCAGTTTTAGTGACGGGCCCGGGATTTGATGATTTCGAAGAAATCGGCGGCTTTCAGGGATGCTCCCCCGATAAGTCCTCCGTCCACGTCAGGCTTGGAGAAGATTTCGTCGGCATTCTTGGCGTTGCAGCTACCACCGTAAAGGATGGAGGTCTCGTCGGCAACGGCTTGACCGTATTTCTCGGCAATGACGGAGCGGATGAAAGCGTGCATTTCTTGTGCCTGGTCGGGAGTGGCGGTTTTGCCGGTTCCGATGGCCCATACCGGTTCGTAGGCGATAACGATGTGGGCAAATTGTTCAGCGGCGAGGTTGAACAGACCGTCGGTCAGTTGTTTCTTTACCACGTCGAAATGCTTGTTACCTTCTCTTTCCTCGAGCACTTCACCCACGCAGAAAATGATGTCCAATTTGCTGTCGAGGGCTTGAGCTACTTTCTTCACGAGGATTTCGCTGGTTTCCCCGTAGTAGCTTCTTCTCTCGGAGTGGCCGAGAATGACGTATTTGGCTCCGGTGGAAGCGACCATGTCGGCGGATATCTCACCCGTGTAGGCTCCGGCTTTCTCGGTGGCGCAGTTCTGGGCAGATACGGCGATGGAGGGTTCCGTGATGTTGTGGGCCACCTTGGCAAGGTGGATGAACGGGGTACCGAGGATGATGGACACGCCTTCGCTACCTTCCTTGTATCTCACGTATTCGTTCACTTCTCTGGCTAACTCGACGCCTTCGGCAAAGGTTTTGTTCATTTTCCAGTTGCCTGCTACTATTTTCTTTCTCATGTCTTTATGGTTTGAATAAATGATACATTAGCGTTTCTTCTTCGCTCTCGGGAGAGCGAAATACATTACAAAGAAAAGAAGGATAAAGGAGTAAACCAAATATTCCCGTTGTATTTCTTGCCCTTCTTGAAGACAATAAGCCATTAAATCGTTTGTTTGGGAATTATTTAGATTTGGCAATTGGTTTCCGGGCCATTTCCCGATAACGGTTCCCCGGTGCAGGAGGATGATGCCCGGGTTGGAACGGATCATGGTCTTGAGTTGGGTCTCATCGGCCAGGCAGTAGTCGTAGGGAACGTGATGCCGATCCCGGTAAGCGGCAATGGCCTCCGGGGTGGATGCGGTGAAACCCCAGAAACGGTGTCCGTGTTTGATGGCCCATTCGGCCAAAGCGTTCACGTCGGCCTGGTTGTCCGAGTCGCTCAAATCGAGATTGTAGGCCACGGCCAGGAAGGTATACCCCTCGTCTTGCAGGATCTCTTCCGAAATATCCCCGTACTCGGGATGCTCGATATAGAGGTCGTGAATCGGTGGCTGGAAGCCTTTTTTCACGAGGAACTCCTGGCTGTCGACGTATTCCCAGTTCAGAGTGTCCTGCCAGGGATAATTGTTCTCGGAGAAGGATTGTATCTCTCCTGTCTGGCGGTTACGGTAACGGAGCGTCACGGCGTACAGGTCTGGTTCTTCTCCCTCGGGTACGCTCATTTGCTCGGGGAGGTTGTTCCCGATGGCATAGGGACGGAAATCCACGAGGGGCAACCGGGTATAACCCTGTATGGACACGGCCGCGATAAACACGGTGGAGAGCAGGATAAATGCCCACTGGGTAAGCGTGTTTAACGGGGACGAGTAGTGACGGCGGTAGAGAAAGGTGAAGAGCGTGCAGACGAGCAGCACGATGTTCTTCCAGAACGTCTGCCAGTTGGTGAGCGTGATGGCGTCGCCGAAGCAGCCGCAGTCGCTCACGGGATTCGTCAAGGCCAGCACCAGCGTGAGGGGGGTAAACGCGCACATGAAGATCAGGGCGCCCCAGGCGGCCAGTCGGGTGCGGGTATTGAATACCAGGGCTGTCCCGACGAGGAATTCCAGGATGGGAAGCGCGAAGGCGAAGAATACCGCGGAGAAGTTCATCCAACTCATCCCGAAGGCGTTGAAATAGTCCGTGAACTTATAGACGGACCCGATGGGGTCGATCCCTTTCATGAGCCCGGAGAGGATGAACACGATACCCACGAGCAGGCGGCAGGCGTTGATAATGATTTTCATGATCAGGCTTCTTTTTCCACGACGAGCCGGATCAGACCGAACACGGCGTAGTTTATCATGTCAAAATAGTTGGCATCGATACCCTCGGAAATCAGGGTGTGGCCCTGGTGATCCTCGATTTGTTTCGTGCGGTTGATTTTCATCAGGATAAGGTCCGTGTAGGAGCTGATCCGCATGGAACGCCAGGCCTCGTCGTAATCGTGGTTTTTGGCAAGCATCAGTTCCTTGGCCTCCCGGAAGCAGTCAGTGTACATTTGCCGGATTACCTCGTCCGGGGTGTTGGTTCCGGGGCCGAGACGCAACTGGATAATGCCCATGATGGCATAATTGATGATGCCGATGAACTCGGGAACGACGCCCTCGTTCACCCTGGTGACTCCTTTTTCCTCGATGCTGCGGATACGGTTGGCCTTGATGTAAATCTGGTCCGTGATGGAGGTCGGGCGCAGGATTCTCCAGGCCGTACCGTAGTCGTTCATCTTTTTCAGGAAAATATCTTTACACAGTTCAATGACCGTATCGTATTCTTTAGCCGTGTCGTGCATAATTCTTTCTTTATTTAGTCGTGAAATCGAGAAATAAGTTATTATTTTGTGAGTCAAAAGTAAAGAATAATTCGGGGAATTGAAAGCCCGGACAACTAAAATCAGGAATAGAAGTTATGGTCAAGTATATAGAGGTAGGCGGAGAGCGTGTTTCGCTGGAACGGCCGGTGGTAATGGGTATATTGAACGTGACGCCGGATTCGTTCTATGATGGCGGACGTTACACGAGTGAATTGAAAATTATTGAACGTATCCACGAGATCGTGGAACAGGGAGCCGGTATTATCGACGTGGGGGCTTATTCCACGCGGCCGGGCGCCGAGTTCGTGGACGAGCGGGAGGAACTTTCCCGGTTGAGTTTTGCCGTGGAACTGGTCCGCAAATATTACCCGCACCTGCCGGTTTCGATTGATACCTTCCGGGCGAACGTGGCCCGGGAAATTCGGCATTGCCTGGGAGATGTTATCGTGAATGACATTTCCGGGGGCACGATGGACGAGAAAATGTTCGAGACGGTGGCCGAGATGAACGTGCCTTATATCCTGATGCACATCCAGGGTACACCCCGGGATATGCAGGTGAACCCGCACTACGAGGACGTGGTGGGGGAGGTGCGCCAATTCCTGGCGGAACGGATTGCCCGGTTGAATGCCCTTGGCTTCAACAAGATTATCATCGACCAGGGATTCGGTTTCGGGAAGACCTTGGAGCACAATTACCGGTTGATGGAACGTATCGGGGATTTCCTGACTCTCGACTATCCCCTGTTGGTAGGCATTTCCCGAAAGACCATGATCTGGAAATTATTGGGATGCACGCCCAAGGATGCCTTGAACGGGACCATGGTATTGAATACCATTGCACTGCTGAAGGGGGCACATATCCTCCGCGTGCATGACGTGCGGGAGGCGGTGGAAGCCGTGAAAATCGTGGAGGAACTGAAGAGGAATTCCTGATTCTCGTCCTTGTCCCTCGTGACTATTTCATGGGACCGTCCTTTATCCCGATCAATTCCTTAGCTGAAAGCTGTTTGTAATCAGTAATTTGTGACCTAATCGCAGATTATCTGCGTATTATTTGCGTATTTTTATGCTGGTGATACGGAGATGATACGGAATTGATACGGAGATGCTCACCGTGAGACACGGATAATCAGCGGATTAGATCGGGATCAAAAAAGGACATTTTTACCCGAAGAGTAAAGTGTTGTCTTCGGGTAGATCTTATACCTAATGTATTGAGCGTTATTTATTTTCTTGTTTGATGATTATGGAATAATGGGGAAATCACTTGCCAAAGTACGATACCTGCAGTGACGGAGATGTTGAAGGAATGTTTCGTCCCGAACTGGGGAAGTTCGATGCAACTGTCCGAAAGGTCGATGACTTCCTGCTGTACACCCTTGACTTCGTTACCGAAGATGAAGGCGTATTTTTCACCGGGGGTGATGGCGAAGGTCTCAAGCGATATGCTGTTTTCCACCTGTTCCACGGAGATGATGGTATAGCCTTCCGCTTTCAGGGCTTTCACGGCATCGGTCGTTTCCTCGAAATATTGCCAGTCGACGCTTTCCTCCGCGCCGAGAGCCGTCTTGTGGATTTCCCGGTGGGGTGGGGTAGCAGTGATGCCGCAGAGGTAAATCTTGGAGAGCAGAAAGGCGTCCGAGGTGCGAAACACGGATCCGATATTGTTGAGGCTGCGTACGTTGTCGAGTACGACAGCAATAGGGAGTTTCTCGGCTTCCTTGTATTCTTCCGTGGTGAGGCGGTTCAGTTCTTCGTTGAGCAGTTTGCGGTGTTGCATGGCGATTGGTTTTATTTGTTTATGGCTTCGCCGATAAGGGTGGCAGATGTACATTCTTTCACGCGTACCTGAACGAGGTCGCCGGCTTTAGCCCCGTTGTCCGGGAACACGATAACTTTATTCTGACTGCTGCGTCCGAACAGCTCGTCGGCTTTCTTTTTGGAGGTACCTTCCACGAGGACCTCGAAAGTCTTACCAACGTCCCGGCGGTTACTTTCCAGGGAGAGCTCGACTTGCATGTCGATAAGTTCCTGCAGGCGGCGGCCTTTCACTTCCTCGTCCACGTTATCCGGCAGGTTGCGGGAAGCCATGGTTCCCGGGCGTTCGGAGTATTTGAACATGAAGGCGGAATCGAAGCCTACTTCCCGCATCAGGGAGAGGGTTTGTTGGTAATCCTCTTCGCTTTCGTTATGGAATCCGACAAATACGTCGGTCGACAGGCCACAGTCGGGAATGATTTCCCGGATGGCCCGGATGCGGTCGAGATACCATTCCCGGGTGTATTTCCGGTTCATGTCTTTCAGCACGGAGTTGCTGCCGGATTGTACGGGGAGATGAATGTGACGGCATATATTGGGATGGGCGGCGATGGTCCGGAGAATCTCGTCGCTCATGTCTTTCGGGTGGGAGGTGGCAAAACGTACGCGCATGCCGGGAACCACGGTGGCTACTCGCTCGAGCAGGGCCGGGAAGTTTACTTCCATGCCATTGCCCCGCCACAGGTAAGAATTTACGTTCTGGCCGAGGAGGGTGACTTCCTTGTATCCCCGGGATTGCAGGTCGAGCACCTCGTTGATGATGCTGTGCGGGCTGCGACTGCGTTCCCGTCCGCGGGTATAGGGAACGATGCAGTAGGTACAGAAATTATTGCATCCCCGCATGATGGAGACGAATCCGGAAATGGCTGTTTCGTCGATACGGGAAGGACAGATGTCCTTGTAGGTTTCCGTGGTGGAAAGTTCCACGTTGATGGCTTTTTCTCCCCGTTCGGCTTTTTCGATCAGGAGAGGAAGATCCATATAGGCATCCGGGCCGACCACGATATTGACGTTCTTTTCCTGTTCAAAAAGGGCCGCGCCCAGGCGTTCGGCCATACATCCCATGATGGCTACCAGCAGCTGGGGATTCTTCTTCTTGATTTCCGTGAAACCTTGTACCCGGCCACGCACGCGCTGCTCGGCATTTTCCCGCACGGAGCAGGTGTTCACCAGGATTAAATCCGCCTCGTTGCGTTCGTCTGTACGGGTATATCCCTTGGCTTCCAGGATTGCGGCGACTACCTCGCTGTCTGCCACGTTCATCTGGCAGCCGTATGTCTCTATATAAAATTTCTTTACCTTCATGCTTTCATGTCGTTTTGCGGGGACAAAGATAGCTTATTATTGGATATAAAAAAAACGCCGTTTTACGGCGTTTTTATTTTATAGCGTGATGTGTTTACGCGTACAGTTCGTCCAGTTTGGCAGCCATGGCCTCGGCAATTTGCCTGCATTGCTCGATGTCCGCATCTTTGGGAGCCCCGGAGGCCTCTACGGATGGAGCCACAACTTCCCATTTGATTTTCTCGGCGAATTGGTTAAAGCGAGGCATTGCACCACCGGCCCAGGCTTTGCCACCGAAGAAGGCTGTCACGTGGTTCTTCACGCCCATGTGTTCCAGTTCGCTCAGGATAGTTTCCATCGTGGGGAATATGCCGCCGTTGTAAGCGCAACTTCCGAAAATGACCCCGCGATAGCGGAAGATGTCGTTTATCATGTAGGAAGGATGTGTCTTGGAGGTATCGTGTATACGAATCTTCTTGATCCCTTTTTCTACCAGGAAGCGGGCGATCATATCGGCCATCTTCTCCGTGTTTCCGTACATGGAACTGAACAGGATAACGACACCCTTGTCTGTTTCGTATTTACTCCACTTGTCATATTTAGCCACGATGTCGCCGATATAGGAACGACGGATGGGGCCGTGGGTAGCGCATACCATCTTGATGGGAAGACCGCCCAGTTTCTTCAAAGCTGTTTGTGCCGGTTGACCGTATTTACCCACGATGTTGGAGTAGTAGCGGCTGATCTCTTCTTCCAGGTAGTCGAGATCCACTTCATCGTCGAACAGTCCCCCGTCGAGTGTACCGAATGCCCCGAAAATATCACCGCTGAACAGAATGCCTTCCGTGGATTCGAAGGTGACCATGGTTTCCGGCCAGTGGAGCATGGGGGCCATATAGAAATTCAATTTGTGTTTGCCGAGGTCGATGCAGTCCCCTTCTTTCACTTCAATGAGGTTGTCGCAAACCCCGTAAAAGTTTTTCAGCATGGGGAATGTTTTGGCATTACCGATAACCTTCACTTCCGGGTAGTGGGCCAATAGTGTGCGGATAGCTCCCGTGTGGTCCGGTTCCATGTGGTTAACGACAAGATAATCAACCTTTCTACCGTTGAGAATACCTTGTATATTTTCAATGTAATCGTCCATTTTAGCACGTTCGATGGTGTCGATTACGGCTACTTTTTCATCTGCAATGAGATATGAATTATATGCCACGCCTTTCGGAATGGGCCAATAATTTTCGAAAATATGTGTCCTACGGTCGTTTACACCGATCCAATAAATTCCTTCTTTGATTTCTCTTGCTTGATTCATAGTATTTTCGTTTAGTTATTTCCGATGTTTGCAAAATTAGTGAAAAGGCTGTTTATCGGGAAGGATAAACAGCCTTTTTTTATTGTTTTTCTTTAAGTGCTTATAAAAGAAATTTATTGAATGCCGAGTTTGTTCTTAATTTCGGCAGGAAGGGCGTTTTTATGCAGAAGTACGGCAATGGTCTTGAATTTCACGAAAGGTTTGGACGCGTAAAAATAACCGCCGAATCGGTTGTATTTGTTCCAGGAGTTTTTCACGATGAAATATTCCGTGCCGTTCTGATCTTTGGCTTTACCAATGATGTGCATGGCATGATCCTCCGTGGTGAGATAGTTGTCAAATTCCTGTTGGCGCATTTCCTGGGTGATTTTCTTTTCCGGGGCTGGGCCCATTTTAAAGGCTTCCGGATTTTTCATTCCTTTCGGCATTTTTTCCCATTTGGCAATTTCAGCTCCGCTCATCTCTTTGGTGTCCGTGGTCGGAACAACAGCGACTCCCGGATTTTGACTGGCGAATCCTTTTTCGCTTACGTCAGAACCCCACACGAAGGTATAGCCGTTGTCTATGGCATAATCCAATATCTGCATCAGTTCATCAATGGGCAGATTGTAGGCCGGATCCCAGGGGGTGTTGTCCGGCATTTCCAGTACGAACTGGGAATAGAACGGGTGATGGGTAAATGAGGTCAGCGCAATGTAGTCATCGGCATTCAATCCTACTACTTCGTCCGCGAAAGAACGGGGTGTGTATTCTTTGCCCTGGTATTGGAAGCTGGTCGGGTCTTCCCCCAGATAGGCATCCAGGATTCCGTCGAAACCACGTTTCCAAGCCGTGCTCAAGCGTTTGTTCGGATTCTGTATAACGGCATTCAGGTAGCCGCTCATGACGGCAGCCAGTTCCCCGAACACGTGATTGGGTTCCCCGTAATTCAGTCCGGTGAAGGTTTCCAGGGGAGTACAGCCATTTTCGGCCAGGGCGTGCAGCACGTCGGTAAATGCACCACCTTCGCTGAAACTCATGCAACCGTGCATGCGCACGTATTTTACAGCTTTCTTGCTATATGATTTTTTGGCGAAATACATGGCGGACAAGTTTACGCTGTCTTTGCCTTGGCGTAGCATTTCGGATTCCAGCATGGAGGTTACTGCCCATGTCCAGCAGGTTCCGGCCCGATATTGGTCCTTGACACTGGTAGCCGGTAGGCGGGTGATGTCCGTGAATTGATAGCCGGTAGCTGTTTTAGGCGATTGGGCTTGCAGGCTTGTTCCTAATATAAGGAGACAAAGGCCGGTCAGTATGATTGATTTTGTCATGATTGTTTTTATTTAAGGTTTAACTTGGCTTTTATTTGAGCGGGGATGGCATCCTTGTGAACGAGGATATCCATGGTTTTTAATTTGACAAATGCCCGGGAGGCGTAGAAATATCCCCCGAATTGGTTGTATCGGTTCCAGGAGTTTTTCACGATGAAATATTCCGTGCCGTTTTGATCCTTGGCTTTCCCGATGATGTGCATGCCATGGTCGTCTGTCGTGAGGTAGTTGTCAAATTCCTGTTGGCGCATTTCCTGGGTGATTTCTTTTTCCGGGGCAGGAGCTTTTTTGAATGCGTCTTTCTCCGCTAATAAATGTTCGGTGTTTTCCCACTTGGCAACTTCCGCTCCGCTCATTTCCCGGGCTGTTTCTGCCGGAATGACGGCAACACCCGTGGTTTTGGTGGCAAAGCCTTTCTCGCTGACATCGGAGCCCCACACGAAGGTGTAGCCGTTGGCGATGGCATTGTCCATGACTTCCATGAGTTCGTCGATAGGCAAGTTGTAGGAAGTTCCCCAGGTCCAGTTGTCCGGATTCTCAAGTGCAAAACTCGTGTAGAACGGGTGATGCGTGAAGGAAGTAAGATTCACGTAGTCGTCCGGGTTGAGGCCCACTACTTCATCCGCGAAAGAACGGGGAGTATATTGCTTCCCGTTGAATTCAAACGTGTCCGGTTCTTTGCCCAGATAGGCTTCAAGCACATTCGTGAAACCTTGTTTCCAGGCGGTACTTAATTTTTTGTTCGGATTCTGTATCACGGCATCCACGTAAGCTTTCAATACGGCGTCCAATTCCCCGAATACATGGTTGTCTTCTCCATAGTTCAATCCCTCGTACACGGCCATGGGAACAATTCCGTAATTCCGAATGACGTACATAACATCACCGGAAGCTCCGCCAACCGCAAAGTTCATGCATCCATGCATGCGTACATATTTGACGGCTTTGTCATCATAAGCATGTTTCACGAAATACATGGCGGATAGATTGATGGAATCTTTTCCCATGCGCATCATTTCGGATTCCAGAAATGAGGTGGTGGACCATGACCAACAGGTTCCTGCCCGATTCTGATCTTTTACGGAGGTTGTTGGGAGGCGTACTATATCGGTGAAATGGTAAGCGGTGTCTTTCACCGTACTCTGATGTGTTGTCTGTGCTGTTATATTTAAATACCCAGCGACAACGGCAAGCATTAGAATTAATTTTTTCATATTGATATTGTGGGCTTATGTAAAATATAAAAACTGTCACCCCGGAAGATGACAGTTTTTATTTATTTTATTAGAGATATTACTTAATACCTAATTTTTTCTTGATAGCTTTCGGAATGGCATTCTTGTGAACAATGATATTCATGGTTTTGAATGCAACGAAAGGTTTGGAAGCATAGAAATATCCGCCAAATTTGTTGTATTCGTTCCAAGAGTTTTTCACGATAAAGTATTCCGTTCCATTCTGATCTTTGGCTTTACCGATGATGTGCATTCCGTGGTCGTCTGTCGTCAGGTAGTTGTCGAATTCTTGCTGACGCATTTCCTGGGTGATTTGTTTCTCTGGAGCAGGACCTTTTTTGAAGGCATCCGGGCTTTGTTGTCCTTTGGGCATAGCTTCCCATTTGGCAATTTCTGCACCACTCATTTCCTTGGTGTCGGTTGTCGGGATAACAGCTACGCCAGGAGTTACTGTTGCAAATCCTTTTTCGCTTACATCGGAAGCCCATGCGATGGTATACCCGTTGTCAATAGCGTTGTCCATTACCTGCATAAGTTCTTCGATAGGCAAGTTGTAGGATAATCCCCACATCCAGTTGTCTTGTACTTCAATAGCGAATTGAGAGTAGAAAGGATGGTGAGTAAAAGAGGTCAAGCTTACATAATCATCCATGTTTAATCCAACAACTTCTTCAGCGAAAGTTTTCGGGGTATACTCTTTACCTTCATAAGTGAAAGTTTCCGGTTCTTCGCCGAGGTATGCATCCAGAATTCCATCGTATCCTTTTTTCCAAGCGGTACTGAGTTTCTTGTTCGGATTCAGGATTACGGCATCAACATAGGCTTTTAAGATGGTCTCAAGTTCAGCAAAGGTGTGAACCGGTTCCCCGTAATTTAATCCTTGGTAAACTTCCATGGGAACAATACCGTAGTTCTTTAACACGTACATTACATCGCAGAAAGCACCTCCGGTACCGAAGTTCATGGTCCCGTGCATGCGTACATATTTTGTTGCTTTGTCGCTGTAAGCATGTCTTACAACATACATAGCTGAAAGATCGATAGGTTTTTTACCCATACGGATCATTTCTGATTCGAAAAAGGAAATGCCGGACCATGACCAGCAGGTTCCTGCTCTTGCCTGGTCTTTTACTGATGTTGCGGGTAATCTTTTGATGTCAGTGAATTGATAGCCTTCTGCTTTCTTGGTATCTTGGGCGGTTGCACCTAAAATGAAAGCGAAAATGAAGGCAAACATGAAAGATGTAATTTTTCTCATTTTCTAAAACTTCAATTTATGTGATAATTAATAATATATACTTGTATTTAAAATCTCTTTTTCAAGTGACTTGTCAAAGATACTATATTATTGTGAATGTAATTATTTCGGAATCGTTATTAAGAAAATTTTAAGAGTTTGTTGCCGAAATGATACTTTTGATGACAAATCCAAATAAAGATAAGTCCACACACGAGCATGACGACTCCGTCCCATGGAGATACTTGTGGTTGTGTATCCAAAAATAATGCATGGGTCTGCAGGGCTGAAGCTTTATGCGTAACGGTGATTGCTGATAGGAAATTATTCGCAAAATGTAGACCGAAGGCCAGTTCTAATCCATCGTCCAATACGGTGATGACCCCGAGTGTAAGCCCCATGATGATGTATTGCGGCATTGTCAACCAAAAACCGAATTGTTTTACTTCCGGGTTGGCCCCATGCAGTAGTCCGAATATAATTCCGGTGACGAGTACTGCAGCCCATTTACGTTGGAAAAGCAGAGCACTTCCTTGCATGAGATATCCCCGGAACATCCATTCCTCAAACCCAACTTGGAAAGGCATGAAAATAATTAAGACAAGAACCATTCCCGTGAATTGTCCCGGGTTGAATTGGAATTGGAGATGAGAATTGTCGCCAAGACCATATTGGATGAAGATGAGAAACAGAGATAGGATTCCCCACACGATTGCCCCGAATATGGCTCGTTTTACATCAAAACGTTTACGCCCAGTAAGCGTGTCCAACCATTTTTTCCGATGAATCTTTACGATGCAGAACAAAAGGGCAAAAACTCCGACAACGAAGGTGAACAGGGTTAGGGCCAGGGCAATATTTGTCTGAGGTATGGCCAAATTCTCAGCATAGGAGACAAGATCTCCTTTTGTGTTTAGAATCGCGTAAAATGCCAATGGAAAGGAAGCTACTTGTACGGCAAGAAAAACAACGAAAATCGTAAACAAGTAGAAGTACCATTGGTTATTCCCGTTTTTTGCTTTTTCTAAGAACATAGGATATTTATTTGATGATTGATGTTTAACGAAGCATCTGTTCCAACGTGTATTCATCAGGAACAAGCACGTCACGAGCCTTGCTGCCCGTGAATGGTCCCACGATGCCGGCCGCTTCCAGTTGGTCCATAATCCTTCCAGCCCGGTTGTAACCGATGGAGAATCTTCTTTGTATCGAGGAGGTTGAACCTTGTTGGGTACTAACCACGAGACGGGCGGCTTCATCAAACAGTGGGTCTTTTTCCCCGAGATTGGCTTCCGGGTTAAATCCGTTGTCTGATTCTGCTTGGTATTCAGGCAGCAGGTATGCCTCTGGATATCCTTGTTGGTGGGCGATAAATTGGGTGATGGCTTCTACTTCCGGGGTGTCGACAAAAGCACATTGGACACGAACCATCTCGCTGTCTTTTGATATAAGCATATCACCTCGCCCGATGAGCTGGTTGGCTCCCGGGGAGTCGAGAATCGTACGGGAATCTATCATGGAAGCAACCTTGAAGGCGATACGTGCCGGGAAGTTGGCCTTAATGACACCCGTGATGATGTTCGTGGAGGGACGTTGTGTGGCGATGATCATGTGAATGCCCACGGCTCTTGCCAGTTGCGCGATACGGGCGATGGGAGTTTCCACTTCTTTTCCCGCTGTCATGATCAAATCCGCGAACTCGTCAACAACGACCACGATGTAGGGCAAGTAACGGTGTCCATTGTTGGGATTCAACTGGCGTTTCACGAATTTATCGTTGTATTCCTTGATGTTACGGACATGTGCCTGTTCCAAAAGACGGTAGCGATTGTCCATCTCAATACATAGGGAGTTTAACGTGGCAACGACCTTGTCATTATCGGTTATGATAGCTTTCTCCGCATCAGGCAGTTTCGCCAGGAAGTGTTTTTCTATGACCGAATAGATACTTAATTCCACCTTCTTGGGGTCAACCATCACGAATTTCAGTTGTGACGGGTGTTTCTTGTATAACAGGGAGGTGATAATGGCATTTAATCCGACAGATTTTCCTTGTCCTGTTGCCCCGGCCACCAGCAAGTGGGGCATCTTCGCCAAGTCGAACGTGTAGGGTTCATTGGAAATAGTGCGTCCAAGGGCAACCGGAAGGGCATACTTGGATTCCTGGAATTTCTTGGAAGCGATGATTCCCCGCATAGATACAATCTCCGGATTGCGGTTTGGAACCTCTATACCCACGGTACCAGCTCCTGGAATCGGAGCTATGATCCGGATTCCCAATGCGGCCAGGCTTAACGCAATGTCGTCCTCGAGGCTTTTGATTTTTGAGATTTTGATACCGGGGGCCGGAACAATCTCGTATAGCGTGACCGTGGGACCGATGGTTGCTTTGATTTTGGTAATTTCTATCTTGTAATAGCGAAGGGTTTCGACAATGGTATTTTTGTTGGCTTCCAGTTCTTCCTGGGAAACTTTCGATGAGCCAGAAGAATGTTCTTCCAACAGATCCAAACTCGGGTACTCGTAATGGGACAAGTCTAAGGTGGGATCATATTCCGTGTCCGGTTGCAGGTTGTCTGCAACTTGTTCTTCGGGAGTGTTGTTCGTGACGGTTATTTCCATTTCTGGATTACGCGGAACATCTGTCGGTTTCTCCCAATCGGAACGAAATGATTCAGAGAAATCTTCAGAGAGGGAATATCCTTTATTTTCTTCCTTGTTTATAGTATTTGTGGAGAATGGATTATCGATGTCTTCGTCTTCTTCATTAACCTTTTCATCTTGATTGTACCATTCTTGTTCATTTTTTTCTTCTGGTTGTGGAGTATCCTGTTCTTCTAGTTGAATATCACCTTTGGGTGAGTTCTTTGTTCGAGCCTTGGCTGTTTCTTTTGCGGCTTTCTTGTCTGCACGATGTGCCATGTAATTTCTGAACCACTCGTTGCAGGCATTAAAGGCATTCTTGGATCCGAAAAACAGAATGATGGCAAAAGAAATTAGTAGCAAAAAGAAGGTTCCAATGCCGCCGATAAAGGAAGTAATCCAGTTGCTCATGAAATATCCATGAATCCCGCCAGGGAATACATATCCGGTTGGTATGTAATAGAATATGAACCCGAGGAATAAAGAGCCCCAGATAACGGATATGATGCCGAAGAATATTTTTTTCTTGAAATGTTGAATATGGCGTCCTGCAATCCGTAATCCACATAATAACAATAAATAGCAGAAGATAAAAGATGAGATGCCAAAACTTCTGTTTATGAGTAGGTCGGAAAGAAACGCACCGAATTTTTTTCCGGGATTATGGGCGTTGATTTCCGTATCGGTAATCAATTTTCCCGTATCTATATCAATCAAACTTTGATCGATCCCGCCCGTGAAGAAAAAGCTGATAAGGGTTATGAATAAATAAAGAGAAAAAAGAATTAGCGTGAGACCGGCAACGATTTTTGTCCGAGGGTCCTTTGTTATGCTAACTCTATATGAATCTGTAGATTTTGTATTCTTTTTGTTGTTGATTCGTGTTATCATGTCAATGAGATTTATAGCGAGCGAAATTACAAATTAATCTGTTTTTTGCCTACTTTTTTAGAAAACAGGGGATATTAAAAAACTGAAATAAGGTAGGTCGAAGAAAGTTATTGGTGTGGTGATAAGTGTGATTGGGGTGTTGAAAACTTGGGGAAGTTGTTTTGTTGGTGGTTAGAATCATCGTGGGTTGAGGATTTTTTTTCTAAATAATCTCTTTATTTCAGCTTTCTCTCTGTCAAGATTGCGTTAAGGCGGTTAAGTATTCTTAATAAGGAACTTGTTAATGTGTTATTGGCAAGAATATTGTAGAAGTCAGTACAGAATGTTTGATAATTAAAAGTATTACGATATGACAGTGAAGAGATCATTAATAACATTAGGTTTGGGTATTGCGGGAGGATGTATCGCTTTTATCGGGATGGATATGTTGAGGGAAGATCAGCAGGAGAGTCCGAAATACGAGATCCTTTCTCCGGTTACAGCCCGTCAAGCTGCTTTTACGACAAGCAGCCAATTACCTGCCGCGGGTATGGGAAGTGTTGATTTGCGTGAAGCTGCCAAAAAGACAGTTCCAGCCGTGGTGCATGTTAAAACCGTGCAAATGGGGGAGGCTTACGTGGGTAATCCTTTGTTGGACTTTTTTTACGGGCATGCCCCTCGAACACGGGAAGTGCCTCGTAGTATGGGATTCGGCTCGGGAGTTATCGTGTCTGAAGATGGATACATAATTACCAATAATCATGTTATCGAAGGGAGTGATAAGATAACAGTCGCTCTTGATAACAAGAAAGAGTACGAGGCAAAGATTATTGGAACAGATCCGAATACGGATATTGCTTTGTTGAAAATAGAGGAAAAAGGGTTACCTTATCTGGAATACGGAAATTCTGATGATGTGGAATTAGGGGAATGGGTGTTGGCCGTAGGAAATCCTTACAATCTGACCTCAACCGTTACGGCTGGTATTATCAGTGCGAAGGCTAGGGGATTGGGAATTAATCCGAGTAAGATGAGTTTGGAATCCTTCCTGCAGACTGATGCGGTGGTGAATCCCGGTAACAGTGGGGGAGCCTTGGTTAACGTGAGAGGTGAATTGATAGGTATTAATACGGCAATAGAATCTCCTACGGGTTCTTATACGGGATATTCCTTTGCAGTCCCGGCTAATATTGCCCGGAAAGTGGTTGGTGATTTGAAAGAGTTTGGTGTGGTTCAACGTGCGGTAATCGGTATACAAATGGTGGAAGTTACGGATGAGGTGGTGAAAAAAATGGATCTTGACGAAATTGGAGGAATCTATGTCGTTGAACCGTTGAAAGATGGTGCCGCTTATAAGGCTGGAATTAAAGAGGGAGATGTCATCAAGTATATTAATGATGTAGAGGTGAAGACCGTTCCTGAATTCCAAGGGCAATTGGCTAAATATCACCCGGGGGCTACCGTGAAAATCGGAGTGAAACGGGATGGTAAACTGAAGAATTTTGATGTAGTATTACAAAACACCTATGGTGATACCTCTGTCGTTGATGGACATACCGATGGTATTTTGGGAGCTACCGTGGAGCCAATTAGCCGAGAAGACCGTTATCGCTATGGAATAAATAAGGGAGTAAAAATAACGGAATTGAAAAATGGCCCATTTAAAGCTTTGGGGTTGTTAAAAGGTACAATCATTGTGAAAGTAAATAACGTCTATATTTATGATAAGGAGGATTTGATAAAGGCCTTAAAGATAGCAGAGAATGAGGGTGTTTTATTGACAACAATATCTCCGAGGGGAAGGGTTGAGTACTTTGCCTTATCGCCTCAGAATTAAAAAAAAGTTAATCTGTACGAGGTGGTGATTTTAACATATTGGTTTGTGGATAAAAAGTCGTACCTTTGCGGCATATTTTCGGGGAGAATATATAAGAGATTATGAGACAGTTAAAAATAACAAAATCAATAACTAATCGAGAGAGTGCGTCTCTCGACAAGTATTTGCAAGAGATCGGTAAAGAAGATTTGATAACCGTGGAGGAAGAGGTTGAGCTTGCTCAACGTATTCGGAAAGGTGATCAAAGAGCGTTGGAGAAGTTGACTCGTGCAAATTTGCGCTTTGTTGTTTCTGTTGCGAAACAGTACCAGAATCAAGGTTTAAGTTTGCCCGACTTGATTAACGAGGGTAACCTTGGTTTGATTAAAGCGGCCGAGAAATTTGATGAGACACGAGGATTTAAGTTCATTTCTTATGCCGTGTGGTGGATTCGGCAATCCATCTTGCAGGCGTTGGCAGAGCAGTCCAGAATTGTTCGTCTGCCATTGAATCAGGTCGGTTCCTTGAATAAGATAAATAAAGCATTCTCTCGTTTTGAGCAAGAGCATGAGCGTCGTCCATCTCCGGAAGAATTGGCAGAGACATTGGATTTGCCGGCAGAAAAGGTTGCGGATACCTTGCGGGTTTCTGGACGTCATATTTCTGTAGATGCTCCTTTCGTGGAAGGCGAGGATAATAGTTTGCTGGATGTTCTGGTTAATGATGATTCTCCAGTTGCTGACAAGACCTTGATAAATGAGTCCTTGTCTACGGAAGTGGAACGTGCTTTGGCTACGCTGACGGAGAGAGAACGTGATATTATTAAATTGTTCTTTGGTATCAATTGCCAGGAAATGACGTTGGAGGAAATCGGAGAAAAATTCGGTTTGACCCGTGAACGTGTTAGACAAATCAAGGAAAAAGCAATCCGTCGATTGCGGCATTCTTCCCGGAGTAAGTTGTTGAAGACTTATTTAGGATAATAGATAAATGAATAATCTTGGAGGAGCGATTCGAGAAGCTGGCGAATCGCTCCTCTTGTTTTGTTCGTAGATAGGGCGACTTTTTATTTTTTGCCTTGGGAAATTTACTTTGGGTGCGACTTCTTTTTATAGATTTTATTTTCTATATTGGGCATGTAATTTGAAATATATGGTATTATGAAAAAGTCGTTTTTGTTTTTGGCAAATGGTTTTGAAGAAGTAGAGGCTTTGGCTGTGGTAGACGTGTTGAGACGGGGAAATGTTGAGATAAATACAGTATCTATTACGAGGGATAGAGAAGTTGTCGGGGCGCATGGAATTCCAGTAAAAGCGGATTGTTTGTTAGATGATATCTGTGGGGAGGATGCCGAGTACTTGATATGTCCTGGAGGTATGCCCGGTTCTAAAAATTTAGGGGATTGTTCCAAGTTATTGAATTGGTTGCAGGCGCATGTTGATAAAGGTGGGAAAATTGCTGCTATTTGTGCTGCACCGGCATTGGTTTTGAGTCATCTGAAATTTAGTCGCCAGTATAATATGACATGTTATCCCGGTTTTGAATCTTATTTGCCGGGGGCTAATATTAAATCGGATGGTGTCGTTGTTGATGGAAATTTGATTACGGGACGAGGACCGGCCTATGCCTTTAAATTTGCGTTAGCAATACTGGAGGGGACTTCTTCACAGGTTGCGAAAGAGGTGGCTGCTGGAATGCTGTTACTATAAACTGGAATTTAGAAGCGAGGAAAATCAGGCGTTGAGGATTGTCGCTCAAATGCTCCGAGTCCGAACAGAGCGAAATCGTAACGAATGGGGTCTTCCGGATCAAATTCTCTAAGTCGAGTTGTGAGTTCGATGACAGCTTTACAGTCATTTTGTTTGCGATTCAATAATCCTAATTGACGGCTAGTATTTCCCGTGTGTAGGTCTAGTGGAATAAGGAGAGCGGATGGAGGAATATGGTGCCATAATCCAAAATCTACCTCTCCGTCTTGTCTGACCATCCAGCGTAGATACATGTTAATGCGTTTGGCGGCAGATCCTTTGTTCACGTTGGCAATATGCCGGAGTACTCTATTTTCAGCAGGGAGTTCCGTAAAAATAGAGTACCATTCTTTTAAAGCCTCTATCATATCGTTATGGCGTTGATAGGCTTGTGTAAATACTTGTTCCAGTCCTCCGTGTTTTTTATAAATATTGGCAAGCGATTGGAGAAAATAGATGCAGTCATAGCCATTGAATGTTCGGTGTTTAAAGTTTTTAAAGCGGGCATAGTCATTTGTTTCCGCATGCATGAGGAAGTCGTAAGGAGCAAATTCCATGAGGTGCATTAATTCCTTGCATTTTTTTATAATGGTCGGGCGTTGCCCCCAGGCTAGAGAGGCTGCAAGGAATCCAGATATTTCTATATCTTCCTTGTCTTCGAAGTATTTGGGAATCTGGATAGGATCTGTTTCGATGAAAAATTCTGACTTGCAGTATTCGATGTATTTTTCATCCAATAATTCTTTTAGCTCACTCTTTGTCATGTGCGTCGGATATTTTAGTTGCTCGAAGCATTTCTCTTTTACCGGGAGGGCCGGGGAGGCGTTTTATTTTGAAGCCGAGATCTCGTAGTCGTTGTTTTATTATACCTTTTACACAGTAGGTTACAAATATACCATTGTCTTTTAGTGCTTCATAAAATTTCTGTAGTACTTCAATCGTCCATAAATGTGGTTGGACTTCTGGTGCGAAAGCATCAAAAAAGACGATATCAAACATAGAGGGATGACTGACTTCCGTGAAATCTGCTTGATGTTTGCAGAGCGTGAAATAAGGCGTAATCTTAATCTCTTCTTCCCAGGGGCTGCCATGAAGACTGTGGAATATATCTTGAGTTTCCGGGGATATAAAGACAGGATAGTTTAGGGCATTTATTTCTTCTGTCGTTAAGGGGTATTTTTCGTAAGTGTGGTAAATGATATGACGATTTGTAGATTGTGCATTCAATAAGGTTAGATAGCAATTTAAACCGGTACCAAAGCCGGCTTCAAGAATGTGTATCGTTTGATGATTGTAATATTCTATACCAGCTTGGATGAAAATGTGCATGGACTCTTGGATAGCTCCATGCACTGAATGATAATGTTCATTCAGTGCAGGAATATATAATGAGCTGCTTCCATCTTCCGTGATGATGATCTGTCGTTGTTTCATTGCATTAGTTCTTTGCGCAATAAATAGACGAATTGTTGGATATCTTCTTCTGTCGTGTCAAAGGAACAAACCCAGCGAACTTCTGAATTTTCTTCATTCCACACGTAGAAAAAGCATGCCTCCTGTAAAGGTTTTATGTGTTTTTGAGGAATACGGGCAAATACCTCGTTGCCTTGTACCTCTCTGATGATTTCTACTCCAGGTATTGAGGCGGTAGCATTAACTAGTTTCTGTGCCATTTCATTGGCATGAGAGGCGGTTTTGAGCCATAACCCATCTTTTAATACGGCCGAGAATTGGGCTGCAATAAACCGTGATTTTGAATGTAATTGCATGGCTTGTTTACGAACATATTTTACCTCTTTGGGTGGACGGGTGAAGAAAATGACGGCCTCTCCAAACATCATGCCGTTCTTGGTCCCTCCGAAGCTTAGCACATCTATGCCGACTTCTTTCGTGATTTGGGCTGGAGTACATTTTAAGTAAGCAATGGCATTGGCAAGTCGAGCCCCATCCATGTGTACGTACATGTCATGAGCATGAGCATATGCGCATAATTCTTTTAATTCTTTTATGCTATATACTGTGCCAAGTTCAGAGCATTGTGTAATTGATATTATTTTGGGTTGTACGGCATGTTGATTACCAAATTCGTGCATATGGTGGCGGATCAAATCAATCGTTAATTTGCCATCTTTCGTGGGTACCGTTAACAATTTATTGCATCCTTGTTTTTCTATAGCTCCACATTCGTCTACGTTTATGTGGGCTGTTTCTGCACAAATTACGGCGTGATATGGTTGGGTAAATGCTGTAATGCTTAATATGTTTGCCCCGGTGCCATTATATACAAAATACACTTCAATGTCATTCCCGAATATTTGTTTGAAATCTTCGATGGCTTTTTGAGTATATGAATCTTCACCATAGGAATGTTCGTGTCCTGCATTGGCAGATGCGATTGCGTTGATAACTTCCGGTAATGCTCCAGAAAAATTATCGCTTCCAAATCCTTTATTCATAATTGTTTTATGTTATAAAAAAGAGTGTGTCCACGTATGGAACACACTCCCTTGTATGATTAGTACAAATATTATCCCAAGAAAGATAACAAAATACCGGCTGCAACAGCAGATCCAATAACTCCAGCTACGTTGGGTCCCATGGCATGCATCAACAAGAAGTTTCCAGGATTAGCTTCTTGTCCCACGTTCTGGGAAACACGAGCGGCCATCGGTACTGCAGATACACCTGCGGAACCGATAAGAGGATTGATTTTGTTTTTCAGGAATAGATTCATGAATTTAGCCAACAGAACACCGCCAGCACTTCCCACACCAAAGGCAATAATTCCAATGACTAAGATTGATAATGTTTGCAGGTTCAGGAATGCTGCGGCAGTTGTTGTTGCTCCAACTGAAATACCAAGGAAGATGGTAGTAATGTTCATCAATTCGTTTTGTACCGTTTTGCTCAATCTATCTACAACACCACTTTCCCGCATCAAGTTTCCTAACATGAGGCAACCGATAAGAGGTGCGGCAGAGGGTAACAATAAAGATACGAATACCGTAACTACAATAGGGAAAATGATTTTTTCCGTTTTCGATACTTTCCGTAATTGAGTCATGACGATTTCCCGTTCCTTTTGAGTCGTCAAAGCCCGCATGATAGGGGGTTGGATAACCGGTACCAAAGCCATGTATGAATAAGCAGCTACAGCAATAGGTCCCAATAAGTTAGGCGCCAGTTTTGACGTCAAATAAATTGCGGTAGGACCATCTGCTCCACCGATGATACCGATAGAAGCAGCTTCCTGATACGTGAAGCCAAGAAGTAAAGCTCCCAAGAAGGTTACGAAAATACCCAATTGGGCAGCAGCTCCTAGCAAAAAGCTCTTCGGGTTTGCTAAAAGAGGTCCAAAATCAGTCATGGCACCAACTCCAATGAAAATGATACATGGATAGATACCTAATTTTACACCTAAATAAAGATAATCCAACAATCCGACATTATTGGCATTGGCAAAATTTTCCCAGTGTACATGTCCACCCGCGAATAATTCGGCGTGGTAAAGGCCTGCTCCAGGAAGATTTGTCAATAACATACCAAAAGCAATCGGTAATAATAATAGTGGCTCAAATTTTTTCACTATTGCTAGATATAGCAATACGCAAGCGACACCAATCATGATAAGACACATCCAATTCTCCGTACCTAATTTGGCAAATCCCGTGTCATTGATGAACTTCATCATTTTCTCGGCGAGATTGACTTCTTCGGCATTAGCCGCAAAAGGCAGAATGAATAGTCCTAGAAAGGCCGCAACTCCAATCACATATTTTTTTATTTGTTCCATTTCAAATAAATTTACGGTGAATTAAGCTAAATCAATAAGCGGGTCGTCTTGTGCAACACTTTGGCCCACGGTTACATGAATAGCTTTAACCTGACCGTCAGAGCTAGCCATAATGTTGTTTTCCATTTTCATGGCTTCTATCACGATTAAAGTATCCCCTCTTTTCACTTGAGCACCAACTTTCACGTTAATGGCACTGATCGTTCCAGGTAATGGAGATTTTACGGAATTCTTGCTTGCGGATGCAGTTGGTTGTTGAACTTGTACTTGTGGAGCGGCCGGGGCAGCAACTTTACGGGTAACAGGTGAAACCGTTGTGGTAGTCTTGTTCTCGTAAGTAACGTCGTAGGATATTCCGTTTACTTCCACGTTTGCTTTATTGTGATCTGTAACATTTACCGAAACATCGTAAGCGTTCCCGTCAATGGTGATTTTATATTTATTCATAATTGTCTATAAGTTATTTTGTGAAATTTCTCATACTGTAAATTTTAGAACTCCACGGTGAATAACGTCTTTCCACTTCTTCGATGGTAATCACGTGTGGCTCCTCATCATGAGCATCAAAATACAAGTGCATAGCCATTGCAATAGCGGCTTGTTCATGCGGTGTCGGGTGCGTGTCTGTTGTCACGACAGGCTCCGTTTTTACGCTTTTCTTATTATTGTCTTTGCCATGGATAATAGCAGTTTGTAGATTGATAATCCATATTAAGACAATCAATAATACAAATACTACCCCCATTCCGACACCCATAACCAGAAGCGTAAATGCCCAGTTTATAGCTAACAAGGTCATATCTCACGTATTATAAAGGTATGTTTGAATGTTTCTTCATTGGGTTCGTTACCCGTTTAGTCTGTAATGACTGGAACGCACGAATTACACGGAAACGCGTATTGCGCGGTTCGATAACGTCATCAATGTATCCATAGGATGCAGCCTTATACGGGTTAGCGAAAGCCTTGTTGTATTCTTCTTCTTTTTCTGCGATGAATTTTGCTTTCTCCTCCGGATCGGTAATGGCTGCCACTTCTTTACCATATAATACTTCAATGGCACCTTTGGCTCCCATTACGGCGATTTGTGCTGTTGGCCAAGCGTAGTTGAAGTCGCCACGTAACTGCTTACAAGACATCACATCGTGAGCACCTCCGTAAGATTTACGCAATGTTACAGTAACCTTTGGAACAGTAGCCTCTCCATAAGCAAACATTAATTTGGCTCCGTGAGTGATGATTCCACCATATTCTTGAACTCTTCCCGGCAAGAATCCTGGAACATCAACAAGAGTCAATATTGGAATGTTGAAGCAGTCGCAGAAACGAACGAATCGAGCAGCCTTTCGTGAAGCCTCGATGTCAAGTACTCCAGCATAGAAACTCGGTTGGTTAGCGATAACTCCCACGGAACGACCACCCATACGGCAGAATCCAACGATAATATTACGGGCATAGCGTTGGTGAACTTCCAAGAATTTTCCGTTATCAACGATTGCCTCGATTACCTCCATCATGTTGTAAGGTAAGTTTGGATTATCAGGAATCAAGCTATTTAATTTGTCTTCCAAACGATCGATCGGATCGTTGCATACGATCATCGGGGCCTCTTCCAAGTTGTTGGATGGCAGATAAGAAAGTAGATCACGGATTAATGCGATTCCTTCTTCCTCGTTGGCAGCCAAGAAATGAGAAACACCTGACTTGCTGGAGTGTACTTCTGCACCACCAAGCTCTTCCGTACTGATATCTTCACCCGTAACTGTTTTTACCACCTTCGGTCCTGTTACGAACATGTATGACGTTTGGTCAGTCATTAAAATGAAGTCAGTTAAGGCCGGAGAATAAACAGCTCCTCCTGCGCAGGGACCGAAAATAGCAGAGATTTGAGGGATGACACCTGAGGCCAAAATATTCCGTTCGAAAATTTCAGCGTATCCGGCTAAAGAATTTACACCCTCTTGGATACGGGCACCGCCGGAATCATTCAAACCAATAACAGGAGCCCCAACCGTCATAGCTTTATCCATTACTTTACAAATCTTTTGAGCTAATGTTTCAGAAAGAGCTCCTCCGAATACGGTAAAGTCCTGGGCAAATACAAAAACGATTCGTCCGTTAACGGTTCCTTGTCCTGTTACAACACCATCTCCAAGGAATGTCGTTTTTTCCATCCCGAAATTATGGCAACGGTGTGTTACGAACATGTCGAATTCCTCGAAACTGTCTTGGTCCAACAACATGGCAATTCTTTCCCGTGCCGTGTATTTCCCTTTCTTGTGTTGGGAATCGATACGTTTTTCTCCTCCGCCTAATTTCGCTTTAATACGTAAGTCAATTAATTCTTTGACTTTATCTTGATTTGTCATAGCGTTTCTTTTAATAGGATATTCATCTGATTATTTCGTGCCGCAAAGTTCGGTTAACACTCTGCAAGTTGTCTTCGGGTGCAAGAATCCGATTCTTAAACCTTCTGCACCTCCACGAGGAGCTTTGTCGATTAATTGGCAACCGGCAGCAGCGGCATCATTTAATGCTGTTTGTACATCTTCAACAGCAAATGCCATGTGGTGCATACCACCTCCGTTTTTCTCGATGAATTTTGCAATAGTACTGTCTGGACTTGTCGGTTCCAACAACTCAATCTTTGTTTGACCAACTTTGAAGAAAGCTGTTTTTACTTTTTGGTCTGCAACTTCTTCGATTGCATAGCATTCTAGACCTAATACTTTTTCATAAAAAGGAATTGCTTCCTCTAAATTGGCAACAGCGATACCAATGTGTTCAATATGAGTCGGTTTCATGATAATATAAATTATGTATTAATATGTTTATGTTATTTGTTCCTAGTTGTTTGCCTTTTATCGTGTATAAAAAAATATGCTTTTAAAACACATGCGCGAATGTATAGATTGTAATTGCCATAATCAAGGAAAAAAACTATATATTTTCAAAAAAAATGAGGGAATTCGTTTAAGACGATCCCCTCTTGAAAAAT
This sequence comes from uncultured Butyricimonas sp., assembly GCA_944321845.1. Taxonomy (GTDB): domain Bacteria; phylum Bacteroidota; class Bacteroidia; order Bacteroidales; family Marinifilaceae; genus CALUMT01. Next base: position 46,774 of record CALUMT010000029.1, read on the forward strand.
CTCTTGAAATATGAAATAATGATCCCGCTATTTAGCGTAAATCAATGACATCTACATCTGGATGAGCTGCGGTGTCAAAGCGGAAAAAGCTTTGATCCAATTCCTTTTCCGGTTGTTTTATGCTCTTTATGGTAATGACGATGTCATTCCCGTCTTTACCGAATGAAGTCACTTTCTCTACCTGATTGTTTTTCGTGTTAATCCACACGCCGATCTTTTCTATTTGGTGGTGCTCTTCTTTGGGGGTTAATTCGATATAGGCTTTTCCCCCTTTTTCTTCTACAAGTTTCTGGTTGAATTTTTGGTTGTGGATATCGAACAATATAGTCGGGTTTAACATTTCATCTTCGTTGTCATCCGGAGTTTTTATATTTACTTCTCCTGCTTCCGGCATGTAAGTGTAAATAACTTCCCCGTCAAAATAATTTTCAGTGTCCATGACATCTATACGGTACATGGGATTTTTCATGTATGCTTTACCCGGGTGTGTTTCCTGAATATGTTCCTCCGTGTTTATCATGGAAAGTTCAAAAACAATTTCTACGGCAGGCAAGGCTTTAATCGTGGCGACGGCTTTGTCTAGAATCGTTTTTGCCCGATTATCTGCTTGTGCGAAAGATTGAATAGTCAGTATTGTACAAAGTAGAAGTGCAAGTGTGTGTTTCATCGTTTTTTCAGTTTTTATTTTCGGGCAAATGTATAAAAAATCCCTATTTTTGCGCCGTTTTTTGCGATGGAAAATGAAAAGGGTAAAAGGATTATTATTTGCAGCTCTTTCGGCTGCGACATTCGGTTTGATCCCATTGTATGCCAATCAGGCTATACTGGATGGTGTGAATAACGAGACGATTCTCGTGTATCGTTATGGAATTGCGGGATTGGTTTATGCCTTGTATCTGTTGTTTAGACGTGTTGATATGCGTTTGTCTACGGGCGAATTAAAGGAAGTTATCTTTGCCGGGGTTGGCTGTTACGGGATTACCGCCTTTTTTTTAATGCTTTCATATCATTATATGCCGACGGGAGTGGCTACCGCGATACATTATTTTTATCCGGTTGTTGTCGCCTTGTTGATGCATTTTGTCTATAAGGAGCGATTGGGGTGGATTGTGAATCTCGGGATTTGGCTGGCGATTGCTGGCGTCGCTTTGCTGTCGTGGACACCTGGTGATGTCAATTGGTGGGGATTGTTCTTTGTACTTGTTTCGACTTTGACTTATGGAAGTTATATCGTGGTTCTGAACAGGCCTGTGCTGAAACGGATGAATCCGGACGTGCTGACATGTTATGCTCTTTTGTTTACCGCATTGTTTTATTTGCTATTAGGAGGTGTACAGGGGAAAATGGAGTTTATTACACGCCCGAGGTTTTTGCTTGACATGTTCCAGTTGGCGGTGCTAAGTACAATTCTTTCTGCCCGTTTATTGGTGTCTGCGGTTAAATTGATCGGTTCCGTGCCCTGTTCCGTGTTGGGAACATTGGAGCCGTTGACGGCTATTGTAATAGGTGTGTTTTATTTTCAGGAGCATCTCTCCATGTTGAATTACGTGGGGTTGGTTATCGTGCTGATTGCCGTGCTTATTGTCATTTTGAAAAAGAAATAAATTCATTCTGTCGATTCTTCCTTTTTCTGCTAACTTTGTTGTCGGAATTCCTTTATATTTGCTTCTTAAAAGAGATACTTGCTAAAATTGAAAATTATGTTGCTGTTCATCACTCTGGGCTTTTGGGATATACTGGATATTTTGTTGGTCGCATTCGTGTTCTATCAGGTTTATAAACTGGTAAAGGGTACGGTTGCCGTGAACATATTTGTCGGCTTATTTATTTTCTATGTGGCCTGGTTATTGGTGAAAGCGTTGAATATGGAACTTATTTCCTCCATCCTTGGACAATTTATGGGTGTGGGAGTGATTGCTTTGCTTATTGTGTTCCAGCAGGAGGTTCGGCGATTCTTGTTATTGTTGGGAAGTAAATATAATTTCCAGAATATCTTCAACATGAATCGTTTGTTATCCAAACATTCTGTTAATGATGAAGTGGCGGATGCTATCGTGAATGCCTGTGACTATTTTTCCAAGACGAAGACAGGGGCATTAATTGTTTTGTCGCAGCATTCCGAATTGTACAATTACGCGCAGACAGGTGTTTTTTTAAAATCAATCGTGACGGAAGAATTGCTCGAGAATATATTTTTTAAAAATTCACCTTTGCATGATGGTGCGGCAATCATTGCGGATAATAAGATATTGGCAGCTCGTTGTATCCTTCCTGTTTCCGATAACACGAATATTCCGGGGAGTTTGGGATTGCGCCATCGTGCGGCCATTGGAATGAGCTCTGCCACGGATGCTCATATTGTGGTCGTGAGTGAGGAAACGGGAAACATCTCCTTTGTCAAGGATGGGCATTTTAAAGTCCGTATAACGCCAGAAGAACTGAATCGCTTCTTGCATAATGATTTCTCTGGTTTTATTGTAAAATAAAAGCACCCCTTTGTTTGTGAGTGGGGTGCCTGATATTTTTCTGCTTGGGGGTTCAATGTTCTTGAATTGCGGAAATAATTTGGGCGGAATTGGCGTTGATGTATAAGATAACCTCTTGATGCCCGGATTCCAGATTAAAGATGTATAGATTTGTCCCGTCTGCCTGTTCCTCGTAGTCAATATCATCGATTTGATATTGGGCATAGGCGGAAGCTTGTAGAGCTTGCATCACCTTAGCGGGTACTTCGTTCCGGAGTACTTCCCAGTTTGTTGCCACCCATTGGTTTTTGTAATTGAAAACGACCTCTTTTTTGATGCGGTTATCCACGATGTCAATTTTAAGTAGGCTGTTATCTTCCTCTACTTCAATGATATTGGCTTGAGGGTATTTTTGCTGTAAAAATTGTTTGACATTTTCGGGTAAATTCATGGGTTGATGTTCATGGGGATCGTGCATGACCGTTTTGATACGGGTCCCGTTCTCCAGATAGTGGATGGCCATTTCCTGTTCTCCCAGTTCTACTTGTAGAATGTAGAGAGACTCCATGCCGTTTCGTTCCACTTTTTCCACGTCTTCTATAGCCCAGTTCTTGAATTCGCTGGCATCAAACCCGTTTCTAATCACCACGGGAAGTTGTCTGAAACTTAGTTCGCTTTCCGTCATACTCCATTCGCCCTTGTTGTCGAACCACGCTTCGCTTTTCGTGTTGTTAAGAATGAATTCTGCCACGTAATACGAATTCCTGATTTCCCAATTCACTCGTGTCGCTTGAGTGTATTTGTTGTTGAAGGACTCAATGACGTTTTTTGGGGGAGTGTATCCATTGGCTTTGCAGCCTACGAATATGGAAGCGAAAGCCATGCATAACAATATCGTGATCTTTTTCATGTCGTTAATTTACGCTTGTTTTACAATACTTCATTTCCTTCCATGTCAAAAGTCTTGACAATCTCAATATCGTGTTCTTTTTCGAATTCCACGATGTATACGGTTCCATTGGCATTTTCCCGTAGGTTAACATCATCAACCTGGTAACCTTGACTCTCGTAGTTTCGAATGGCATTTTTTACAGCTTCTTCCGTGATACCGTTATTGGAGTTGTTGCGGTAGTAGATGTCCCATGTCGTATGCTGCCATTCGTCATTATTGTTGAAATATACTTCCTTGTAAATATTTTCGTGTTTAATTTCAATTTCAGTTCCACGGGCTTCTTTATCAACATCAACAATTGTAGCTCCGGCATATCTGCTGTTTATCAATTCCTGTTGCTTGTTTGTCAATTGGATCGGCATGTGTGAATGATCGTCAGAATCAGTTATGGTCTTAATTAAGTCGCCTTTCTCGTTGTAATATAAATCAACTTCTTGTTCTCCTTGTTCCAGATCAAGTATGTACAAGGTTTCCGTGTTCAATCTTTCCAGCATATCGATATCCTCTTTCCTCCAGCTGTTGTATTCGCTTGCCTCGAAACTGGTTTTTACGGCTTGGGGAAGCATCTCATAGGTAATGTCGCTTTCCGTCATAACCCATTCTCCTCCTTCTGAAAACCAGGCTTCTCTCTCGATATTTTCATATCGGAAATCGGCTACATAATAATTTTGTTCCTTATCCCAATCTACTTTTGAAATTCCGGGGTATTTGCTGTCCAATGCACTCACGATGTGTTGGTCTGGTGTCCACTTGTCGTCGTTGTCATCACAACTGGTTGTCATAAATGTTCCCGCGATGGCGAGCATGCTTAAAAATGTGATTCTTGTTTTCATAGTTATCCTTTTTTATGTGTTTGTATTCTTTTTCTGTAATTTGATGATACAAAAAAACAATGAGATTTGGGAAAGATTTGGGAAAATGTCCGATTTCTCCAAAATTTATTGCAAAAAAATCTGGAAATTATGCTTGCCGTTATGATAATACTTTATTTGGAAGTGGTAAAAATGGATAATACTGTTCACGATAGCCAATCCTAATCCCGTGGATTCCGATTTCTTGTAATCGGATTGATAAAAGCGACGGAATATCCGTTGGGGATCTAGTGGAGGCTCGTTGCTTGTATTACTGAAAACAAGGTCATGTTTTTGTATGCTGATGTTTATCTCGCCGTTATTCGGGGAGTGAATCATGGCATTTTTGATGAGGTTTGAGATGAGTACATTGGCAAGAATCTCGTTCATCTGTACGTCACACGTGTCATGTTCTTCTATATTGATCTGGATGTTTTTGTATTCATATATTTCTGAGAAATCTTCTGTGATTTCCTGAATAAGGGAATTCATGTTGATGTTTTGCTTATCGTGGAACTGGCCGTTTTCAATGCGGGATAGTAAAAGTAAGGATTTATTAAGCAGTACGGCTCTGCGTATCGTGTCGTGAATCTGGCCGATTTCCTGTAATTGTTCTTCCGTGCAGGGGGTGTTTTCTGCCAGCAGTTCAAGCTTGTTCTGGCAGATGGCCAACGGGGTCTGCAATTCATGCGATGCGTTCTCGATAAATTGTTTTTGTTGAGCGTACATATCTTCGCTGCGTTGGGCCATTTGTTGAATGGCCGTGTTCAGTTGTTTGAATTCATTTACTCTTGTGGGATTATCCAATGGGGCAATCTGGCTTCCCGGGGTAAACAGGTTTAGCCAGTTCATTAGTTTGTAAAATGGTTTCCAGCTTTTCCTGAAAACAATATTTGATATGGTTATCAGGCATATAAATAGTACGAAATACAAAATGATGACCCACGTGAGCATAGCCCGTATCATATCGTCTTTTTCCAGAGTAGACATTTGGATTGTCAGTTCGTAAAACTTGCTGTTCGGTCCCCTGAAGGCTGTTTTGAGAACCCGGATGGGGTCAAATTCCAGTTCGGTTTCATAAAAACGGGTAGAATCGAAATAACGTTCCTTGTAATGGATAGCTTCTTTTTCTGTAATTTCCCGGATGTGATATTGGCTCATTAGGTCCTTGTCTCCTAAATTCAGGGTGGTCGTGTCTTGCATGAATTGGCGGATAATGAGAATCTTGAAATTTTCCAGGCTGTCATCCGTTTCATCCCATACCTCTTCGAAAATGTTGAATGAGAATAAAGCGGCCCATGCCGTGAGAATAATGATCATCACGACGGATAGTTTCCTGATGGTATAATGAATCAGTTTCATGCTTCCGGTGTTGATACAAGTTTATAACCGAAACCATATACGGCTTTGATTTCCGCTTCTGCTTCCGCTGTTTTTAATTTTTTCCGCAGGTTTTTCACCTGGGAGTAGATGAAATCAAGGCTGTCCGCTTGATCTATGCGGTCTCCCCAAATGGATTCCGCTAAAGCCGTTTTGTTGATTAGCCGATCCGGGTTTGTCGTGAAATAATAAAGCAGGTCGAATTCCTTGCGGTTCAGTTTTAGTTCTTTCCCGTTGACTGTCGCTGAATGGCGGTCGGGAAAAACGGTAAGGTTGCCTATAGTGATTTGTAATTCTCCCTCGTTTTGTTTGCGTCGGATAACGGATTTTACCCTTGCGTTTAATTCTGCCAGGTGGAATGGTTTTGCCAGGTAATCATCGGCACCTAAATCCAGTCCGAGCACCTTGTCCTCGATCGAATCTTTAGCGGAAATGATGATTACACTTTCCCGTTTCCTGATTTTTTTGAGTTCTTCCAGAATGGATAATCCGCTTCCCCCGGGTAGCATGATGTCCAATAAGATACAATCATAATCATAATCATTGATTTTTTGTAAGGCGCTGGGATAATCGGGGGCTTCCTCTACCACGAAGCGTTCTTTTTCCAGTGAACGGGTCATGACTTCCCGCAGACTTTTCTCGTCTTCAATAATTAAGATTTTCATTTCTTCCCTTGTTTTTACGCGAAGTTATGGAAATATTCTGGAAAGAAACTGGAACGAATGCCTTTTATCTCTACTTTCGCGAGGGATAGATTTGATGTTTATATGTTGATTTATATACGTTGGGATGTTGATCCCGTTGCCTTTTTCATGGGGAAGTTTCCGGTGATGTGGTATAGTCTTCTTTTTATCGTCGGTACGGTGATTTGTGTGTGGATATTGAAACGGGTATACGCTCGGGAAGGGTTCCCTTGGCCTCAGTTGCAACTGCTTGTCATGGTGACTACGATCAGTCTTTTTATTGGAGCCCGACTGGGCCATTGCCTGTTTTATGAGCCATGTTATTTTTTGCGTCATCCTCTTGAGATTTTTCTTCCCGTGACGAAAGATGCTACAGGAAATTATGTTTTTTCCGGCTACAGGGGCATGGCAAGCCATGGGGGAGCTTTGGCGCTCGTGTTGGCACTGATATTTTATGCCCGGCGGTTGAATATTCCTTTCATGGCTATCCTGGACCGTTTGGCTATCGTGTTGCCCTTGGGAGCTTGTTTTATCCGTTTGGGTAATTTCATTAATTCCGAAATGCTTGGATTCCCGACTGATCTTCCGTGGGCGATCGTTTTTGAACGGGTGGATACGATTCCCCGGCATCCGGCTCAATTGTACGAGGCTGTTTCTTATCTGTTCGTGTTTCTGGTGAATATCGTCTTGTACCTGAGTTTCCGGTTCCGTTACCGGGGACTTTACTGGAGTCTTTTTCTTCTTCTTGTTTTTTCGGCCCGTTTTTTAGTGGAATATGTCAAGGAAAGGCAAGTTGCCTTTGAGGATAATTTTTCCTTGGACCTCGGGCAATGGTTGAGCGTTCCCTTTATCGTTGCGGGAGGGATATGTTTGTGGTATACCTGCAAACGGAGGCCTCTTCCCGCGAAAGATAAATAATACCCGTTTTATTCGTCATACACGAATCGGATATTGTCCAGTCGGAATTTATTCCCGACCGTACCGATATAAGCTTCTCCACAACTGGATGAGGCCCTGAAAACGAGGTGGGTCGGCATTTCACCAATTGGAGCCCATCCAACCTCTTTAATAGGTACAGACTTGCCTTTACTGTTCACGCAATAAAGAGACTGTTCCTCTGGGATTAGGCGCATATAAGGGCGATAGTCCGGGTGCCACGTGATATCGCCGTAAAGAATCTCGGCCCGGTAATTGTTTATCCATTCCGGGGTATTTTTCCAGAACCGTTTCACGAGAGTTCCCACCCGTTTAGCGTACACGTTCCCCTCTTCATCCTCCCAGCGTTTTTGCAGAATAATGTACAGTTCACAGGAATCCCTCCCCGGAATTTCTTTGATGCGGCTGAAACCTGTGGATTTTATACGGTGATCCTTGTCTGGGGCATCAAACTTGTAATCAAATACCACGGCTTTCGGGTGCTTGGTGAACGGGATTCCCGCGTTAAGTTTGCTCTGTGGATTTTTCGTGTCCCGGATGGGTTCCATCATCTCACCCAGGTAGATTGTTCCGGGAACAAGAACCGTGATGTTCACGATACCTAATACCTTACAGGTTTCCATCAGAGTCTCCAGGCGTACGCATTTGCCTTCATCCCGTTTCTCCGGGAAAACAGAGACGCTACATTTGGTGATTCCGCTGACGTGGGCAAGTACATTAGAGGTTCTCCAGGGAGAAACGGGAGAACTTTTATAGGGGATATCTCCTCTTATGGTATCCGTCGGGGCAACCTCGTACAAATATTTCGTGCCGCCTCCTATAATGAATGATTCATCAATAATACGAACCAGCCAGTTGTCGAAATTTCCATAAGGCAGTAATTCTTCCCTCTCTTTGGATTCCTTGGTTTGTGCGGATGTCGTTAATGACAATACACATAATATAATGATTGTCAGAATGTGTTTGGCTCTTGATTTCATGCTTGGTCTTGTATTTATATCATGCAGCCATATTGTACAAGAATTGTGCCAAAGCGGACAATTTATATAATTCGCTCTTAATTCACTCTCCCTTCGCCTCTTAGTCTTCTTTGGAACGGTTCAGCAACGGTTCAGGAACGGTTCACCATGCATGAATTACCGTTCATGATCCCTTTGAATAGAGTTTTCGATGCCTTGAAGATACGAGTCGGTGATGAGGGTGAGTAGGCTTAATAGACCCTGTACCAGATGGCGGCGATGAAAAAGCAAAGTATTGTGAGGGCACCTATGGTTATAATCGTTCCCGTGTGTTGCCAGTTTCCAGATAAACGAGTCCGAATTTGTGTGATGTCATATTTTAAAAGAGAATGAATGCCTTTGAGTGGTATGCAGTAGCGGTATAAACTGTACACGATGATTCCGGAAAGGAATCCGACCAGGGTGCCGAAAAGTAAATCTCCAGGATAGTGTACCCCGACGTATATTCGTGTGTAGCAGGTGATGATAGCCCATAGCATGAAGAACCAGGTCAAGGCTCTGTCCTTAAATAATAGCATCATGAAAGAAGCCAGGGCGAAGGTATTGGCGGCATGGCAGGAGGGAAATCCGAATCGTCCGCCCCGTTTGCCGTTAACGATGTGCACGAGATCGGCAATAGCAGGATCCCGTGAGGGGCGAGGACGCTCGAATATTGGGCGTAGCACGGAACTGCATGCCTGGTCGGCAAGCGTGATCAGGAGGGCAAATGCTATTGCCGTAAAAATAGCCGTACGGATATTCAGGTTACGGATTAGGACGTAGAGGATGGAGACGTAAAGTGGAATCCATACCCATTTACTCGTGAACAGGTACATGAAGGTGTCCCAGTAGGGGGTGTGTCCTCCGTTGATAAACAAGAATAACGATTGATCCAGTTCTTTTAAGGTTTCTAGCATGTGTGTTGTTTTTACTGAAGTGGATTATTAATACTGCGCGAATGTATGAAAAATGTGATTAGGTTGAACGGAAGGATTTGGTGGAGTGGGGAGGAATTCGATTGTTATTTTTATGTTAAAGGTGAAAAAATGTGGTCGGAGGTTTTGTTTTTGAATTTATTGTTCGTAGTTTTGCGAATAACAAATTTTAGGTGTTTTGAATGATTTGTTTAATGATTTTGTAAAGGGAATAAAATGATGAAGAATTTAGTTTTATTATTGGTTGTGTGTTTAAGTTTTTTTGCCTGCGGAGATGGTAAGGCAAAAAAGGAAACGGGAAAAACGGTGAAGCCAGATCGGGATTGTGTGGAGGTATTATGTTTTCATGCCAAGCAGCGTTGCGTGACTTGTCTGGCAATCGAGGAGGGGGCGAAGGAAGTCGTGGAGTCGGAATTTGCCGATGAGTTGAAAAATGGGGATGTGGTGTTCAAGGTGATTGACATCTCTTTGGACGAGAATAAGGATTTGGTAAAACAGTATGAGGTGGCCTGGTCTTCTTTGCTCCTGGTGAAATGGAAGGATGGGAAATCAACCGTCAAGAACCTGACAGTGTCGGCTTTCGCGAATGCATGGGTGGCTCCCGAGAAGTTCAAGAATGGATTGAAGGAAGATATTAAGAAATTAATGGATTGACGTGATGGAATGGTTACAGGCTTTGTTGGATAGTAGTACGACTCCGGTGTTGACCGCCTTTTTGCTGGGAATCGTGACGGCGATTTCGCCTTGTCCATTGGCGACCAATATTGCCGCAATCGGTTTTATCGGGCGTGATATAGAGAATCGTCGTCGGATATTCCGGAACGGGTTATTGTACACCTTGGGCCGGGTCATCGCTTACACGCTGTTGGGTGTTATTCTGATTCTGGTCTTAAAGGAAGGCTCCAGTCTGTTTGGGATACAGCAATTTATCGGGACGTACGGGGAAATGATTCTTGGACCGGCTTTGCTTTTGATCGGATTGTTTATGTTTTTCGGCAGCCGGTTGAGATTGCCTTCTTTCGGTTTTAACGGGGATGGAGAGAAACTGGCCCGTCGAGGTGGTTGGGGAGCCTTGTTGTTGGGAGTGTTGTTTGCCTTGGCTTTTTGCCCGACGAGCGGGGTGTTTTATTTTGGAATGTTGATACCCATGGCGGCTACTTCTGCCGGGGGATATTTCTTGCCGGTTGTTTTCGCGGTAGCCACGGCTTTACCGGTGTTGGTTGTCGCCTGGATTTTGGCTTTCAGTGTTCAGCATATCGGTGCTTTCTACGGGAAGATGAAGATAATTCAGCGTTGGACGAATTGGGTGGTAGGAGGAATATTCCTTCTTATCGGACTGTATTATTGTATTGTGGTGTTTTTTTAATTGAAGTGAATGATTTAATAATTATAAAATAACGAGAAGTATGGAAATTAAAGTATTTGGACCAGGATGCGCGAAGTGTAAGACCACGTATCAGGTAATTGAAAAAGTAGTGAAAGAACACGGGATAGATGCCACTATCACGAAGGTGGAGGATATCGTGGAGATCATGAATCATAACGTGATGCAGACACCGGCTGTGTCGGTTGACGGGGTGATGAAGGTGAAAGGACATGTGCCGACGGAAGATGAGGTGAAAAAGATGCTGGGAATTTAAATTCAGGATCATGGATACCCGTAAGGAACTGAAGATATTGGGATGGATCGCGGCTGTTTTTGCCGCGGCCTTCTTCTTGCCGCTGGAGAGCGAGCGATTTATGACTGCGGTGAATGCCACCTTGGATTTGGTGAAATGGTACGCACAGGAGCATGTCATCCTATGCCTGTTGCCGGCTTTTTTCATTGCTGGGGTGATTTCCGTTTTCGTGAGCCAGGGGGCGGTGTTGAAATATTTCGGTGCGAATGCCAAGAAGTGGTTGTCTTACACGGTGGCTGCGGTGTCCGGGGGAATTTTGGCCGTGTGTTCCTGCACGATATTGCCTTTGTTCACGAGCATTTATAAACGGGGAGCCGGATTGGGACCTGCAGTGGCATTCCTTTATTCCGGACCGGCCATCAGTATCCTCTCGATTATTTTGACAGCCCGAATCCTGGGGGTGGAGATGGGTATTGCCCGTACAGTCGGGGCTGTTGTTTTCTCTGTGGTTATTGGGTTGATCATGGCTTTCATTTTCAGGAAAGAGGAGAAAGCGAAAAAGGAAGAGCAGATGAATATCGTGCCGCCTCCCGAGAAGCGACCGATATGGCAGACCTCGATGCATTTCTTTACCTTGGTGCTGATCCTGGTGTTTGCCAACTGGGGTGCTCCCTCGACGGAAGGGACTGGGGTGTGGAATGCTATTTTCACGAATAAATGGTATATCGTGGGAGTGTTGGCTTTGATGATGTGTTGGTCTTTGGTTCGTATTTTGAAACTGCGTTTCGTGTGGGTTGGATTGGGGGTGATTGCAACGGGAGTGTCAGTCGTTATGGCTAATCTGTTCGTGGAAAACGTGAAACTGGTACCGTTGGTACCGATGATTGTTGCCATTGCGTCATTGGCGTTGATCCTTGCTTTTGACAAAGGGGATGAGGATAATCGGCAATGGTTGTATTCCTCGTGGGGATTTGCTAAACAGATCATGCCTTTATTGGGAGTGGGGGTTGTTACTGCTGGTTTCCTGTTGGGTTCGACTCACGATCAGACGGCTATCGCCGGGGTGATTCCCAATGAATGGATAGAATGGGCTGTAGGGGGGAATTCGCTGTTATCCAATTTTTTTGCCAGTTTTACCGGGGCATTTATGTATTTTGCCACGTTGACAGAGGTGCCTATCATTCAGGGATTATTGGCTTCCGGGATGGGAAAAGGCCCGGCTTTGGCCTTGTTGTTGGCCGGACCTTCGTTGTCCTTGCCGAATATGTTGGTGATTCATGGTGTGATGGGGACAAAAAAGACAGTAATCTTTGTTTCCTTGGTGATCGTGATGGCAACACTTGCCGGTTATTTATTTGGTAATCTATTTTAATTAAGACTTGATTTTGTAATGGAAAAGTTCTTGTTTGTTTTCTTGTCATGTGTCGTCTTTTTAGGCGCTTGTGAATCTAAACCAGCGAAGAGTGACGTTGGAACTCGGGGGAATGTATCTGCCACGTGTTCTTCCTCGGCAGAGGGGGACGTGTCCGGTAACGGTGAGGCCGGGATAGCTTCCTCTAAAAAGCAGACGGTGAATATCGCGGATAGCATTGAGATGCTTTATAATTACACGAAAAAAGCAAAAGGCTCGTATCAATATACTTTTTTAGAATTCGGGGCCGTCGGTTGTGAGGCTTGTAAAAATATGGAACAAGTGATGGAGGAGGTGAAAGTGAAATATAAGGATAAGGTGCAGGTGCGTTTTATCAATCTGATGAAAAAGGGAACAGGAGAGTGGGCTGATTATTTTGAGGTACAGACAATACCTACTCAGATTATATTGGATAGTGCGGCGAATGTTGTTTTTCGTCATGTCGGTTATATCCCGACTGAGGAATTGGAAAAACAGTTTAAATGATTTTTTATGAAAGTATTGATCCTTTGTACAGGAAATAGTTGCCGTAGCCAGATGGCACACGGTTTCTTACAGTCTTTCGATAAAGATCTTGAGGTGTATTCCGGGGGTACGGAACCTGCGGTACAGGTAAATCCCAAGGCGGTGGAAGTGATGAGGGAGGTCGGGATAGATATCAGTTCGCATGTGCCGACACATGTTAATGCTTATCTTGATCAGGCGTGGGATTACGTAATAACTGTATGTGGAGGAGCAAGGGAAAGTTGTCCGGCATTTACCGGAAAGGTCGGAAAGCGCATGCATATCGGTTTTGATGATCCGTCGCAAGTGACCGGGACGCCGGATTTCGTTGATTCAGAATTTCGCCGGGTACGTGATGAGATAAGAAATGCTTTTGCTCGTTTTTATATTACGGAAATTTTGAAAAAAGAATTACCTGAATGTTCTTGTGGGGGTAATTGCTAGCTTTTATTTTATCTGCTTGGAGAATATGGGAATGAGCGGGTTTAAAGGGCTCTTCCCTAGATGATTTTTCTCGGGAATCCTTGGTGTTAGGTGTTATTTGATCTGGTCGTAGTTATTTTACTGTTAGTTTTTTATAACTATACGGTAGTAGCCGCGTGGAAAGATTTTATCCTAAAAAATTGAGAACAAATAAAATACTATGAATACTTTTATTGAGACATTGCAATATTTTGTGTTGATAACCATGGAGCTGATCGTGCTGTTTATGTTTATCAGTGCATTGGTGGAGATTATCCTCATGTATGTACCGGAAGAGAAAATACGGAAAAGGCTGTCCGGTGCCGGGATGTTTGGTAATGTTATTGCAGCTGGATTCGGTGCTTTGACACCATTCTGTGCCTGTTCTACCATCCCAATGACAGTAGGATTCTTAAACGCAGGTGTTCCTTTCGGATCAACCATGTCCTTTCTGATCGCTTCGCCATTACTTAATCCGATAATCATCGGAATGCTTGGTGCAATGGTTGGGGTAAAGGCTATGGTAGGGACTGTCGTTTAATTCCGTCATAATGAGTCAATCGGCAGACTGTCCCTGTAATTTTTCCGATCGAACTCATCTTTTTATATTTTCGGCTCCGTTTCGGAGCCCCTTTTTTCATTTTTGGCCTCAACTGGAGCCAATACTCCAGTGAAAGGGCCATTTCTCACTCACCTCGAACATCAGGCAGCCTGGGCAATTTCGTTGACTTCCCGCCGGACGAGCTGTACTACATTCGCCGTGTGGATGCCAAAGAAGA